>NZ_JBXSOU010000011.1:0-211102 GCF_057784395.1 Martinezella sp. CNPSo 3957
GGACAATAACCTGAAGGGTGAGGCGCGCTCGACTGTCCCAAGCAACAAACGTCGCAAAGAGGGCCAACAAAACCGACTCAAATTGCCAAGTCGCGTAGCTCAGCCGCCCAATGAGGCGGCCTTTTTGCGTTCGTGAGCTCTGATGGTTGCGCCCTCCTCACTCATATCGCTCGGGCGTTTCGTCCGAGCTTCGCGGCCCCGACCGCAAGGCCGCCTATGGCGATACATGCGAAGGCGAAGCCACACATACCGTTCCAACCTTGTGTCGCCCACATGATGCCAGCCCCCGCGCTCCCGCCCGCTCCGCCGGCGAAGGTGAAGGCCATGTAGATCGTGTTCAGGCGACTGCGAGCTTCAACACCGAGGGAAAAGATGCGCGCCTGGTTGGCGATCTGCCCGGCGGACAGCGCGAAGCTCAGGAGGTTTCCGCCGATGACCAGAGCCAGATAGCTGTCCGGCTTGACGAGGACGACGCCGAAACTGACAGCAGCGAGCAGGATCGCTCCGGCGCTGACGCGCTCCTCCCCGAAACGGTCGATCAGCCCGCCCGCGAACAGGGATGCCAACCCTCCGATACCGCCCCAGAGGGCGAACAGGCCGACACCCGCAAGGTCGAGACCAAATGGCGGCTGGCCGAGCCGGAAAGGAATCGTCGTCCAGAACGCCGAGAAGGCTGCGAACACCGCCGCGCCAAGCAGGCACGACAGGCGTAGATCCCTTTCCCGCCGAAACAGTCCCCACAAGGAACCGAGCAGTGACACGTAGGGCATGGTTGCGGAAGCCGCCCCACGTTGCGGCAACACTCCCGGAAGGATGACGGCTGACGCAGCCATGAAACCGGCGGCGATCCCGTAGATCGGCCGCCACCCGAAGCTGTTGGCGCCGATGCCTGCCAGCGTGCGCGACAGGAGAATGCCGACGACGAGGCCGGTTTGCACCGATGCAACGACGTGGCCACGCCGCTCGGGGCGGGTCAATCCGGCCGCCAGAGGCAGGACGATCTGCGGGACGCAGGTTCCCATGCAAATGACGACGCTGAGGCCCGCCAAGATGCCGAGCTTCGGGGCGAAGGAAGCTGCTGCCAGGGCGATGGCAACGCCGATGAGCAGGATGCGCACCAGCGAACGCGGCTCGCTGCGGTCGCCGAGTGGAACGATCAGCAGGATGCCGAGGGCGTAGCCGAGTTGGGATAGGGTGGCGATAAGCCCGACACCCCGCGGGCTGACGCCGAAATCCGCCGCGATCGCGGTGAGCAACGCCTGATTGAAATAGACATTGGCGACAGTAAGCGCCGCCGCGACCGCCATGACGACGATCGCGGCCGTGCCCAGTTCGCGTGTAGGCGATGGCGTGGTCATGCGTTTGCCCCGTCTGCGGTCGTATCGGCCTTCGGCATGACCTGCGCCGCCGTCGTGATGGCCGCCAGCGCCGTGGGAATCCCGGCGACGATCGCCACCTGGATCAGCGTGCCGAAGATTTCTGCGCGCCTGGCCCCGGCCCGGAGCGCATTTGGGACATGGAATTTGATAACGTCGATCCCGGTTGCGCCCAGCGCCGCGCCGGCAGCGATAATGACGAGTTCCCGCGTCTTCAGATCGAGATCGTCGCGTCCGTACACATCGGCGAAGACCCACTCGATGAGATAACGCCCGAAGTCGGGGGAGCTTTCGGCCAGGCTGTCAATAAAAGCCTGAGCGGGAAAGCCGGTCACAGCCGCGAAACGCTCGCAGCCTTACATGAAATGCGCGTCGGATGGGGAAATGGTGGAAATTGTCTCTGGCATCGTGTATCTCCTATGCACTGCACTGTGCAGTGTCATTCAATTACACTGCACAGTGCAGTGCAGTCAATAGGAGAGGAATGCCTTGGCGGATCTGCGTAGCCGTGTACCGAAAACAGTGCCTTCGGACAGCGAGCCGGCTGTGCGCGCCGACACGCCCAAGCGCGACGCCATTCTGGACGCGGCGACGCGCGTGTTTCTCACGCATGGTTACGAGGGGGCGAGCATGGACCTCGTGGCGAAGGAATCCGGCGCGGCGCGGCGCACGGTCTACAATCAGTTCGAGAGCAAGGAAGCATTGTTCTCGGCCGCCGTGGAACGGGTCTGGCGGGATTTTCCTGTCGTAGAAATCACCGCCGACGAGCAGGCGCTACGCGATCCTTCTGTCGGCCTCGGCAGGATCGGGAAGGCGATCGTAGATTTCTGGGAGCCGCCGATCGCGGTGGCGTTCCTTCGCATGGTCATCAGCGAGGGCGCGCGCTTCCCCGATCTGCCGCGCAACTTCTTCGAGGCCGGTAAAGCCCCTGCCATGCGGGCGCTTGTCGGCTATCTGAAACAACTCGATCAGAACGGGGCACTCGTTCTTCCCGACGCCGAACTTGCCGCCCGCCAGTTCCTCGGCCTGCTCAACGAACCGCTGCTCTGGCTGCGAGTGGTTGGTGTTGGCGAGGCCTCTTCGGTCAGCGAGCGCCAGCGCGTCGTTGACGAAGCCGTGGCGATGATGATTGCGCGGTATGCGAAGAGATAAAAGGCGATGCAAGGGCGCGCTTACGCCGCCCGTCGGGATCTTCCAAGCCGGCAACGGTGAAACCATGTGATCCGCCTCGCAGCGCATTCGCGAGCAGAGGTGGGGGTCAATTAGCCACCGGCTCGATCTGCGGTAATGATCCATGCGCGGGAGTCGAAGAGCACGCCTTCGGAGGTCATGTGTGCCTCCAGCAGATCATGCAGACGCTGCAGTGATTGGTCGGCTGTGCCGTCTGTATGCGAGAGCGCGTCCTTTACCATATACAGGTTACTCAAGGCATCGACGGCGGAATCCACGTCAGGTCCATAGAAGACCGGTTCGTGCACATCGATGAAGTCGATCGAGGTGAAGCCGGCGGTGCTCAATAGCTTCGTGGCTATGGCGGGATCGCCGAGCGAAAACGCCTTGCCGGCTTTTTCAGAAATTGTGCTTCCTGGAGCCAGCGCCTGCCTGATGGCGCTGGACCATTTGTTGTGCTCTTCGCTTTGCCATACCATCCAAGCAATGCGTCCACCCGGACGCATCGTCCGGGCGATATTGGCAAATGCTACCGGCGGATCGGCGAAGAACATGACGCCAAAACGGCTGATGCATAGATCAAAGGCGGCAGCTGGAAAGGCGTAGGTTTGCGCGTCGCCCAACTCGAAGCTGACGTTGCGTAATCCCGCTTTAGCGCTACGTTGGCGCGCAATCTCAAGCATCTCGGCGGAAGCATCGACGCCGACCGCGCTGCCTTGTGTTGCGGCAAGAGCTGCTTGCCGGGTGGTTTGCCCAGCGCCGCAGCCGATGTCGAGTATCCGGTCATGCGTCCGGACGCTGGCGGCGGCTCGCAAATGCCGGTTATGTCGTGATAGTTCAGCATCGTAAAAATCAGCACATTGCAGCACTACAAGCCTCCCTCATCTCGGAGTTTCTTTGACGGAAGTCGATACCCGGTGTTGCAGCTCCCTCATAAACTGATTGCATAATAAGATCAGTCATGCAATATGGATTCCAGTTGCAATTTGCAATCGGATGGACTTTGTCATGGAAGAAACGAGATCATTCGCCGCCACCGAGACGTCAATCGAGGTCAAGGGAGCGAAACTGCAGACCCAGGCTTTCGGTGATCCCTCCAGCCCGCCCATCATATTGATCATGGGAATGATGGCTTCGATGCTGTGGTGGCCGGACAGGTTCTGCGAGGCACTTGCCGCCCGACAGCGCTATGTGATCCGGTACGACCAGCGCGATACCGGCCTTTCGACACATTATCCGCAAGGCGAACCCTGTTATTCGTTCACCGATCTGGCCGACGATGCCATCGCCATTCTCGACGGCTACGGATTGGAAACGGCGCATGTGGCGGGCATGTCGATGGGCGGCGCCGTTGCGCAAGAAGTGGCGTTGCGCCATCCCCGGCGCGTGCGGACGCTTACGCTGATCAGCACATCACCGCGCGGCGTCGAGGGCTTGCCTTCTTCGACGGAGGCCTATCGGGAGCATTCCAGGTCGGCCGAAGCAGTCGATTGGTCGAATCTTGAGGCTATTGCCGATTTCCTGCGCCGCGAGGCGGCCATGCTTGCCGGCACCAGGCATCCGCATGATCCTGACGCTGCAAGTGCCTTGATCGCCCGCGACATGGCACGGGCGCCGTCATTTGCCAGTGCTACGAACCATTTCACGCTCGTGAGCGAGGAAAGGCCTGCAAGGCTTCAAGCCTCCGATATCAAGCTGCCGGTCCTTGCGATCCATGGCACAGCCGATCCGCTGTTTCCCATAGGGCACGGAGAGGCCTTCACCAAGGTGGTGCGGAATGCGCGGCTGCACCGAGTCGAAGGTGGAGGGCATGAAATCCATGAGCGCGACATTGACGAGATCGCGCAGGCCATCATCGATCATACAGCCTGACGGACGACCGGCCCCAACAGACAACCAGAAAGCCAGGCATGACCTCGCTTTCCGGTTCGTTAGAGCAATTGCAGGAAAAGTGCGTAGCGGTTTTCCGTCCGGAATCGCGAGACAACAAAGAGATAGAGCGGTTCAGAGATTCCGTGAGAAACTGAACCGCTCTAGAAATCAGCTTCTCGGCTTCAAGTTCTCTGCGTCATAGAGCGGCTTGTAGCCGACGCCGACGACTTCGACCGGGTAGGTTTCGCCGAAATATTCGACCGTCAGCTTGCGGCCTTCCTGGGCATAGGACCAGGGGAGGTAGGCGAGCGCGATATTCTTGCCGATGGTCGGGCCATAGGCGATCGAGGTGGTGAAGGAGCGGCGGCCGAGCTCATCGACGAGGGTTTCGCCGGTTTGGGGATCCATGACCGGCAGGATGCCAACGGGGTAGCGGGCAATGCCGTTGGAGTCGATGTTATCGGTCACGACGAGCGTGCAGAGCATAGCCGGCTGATGCTCGCGGGCGCGATATTCGAGGTGCTTCGCCTTGCCGCGGAAATCGGCGTCCTTGACCTTCGGGCGGGCGAGATCGGCTTCGAGAAGATTATATTCCGTCAGCAGGTCGGCATTCTGCAGGCGCAGGCTCTTTTCCATGCGGCGGCTGTTGGCATAGGTCTCGACGCCGACGGCGATCGCGCCCGTCGAGCGCAGCGCATCCCAGACGGCCAGCGCGTCACCATAGGCCATGTGCAGTTCCCAGCCCTGTTCGCCGACATAGGAAATGCGGAATGCGGTGACGTTCTTGCCGGCGATGCGGATCTGCTTGATCGCGGCGAAGGGGAAGTTTTCGTGCGTGAGGTTTTCCGGGCTTTCGACCACCTTCTGCAGGTTGGTGCGGGCATTCGGTCCCCAGATGCCGATCGTCACATAGCGTTCGGTGACGTCGGTGATGGTGACGTCGAAACCCTTGTCCTCGGCAACGCGGCGCATGTAGTGGAAATCGCGCGGGCCCGCATCGGCGCCGTCGATCAGGCGGCAACGATCGGCCATGCGGATCACCGTGAAATCGGCGCGCACCATGCCCTCGTCGTCCAGGAAGTGGGTGTAGATGCCCTTGCCGATATTGGCGTCGCCACCGATCTTGGCCGCGCAAAGCCATTCCAGCAGTTCGACATGGTCAGGGCCTTCGATGTCGTACATGGCGAAATGCGAGAGGTTGATGATGCCGCAATCCTCGCTCAGTGCCAGATGCTCGGCATTGGAGACGCGCCAGAAATGGCGGTTGTCCCATTCGTTTTCACGCACAGGGATGCGATCGCCGTATTTCTCGAGCAGGTGCTCGTTGGCGGCATAGCCATGAGCACGCTCCCAGCCGCCGAGCTCCATGAAATAGCCGCCGAGCTCTTTTTCTCGTTCATAGAAAGGCGAGCGACGGACATTGCGGCCGGTCGCATAGGGTTCGCGCGGGTGGACGGCGGGATTGTAGATCTTCTGCGCAGCCTCGGTGCAGCGGCCTTCGATGAACTTTTCTTCCAGCATGTGCGGATAGAAGCGGGAATAATCGATCCTGTTGTGATCGATCGGCGTGCGGCCGTCCGTCATCCAGTCGGCGACGAGCTTGCCGAAGCCGGGACCGTCCTTCACCCAGATGGCGACGCAGTACCAGAGACCGCGGACCTTCTGGCTTTCGCCGACGGAGGGGCCGCCATCGGTGGTAACCTGCAGCAGGCCGTTGAAGGAATGGCCTTCATTGTAACCGAGTTCGCCGAGGATCGGCGTCAATTCCATGGCGCGTTCCAGCGGCTCGATGATCTGTTCCATGTCGAGATCGCGCTGCGAGGGTGAAAGGCGAGCCTCGTGCTTTTCAAGGAGATCGCGGGGATGGCAGAGGCGCGGGTTCTTCTCTTCGTAGTAGCCCCATTCGATCTGACCGCCTTCGGCGGTCTTCGGGTCGCCGGTGTCGCGCATATAGGCGGAGTTGCCCTGGTCGCGCATCAGCGGGAAGCCGATTTCCTTGCCGGTATTGGCAAACTCGTTGTAGGGACCGAAGAAGGTCAGAGGGTGATCAACCGGCATGACCGGCAGGTCTTCGCCGACCATTTCGGCGATCAGGCGGCCCCAGAGACCGGCGCAGACGATCACGTATTCGGCTTCGATCGTACCGCGATGGGTGACGACGCCAGAGATGCGGCCATCCCTAACGATCAGCGACTGAGCCGGTGTATTGGCAAAAGACTGCAGCTTGCCGCTCTTTTCGCCCTGGTCGATCAGCTTGCCGGCAACGGTCTGAGAGCGGGGAATGACGAGGCCGGCATCCGGGTCCCACATCCCGCCCTGAACCATGCTTTCTTCGATCAGCGGGAATTTTTCCTTGATCTCGGCGGGGTCGATCAAGCTCACGCGCGTGCCGAAGGCCTTGCCCGAGGTCACCTTGCGCTTGATTTCGGCCATGCGGTCGTCATCGCCGACGCGCGCCACTTCGAGGCCGCCGACGCGGGCATAGTGGCCGAGCTTATCGTAGAAATCGATGGAGTAGAGGGTCGTCCAGCAGGAGAGGAAATCGTGGCTGGTCGTGTAGCAGAAGTCGGAGGCATGGGCCGTCGAGCCGATATCCGTCGGGATGCCTGATTTGTCGATGCCGACAATATCGTCCCAGCCGCGCTCGATCAGATGATGAGCGATCGATGCGCCGACGATACCGCCAAGCCCGATGATGACGACCTTCGCCTTTTGAGGAAATACTGCCATTGCGTGCGACCCTGATTGATACTGAAAACGGATTTTATGATGTGTGCGGCGGCGACCAGAGCCTGTCTACGACATATTCAAGATGCTTGCACGACGACCATCACGCTGTCCCATCAGGAAATGGCTGGGTTTGTCGGCGACATATGCTGATCGGAGATGTCGCAAAGGCGATGGCATCTCCTGAATGCGCTTATTGCGGGATCGACTGCATCATGATCTCGCGTCGCAGGATCGGGCCTTCCTGGCCGAAATAGGTCGTCAGCAATTTCGCGAAATCGTCCGACTGGTAGGTCTCGGTCAGCGTCTGATCGACGAGCAGCCGGAAGGCAGAGTCATCCTGCCGGAGGGCTATGCCATAGGGCTCATGCGTGAAGAGGCGGTTGCCGATCGCGAGCGTGGACGGACTATGGGCATGGGAAGCGAGATCGAAGAGCAGGGCGCGATCGGCGAAATAGGCATCGATCTTATGGTTTTCGAGCGCGACCAGACCGTCCTGATGCGTGGCGAAATCGGCGATCCGCGTCTTCGGCACGTCGGAACCCAGCGCCTCGCGCAGCGTCGCGCCCGTCGTCGTGTCGGCGCGAACGCCGATCGTGCTCGTCGCGGGGGCCGGCTTGGCGGAGACCTGCGCCAGCCGCTTGTCGAGGAACAAAGCCATTAGATAATCGGGCGAATCCCTGCGCAGTAGAGCGCTGGCACCGGTGATGAAGATCGGCTGGGAGAAATCGACATTCTGGCGTCGGCCGAGACTGATGGTCAGCGCGCCGCAGAGAAGATCGACCTGGCTGCTTTTGACTGCGTCGAAGCCATCGGCAAGCGTGGTTTCGACATAGTCGCGCTTGAGATCGGTAACCTTGCGCCCGACGGCATCGGCGACCTTGCCGCAGAGATCGATGGCATATCCCGCCGGGTTGCCATCCTTCTTCTTGAAGGAGAAGGGGGCTTCGTCGCTGATATAACCGATCCGGATCGTGCCCTTTTGGGCGATGAGATCCAGCGTTTGCGCGGCCGTAGCCGTATAGGCGGATATGCAGAGGATAATGCCTGCCAGAACCAGTCGTCTCATGCAATGTGCCGGCATGATCCTGATCTCCAAAAGAAAATTGGGCAATCGCAAGGGCTTAGGCGCAGAGTATGGCCTGACGGTTTTTTGTCAACGATGGATTGTCCTTGATCGCCTGCCGTCGAGCAGAGGTGGCGGCCTTTCCTGTCGCGAAGATCGGCTTTTCAGCGAGATAGACTATGACTCGCGGCCCAGCTGGAGATGGCCGCCGCAATCGCTTGGGGCTGATCTTCCGGCGCGATGTGCCTTGCCGGTCCGCAATTTTCGATCTCCAGTCCGGCAATATTCTCGCGGCACCAGTCTATCATCCTTTCGCTGACCAGCAGCGTCTCCGCCGGACCATCGAAGGTCAGTAGCAGTTTCGGGATATCTTCGCTGCGGGCAAGCCAGGCATCATAGGCTTCGATGCGCGCGACGACATCGGCGGGTTCGCCTTCGATCGGCATCGCGCGCGGCCAGGCAAGCAGCGGACGGCGGCTTTCGCGCGTCGGGTAGGGCGCGCGATAGACGCCATGATCCTCGGCGCTCAATTCGTTCAGGACCGTGGCTTTCAGTGCCTGCTCGATGAAGAAATTCTCGTCCAGAACCTTCGCTTCGCCCGTGCCCGGTGAGCGCAGCAGTTCATAGCGAGCCCGTGCATTCGGCAGGTCGTTCCAGGTCAAAGGCCTGATGATCGTTTCCATGAAGGCGATGCCGCGCACGCGTTCCGGATGGCGGGCGGCCCAGTCGAATGCGAGTGCGCCGCCCCAATCATGGCCGATCAATACGACATCATCGAGCGCGAGTTTGTCAAACCAGGCTTCGAGATAGCGTGTATGGTCATCAAATGAATAAGCGATATCAGGTTTGCCGGACTGGCCCATGCCAATGAGGTCGGGAGCCAGGCGACGGGCACGCACGGCAAGGGCCGGGCTGATATGCCTCCACAGGTAGGATGAGGTTGGATTGCCATGCAGGAAGACGAAGGGTGTTCCCGTTCCGGCATCCTCGTAGAAGATCGACGAGTCAAGCACATTGAGGGAGGGCATGTGGGTATCCTTTCGTGAAATAAAATGGTAAGGTGCCTGTCTATTTAACATAATAGTCAGGTACCTGTCTATATCATGGAAGATTGTGTTCCCACTCGCCCGTCCCTGGGCCTGCTGCTGCGGCTCGTGCATCAACATTGGACACAGGATGTCGAAGCCGCGCTGGAAGAGGCCGGTTATGGCGATATCCGACCACCGCATGCCAATGTGTTTACCTTCATGCGTCCGGAAGGAATTCAGGTGAGTGAGCTCACTAGGCTTGCCCATGTCCGCAAGCAGACGATGACGCAGGCGGTGGAGGAGTTGGAGCGCCTGGGTTATGTCGAGCGCCGACCGGACCCCGACGATCGACGTGCAAGACTTGTGTTTCTGACCGAGCGTGGCAAAGGCGTGCGGCCAATAGCAGCGGCAACCGGTCGCCTTGTGGATCAGCGCTGGTCAAATATCGCCGGTTCTGAGGAGATTAATGCGTTGAAGCAGGCTTTGCAGGAGGTGCTCGGCAAGCTTCGCGGCGACGGGGATTCTGGAGGGCCGATAGACGAGGCGGCGACATAGGAGTTCGGGTGATCCGCCTGAGATATGCGGGCCGCACACTTTGGAGCGCTATCACGAAGAGTTTCGTTACTCCGTCCTGGTTTATGGCCTATCTCTCCTCCACGACCGTCAAGCGAAGGGAATGTGCCGATGCGGGAGAGGAGCCTGATCAGGAAGACAAATGGAGAGAGGCGGAAATCGGGCCTTGCTTTCGGCTTCGGTTTTTCTGTTCTTTGTTGGACCTTTGGTTACGCGGTGACCTCGCCGGCAGCAGCGCAGACGATCATCGATGATTGGCAGAAGGTGAAGCCACCAGCGGCGCCGGAGCTGAAGATAGTTACCGTCGATCCGAAGACGACGGCGCTGCTGGTCCTCGATTTCAACGGTGCGCAGGACCCGACCAAGGGACCGTGCAACGTGAAGACCAAGCCCCGTTGCCTGGCGTCTGTTCCCAAGGTGAAAATCCTGCTCGATCAGGCGCGCGCCAAGGAGATGCTCGTCGTCTTCAGCCTGGCCGGTGTTGGCGAGCCGCAGGATATCGCAACGGCGCTGGCGCCCCTGGCGAGCGAGCCGATCGTCAAATCCGGGGCGGACAAGTTCATCGGTACCAATCTGCGCAGCATTCTCTCGGACAAGGGCATCAAGACCATCATCGTGACAGGCACGGCCTCGGAAGGCGCGGTGCTCGATACGGCGACGGATGCGGCGCTCAACGGCATGAACATCGTCCTGCCCGTCGACGGCATGTCATCGACAGAGCTTTACGGTGAGCAATATGTGGCCTGGCACATGGTCAATGCGCCCGGCGTTTCGCAGAAGACGACGCTGACCAGCATCGACAGGATCAAGTTCTGATCTCCGGATCGGATGGCGACATCCCGCTGTGATGGCAATGGGATGCCGCCTTCAATCGACTACATCAAGGCCTCGTCGAACAGGTTCAGCAGCCGCTTCCAGTGCCGCTCGGCGCCGATCTCGTCATAGACGCCATGATCCGGCACCGTCCATCCATGTGCCATACTGACATAGTTTTCGATGGTGTAATCGACGCCGCCGGTGCGGAGCGCCTCGGCAAGACGCGCCGATTGCTCCGGCGGAAAGCTGTTGTCGACGCCGGCGACACCGACATAGACGCGGGCCTTGATGTCGGCGGCGAGCCGGTGCGGACTGTCTTCCGCTTCGCTCGCAAGATTGCCGCCGTGGAAGCTTGCGGCTGCCGCGATGCGGTCGGGATAGGTGGCAGCGGCAGTCAGCGCGCGGCCTCCGCCCATGCAATAGCCGACCACGCCGGCCGCACCTTTGGCGCCGGCGGCTGAGAAAGCGTCGAGGAAGGCGGCACTATCGGCCTTGGTCATTTCCTGCGTCGTGCCGCGCAGCATCGTCATGATCGTTTCGCGGGATGCCGGATGGCCAAAGGCACCGCCGTCGAAGGGACCATAGGCGCCGAAACGATAGAAGAGATCGGGAAGCAGCACGATATAGCCTGCGTTCGCCAGCCGCTGCGCCATGCCATCGAGCGCCGCGCGCGGACCCATGGCATCCATATAGAGGACCACGCCGTGCTCGGCTGATTTACCATTATCGGGGCGGAAGATAGCGGCTTTGGCAATGCCGTCGGCCGTCTTGATTTCGATATCCTGTTTCATCGTCATTCCCCTTACGATCTCTTTATCGGCTCATGTCCCCGCAGCGCATGCCACTTTGGCAAACGGCCCATAGGCTCAAAACCGCTGAGGCCATCGATCAACATCTCTTGAGTTTCGGCGCTTGTCGTCTGTGACATAGTATCGCCGGCAACGACAGCTATGCGATGATCCCTTTGGAGGATGCGTTTCATGTCTTTTCGCCAGATGGTTCCCGGCCTGGCGCTGGCCCTTTCGCTGATATCGGCAACGGCATCCGCCGCTCCGCCCGAGCAGGGCCACGGCGCGCCTGCCAGTGCGAGCGGCGTGCTCTCGCTCCTGCCGCCCGATGCCGTGAGCGACCATGTGCTGACTACGGATGGCAAGACCATTCCCTATACGGCGACGGCGGGTACGCTCGATCTTTTCGGCCAGGATGGCCAGCGCAGCGCCGCGATCTTCTACACCGCCTATGTCGCCAAGAATCGGGATGCGAACCGGCCCGTGACCTTCGTGTTCAATGGCGGGCCGGGTGCTGCTTCGGCCTTCCTCAATCTCGGGCTCGTCGGTCCGCGCATCGTCGATTTCGGCGCAGACGGGCGCGATGGCGCCCATGCCAAGCTGGTCGACAATCCGCAAAGCTGGCTGGAATTCACCGATCTCGTGTTGATCGATCCGATCGGCACCGGCTGGAGCCGCGCTGCCAAGCCCGATGATCAGAATGATTTCTATAGTATCGACAGCGATGCCGAAAGCCTCGCCAAGGCGATCGCCCTTTACGTTGCCCATAACAGCCGGGCGTCGTCGCCGAAGTACATTCTTGGAGAAAGCTATGGCGGGTTTCGTTCGGTCAAGATTGCCAACAGCCTGCGCGAGGATCAGGGCATTCTGATTTCCGGCATCGTCATGCTGTCGCCGCTGCTGGAGGGCCGGTTCGTCTTCGGAGGCGGTGAGGATGCGCTTGGCGCAGCCCTACAGCTGCCGTCACTGGCGGCGGCCGAACTGGAGCGTCAAAACGCCTTCAGCGAGAAAGCGATGCAGGATGCCGAGGCCTTCGCCTTCAACGAATATCTGCCGACCCTTGCCAGGCGGCCGCCGTCGGGAGATTCCGGCCAGGCCTTCTACGGGCGCGTCGCGACGCTGACCGGCATACCGCAGGATGTCGTTGCCAAGAACCAAGGTTTTCTCGGCGGGGTCTACCGCAAACATTCCGATGGTGACGGCGCGGACGTGGCGAGTGCTTATGATGCCTCGTTTCTGGCGCCGGACCCCTATCCGCAGTCGGAGGCCGAGCATGGCGGCGACCCGATCCTGGATGGCTTTGTTCGTGCTTATGGCGGTGCCTTTTCAGGCTATGCCCGTGACGAACTGGGCTTTCATACCGACATGACCTACACGCTTCTGTCGACATCGGTGAACAGGGAGTGGAAATGGGGCGGGCACAATGGCGGCTCGCGCGGGACCGCCGGTGTTGGCGACGATCTCAAGGAGCTGTTATCGCTCTCGCCATCCTTCCGCGTGATGATCGGGCAGGGTTACAGCGATCTCGTCATCCCCTTCGGCGTGAACAAATATGTGCTCGACCACATGCCTCCCGCCTTTGCTGATCGCGTGGCGATGAAGCTCTATCGCGGCGGCCATATGTTCTACACGCGGCCGATGTCGCGCGAGCAGTTCACGGGTGATGCTAAGGCGTTTTATGCCGGGCAGATCAAGGCAGCGCCGGCAGCGCAATCGAACTGACTGGTTGGCCTCGATGCGCCACGTGGAAGGCGGGGTGCGAGACCGGCCTCTACTTGTTTCTCGCGACCATGGCCTTGATGGTTTCGCAGAGCTCGTCCTTCGCCTGCTGCGGGCTGATGTCGCCCGTCGTGGCGGCATAGGACAGCGCTTCGGCCGCACCCAGCATCGCCCAGAGGCCCGCTGATTTGATGGAGCCTGCATCGGCGAAAGGAGCGAGCAGCGCGCGACACTTCTCGATGAAAGCCGTGTCGTATTCGCGTTTGATTTTTTCGAGCTCCGGCGAGCCCGCGAGCGCGGCGATGATGCCGGGTATTTCGCGCCCCTGCAGCAGCACGCAATCGACATAGGAGGCGGCTATCACCTCAGCCCTGCCTGCCAGCGTCGGGCTGCTTGCATCAAGCGCCTTGTCCATCACTGCCGTCTGTCTGATATCGTATTCGCGATAGAGCGCAGCCAGTAGGCCGGAACGAGTTGTGAAGTGGTCGTAGACCACGGGTTTCGTCACGCCGGCACGCTCCGAAAGTCGTCCCAATGTCAGGGCTTCCGTTCCCTCTTCGCCGATGATTTGCCAGGCAACCTGGATGAGCTGCCGGTATCGCTCCTCCCGCGTCAGACGGGTGCGGGGCTCCGGTTTATTTGTCTGCGCGCTTGACATCGCTATATACCAAAAGTAACTTACTAAAAGTATATAAGATTGAGCCGCCGCTCACAATGAGCCAGCAGGAGTTTTTCACATGCATGCGCTTATCGTCGTCTCCAATCCGAATCCCGATTCGTTCAGCCACGCCGTCGCAGCCAAAGTTGCCGAAGGTATAACGGCTTCGGGCGCCACGTTTGAAATCGCGGATCTTACGGTGGAGGGTTTTGATCCGAGGTTCAGCGCCGCCGATATCGCCGCTCATCTCAGAAAAGGTCCGTCGCCTGATGACGTCGTTGCCGAGCAAGCGCGAATCGATCGTGCCGATGCGGTGGTGCTGGTCTATCCCGTTTATTGGTGGTCCATGCCCGGCCTGCTCAAGGGGTGGATCGATCGGGTGTTCACCAATGGCTGGGCCTATGACGACATGCCCGGTGACAGGCCGATCAAGAGATTACGCCATCTTCGCGTCCATCTGATCGCTATCGGCGGTGCGACCATGCGCACCTATGCGCGCCACGGTTATTTCGGCGCCATGAAAATGCAGATCGATCATGGAATTTTCGGATATTGCGGCGCTCCCGTCGCGATCTCCGAACTGCTGTTGACGGAAGCACAGGATATGAGTTCCCATCTCGATACCGCCCGCGCCATCGGGCAAAATCTCTTTGCCACTTCACGATCAAAGAAGGCGGCGGATGCGGCCTAATGGTGCTGCTGGAGCGGTTCAGTTTTTCAGGGAATCTCTGAGCCGCTCTATCTCTTTGTTGTCTCGTAATTCCGGACGGAAAGCCGCTGCGCACTCTTCCTGGAATTGCTCTATAGCTGAAAGAGATGCCTGATGCGCGAGCTCAGCGTGCTGACCGGATTGCCGTGTGCCAGCATGTCGGCATTGGCGAAGAGATGCTCCTCCTCCTCTATGCGTTTTGCCAGGATGGCGCCGAGCTCTTCGGCAAGAGTCGGCCGGTCGTGCAGTAGCGGCGCCAGGCACTCATCGCCGATTTCGTAGGTGACGACGAAGGTGAGGGCGCGAACCGTGCCGACTTCACCGGATCCCATCAGCAGCCCGTTCTCACCGAAATAATCGCCTGGCGCAAGGCGCGTCAGCTCGATCTGGCGATGTCCTTCGCGGCGAGTGATGCTGACGACGCCCGAGCGGACGATCGTGAGCGCTCGCATGCGGGCATCCTGTTCGGCGATGACGGCATCCTTGCGATAGGTTCGGCGCTGCATATGCGATGCCAGATGTTCCTTTTCATCCTCGGTCAGCGAAGAGAACAGCGGGATATTGCTGATAAGCCGCCAGGGCGTTCCGGGCGCATGTTGCTTCTCCTCGGCCGCTTCGGGCTTTTGCTCCATGGGAAGCATGATCGTGCCGGGAGGATCGGCGAATTTCAGGTTTGCTGCCTTGGCGTGACGAAATAGCAAATCATAGATCTCGTTCTTTGCGGCTTGTGTCAGCGACATATCGCGCACGCGAAAGGACAGCTGCAGTTCGATCGCCTGCCCATCGATGGACGTGATGGCGACACTGGGTTCCGGGTTCTTCTGGATCGAGTTGCAGCTGAGCAAGACGTTTTGCATCACATCCGCGATGATGCGTGGCAGGGTGGTGGGCTGAATGCGTACGGTGACGGTTGCACCGTGGCTTTCGTCAGGCGAGGAAAGATTGGTCAGCCGCGTCTTGGCAAGGATACTGTTCGGAATGACGATCAGATCGTTGGTGCCGCTCAGCAGTTGCGTGGCGCGCCAATTGGTTTCGACGACGCGGCCCTGGACATCGTTTTCGAGGACGATCCAGTCGCCAACGGAGTAAGGACGGCCGAGATTGAGGGCGATGCCGGAGAAGACGTCGCTCAAAGTGCTCTGCAAGGCAAGGCCGAGAATGATGGCGAAGACACCCGATGTTGCGATCAGTGTACCGATCGGGACGCTGAAGACATTGCCGACGATGGAAAGAATGGCGCCGAGATAGATGACGCCGACGATCAGATCCTGCAGCAGCCGGCCCTCGCGGGGCTTGCGCTCGAAAATCAGGAACAGCCGCACGCAGGCGATCAGCACCCAGGCGCCGTTGACCCACCAGACGATCTTGGCAAAACCCGTGAAGGTGCGCAGCGTCACCGATTCCAGCGGCGGGCTCGGTTCATAGGGCACGATGCCGTGATAGAATAAAAGTGCAGTCAGGCAGACGAAGAAGGCCATCTGACCGATCAGACGGCCGGCCCGCTGATGACGCAGCATGACGCGGCTGACGAATGTGCCGACGACAACCAGAATGAAGAACTGGACGATCGGATCGCCAAGCAGCGCAATAGACATGGGACTCGGTCGCACTCGATCTTTCGGATGGGCGCTAAATTGGCATGAAAGAGGCCGCAGCGCCATATGCAGAAAAAGTATGATTAATTGACGTTGCCGCCTTGATCTCAGGACATGCACCTTGATAATTAGATGACGATTATCATCTTATATCTGTCATCCCATCCTGCTATCTGCTCTCACAGCGCAATGCCCTAGCGCTCCGACATCCTTAAGGAATACCCATGACACAGTCTTTCGAGATTCGCGGCGATCTGTTGATCGGCTCAGATTCTACCGGCGGCAACAGAACCGTGCGTGCGATCAACCCGGCAACCGGCGCAAATCTGGAGCCGGCCTTTGCGGTCGCCAGCGAGAGCGATGTCGCTAAAGCCTGCGAGTTGGCCGCTCAGGCGTTCGACGTCTACCGCGCCACCAGCCCCGAGCAGCGCGCAGCATTTCTCGAAAAGATTGCCGACAACATCATGGAGATTGGCGATACCCTGATCGAGCGCGCGACGGAGGAGACCGGCCTGCCGGTGGCGCGCCTGCAGGGCGAGCGCGCTCGCACCGTTGGCCAGCTGCGGCTCTTTGCGCAGGTGGTCCGCGCCGGCGAGTGGCTCGATCTGCGCGTCGATCCGGCCTTGCCGGAGCGCAAGCCGCTGCCGCGGCCGGATCTGCGCCTGCGCCAGATCCCGCTCGGCCCGGTCGCCGTCTTCGGCGCCAGCAATTTTCCGCTCGCCTTCTCGGTTGCCGGCGGTGATACGGCTTCGGCACTTGCCGCCGGCTGCCCGGTCGTCGTCAAGGGCCACCTTGCCCATCCCGGCACGGGCGAGCTTGTCGGCCGCGCCATCCGTGCCGCCGTCGCCCAATGCGGCCTGCCGGAGGGCACATTTTCGCTGCTGACCGGTGCCAACGAGACCGGTGCCGCGCTGGTGCGCGATCCCCGCATCAAGGCCGTCGGCTTCACCGGATCGCGCGGCGGCGGCCTGGCGCTCGGCGCCATTGCCGCGGCTCGTCCGGAGCCGATCCCGGTCTATGCCGAGATGAGCAGCGTCAACCCCGTTTTCCTGTTCCCCGCCGCTCTCGCAGCACGCGCCGAGGCGATCGGGACGGGCTTCATCGATTCCCTGACGCTCGGCGCCGGCCAGTTCTGCACCAATCCGGGCCTGCTTTTTGCGATCGAGAGCCCTGATCTCGACCGTTTCGTCCAGGCAGCCGGCGACGCCCTGAGCGACCGCGCGCCAGCGCCGATGCTGACACCGGGCATTCACGCCGCCTTCGACAAGGGCGTTGCGGCATTGGCGGAACATGAGTCTGTCAAGACCGTCGCTCATGGCGCTCCGGCCGAAGGCGTCAATCGCAGCCCGGGCATCTTCTTCGAGACAGAAGCGGAGGAGTTCCTGGCGGACGAGCGCTTGGGCCACGAAGTTTTCGGCGCGGCAAGCCTTTTGGTACGCTGCAAGGATGTCGACCAGATGATTGCCGTTGCGGAAAAGCTCGAGGGTCAGCTGACCGCGACCCTGCAGATCGAAGCGGATGACTATGCCACGGCCGCCAAGCTTGTGCCGGTGCTGGAACGTAAGGCCGGGCGCATCCTCGCCAATGGCTGGCCGACCGGGGTCGAAGTCAGCCATGCCATGGTGCATGGCGGGCCTTTCCCGGCGACCTCGGACAGCCGTACGACCTCGGTCGGCACGCTCGCCATCCGCCGCTTCCTGCGTCCGGTCTCCTATCAGGATCTCCCGGAAGGACTGCTGCCGGCGGAATTGCGCGATGATGGCGTCAGGGCGCTGCCGCATCTGCTGGATGGCGTGCGCAAGGGTAACTGAGTTACCGTCCCGATGGGATGGAATAATATCCTTGGAGCGGGCCATCTTGGCCCGCTTTTTCTTTGCGCTGTTCTAGGCGGCGGAGCCTTGAAGACGGGCGTCGAGATGCGCCTGGTAATGTTGAAGGGAGAGTTCCGCGCCGAGATGGGAGAGTTCTGTGGCGACGGCTTCCGCAGCATCTTCGGCCGCCGCGACGACGCGTTCGAACATCTCTGCTTCATAGGCTTTGACGGCGCCTTTCCAGTCATCGTTTTCGAGAAGCTGACGGCCAAGCTCCGCGGCATCCAACATGGCCATATTGACGCCCTCGCCGCCAAAGGGCGACATGACATGCGCGGCATCGCCGAGAAGTGTGATGCCGATTCGATTTTGCCAATGGTGGCCGACCGGCAGCGCATGGATCGGCCGCGGGACGATATGGTCGTTGCCGGCTTCGATAAGGCCGACGATTTCCGGCGCCCAGCCTTCGAATTCGGCGGCAAGCCGTGCGCGAGCCTTTGCCGGTTTTGTAAAGTCGAAGGTTTTCTCGGCCCAGTCGGCCGGCACGCGAAAGATCGCATAGGCGCGCAGATGGGCGTTGCCGTTGCGCTGGACGATCAGGCCACGTCCGTCGGCCTCGACGCTGATCTTGCCGCGGCCGACGAGGGTCGCAAGATCGGGGTGGCTCGCGTCGACATCGTCGATGCCGAATTCGATGAAGGTGATGCCGCTATATTGAGGGTGGTACGACGACACCAGCGGTCTGACCTTGGACCAGCTGCCATCGGCGCCCACAACGAGATCGAAGGGACCGGCCGTGCCGCTTTCGAAGAGCAGCTCGTATGTGCCGTCGTCGAGCGGACGCACCTCACGCAGAGCATGGTTCCAACGGACGGTTTCAGCCGGCAGGGAGGCGAGCAGCGTTTGCCGCAATGCCGTGCGATCTACCTCCGGCCGGTCGGATGTCTCAGCATCGTCATCCGCAAAGATAAGCGTGCCGTCTTTGGCGTAGAGTCGGCTTCCTTGGTCTTCATAGCGTGCGATCTGCAGGAATTCTTCGTAGAGGCCGGCGCGGCGCATCGCCAGTTGGCCGGATTCGACATGCAGGTCGAGCGTGCCGCCCTGCGGCCGGGCAAGGGCATGTTCTTCCCGTTCGAAAACGGTCTTCGGCACGCCGGCCTGGTGGAGGATGCGGGCCAGCGTCAGGCCACCAGGCCCGGCGCCGATAATGGCAATGCGGGGATAAGATCTCATGGACAGTGCTCTCATAATTTTGTACATAGGTGCCTATATAAATTAATATAGGTACCTATTCAAGTGATGGGGAAATGACAGATTGGGATTTGTTCGATACGCCGGCGCCGCTGATCAACATGGCGGCGCGCGCCTTTTCGCGACTGGGCGAGCGGCGGGTGAAGGCGCTAGGTTTCAACATCGGCCAGCTGCCGGTGCTGTATCTGCTTCGGAATGGGGCGCAGATGTCGCAGAGGGATTTGGCGAAATTTGCCAAGATCGAGCAGCCGTCCATGGCGCAGATGCTGGCGCGCATGGAGCGGGATGGGCTGATCCGGCGCACGCCCGATCCGGCGGACGGCCGCAGCAGCCTCATATCGCTGACGGATGAAGCGATTGCGAAGCTCCCGGCGGCGCGCCAGGCTCTGGAGGAAGGCAGAGAGCGGGTTCTATCGGGCTTCAGCGCCGATGAGGTGCAAACGCTGGTTCAACTGATGCGTCGGCTGAACCAGAATCTGGACCGGATGGTGGCAGACGAGGATGGGATGTAGACGCGCCTGCCTGCGCGCCTACATCGATCCGTTACTCAGGTTTCGGCGTAAACAATCCCCGTAAAGGAGCCGGCATGGTGCAGCAGTTCGCGCTCGCCTGAACCATCGAGGCTTGCGGAATAGAGATTGCCGCCGATGTCGGTGAAGAACATGCGGTTGTTGGGTAGATCGAGCGAGAGGCCGATGCCTTCGTCCAGACCTTCGAGGACCACTTCGGACGTTGCGGCGATATCGTCCATCGCTGCGCGGTTGACGGTATTTCCGCGGGGGAGATTGCCACGGTCCGTCCAGTAGATCGTGCGGGTGGCGAGATCCAGCTCAAGATCGATCGGCTCCGGCAGCTTATCCAGCAGAATTTCGATATCGCGGCGGTTTGTTGCGGTTTCGCCGGCCGGGATATTGATGCCGGCGCGGAAGATGCGGCCGAGGCCGGCATCCGGCGGCCCTTTCTGGGTCCAGTAGATCTGGCCGAGCGGCAGGTCGAGGGCGATGCCGACGCACCAGCGTTCGATATCGGCGCTGTCTCCCGGGCTGTCGCCGTTCTGCACCAGAGTTTCGATGTTGCTACCATCGACATTGGCGCGCATGACGCGCATGCCTTCGCGGTCGCACCAATAGAGCTTGCCGTTGTCGCGGTCGAGCTGGATCTGCTTCGGCGTGACGAGCGTGCTGCCCGGCGGAATCAGCGTGATATGGTTGCCGCCGTCGAGGTCCATGCGCTCGATGGAGCCGTCATGGGCGTTGTAGTCGTTGCCCATTTCGGTCCAGTAGATCCAGCCGTTCTCGCTGTCGACGAGAATGCCGTCGGGGCTGCGGCCCGCCCGCTGGATGATGAGCTTCAAATCGGTGCCGTCGATGGCGGAGGAGAGGATTCGTCCGTCGTTGATATCGAGGAAAAACAGTCTTTCGGTCTTGTCGGTGGTGGTGGCAGGCGTCCGTGCTTCTGACATGAGAGCATCCTTTCGAGGGGCGGATCTGCGGATCATAGCGCGGCAATCATGGCATCGATTGATGACAGCATCATTCGCCGCTGCGATCGGAACGAGCATCTGCTGCGCCGCAGCAAAGATCAAGGGCCGGAATGTCGCGGTGTGCGGGGGAGGGTTGTCAAATAAGTGTCATCGGTCTGATATAAATCCCGGACATTCCCATAAGACTGCGCCAGTCGAGGGCTGAAACCGAAGCCGGAGGTGATTGATATCATGTCGACGCTCCAGCAGATCGCCTTTCGCGCCGGCTGTTCGGTTGCGACCGCCAGCCGGGTCATGAATCGCAGCGGTCCGGTCAGCGACGAGATGGTGCGGCGCGTGCGCCGGGCGGCGGCGGAGCTCGGCTATCGGGCAGGTGGGCGTACCGGCACCGGGCGGCCGGCGATCGGCGTGCTCATTCCGAGCATCACCAATCCGGTTTTCGCGGCTTCGCTTTCCAGCATCCAGAACCGAGCTCTTCACGCGGGGCATAGCGTGCTGATCGCGCAATCAAATTACGATCCGGCACAGGAGGTCGATGCCGTCGCCTCGCTGCTCCAGCAGCAGCCGACTGGGTTGATCCTGACGCTCTGCGATCCCGAGCGCAGTCTTGTTCTGTCCTCCGCCCTGCCGCCGACCGTATTGCTCGGTAACCTGCCGACCGCCCGCTTTACCGCCGCGGTCGCGACCGATAATTTCGGCGCGGGCCGGGATCTGACCGATCACCTCCTAGGCAAGGGTCATCGCCGCATCCTGTTCATATCAGGCCACTTCTCCGCGTCGGATCGGGCCAAGCTGCGCCATCTCGGCTATATCAGGGCGATGGAAGCGGCGGGGCAACAGCCCCTCGATGCGCTCGAAATTTCCTTTGTAAACAGCCTGGAACAGCTCGATCTTTCGGATGCGATTTCGCGGTTCGACCCGACGGCGATCATTGCTTCCAACGATCTTCTGGCGCTCGGTGTCATGGGCGCGCTTCGGCGTCAGGGTTTTTCGATTCCGCGCGATATTTCGGTCGCCGGCTTTGACGGGATTTCCCTCGGTTTTCTGGGTGAAGTGTCCCTGACGACGGTGGAAATTCCGGATGGAACCATGGGGGCCGCTGCCGCCTCGCTGCTGCTCGATATGGCTGAAAATGCCGCGCCGCCGCGTCATCTGACCGTACCCTATCGGATGCGTGTGGGCGGCACAGTGCGCGATCTCGCCATTCAATGCTGACCCTGCCTGCGAATGAAAACGCCGCCTCTTGTTGGGAGGCGGCGCGGATTGTTCAGATCGGTTCGAAAGATCAGCTGCGCGGCAGCAGGCCTTCTATGTCTGAAGCGGCATCATCGAGCGCTTCTTTCGGAGCGGCCGAACCATCGACGATGCGCGAGAGATTGTCGACGATGGTCTGCGTGACCTTGACGCCATTCGCGCCCGGGAAGGCATACCAGGGAACCATGATCGACATCTGGCTGAGGCCAGCCTGGAACAGCGGGTTCTTCTTGTAGAAGTCACCGAGATATTCGGCCGACTTGGCGGCAAGCTCGTTGTTCGGAACATAGCCGGTGCCGGGAACGACGACCGAGGCGCCATAGGGGCCGGCGGCGAACTTGGCGAATTTCCAGGCGGCTTCTTCCTTGACCGGATCATGAGTCAAGATGACGACGGCGTTGCCGCCTGTCGGCAGACGGCCGTTGACCGGGTCGATCAGCGGCAGCTTGGCGGTGCGCAGATCGAACTTGGCGCCGACATTCTTGATGGTGTTGACGAGAGCACCGGTCGTCTGGAATTCGAAGCCGACCTTGCCGGCAGCGAAAGCCTGTTCGCCGGCAGCCTTGGTGAAGACCGGCATGCCGCCTTCCTTGACGAAGCGCTGGATCAGTTCGACAGCCTTCTGGCCCTCGGGACCGTTGAAGGCAACCTTCGTCTCGTCGTCGCTCAGCATCTTGCCGCCAGCGCCGAAGAGGAGGGCGGAGAACATCCAGTCGTCGCCCTGCCAGCGGAAGTCCATGCCGTCGACGCCGTTGCCGAGCGCCTTGATCTTGCCGGCAAGCGTAATGACCTCGTCCCAGGTCTTCGGCGGGTTGTCCGGGTTGCCGCCGGCAGCCTTCACCAGGTCGGCGTTGTAGTACATGATCGGGTTGGATGTCGCGAAGGCGAGGCCGACCTGCTTGCCCTTGACCTGGGCGAGCTTCAGGATGGTGTCCGAGAAGCCTTTCTCGGCCATGTTGTCCTCTTTCTTGACGAAGGGGCCAAGGTCGACGGCGACATTGCGCTCGTCGATCATGCGCAGGCGGTTGAGGCCGATGAAGGTGACATCCGGCATTTCGCTGGTGCCGGCCTGGCGCAGGATGGTCTGGATGCCTTCCTCATAGGTGGCCGAAGGGGCGGCGAACTGGATCTTGATGTCGGGATTTTCTTCCATGAACTTCTTCGAGATCGTGTCCATCACGTTCTTGAAGAAACCCGGCATGGGATAATGAACCGTCAGGGTGGTTTCGGCATAGGCCGGGACCGTCACGACCATAGAAATGGCCGCAGCGGCGAGAATCTGGGTGATATGCTTCATCGCTCGTTCTCCGTTTTCGAATTTCGAACCGATCAGCCTTTGAGACCGGTCATGGTGATGCCCTCGACGAAACGCTTCTGTGCCAGAAGGAACGCCGCGACGAGGGGAAGGGTGATGATCAGGGTTGCCGCCATTAGCGCGCCGTAGTCGTCGCCGGCTTCGGCGGCGCGGAAATACATGAGACCCAGCGGTGGTGTGAAATATTCCTGCTTGGTAATGACGATCAGCGGCCAGTAGAGGTCGTTCCAGTGCGCGACGACCGAGAAGATCGCGAAAGCGGTGACTGCGGGCCAGGCATTCGGCACGATGACGCGGGCGACGATGCCGATTTCCGACATGCCGTCGAGGCGGGCGGCATGGATCAGATCATCCGGCATGGAACGGAAGAACTGCAGGAACATGAAGATCGCGAAGACCGAGATCGAGAAGGGTGCGACGAGAGCCGTATAGCTGTTCAGCAGCGACAGGCTGTTGAAGCCGACATAGAGCGGCAGCGCCGTTGCATGGATCGGGACCAGCAGGCCGAGCATGACCAGCACCATCATCATGCGCGCCGCCGGGAATTTCAGCTTCGCCATGGCATAGGCGCAGGGGATGGCGATCAGCACCTGGAAGAAGAAGATTAGGCCGCAGACCAGGACGCCGTTGAACAGCAGCGTTCCCATGTCAACCTTGCTCAGCGCCTTGGCGATATTCTCGACGTAATAGAAATGCGTCGGGATCAGCTTCAGAGCTGAGGTGAAGATATCGTCCTGCGCCTTGCCGGCGGTCGAGATCATGAAGATGTAGGGCGCGAGGAAGATGAGCGAGCCCAGGATCAGCAGCGAGAGGCGCAGGATGCGGCCGGGAGTGAAGCCTGTCGAGGTCATGTGTAATGCACCTGCCGGTCTTGGGCGCGATATTGCAGGAAGGTCAACACCACGAGGATGGCGAGGAACACCGTGGTCATCGCCGAGGCATAGCCGACCCGGAGATAGACGAAGCCTTCCTGGTAGATGGTGAAAAGCAGCACCTCGGACGCATGGTTCGGGCCGCCGTCGGTCAGGGCCTTCACCGTGTCGAAGACCTTCACCGCATTGATGATGCTGATCGTGGTCACGAAGAGCGTCGTCGGCCCAAGCATTGGCCAGGTGACGAGCCAGAAGCGGTCCCATGCCGATTTCGCGCCATCCACTTCGGCTGCGGCATAAAGCTCGCGCGGGATGGCCGTTAGGCCGGCGAGGAACAGCACCATGTTGAAGCCGACCGACTGCCAGACGCCGATGATCGACAGGCTGTAGAGCGCTGTTGCCGACGAACCGAGCCAGTTTGGCCCACGCACGCCGATCTCGCCAAGCAGAGCGTTGATCGGACCGATGGTGGGGTGGAAGAGATACTGCCAGACGGTCGCCATGGCGACGATCAGCGAGGCGACGGGCAGGAAATAGGCCGTGCGGAAGAAGCTGCGTCCGATGCCTTCGCTCTCGATCAGCAATGCGACGCCGAGGCCAAGCGCGATCGAGACGGGCGCGACGATGGCGGTATAGGTCGCGGTGTTCCAGAGCGACTTTACGAAGGCGCGGTCATGCAGCAGATGCGCGTAGTTTTCGAAGGCGACGAAGCGCAGGCTCTTGTCGCCGAGCTGGAAGTCCGTGAAGCCGAGCACGACGACGGCGACGATCGGCACGATGATAAAGAGCACGATCAGGATGATGGCGGGCAGGGCGAAGAGCAGGGCCGTGCGGGCCTCGCTTCGCTCGCGCGCCGCGGCCGCCTGCATCGGTAGGGAAGTGGCAGCGATGCTAGCCATGCGCCTTCTCCCGCGTGGCGTCGACGGTGGTCGGGCTCGCGCGCAAACGGCGACCGTCTTCAGCGAAGACCATCGCCTGTTGGGCCATGAGCGTCAGCGCAATGGGCATGCCGGCGGAAAGGCCGGCAGCTTCGGCCGGCGAGAGCTTGACGACCATGGTCTCACCGATGGCATCGAGCTTGGCGTAGAGGATGACTTCGGAGCCGAGGAACTCCATTCGCTCGATATGGGCGGCGAGCGCATCCTGGCGGTTTTGCGTGATGCTCACAAATTCCGGACGGATGCCGAGGGTCACGTTCTTGCCGGTAACATCGCCATCTTCCAGCGCAAGCCGGATACCGCCGAAGGCGACGATGCCGTTTTCGGCGAGCGCCGGTAAAAGGTTGATGCGCGGCTGACCGACGAAGCGGGCGACCTCGACATGGGACGGATCGTCATAGATCGTCTGCGGCGAGGCGAGCTGCAGCAGCTGGCCGCCAATCATGACGGCGACGCGATCAGCCATGGACAGCGCCTCGGCCTGATCGTGGGTGACGTAGACCGTGGGCACGCCGGCGCGGCGATGCAGGTCGACGATTTCGCCGCGAGCGTGGACGCGCAGATTGGCATCGAGATTGGAAAGTGGCTCGTCCATAAGGAAGACGGCGGGGCGGCGCACCATGGCACGGGCAAGCGCCACGCGCTGACGCTGGCCGCCGGACATCTGCCCGGGCTTGCGGTCGAGCAGATGATCGATCTTCAGCGAGACGGCCATTTCGCGGACGTCGCGGATGATACCGGTGCGGGCCGCGCGCTGACCGGGGATCAGCGAGCCGATGAAGGGCAGACGCTGGACGCGCGACAGGCGGCGCATGGCGAGCGGCACGGCGATGTTTTCCGAGGCCGTCAGGTGCGGATAGAGCGCATAGGACTGAAAGACCATGGCGATGTTGCGGTCCGCCGCCGCGACGCCGGAAACATCGCTGCCGCCGAGGATGATTTCGCCGCTGTCGGCATGGTCGAGGCCGGCGAGGATGCGCAGCAGCGTGCTCTTGCCGCAGCCGGACGGGCCGACGAGCGCAATGAACTCACCGGGTTGGACATCGAGATCGACGCCTTTGAGAATGGCATTGCCGCCGAAGGATTTGGCGATGCCGCGAAGCGAAAGTGCGCTCATTCGGTCGGCTCCTTTGCCTTGGGGGCTGCTTGCGGATAGACTTCCACGACGACGTCATCGAGGAAGTAAGCGGTCATGCCGGGAATGGCGACAAGCTCGGTCGAGACCGTCTCGCCAAGCTCGTGAATTGCGGCACCGATCAGGCGTTCGCCCGGCATTTCGCGTTCCATCTCGCCGAGGATGAAGGCTGCGGGCGGTGCCCAGACCAGGTTGGTATCGTTGAAGCGGCCTTCCCAGGTCCAGTGCAGGTGGCCGCTGCCGAAGAGAGCCACGTCATGGGCTGCGATCAGATCATAGAGCCGGCTGCGCTGCGACGGACGCACGCTCCAGTAGCCGGTATCGCCCTCATCGGGAGCATCGACGAAGAGCGGCTTGTGGGCAAAGAGCGCAATGCGGCGCTCACTCCGGCTTTCGAGTTTCTCCTGCAGCCAGTCGAACTGCTTCTGCTCCTCGGCATCCTCGAAGCCCATCAGCAGGCTGTTGAGGCCGATCAGGCGCCAGTTGCCGACATCCTTCGCCCAGTAGTCCGGACCGACGAGGCGGCGCCAGCGCTCCAGCCGCTCTGGATTGACGGGCTGATAGGAGCCGGGCAGGTGGCCGACATCGTGGTTGCCGGGCACGATCAGCATCGGCAGGGAGACCTGCCGCATCAGATCCATCGAAAAGATGAGATCTTCGTCCTTGTCGGCGCCATCGACGCTGAGATCGCCGGTGTGAACGACGAGATCGGCGCCGCTTGCCTCGATCCATTTCGCCAGCGGCTCCCAATTGCCGTTGAAATGCGGCTTGTTGGGGCTCAAATGCGTGTCAGTGATCTGGATGATCTTCAAGGCGCTTCTCCGCAGTCTTCAGAAAGGGTGCGCCTGCGGAAGGAATGGCCTTCAAAACCGGCGCGTCTCTGCGCTCTCTTTAGAAGGCCGCCATGTCATTTAGGTAACGGGTCTTTTCAGCTGTTTTTCAGTTTTGTCACATTACCGTCAAACGACGCTGCAGCTCGCCTCATGCGGAATGGAAGGGCTGTACGCGACGGTACCGGTGCTGTAGATCGTTGCGAAAGGGATCAGACATGTCAGACGAACAGAGCCGCATCACCAAACTTGAGGAAACGGTCGCCTACCAGGGCAAGACGATCGAGGAGCTTTCCGATCAGCTCGCCGAGCAATGGAAGGTAGTCGAGCAGACCAGGCAGAAGCTAGACCGGCTGACCGAGCGGTTTCTGACGCTGGAGGAGCAGTCGCTCGACGCACCGGCCATTACCAAGCCGCCGCACTACTGAGCTGCATCCGGCGTTCACGTTTCGGTGTTGCACGCGGGCGTGTGTAACATTGAGCCTCGCCTTCCCGTATCTCCTTGTGACCGAAGAGTTTAGAATGGCGGTCGAGAGGAGAGTGTCATGAAGACTTCATCGACAGATATGATCCGCATCGGTTCAGCGCGGGTTGCGCGCCTTGCCGGACTCATGGCGGCCGCTGTGCTGGTCGGCGCCATCGCACTGCAATTTGTCGGCCGCGCATCGGCCGAGGATGCACGCGTCATCCCGCCGCCGGGTATGGATGAAAAGGCAGGTTCATCGGGCACGGAGACAGCGGTGCTTGCCGGCGGCTGCTTCTGGGGCGTCCAGGGCGTCTTCCAGCACGTCAACGGCGTGATCAGCGCGACTTCGGGCTATACGGGCGGCAGCAAGGATGCGGCCCATTATGAAGTAGTGAGTACGGGCGATACCGGCCATGCCGAATCCGTGCGTATCGTCTTCGATCCCCATAAGATCAGCTACGGGCATCTACTGCAGATTTATTTCTCGGTGGCGCATGATCCGACGGAGCTGAACCGTCAGGGGCCGGATAGCGGCACGCAGTATCGTTCGGCCATCTTCCCGACCAGCCAGTCACAGGCCGACATTGCCAAGGCCTATATCGAGCAGCTCAACCACGCCAAGGTCTTCGATGCGGCTGTTGTCACCAAGATCGAGCCTGCGCGGCAATTTTATGCGGCCGAGGCCTATCATCAGGATTTCCTGACGACGCATCCGACCTATCCCTATATCGTCATCAACGACCTGCCCAAGATCAAGAACCTGCAGCATCTCTTTCCCGGCGATTATCGCGCCGACCCGGTTCTGGTGACGGCAAGCGCCAGTGTGAAATGATGGCCTGCCCTGACCGGCAAGCGATATCAGCCGGTCAGGGCCGCCTTGCAAGAAATGCTCGTTACTCCCGGCTCGTCTGGTGTATTGCTGCGCCGTCAGACATTCATCGAGAGTGCGTTTCGTCATGATCGTCCGCGACCGGCCGAATCTCTTCCAGCTTTTCTTCATCGTCCGCGGGTCGATCATCCGGCGCATCCTGCCGCAGATCATCGCCATCTTTTTGTTATCGGTGCTGATCGTCTGGGGTCATGAGGCTCGGCCGAACCTCATTGTTTCCTTTAACGGATCAGCGCTTTCGCTGCTTGGTATCGCCCTCTCGATCTTCCTCGGCTTCCGCAACAATGCCTGCTACGATCGTTGGTGGGAGGGCAGGCGTGACTGGGGGCAGCTCGTCCATCTCGCGCGCGGCTTTGCCCGGCAGACGCTGGTGCTGGAGAGTGCAGGGGAGGCCGGTATCGAGGCGCGCAATAACCTGCTGCGCCTGACCATCGCCTTCACACAGGCGCTCGTCTGTCTTCTGCGATCCGGCAGCGACGAGAGCAAGGTGCTACGGCTGCTGACCCCGAGCGAGGCGGAATTCTATCACGCGGCCCGCGACAAGCCCGATCTCATTCTGCGTCTCATGTCCGCCGATCTCGCGCGGCTGAAAGCATCGGGCGCGATTTCGGATATCCAATATCAGATGCTGGATGTCAGCATCGGCCAGATGGGTGCGGTGCAGGCGGCCTGCGAGCGGCTGCGCAACACGCCGCTGCCCTTCGGCTATACGCTGCTTCTGCATCGCACCGCCTATCTCTTCTGTTTCCTGCTGCCTTTCGGTTATGTCGATACGCTCGGCTGGGGCTCGCCCTTTGTTACGGCGCTCATCGCCTACACCTTCTTCGGCCTGGATGCGCTGGGCGACGAATTGGAAGACCCTTTCGGCAAGCGCCCCAATGCGCTCGCCATCGGCGCGCTTGCCGATACGATCGAGATCAATCTGCGCGAAGCGCTTGGGGAAACCGACCTGCCGCCGTTGCCGCAGCCCAAGGATTTCCTGCTGATGTAAAAAATCAGCAAAAAATATTCGCCGGGCGATGGAATAGAATCCGGAGTGCTTCCGTATATAGGTGTATGGAACGCAAAGGACGCACATTCGATGTTTTGGGGCAGCTCGGTTCGCTGAGACGCTATGCCCGCTCGCTCGTGCGCAATGCGGATGAGGCTGAGGATCTGGTGCATGACGCACTGGTCAAGGCCTATGAGCGTAAGGCATCGTTCAGGCGCGACGGCAATCTGCGCACGTGGCTGCTGTCGATCCTGCACAATGTGCATATCGACCGCCTGCGCCAGAAAAAGTCGCTGAGCCGTCGTCACGAGGAGGCTGCGGCCGACCTCGAAACGGCGTTGCCGGCATCGCAGGATCACACGGTTCGCCTGAACCAGGTCCGCGAAGCTTTCTTCAGTCTGCCCGAGGAGCAGCGTGAGGCGCTGCATCTCGTGGCGATCGAGGACCTCTCCTATCAGGAGGCGGCATCAGCGCTTGGCATTCCCGTCGGCACACTGATGTCCCGCATTGCCCGGGCTCGCGCGACGCTTCGTAGTTTCGAGGAGACCGCCTCCAAGGTTTCGCATCTCAGGCTTATCGAGGGAGGCGGCAATGAAAATCGTTGATCCGATCATCGATACCGATCTCGACGCCTATGTCGACGGCGAGCTTACGCTTGCGCGCCGTGTCGAGGTGGAATCCTATCTTTCGGAGCATCCGGAGATTGCCGCGAAGGTAATGGCCGATATGAGCATCCGCGGCGAGCTGCGCATGGCTCTGGCCGGAGAAGGCCATGTGGTCCGGGCGGAAACGCGGGAGGCCGCACGGCGGCTGGAGCGCGGGCTGGCCTATGGCCGCGTGCTGGGCTCGTTTCAGCGTATCGCCGCCATCGCCGTGCTGGTCACGACCGGCTGGGTCGCGCATACGTCCTTCGGCGCCTTCACGGCGAGCGAGGTCAGCGCGTCGACACGTCCACCGGCCTTCGTCGACGATGCGGTGCGTGCCTACCAGACGACCGCTATGCGCGAAGAGATCAAGCCGCAGTCGGCGGCTGCGAATTACAATCCGGATGAAATCCGCGCATCCACGGCAATCATATTGCCGGAGCTGCCGGGTGGCTGGCGTGTCACCGATACGCAAATCTATCCGTCCGAATTCGGACCGAGCGTCGAAATGATGGTCGATGCCGGCGAAGACGGACATTTGTCACTGTTTGCCGTCCGCCCGGGCAATTTCGCCGTCCAGGATGTCAGTCACATCAAGCGTGACGATGTCCAGGCTGCCTATTGGCAGATTGGCGAAGTCGCCTATGCGCTGATCGGCAACGGCAAGGCGGGTCAGCTTGACGGCGATGCCGAAAAGCTTGCCCGCAGCCTCTACTAGTTTGGATTAAAGGAGAACGACCATGAACCCGACCAATCCGCGATACGGCTACGGAGCCGCCGCCGGCTCTCAGGCGCTCTTCGACGAAGGGCTGCGCCGGCACATGCTGCGCGTCTACAACTATATGGGTATCGGCCTCGTCGTGACGGGAATCGTCGCGCTGATCGTCGGCACGACGCCGGCGCTCTATGTGCCGATCTTCCAGAGCCCGCTGAAGTGGGTTGTCATGCTAGCGCCGCTTGCCTTCGTGTTCTTCTTCTCGTTCCGCATCCAGTCGATGTCGGCGGGAACGGCGCAGATGATGTTCTGGGCCTTCTGCGCGGTCATGGGCCTGTCGCTGGCCTCGGTCTTCCTGGTTTTCACCGGTACGAGCATCGCGCGCACCTTCTTCATTGCCGCGACCATGTTCGGCGCGACCAGCCTCTACGGCTATACGACGAAGCGTGACCTTTCCAACATCGGCTCGTTCCTGATGATGGGTCTGTTCGGTGTGATCATCGCCAGCATCGTCAATATCTTCCTGGGCTCGAGCGCGCTGCAGTTCGCCATCTCGGTCATCGGTATCGTGGTCTTCGTCGGCCTGACCGCCTGGGATACGCAGAACATCAAGGAACAGTATGCCGAAAACTACGATCAGGAATCGCAGCAGAAGCTTGCCGTCTTCGGTGCCCTGTCGCTCTACCTGAACTTCGTCAACATCTTCCAGCTGCTGCTGAACTTCACCGGCGAGCGGGAGTAGTTTGAAATTGCCTGCTTGAGCATGGTCTGAGCTAAAGGGCACTCCACGCCTTTGGTGATCATGCTCCGGGAATGCGTCTCCCTGGGGGCTTGTTGAGACGCATGACGCGCCTGCAGTATCTGCGCCGATACTGCAGGCGCAACTTTTTTGAGGAGAGCGGCACACCGGATGTGCCGCGCTATTCGCCGCCTGGCGACAAAGGGGAGGGCGCGGGATTAAGAGAGCACTGTCTAGAGCATTTCCGCTTTTCTTCGAATCGCGAAAACGCTCTATCTTCTTGTTTTTACGCAGTTCCGGACGCAAAACCGCTTCGCACTTTTGCTGGAACTGCTCTAAAGAAAAGGCCCGATAGCGCAGATCTGCTGCCATCGGGCCTTTCATCATTGGAGATATGCGGTTTCTCGTCCGTCACGGGACGAGCGTAGTCTTACCATTCGGCGACGCTGCCGTCCTCGTGGCGCCAGACCGGGTTGCGCCAGCGATGGCCTTCCTTGGCGCGTTCGATGACATAGGCTTCGTCGACCTCGATGCCGAGGCCGGGACCCTGCGGGATCGAAACGAAGCCGTCGGCATACTGGAACACCTCTTTGTTGGAGATGTAGTCGAGGATATCATTGCCCTTGTTGTAGTGGATGCCGAGGCTCTGTTCCTGGATGAAGGCATTGTAGCTGACGGCATCGACCTGCAGGCAGGCGGCAAGCGCGATCGGGCCGAGCGGGCAATGCGGGGCAAGCGCCACGTCATAGGCTTCGGCCATCGCCGCGATCTTGCGGCACTCGGTGATGCCGCCGGCGTGCGACAGGTCGGGCTGCAGAATGTCGACATAGCCGTCCGACAGGACCGACTTGAAGTCCCAGCGCGAATAAAGGCGTTCGCCGAGCGCAATCGGCGTCGAGCAATGATTGGCGATTTCCTTCAGCGCCTCGCGGTTTTCCGACAGCACCGGCTCTTCGATGAAGAGCAGCTTGTAGGGCTCGAGCTCCTTGGCGAGCACCTTGGCCATCGGCCGATGGACGCGGCCGTGGAAATCGACGCCGATGCCGATATAGGGGCCGATCGCCTCGCGGATGGTGGCGATGGTTTCTACAGCCTTCTCCACCTTGTCATAGGTGTCGACGATCTGCATTTCCTCGCAGCCATTGAGCTTGATCGCCTTGAAGCCGCGGGCGACGACGTCCTTGGCATTGTTGGCAACGTCCGAGGGACGGTCGCCGCCGATCCAGGAATAGACCTTGATCTTGTCGCGCACCTGGCCGCCGAGCAGCGAATGGATCGGCTGTCCCAGCGCCTTGCCCTTGATGTCCCAGAGCGCCTGGTCGATGCCGGCCAGGGCCGACATGTGGACGGCGCCGCCGCGATAGAAGCCGGCGCGGTACATGACGTTCCAGTGATCTTCGATCAGGAACGGATCCTTGCCGATCAGATAATCTTCCAGCTCGTGCACGGCCGCCTGTACGGTCAGCGCACGGCCCTCGACCACGGGCTCACCCCAGCCGACGATGCCTTCATCGGTCTCGATCTTCAGGAACAGCCAGCGCGGGGGAACGATATAGGTCGTGAGCTTGGTGATTTTCATGGGAATGATTCCGTTTGGCTTTGGGTTGTGTCAGCGGCGTGAGACCGCAGATCTCGGGGTTTCGGGATTTGTTTTCCGGCCTTTGTCCAGCCGTCGTTCGACGGCGAGATCACGGGCGGCAAGATCGAGCATACGGTGAGCGCAGGCGCGCGCCGCATCGCGGTCGCGCAGGCGCAGGGCCTCGACGAGTTCGCCGTGCACGGCGATTGCTTCGTCGCGGCTGTCGGCGGCGACGTTGGAAGCGTGCAGCGCATATTTGAGGCCGGCATGCATGGCGCTGGAGAGGCGCCGGAACACCTGGTTGTGGCTGGCGCTGAGCAGCAGCTTGTGAAAGGTCACGTCGGCTTCGGTAAAGCCTTCCGGATCATCGCCGCTGTCGCGCATGCGCTCCCAGGCGTTTTCCAGATCGGCAATCTCGCGCGCTGTCGCTCGTTCCGCCGCATATTCGGCAGCAGCGGGTTCGATGGTGCGGCGTGCTTCGAGGATGGAATCGAGAATATCGAAATCGGCGATATAAGGGCCCATCCACTCCAGCACATCCTGGTCGAGAATGTTCCAGTCATCCCTGTCGCAGACAGTGGTGCCGATGCGTGGCTTGCCGCGCACGAGGCCCTTGGACTCCAGCACCTTGAGGGATTCACGGATGACCGTGCGGCTGACGCCGTACATTTCGCAAAGATCGTTTTCGCGCGGCAGGGTCGAGCCGGAGGGATAGCGTTCGGCGCAGATGTCTTCAGCGATTGCCGCCGTCACATTCTTACGCACACGCGGCCGACGCTCAGGCTTGGCCGACGCGCCATGCTCCTGCCCTTGCAGCGATTCCACGCTCTTTCCTCCGCACCATTCCGCATTCTCTGCGGAAACCTCTCGCTGCGAAGGAGCTGGGCGTATTGGCACCGTCCCTTTTCGCATTGAGATGAGGATACGCTAATCATCATACATTGGCAATATTCTTGTATGATGATTTAGGTTGCTGCATTCCAACCGTTTGGGAACAATCCGCGGCCACCAGGCTTTTCAAAGTCGGCGCCCCTGCTGTTACTGCGGCGTCGTCTTCGAGAGATAGAAGGATTATGGTGACGATGCAGGCGGCCATTCCGCCTGCCGTCGATCGTTACCGGGAGGCGGGACCGCCTCCGCAAGTTCATTCAACGACAAGGAGAACGACATGCAGATCAATCGTACGGGTTCGGCTCAATGGTCGGGCGGTCTGAAGGACGGCAAGGGTCAGATCTCGACCCAAAGCGGCGCACTCAATCACTATCCTTACGGCTTCGCCAGCCGTTTCGAAGGCGTTGCTGGCACCAATCCGGAAGAGCTGATCGGCGCGGCTCATGCGGGTTGCTTCACCATGGCCTTGTCGCTGATCCTCAACGAGGCCGGTTTCACCGCCGAAAGCATGGAGACGACGGCCAAGGTGACGCTCGAAAGCGTCGAAGGCGGCTTCGCCATCACCGCCATCCACCTGACGTTGACCGGCAAGGTGCCTGGCGCCGATGAAGCGACCTTCACCGAGCTTGCCAACAAGGCGAAAGCCGGTTGCCCGGTTTCCAAGGCGCTTGCCTCCGTTCCGATCTCCCTGGAAGTTCACGCCGCCTAAGTGGCCTTTTCAGGCTCTCGCGTCGCGCTGGCTGGCGCGGCGCGTTTCGTATATATTCCGCATTCGGGGCGTTGGGCTGTCATTTCCATCGGAATGCAATGCCCCTTGGAGGGGCGAATGTCTGGAATTCTCTTGATTCACGTCGTCATCAGCTTGGTCGCCATCATCAGCGGCATCGTGGTAGCCTACGGCTTTCTCACCGCCGACCGTCATAACCGCTCGACGCTCGTCTATATGCTGACGACTGCTCTCACCAGCTTGACGGGTTTTCTGTTCCCGTTTCATGGCGTGACGCCGGCGATCATTGTCGGCATCATCTGTCTGCTTATCTTCATTCCGACGGCGCTGGCGCGTTACACATTCCACCTTGCCGGCCTATGGCGTGCCATCTTCGTGATCGGTGCGCTCGTGCTGCTGTTCTTCAACTGTCTGGTGCTCATCATCCAATCGTTCCAGAAGATACCGGCACTCAATGCGCTGGCGCCTACCGGTAACGAGCCGCCGATCCTTGCGGCGCAGGTGGCGCTTTTGGTGGTCATTGTCTTCGTCGGCTTTTTCAGCCTTCGTCGTTTCCATCCGACACTTGTGGGTGCCTGATCGCACAGGGATTGGCCTGCGACAAAATGCCGGACACTTTCAGCCCGTTCCGCAAGGAGCGTTGTTGAACGTTTAACTGTTGTTTCAAGTTCTTCGCCGCATCATCGGTTTATTCAGTAGCATCTGAAGCTGCCTACGGTTGTGGGCGGCTTCTTGACATCGGCACTCTGATAGATTACGAGTGACGAAAATTGAAAATCGTCACTCGTAATCTATCAGGCTTCCTTTATGCTCGACCTTTCCGATGTCAACGCCGATCCTGCCCGCCAGGAAAACATCACGCGCATTCTTGATGCCGCCGAAAAGCTGTTTCGCCACTACGGATACAACAAGACGAACGTAGCCGATATTGCGCGCGATCTCGGCATGTCGACGGCGAATATCTATCGTTTCTTCGGTTCCAAGACGGAAATCCATCAGGCTATCTGTGGGCGTATGCTCGGCCAGAGCTATCAGATGGCTCTTGGCATCCGCAATCAGCCGATCAGCGCGAGCGAGCGGCTGCGGACCTACGCGCTATCCCAGTACAAGATGATATTGGAAACCATGCTCGACGAGCAGAAGGTTCACGAGATGGTCGTTGTCGCCATCGAGCGCGATTGGCACGTCATCGAAAAACATATCGATCGCATCCACGATCTGATCGCCGAGATCATTGCGGAGGGTATTGCCGCCGGTGAGTTCGTCAAGCAGGACCCCTATGTCGCGTCCAAATGTTTCGGCGCGGCGACCATCAATCTCTGTCACCCGCAGATGGTGGCCCAGTGCCTCGCCAAGACAAACCGGGCCGAACCCGAGGATCTCATCGAATTCGCCATCAGGGCCTTGAAGAAATAGCAATACGCGCACCGGATGGCCGGCGTGCTTCCACTCTTTTGTTCGACTTTAGGAGAGCGACATGGTTTCGCTGACGACCAACACCTTACGGACCATTGCTGGTGCGGCTCTCTTTGCCGCTTTTGGGCTTGGGCTTACGGGCTGCAACGAGAAAAAAGAGGAGACGGCGGAGGTGGTCCGGCCGGTCAAGGTCGTTGAAATCGCTCAAGCTGACACGACGCGCAAGCTTGATTATTCCGGCGTCGTTCGCGCGCGGACGGACATGAATCTCGGCTTTCGTGTCAACGGTAAGATCGTCGAGCGCAAGGTGGATATCGGCCAGAGGGTAAAACCCGGCGATGTGATCGCCCGCATGGACGCCACCGACTATATTCTCGCGGTGCGCCGCTCGCAGGCCGATCTGGATGCGGCTGAGAAACAGGTGCAGACGACCGAGCTTGCCCGCACGCGTGCGCAGACACTCTTTAACAAGAATGTCACCTCCAAGTCGCAACTCGAACAGGCGGAGCTTTCCTACGAGCAGGCCGTCTCGACCCGGGATTCTGCGGCGTCGGCCCTGACCGAAGCGAAGAACCAGGTCGCCTATGCCGACCTGACCTCCGACATGAACGGCATCGTGACCACAATCAATGCCGATGTAGGCCAGGTGGTCAGTTCCGGCACACCCGTCATCACCGTTGCCGTCGATGGCGAAAAGGAAGTGCAGGTCGCTGTCCCAGAAATGGACATCGCCCAATTCAAGGTCGGCAAGGACGTCAAGGCGCGCTTCTGGTCCGACGCCGCCCTCGTGCTCAATGGAAAAGTGCGGGAAGTGTCAGGGAGTGCCGATCAGTCGCGTACTTTCGCCGTGCGTGTAAGCGTGCCGAACGATCCGCGGGTGCTGCTCGGCATGACTGCGACGATCGAGGCGCTTGCCGACAATACCCAGTCCTATGTTTCCATTCCGCTGAGCGCGCTTGCGCAGAAGGACGGCAAGCAGATCGTCTGGATTGTCGATCGGAGCGGAGGCACAGTGCATTCCCGTGCCATCAAGGTTGCCGATTTCGCCGATGACGGCGTACGGGTCGCTGATGGCCTGAAAGCCGGCGATGTCGTTGTCGCTGCCGGTACGCAATTCATGACCGAGAACATGAAGGTCAAGCTTCCGGCTGCATCAGCCCAGCAGGCTTCCGCAGAAATCAACGCCGCCTCGGCGGATATCGTACGCTGACCCGGATCGAGGGGGACGAGATTATGTCCATCAATAGCACCTCCGGTGAGAGGAAGCGTTTCAACCTGTCGCGGTGGGCGATCGCCCATCCAAGCATCGCTCGCTTCCTGTTCGGGCTCATCATCATCGCCGGCGCGCTCGGCCTGACCCATATGGGTCAGAAGGAAGACCCGGATTTCACTTTCCGCGTCATGGTCGTGCAGACCGTCTGGCCCGGTGCCTCGCTGCAGGACATGGAAGACCAGGTGGTCAACAAGATCGAGCGCAAGCTGCAGGAAACGCCGCATCTCGATTGGGTCAAATCCTATACCCGCGCCGGCTTTGCCATCACCACTATCCAGATCAAGGGCGATACCAACACCGCCGAAGTGAAGGATGCCTTCTACCAGATCCGCAAGAAGGTCGGCGATATCGGCAACGAGCTGCCGTCTGGCCTGCTCGGCCCCTATTTCAACGATGAATTCGGCGATACCTTCATCACGCTGCATTCGATCAGCGGCGACGGCTACACCTATCCGGAGCTGAAGAAATTCGCCATCCAGGCCCGCGACATGCTGCTTTCGACGCCCGGCGTCGAGAAGGCGACCATCATCGGCGACCAGGCAGAGCAGATCTATATCGACGTCTCCTCCAAGGTTCTGGCCGAGCGTGGGCTGACGCTCAACGACCTGAAGAACGCCATTATCGGCCAGAACAACGTCGATCCGGCCGGTAATGTCGATACCAGCACCCGCTCCGTGCGCATCTCGGTCGAGGGCGATGTCAACAAGATAGAGGATATCAAGAACCTGCGGCTCAACGCCGGTGGCCAGGTGACCCGCCTCGGCGATATCGCCACCGTCACCGCCGGGCTGCAGGACCCCTATACGGCCAAGTTCCTCTACAACGGCCATCCAAGTGTGCAGCTCGGGGTCGTCATGGCTCCAGGCTTCAAGGTGACCGATGTCGGTACGTCGGTCGAGGAAACCTATAAGCGCTTCGAAGCCTCGCTGCCGGTCGGCGTTCAGGTCGATCAGATCGCCAATCAGCCTGATGTCGTCACCGACGCGATCAGCGAATTCATGCACGCGCTCGGCGAAGCTCTCGTCATCGTGCTGATCGTCTCGTTCCTGTCGATCGGCTGGCGTTCCGGCCTCGTGATCGCCATCGCCATTCCGCTGGTGCTGGCCGCGACTTTCGCCATCATGTACGAGCTCGGCATCGATCTGCAGCGCATTTCGCTCGGCGCGCTCATCATCGCACTCGGCCTGCTGGTCGACGACGCCATGATCGTGGTCGAGCTCATGGAGCGCAAGCTGGAAGAGGGGCTGGTGAAGCTCGATGCTGCCAGCTTCGCCTATTCCTCCACCGCCTTCCCGATGCTGACCGGCACGCTGATCACGACAGCCGGCTTCATCCCCGTGGGATTTGCGGCATCGACAGCAGGCGAATATGTCCGTTCGCTTTTCTACGTTGTCGGCATCGCGCTTGTGGTCTCCTGGTTCGTGGCTGTCTATTTCACGCCATGGCTCGGCTACATGATCCTCAAACAACGGCATCATGCCGGTGAGCATCATGATGTGTTCGACACGCGATTCTATCGCCGTCTGCACGCCTCGGTCGCCTGGGCCGTACGCCACCGCGTTATCGTTCTGCTTCTGACGCTCGCCGCCTTTGTCGGCAGCCTCTGGTCCTTCCAGTTCATTCCGCAGAACTTCTTCCCGCAGTCGTCGCGTCCGGAAATCCTCGTGGACTTGTGGCTGCCTGAAGGCACCAGCATCAAGGAAGTCGAGCGTCAGGCGCAGGCGCTTGAGGCACGCCTGGCCGATGATCCGGACAAGCGCTTCATCGCCACCTATGTCGGTCAGGGCGCACCGCGTTTCTTCCTGCCGCTCGATCAGCAGCTCACCAATCCGAACTATGCCCAGATGCTGGTCATGGCCAAGGACGAGCCGGCCCGCGAGCGGCTGATCACCAAGATGCGCGGTATCCTGGCGGCGGATTTCCCCTCCGTTCGTGGCAAGGTCGACCGCCTGTTCCTCGGTCCGCCCACCGGCTGGCCCGTACAGCTGCGCGTCATGGGTCCGGATCGGCAGGAGGTTCGCCGTATTGCCGACGAGGTGAAGCAGCGCTTTACCCAAAACCCGCTGCTCGGCGCCATCCATGACGACTGGCTTGAGCCGGTGCCGGCTATGAAGCTGGTGATCGATCAGGACCGCGCCCGAGCTCTCGGCGTCACCTCACAGCGCATCCGCCAGATGCTGCAGGCCTCGATGTCCGGCTTCACGCTCGACAATTATCGCGAGGGTGAGGAAACCGTCGGGATCGTTGCCCGCGAGCCGGAGGCAAGCCGCCACCTGCTGACCTCGGTGAACTCGGTCTATATTCCCACAGACTCCGGCGGGTTCGTGCCGCTGTCGCAGGTCGCCAAGATCGTGCCTGTCATGGAGCAGAGCATCGAGTGGCGCAGGGATCGTCTGCCGACCATCTCAGTGCGGGCAACCTTGCCCGACAACGTGCAGTCGAACGACGTGACGGCCAAGCTCTACAACGACATGGCCGATCTCAGGAACAGCCTGCCGGCTGGCTACAAGATCGAAATCCAGGGCGGTGCCGAGGACAGCGCCGAAAGCCAGGCCTCGATTGCCGCCAAGGCGCCGATCATGCTCGTCATAATCGTCGTGCTGCTGATGGCGCAGCTGCAGCATTTCGGCAAGGCGATGCTGGTGCTTGCCACCGGCCCGCTCGGCATTATCGGTGCGGCCGGGGCTCTGCTCATCAGCGGTGCGCCCTTCGGCTTCGTTGCGATCCTCGGCGTCATCGCGCTGCTCGGCATCATCATCCGCAACTCGATCATCCTCGTCGACCAGATCGACCAGGATATCGCGGCGGGGATGGATAGGAAGGAAGCGATCATCGGATCGGCCGTGCGTCGTTTCCGGCCGATCATGCTGACGGCGCTGACGGCAGTGCTGGCGCTGATCCCGATCTCGCGCGGTGTCTTCTGGGGGCCGCTCGCCTACGCCATGATGGGCGGCATCCTGGTTGCGACCGTGCTGACGATCTTCGTGCTGCCTGCCGGCTATGCTCTGTTCTTCGGACGCGATCCCAAGAGCAAGTCGGCGGAGCCGGTTGCCAGCGAGCAGGCCGACGAGGAAGAGGGCAATACGGTTCAGCTGCCGCCGGCGGTGGCAGCGGAGTAGGACGCCTGAAAGAAACAAATATCCCGGCTTCGAGCCGGGATATTTGTTTGAACCGTTCAGATCGACTGGAGGATCGTCGGTCTGCCATCGGCGATCTTGAGGATCGTCAGGCTTCCGCCCATGGAAACCGCGGTGTCGATGCCGATGCGGCCCGAGCCGAAGGTGGCGTGCGAATGCGGTGTGTGGCCGTGGATGACCAGTAGCGGCAGTTGCGGCCCTTCCGACAGGAAGGGTTCACGGATCCACATCAGATCCTCATCCGTCTGAATGCTTAAGGGGATACCGGGCTTAATGCCGGCATGCACGAAGAGCGTCGAGTCTAAAATGACGGCTACAGCCAATGAACGCAGCAGATCGACATGCGCCGGCGGCATGGCGTTCAGCGTCATGTCGCGCAATTGCCGGATGCTATAGCCTAGATCGAAAAGAAGATGTCCGGCATCGATGCCGTAGGATGCGAGTGTCGGCAGCGCGCCGAATTCGAGCCAGTGGCTGTTGGTTTCGGGATCATCGAGAAAGCGCAGGAAGGCATCGTCGTGATTGCCGCAAAGCGCATAGCGGTCGAAGTCTTCCGGTGGCGGCGCGCTGAGATGGGCCAGCACGTCACTGGAGCGCGGGCCGCGATCGACATAATCGCCGAGGTACATCAGGAGCTTTCGGCCGGGAAGGGTGCGGGCATCCGCAACGATGCGCCTTTCCGCCTCCACCATTTCGTCATAGGAGCCGTGGATGTCGCTCAGCGCATAGATCGCGGCATAGTCGCGTCCGGTGAGATCGATACGCTCTCTTGGATGCTGCATGAAATCGGCCGTTTCCTGCCGGGTCGTGCCTGAACGGCGCGGCAGTCCAATCGCTTGAATGGTATCGAGAAACCCGCCTTTGACGAGCCTATAACGGACGGTATTCCAAGCTTGGAGTTGCTGCAAGTCTTACGGGCGCCGGCATTGGTCTGAACCGCTGAAATTGCAGAAAGATTCGGGATCATCTTCGGGAGGTCGCACCTTGTGTAACCTCCCGAAGGATTACCCCGCTCAGCCGCGATAGGCGGCTTCGAGGCCGGCAATGTCGAGTTTGACCATGCCCATAAGGGCTCGCATGACGCGGGCCGCCTTGGCCGGATCCGGATCGGCGATATACTTGCTGAGCACCGTCGGAATGACCTGCCAGTAGACACCGTAGCGATCCGTCACCCAACCGCATTCCACCGGCGTGCCGCCATCAACAAGACCGTCCCAAAGGCGGTCGACCTCAGCCTGGTCGGCGCAATCCACCTCCAGCGAGATCGCATGATTGTATTCGATGCGGTCGCCGCCGTTCAGTGCCATGAAGCGCTGGCCGGCGAGCGTGAAAGTAACGACCAGAACCTCATCGGGCTTGCCGCCAGGCGTATCGACGACGTTCTTCTGCACATGATCGATCCGGGAGTCGGGGAAGAGCGAAACATAAAAATTCGCTGCTTCCTCCGCTTCTCGTGCAAACCACAGGCATGGGGCAATCTTGGACATTGGGTACTCCTCTCTCCGATTGGAAGCCCTGAGGACGAAGGAGGAGCGGCAGGGCCGACAGGGTGGCGAAAATTTTTTCGACCCTATGCCGGCCGCCGGCCATTAAACGAGGCGACCGCCGCCATCGATGTGCAAGACCTCTCCCGTCACGAAGCGGTTCGTTATCAGGAACAGGATCGCCTCGGCGATATCCTCCGGCCTGCCGATATTGCGGCTCGGCAGCGTCGAGGCAGTCTGTTCGAGCACCTGCCGCTTGGCCTCGCCCATCAGGCCATCGAGCAGCGGCGTATCCACCCATCCCGGCGAGATCGCGTTGATGCGCATCGGCGACAGTTCAAGGGCAAGCGCACGAACCGTACTTTCTACCGCGGCGACGGCGGCGGCCACGACCGCACCGATGGCGGCTGGGCGGGAGGCGAATTGTCCGGAGGTCAGGATAATCGAACTTGCGCTATGCAGCAGGGGGAGAGCGGCCTTGATGGCGAGTAGCGGCCCGATCAAGCGCTCGCTCATGACCTTCGAGAGATCCGCCTCGGACTGATCCTTCAGCGGCTGCAGGTGCACGGTGCCGGCCGTGATCAGCAGATGGTCGATCCTGTCGATCCCGGCGAATATCGTCGGCTGCGGTGCGGCGATGTCCGCGACGATCTGGGTCGCGCCGCCGATCGCTTCCGCAGCTTCGTGAAGACGCTGCGGATTGCGGGATAGCAGAAAGAGATTTGCGCCGGCTTCCTTGGCCCGCCTGGCGGTCGCCAGGCCGATGCCCGAAGAGCCGCCGATGATGACGACATTCTGACCCTGGAGGGATTGAGGCTGGATGTTGCCCGATTGAATGGTGCTGGTCTGCAAGACTGGTTCTCCGATTTGGATTGTTGACCGGTCTCTAGTTCGTCGATCGGCATTTTCTTCGGAAGAGAGCGAACGGCGATGTCATTTATCGTAAAAGACGATAGAATTTCGTCATGGACATGCTTTCCGCCATGCGCATCTTCATCCGCGTCATCGAACGCGGCAGCCTTTCGGCCGCCGCGCGCGATCTTGGCCTTGGCCAGCCCACTGTTAGCGAACGTGTCGAGAAGCTGGAAAAACATCTGAGCGCGCGGCTCCTCTACCGCACGACCCGATCGGTGCAGGCGACCGATGCGGGGGCGCGCTTCTACGACTATGCCAAGCGCGCTATCGAGGCCGCCGAGGAGGCGGAGGCTTCCGTCGCATCGGCCGAGACATCGCTGACCGGAACCTTTCGGATCGCTGCGCCGCACGGGCTAGGCGAGATGACCTTGCCCAGGTTGCTCATCGAGTTTCAGAGACTACATCCGGCCCTGGCCATCGACGTAACCCTGAACGACCGCTTCGTCGATCCGCTGACCGAAGGCGTGGATCTCTCTATCCGCATGGGCGAGATCGGCAGTGGCAACTTCATCGCTCGCCGGCTGGGGACGATGCGCCGGCTCATGCTGGCCGCTCCCGGCTACATCGAACGACACGGACAGCCGCGCGAACCGGCGGAGCTCGCGGCGCATCCTTTCATTCGGGTCGCCGGTTTCGCGGCGGATGAGCGACTGCAACTGATCGGCTCAGATGGTGGGATGGTAGAAGCGCCGATCCGCACCACATGGCGCGTCAATCACTGGAGGCCGCTTATGGAGGTGGTGCTGGCGGAAAGGGGAATAGGTTCCTTGTTCGCTGTCGTCTGCGGCAGGGAGATCGCCGAAGGCAGGCTCGTTCCCGTGCTGCCCTCCTATGAGTTCAGGCGCGTGGACGTCCATGCAATCTATCCGCCGGGACTGCGGCCTGCGGCGAGGACGAAGGCCTTTCTTGCGCTGCTCTCCGAGCGCACCGATCAGCTCTTTGGCGAGACATCGGCGGCTTAAGATTCTTATCAGCCGCCCGCCAACCTTTCAGCGAATTCGATGGCCTCGATCAGGCTGTGTTCATTGGCGATGCCTCTGCCGGCGATGTCGAAGGCGGTGCCGTGATCGACCGAGGTGCGCACGATCGGCAGGCCGAGGGTGATGTTGACGCCGGACAGATCCATCCATTTGCCCGTCGCGGGATCGATCTCGAAACCCAGCAACTTGACGGGGATATGGCCTTGATCGTGATACATGGCGACAACGGCATCATATTGGCCGGCACGCAGCTTGACGAAGACGGTGTCGCCGGGGACGGGGCCGACGATATCGAGCCCATCGGACACCGCCTTGGCGATGGTCGGCGCGGAGATGTCGATATCCTGCCGGCCGAAGAGACCGCCTTCGCCGGCATGCGGATTGAGCGCAGCCACCGCGATCTTTGGCTTCGCGATGCCGAGATTGTTGAGCGCCTTGTGCGTGAGGTCGATGACGAGCCGCAGGCGCTCCGGCGTCAGTCGCTTCGGCACATCCTCCAGCGCGACATGGGTGGTGACATGGCTGACACGCATATTGCCATGGGCGAGCATCATGACAGAGCCACGCGCGCCGGTCAGTTCCGCCAACAGCTCGGTATGGCCGGCATAATGGAAGCCGGCCTTGTTCAGCGCTTCCTTGTTAAGCGGCGCGGTGACGATGCCGCCGACCTTGCCTGACATGGCGAGTTGAACGCCCTTTTCGATCGCCTTGAACGCCATGCGTCCACCGTCTGCAGAAAGCCGGCCCGGCAGGATCGGCTCTCCTTCGGCATCAGCCTGGATGAAGCAGAGGTTCGGCCAGTCGCTCTCCATCTCAGTCTCGGGAATCTCGATATCGAGGCCAAGCTGCTGCTCGGCAAGCCGTAGGGCCGGGCCGCTGCCGATAATTGTAAGTTTTAACTTACCTTCTTCAAGTCGATCCTTCAGCCGCATCGCAGCCTTGACGATGATTTCCGGGCCAATGCCGGCGGGGTCGCCCATGGTGATCGCCAGATGCCGCGTCATGGTTCTTCTCCTCCGGCAATCAGCCCGTTTTCACTCAAGAGGTCGCGCCACAGGGTCGGGCCGCCGAAGGCCCCAGACTTGGAGATGACGGTGGTACCTTCCCACGGGCCGCCGACGATCGTCGAGCGGGGGAGGCCGGGTGCGGCCTGGCCGGTGATGCTGAGGGCTGCCACATCGAGCGCCGAGCAGAGATTGCGCAGGGTCTCGCCGCCGGCGACGATCAATGTGCCCGGGGCGGGCAGCGCCTTGGCCATGCCGCCGAAGCTCGCCGCGATTCGCCTTGCAGCATCATCGCGTTCAAGTCCAGTCGGCAAGTCGAGGCTGACCATGGCGACACCACTTTGCTGAATTTGATGATCGATGGCATCGGCATCCGCGCCTTCCACAAGCTTCAGCCAGTTGGGGCCGCAGGCCTGGAGCTGCGCCAACGTGATCGGCTGATCCGAGCCGAAGAGGCCGAGCACCGGCCTTTGCAGCTTGCGCGAGATGGGGACCGATGGCGTTGGGCGGCGTTTGCCTTCGTTTTTCCTGGCGGGAGAGCGGTGGTGCATTGCCCGGTCGATATTGCGTGCCAGAGCGCGGGCGAGGCCGCCGGTGCCGCTCCAGAGGATTGGCCCCTCCAGCTGCGACGATACCCATGCGATGACGGCATCGAGATCGTCATCCGTATGCGCATCGAAAACATGGATGCCATCCGGAATGGGCTGGTTTTCGAGGTTATCGAGCGTCGTGTTGAAGGCCGGCAATCCCTCGGCTCGCAGATGCGTGACGAGATCGCCGCTGATGTCGCGCCACGCGTCCTTGCCGGCATAAAGCACCTGTCGGCCGCCGCGTGTATGCCGCCCGTGATGCGGAAAGGCCGGCGCGAGGATGCAATGCCGCCAATGGCCGAGCCGGAAGCAGGCGGCCAATTCCGCCGCCCAGGGGCCGCGAAACAGGCTGTCCACCTTCTTGAAGGCGAGATCGGCGCCTTGCAGCAGCGGCGCGATGCCGCCGACGATATCAGCTGCTTCGGCGGCCGTTTTCTCTCGGGTGCCGCTGTCGATCGCCAGGCAATCCGGCAGCTTCGTGGAAAGCGCATCGCTGCGCTCGACCGCGATTGGCCCGTAGACACCGACGAATTCGACGGCGGTATCGAGCGCGCCGGTCAAATCATCGGCAATGAGGCGGAGAGTGGGCATTGGCGGAAAAGCCTTCAGCGGGCCTTGCGGGTATCGGATATGGAAATGGACGTGAGGCCTTGCGGCGGCTTGGATGAAGCGCAATCTCCAGCCTTCCATGAAGGATGTCAACGGATTGCTTTGTCACCGAGTCATGTTGGGCCGTCGCCTATGAGATCGCTGTCGCACAACTCCTTCCGCCATTGGAGCAGGCGACTGCATCTGAAACAAAAAGCGCCCCTCACCCCAGCCCTCTCCCCGTCAAAACGGGGAGAGGGGGCGATCCCGCCAAGCCCCTTCGCCCCGCGTGCGGGGAGAAGGTGGACTAGAACAGTTGAGCGAAGCGAAACTGTGAGAGGACGGATGAGGGGCGAACCTATCCCTATGCAACTGCCTGCCATTTCATCCACCCGGGCTGCGACGTCTGCCCGCGTTTACCCACTGGCGCATATGCGGATATGCTTGTAAGTGAACCGCGCGGCGGATCGCTTCAGTCGCTTCAAGGAGGGCAGGGTGAGCTACGATTTCCATGTGGGCCAGAAGGTCGTCTGCATCGACGATAAGTTCAAGCATGTCAGCATCGATCAGCTGATCCGCAAGGGGACGATCTACACCATCCGCTGGGTCGGCGAATATACGCATTATGTCGACGGCACCTTCATCGGCGTGAAGCTGGAGGAAATCCATCGCGGCAATGACGACGGGCCGGAAGGCTATGGCGCCGCCGACATGCCCTATCGCGCCAGCCGCTTCCGCCCGCTGGTCAAGGACAAGATCGCCTCGCTCAGAAAGCTGCTCGCGCCGACGCCGGATGCGCCTGCCGAGCCGAAGGTCAAGACTAAGAAAAAGGAAAAGGTCTGACGGGCGGGCTGCATTAAAGCCAGCCGCCCCTTTGCATTACCCCTGCCGCGCCCGCGCAAGCCCGTGCTCGATCAGGCGGCTGATAAGCTCTGGATAGGAAATGCCCGAGGCGCCCATGGCCTTGGGATACATGCTGATATTGGTGAAGCCTGGCATGGTGTTGATCTCGTTGATGACGGCGCTGCCATCCGGCCGCAAAAAGAAATCGACGCGCGCCAGCCCTTCGCATCCGAGCGCGCGAAAGCCATCCGCCGCCATGCGCTTCAGCACCTCTGCCGTCTCGGCCGGAATATCCGCCGGCACGGTGACGACGGCGCCATGCTGATCGAGATATTTCGCCTCGTAGGAATAGAAGCCGTGGGTCGCGGCCGTGGCGATCTCGCCCGGCACGGAGACGAAGAGCGTGCCATCCGGCTGCTCCAGCACCGCATATTCGATCTCACGGGCGCGCACGAATTCTTCCACCAGCACCTTGCGGTCATGCCGGAAGGCCTCGGCCAGCGCGCTCTCGAACGCCGCGGCATCCTGCACCTTGCTGACGCCGACCGACGAGCCCTGGCGGGTGGGTTTTACGAAGACGGGGGAGCCGAGCGTGCGCACGATCTCATCGAAATCAGGCTTGTCGCCGCGCGTCAGCGTTAGGGAGAGCGCCACCGACAGGCCGGCCTCGCGCAGCAGGCGCTTTGCCATATCCTTGTCGATCGCGTTGGCCGAGCCCAGAATGCCGCAGCCGACGAGGGGTAGGCCGACGATCTGGGCAAGACCCTGAATGGAACCGTCCTCGCCATTCAGCCCATGCAGCACCGGAAACAGCACATCGACCGCAGGCAGCTCGCGCGCGCCAGCACCCTCCAGCGCCAGCAGCCGCCCCTTGCCGCCCGGCACCAGGCAGACTTGCCGGCCCTCATAGGCAATCGGCTCCGGCAGCACGCCGCCCTTTTCCTCCACCAGCAGCCAGCGCCCGCCGCGATCGATCAGGATCGGCACGATCTCATATCGCCCGCCATCGATCGCCTTGACGACATTGCGGGCCGACATGACGGAAACCTCATGCTCGCTGGACTGACCGCCAAACAGAACGGCGACGCGTAGTTTCGACATTGAGGCTTTTCTCCCCGCCAAGATGGATGTGATGGGAGAAGGGTTTAAACGGGGGATTGCAGCGGAATTGGGGAAGGGTGGTGGAGGAATGAGGATGGCACGAATATTATCGGTGCAGGCCGCGCCGGCCTCGACTATGTTTTCGACCGCACGCTCATCTACCCAACTGGTGGCTGGACCGCGACGCGCTGCTTCATCAAGGTGCTGGGTGACAAGGATGTTCTCGGCATCAAGGCCACGTCGTCGGCATCGGCGTAAAGTTCTAAGAATTCGCACTGTTGCGATCTGAAGAGCCTCGTTGGCGTTTGCTGGCGGGGTTTTTCGTAGGGCTTATTAAGGTCATTATACGATCAGACACCAACGTCGCGGTTGCTGGATAAAGTTAATAGACTTATTGAAAAATGGTGCCGCCAAACCCTGTAAGCAGAGCCAAAATGGGTTGGAAATGAACTCCATAAAACCTTCGTTGGCATGACAGCAGGTGATCGAGATGTGTCTTTCATGTCGATACAATCAGAAAGATATGTTTTCCGCTCTAATCGGCGGAAAAGCACGTTGACCGTTTGCGCAATTGGCGAAATAGTGGATCGCGTTATGCGTGTGGGCGCATGCGGTTGGTGTCGGAGGTAAAATGCGGAAGTTACTTATCGTATGCGGTGCGCTTGTATGGGGGGCTTGCCCGACATTCGCCGATGAGCTCTCCCCAGAGATGAAGCAATATGTGGCGGCAATTTTTACTGACCATGATCGTCTGATGCGCGAATTTTCTATCTACAGCACTAAGTTTCCGATTCAGTCCGCTTATATTGTTGGATTGTTTGCCGCCAATTCTTGTAATAACCCACCGCCATCTAAAAAGCTCGCGACGGTTGTGGCGCCCGATACATTTTTAAAGACCGACGATGGACAGAAGGCATTCATCGTTATGGGCGCAGTTTCATCAATGACATACCCGACGCAAGGGCAAAAAGACGCTTTTTGCCAATCCGCGAAACACTTGCTTGATGTCGGCGAGAAGTATGTGGCGAATAAGTCATAGAGCCTTCGATTATCTCTGAAGACAGAACCGCAGTACCCTGCTTGATCACATCCACGCGATGCCTCAGCCAATATACGTGATGGACACTACTCGGTCTCGCGGCGCCGATCAGGCAAACGAGAGTGCTTCCGTCGAAGGCATAAAGATATCGGGTGTGTGGCTGGTGCTGCTAGAGAGATTTGAACTCTCGGCCTCTCCCTTACCAAGGGAGTGCTCTACCCCTGAGCTATAGCAGCAATCCGTGGCGCCGCTTGGTGCGCCGTGTTGGGCGAGGCGGCTATTGCCATAGGTCGGGGCGGAGTGCAAGCCGCAAATTGCAAGTTCTTTGAAAGTTCGTTGGAAAAAATGTGTCGGTCTTTTGGCGCCTAAGGTTTTCCGCTATGAGGAAGCCATGGGTGCGGACAAGACGAAAATCGATGAAGGGCAGGCTTTGCAGGGCGGTTCTGCTCCAAGCGGGGGCGGCGGCGAGGCGGGCGAGCCCGTGGGCGGCAAGCAGGTCACGGAAGCGGATCGGCGGCGCGAGCGTGCCGCGCAGAAGCTGCGGGAGAACCTGTCGCGGCGCAAGCAGCAGGTGAGGGCGCGGCGCGCAGGCCAGGCCGACGAGACGGATGGGCTGCCGGCCGCAAAGCCTGTGGATAGTGCTGAAACCGCCGCAAAAAGGGACGAATCGCAATGATTGATGTCGCCCATCATCAAACGAATTGATGCGTTAATCTATTTCGTCTAAAGAGCGCCTTTTACCAAGGTGCACGAAACCTGGCGCCCGCAACCTGGGCGCTCGGAACTATCAGGAAAGGCGGGCCTCGCCCGTATTGCTTATATGGATCGTATCAGGATTGTCGGCGGCAATGAGCTCAACGGTATCATTCCGATCTCCGGCGCCAAGAATGCCGCCCTGCCGCTGATGATCGCCTCGCTGTTGACAAGCGATACCCTGACGCTCGAAAACGTGCCGCATCTCGCCGATGTCGAGCTCCTGATGCGCATTCTCGGCAATCACGGCGTCGATGTCGCCGTCAACGGCCGGCGCGAGCGCCAGGAAGACGGCTATTCCCGCACGATCCATTTCACCTGCCGCACTATTGTCGATACCACGGCGCCTTACGAGCTTGTCGCCAAGATGCGCGCGAGCTTCTGGGTCATCGGGCCGCTGCTCGCCCGCGAGGGTCAGGCGCGCGTCTCGCTGCCCGGCGGCTGCGCCATCGGCACGCGCCCGGTCGATCTCTTCATCGAAGGCCTGCAGGCGCTCGGCGCCACCATGGAAATCGACGGCGGCTATATCAATGCCACCGCGCCGAAGGGCGGCCTCATCGGCGCCCGTTATGACTTCCCGAAGGTTTCCGTCGGCGCGACGCATGTGCTGATGATGGCCGCCACGCTTGCCCGCGGCACCACCGTCATCGGCAATGCGGCCCGCGAGCCCGAGATTGTCGATCTCGCCAACTGCCTGATCGCCATGGGCGCCAAGATTTCCGGCGCCGGCACGAGCACGATCACCATCGAGGGCGTCACCTCGCTCTCCGGCGCGCGTCACCGCGTGCTGCCCGACCGTATCGAGACCGGCACCTATGCCATGGCGGTTGCCATGGCCGGCGGTGACGTCACGCTTGAGAATACCGATGTCGCGCTGCTCGACACGGCGCTCGAAAGCCTGCGCCGCGCCGGCGCCACGGTTTCGCCGACCAATAACGGCATCCGCGTCATGCGAAATGGCGGTGGCATCCAGCCGGTCGACGTCGTCACCGATCCGTTCCCGGGCTTCCCGACCGACCTGCAGGCGCAGTTCATGGCGCTGATGACCCGCTCGTCGGGTGTCTCGAACATCACCGAGACCATCTTCGAAAATCGCTTCATGCATGTGCAGGAACTCGCCCGCCTCGGCGCCAAGATCTCTCTTTCCGGTCAGACCGCCCGCGTCGAAGGCGTGCAGAAGCTGAAGGGCGCGCCCGTGATGGCGACCGACCTTCGCGCCTCCGTCTCGCTCGTCATCGCCGGCCTTGCCGCCGAAGGCGAGACGCTGGTGTCGCGCATCTATCACCTGGATCGCGGCTTCGAGCGGCTGGAAGACAAGCTGACGCGCTGCGGCGCCATCGTCGAGCGCATCAGCGACTAAGTTCGTCGCGTTCTCGCCGAACAGTTCTCCGGTTTTCAGCATTCCGCTGTCGCAAAAGCGCGACAGCATTTTGGATGATCGGGCTTATTTCCATCCATCGGCGCGAAGAGAGCGGGCAAGCCCGCTTTCTTCGGTTGCGTCTTTTGCGCTCGCATTTTATGTCCAGAATGGAGAAACCTCGGCAATCGTGTTTTGCTGGGCGTTCTAGAGCAATTCCGGGAAAAGTGTGTAGCGGTTTTCCGTCCGGAATTGCGAGAGAATAAAAGGATAGGGCGTTTTCGCGATTCGAAGAAAAGCAGAAACGCTTTAGTGGCGCGATTAGGGATAAAAGGACGAATGAGCGATCTCAAGCTAATGGCACTCGACACCGAGGACCTGGATGTCATTTCTGCCTATATGCAGGATAGCGTCTTCAAGGTCGGCGACATGTCCTTTGCGCCAAAGCAGGAGCAGTTCTCGCTCGCAGCCAATCGTTTCGTCTGGGAGCAGTCGGACCAGCGCAGCAAGCCTTACGAACGCCATCGTTCGGCGTTGGTATTCAAGCGCGTGCAGGCCGTGCGTTCCAACGGCTTCGACCGGCGCAACCGCGACGAAGTTCTGTCGCTGCTTGCGATCCGTTTCGAGCAGAAGGGCGAGGGGCCAGACGGCACGATCGAGCTTGCCCTTGCTGCCAATGCTACGATTGCGCTCGATGTCGAATGCATCGAGGCCCAGCTTGCGGATATCGGCGGCGCGTGGGAAACGGTCCATAAGCCTCGACATCCCGACGCGGGCGAATAGATAGCGACGGTTGGATTTTTGCCGCCGCAGGCGGCCGCAGTGAAAGAGGAATATCAGTTTGGCTATCTGGCTGGATCAGGCGTCGGAAGGGTTCGAGCAGCAGTTCGCCGCATTCCTGACGACCAAGCGGGAAGTGTCCGAGGATGTGAATGCGGTCGTGCGCGGCATCATCGAGGATGTGCGGGCGCGCGGCGATGCAGCCCTTGCGGACTATTCCAAAAAATTCGATGGCGTCGATTTTGCCGTAACGCCGATGCGCGTCAGCGAAGCCGAGATCGATGCTGCGATCGCGGCCGTTCCGGCCGAAGTCCTCGGCGCGCTGAAGGTCGCCGCCACCCGCATCGAATCGCATCACCGCCGGCAACTGCCGAAGGACGATATCTACGAGGACGATCTCGGCGTCGGCCTGGGATCGCGCTGGACGGCGATCGAAGCGGTCGGCCTCTACGTGCCGGGCGGCACGGCGAGCTATCCGAGCTCGGTGCTGATGAATGCCGTGCCGGCCAAGGTCGCCGGCGTCGAGCGCATCGTCATCGTCGTGCCGGCCACGGGCGGCGCCGTCAATCCGGCCGTGCTTGCCGCGGCGCGTATGGCCGGCGTCGAGGAAATCTATCGCGTCGGCGGTGCGCAGGCGATCGCGGCCCTTGCCTATGGCACGGAGACGATCAAACCCGTCTACAAGATCACCGGCCCCGGCAATGCCTATGTGGCCGCAGCCAAACGCCAGGTGTTCGGTACCGTCGGCATCGACATGATCGCCGGCCCGTCGGAAGTGCTCGTCATCGCCGACAAGAACAACGACCCGGATTGGATCGCCGCCGACCTGCTGGCGCAGGCTGAGCATGACGAAAGCGCGCAATCCATCCTGATCACCGACGATGCTGAATTCGGCAGGGCGGTGGAGGCGGCGGTCGAGCGACAGCTGAAGCGGCTGAGCCGCTCGCAGACGGCGGCGGCGAGCTGGCGGGATTTCGGCGCCGTTATCTTAGTCTCCGATCTGAAGCAGGCGATACCGCTTGCCAACAGAATCGCGGCCGAGCATCTGGAACTTGCGGTCGACGATCCCGAGCCATTGCTTGCCGGTGTGCGCAATGCCGGTGCCATCTTCGTCGGCCGTCATACGCCCGAAGTGATCGGCGATTATGTCGGTGGCTCGAACCATGTGCTGCCGACGGCCCGCTCGGCGCGTTTCTCGTCCGGGCTCTCGGTACTCGATTTCGTCAAGCGCACCTCGATCCTCAGGCTTGGGCCGGAGCAGCTCCGCGCACTCGGGCCGGCGGCGATCGCGCTTGCCAATTCCGAAGGGCTGGATGCACATGCGCGGTCGGTCGCGATCCGCCTCAATCTCGAGGGGTAAGGCATGGCAAAGGGCGTCTTCCGGCTGAGCGACGTGGTTCTGGACGACACGATCGGCCGCTCGACGCCGGATGTCGAGCATGAACGCGCCGTCGCCATTTTCGACCTGATCGAGGAAAACAGCTTCGCGCCCGTCGGACACGAGGGCGGGCCTTATCTGCTGAACCTGTCGCTGGTCGAGCAGAAGCTGGTCTTCGACATCCGCATGGAAGATGGCGGCGTTGTCGCCACCCATATTCTGTCGCTGACGCCGTTTCGCCGGATCGTGAAGGACTATTTCATGATCTGCGAGAGCTATTACGAGGCGATCCGCTCGGCCACGCCAAGCCGTATCGAAGCGATCGACATGGGCCGGCGCGGCATCCACAACGAAGGCTCCCAGACGCTGATGGACCGGCTGAACGGCAAGATCAGCGTGGATTTCGATACGGCGCGCCGGCTCTTCACGCTCGTCTGCGTGCTCTATTGGCGCGGGTGACTGCCATGGACGAGCCGCAGGCGATCGAGCACAATGGCAGGTTGTCCGGGGGCAAATCCCCCGGCGCCATCCTCTTCATGTGCGGCCTGAATACCATCCGTTCGCCGATGGCCGAAGCGATCGCTCGGCAGATGCTACCGCAGGGCACCTATATCGCCTCGGCCGGCGTGCGTGCCGGCGAGCGCAATCCCTTCGTTGATGTCGTGCTTTCCGAGATGGGGCTTTCGCTCGGCCGGCGCCAGCCGCAGACCATGGAGGAGCTGGAGGACGATTTCTTCGATGTCATCATCACGCTCTCTCCCGAGGCGCATCACGCCGCGCTGGAACTGACGCGGGCTAATGCCGTCGACGTCATCTATTGGCCGACGATAGACCCCTCCGCCACGGACGGAACGCGCGAGCAGATTCTCGATGCCTATCGCGGCGTGAGGGACTATCTTTTAGGCCTGATCGAGAGCAGGCTGGTGGAACATCGCGGCTCGCTTTAGAGCTGCGAATGAAACAAATGCAGAAACCCTTATCAACGTGGTTCACAAAACCGCGGCGATTGTGTAGTTTCCGCGCAAATTTCCGGCGACCCCCGCTTTTTTGGCATGGGCGCTGGCCCCAACCGACAGGAAAAGAAGCTTTAATGCCGAAAGAAGAAGTCCTCGAATTTCCCGGTGTCGTCACCGAACTCCTGCCGAACGCGACCTTTCGCGTGAAGCTGGAAAACGAGCACGAGATCATTGCCCACACTGCGGGCCGCATGCGCAAGAACCGCATCCGCGTTCTGGCCGGCGACAAGGTGCTGGTGGAAATGACCCCTTACGACCTGACCAAGGGCCGCATCACCTACCGTTTCAAGTAGTCCGCCGCTCGCTGGAGCTGGATGCCGCCGACATTTTCGGCATCATGCTCCGGAGCCGGCTCTCATTCCCGCATGACAGGTCGAGATCTGATGGCGTTGAAACACAAGCTGATACTGGCCTCCGGATCGCCACGTCGCGTCGAGCTCCTGCATCAGTCAGGCATCGAGCCCGCGCGTCTCATGCCGATGGATATCGATGAGACGCCGAAGAAATCGGAGCATCCGCGCTCGCTGGCGCGGCGGCTTTCGACGGAGAAGGGTGATGCAGCCTTTGCGGCTATCAAGAGCGATGCCGCCTGGCAGGGGAGCTATATCCTTTCGGCCGATACGGTCGTCGCTGTCGGACGGCGCATCCTGCCGAAGGCGGAGTTTGTCGACGAGGCGGCTGCGGCCCTGCATCTGCTCTCCGGCCGCGGCCATGTCGTCTATACCGGCATCTGCCTGATCACGCCGGACCGCAAGGCGCGGCAAAAGGTCGTCGAGACCAAAGTTCGCTTCAAGCGTCTCTCCCGCCGCGATATCGACATGTATCTCGCCTCCGGCCAGTGGCGCGGCAAGGCTGGGGCCTATGGGATTCAGGGGCTTGCCGGTTCCTTCGTGCAGAAACTTGTCGGCTCCTACACCAATGTCGTCGGATTGCCGCTTTATGAAACCATGCTGCTGCTGGCAGGCGAGGGCTTCGATGTCCACGCCGGATGGCAGGAAGGATAGTCGTCATGACGAAGGCTGAAGAGATCAAGGTCGGTTCGAAGGTCGAGCCGTTGCGAAAGACGCGTCCCTGTCCGGAATGCGGCCGCCCTTCATTGCGTGAGCATTACCCCTTCTGCTCGGATCGCTGCCGCTCCGTCGATCTCTCGCGGTGGCTCAATGGCTCCTATGCCATTCCCGTGACCGAGGACGAGGCGAAGGCCGACGGCTCCGATCAGGACTGAATGAGGTTTTCCAAAGAGGTTCGATGTTGCGAACCTCTTCATTTTGTTCGCGAATTGGCAAAATTCGATTTCCTGTCAAAAAAGAGTCATTTGCGGCTGGACATGGCCGAACAAGATGCTATAACCCCGCTCGCTTCCGGGGTGAACCAACCGCCCAGCGCCTTCGAAGGCTCTTCTCTCGACGCGAAGCACGGATGCCCAGATAGCTCAGTTGGTAGAGCAGCGGATTGAAAATCCGCGTGTCGCTGGTTCGATTCCGGCTCTGGGCACCATCTTTTCTCCCCAATCATGCGGACAATGAAGCTTGACGCTGGCTTCGATCAATTCCTCGCCGCGATCGTGTATTTGCGAGAATATGCGGCAACAGGCCGATTGAGGTTGCGTAACCATTGGATGTGTTGCTTCACCACAACAACTTCATGGTTGCGTTTCATTAAATCGGTGCATGACCCCATCAAGATATTGATGACATTTGGAATCAAGCGTACGAATTATTGACAGATCACCTATTGATTCGAAACGAGTCATACCGCACTTTAGATACAGCGGGATAAAGTGATCTCGTAAAAGCCGGCGTTAATTGCAATAGCAAGCTACCGAGGCGCCATGTTAAACAACGATGTTCTGTTCAACACGTTCGCCCGTACTTTTGAAGCACGGCGCGAAGTCGAGATGTCATTCTCAGAATACCTGGAAGCCTGCCGGGATGATCCGCTCATGTACGCAAATGCGGCAGAGCGGCTACTGGCAGCCATGGGCGAACCACTGCTGATCGATACGGCCAAGGATACAAGGCTTGGGCGTATTTTCATGAACCGGACCATCCGGACTTATCCGGCATTTTCGGGCTTTTTCGGCATGGAAGAGACGATCGAACGCATCGTTGCCTTCTTCCGACATGCGGCCCAGGGGCTGGAGGAGCGCAAGCAGATCCTCTATCTGCTCGGGCCTGTCGGCGGCGGCAAGTCATCGCTTGCCGAGCGGCTGAAATCATTGATGGAAGTTCATCCCATCTATGTGCTGAAGGCCGGAAACGAGCTGAGCCCGGTCTTCGAAAGCCCGCTCAGCCTGTTCGATCCCGTCACCATGGGGCCGATGATCGAGGAGCGCTATGGCATTCCGCGCCGGCGTCTGACTGGGCTCATGAGCCCCTGGTGCCTCAAGCGGCTGGAAGAGTTCGAAGGCGATATTTCCCGCTTTCGCGTCGTCAGGATACAGCCCTCGAGGCTGCGGCAAATCGCCGTCGCCAAGACGGAACCGGGCGACGAGAACAACCAGGACATCTCCTCGCTGGTCGGCAAGGTGGATATCCGCAAGCTCGAAAGTCTCGCGCAGAACGATCCGGATGCCTATAGCTATTCCGGGGCATTGAACCGTGCCAACCAGGGCATTCTCGAATTCGTCGAAATGTTCAAGGCGCCCATCAAGATGCTGCACCCGCTGCTGACGGCGACGCAGGAAGGCAATTACATCGGTACGGAAAATATCGGTGCGATACCCTTTTCCGGCATTATCCTGGCGCACTCAAACGAGTCGGAATGGCAGACATTCAAGGCCAACAAGAACAATGAGGCATTCATCGACCGCATCTGCGTGGTGAAAGTGCCTTATTGCCTCAGGGTCACCGAGGAGCAGAAGATCTATGAGAAGCTGATCGAGGAATCCGAGCTCAGCGACGCGCCCTGCGCGCCGTCGACATTGGAGACGCTCGCCCGCTTCACGGTTCTGACGCGGCTTTCCAAGCACGAGAATTCGACCGCCTTCTCCAAGCTTCGGGTCTATGACGGCGAGAGCCTGAAGGAGACCGATCCGAGAGCGCGCAGCGTGCAGGAATATCGCGATACGGCCGGTGTCGACGAAGGCATGGATGGAGCTTCCACCCGTTTTGCCTTCAAAGTGCTGGCGGCGACCTTCAACTACGATACGACAGAAGTCGGTGCCGATCCGGTGCATCTGATGTACATGCTGGAGCAGGCAATCCGCCGTGAACAGCTGCCGCTTGAAACCGAAAAGCTCTATATCGAGTTTATCAAGAGCGAACTCGGACCACGTTATGCAGAGTTCATCGGCAACGAGATCCAGAAGGCCTATCTGGAATCCTATGCGGATTACGGCCAGAACCTCTTCGATCGCTATGTCGACTATGCTGACGCCTGGATCGAGGATGTGGACTTCAAGGATCCGGATACCGGCCAACTTCTCGACCGCGAGCTTCTGAATCAGGAGCTCACCAAGATCGAAAAGCCGGCGGGCATCGCCAATCCGAAGGACTTCCGCAACGAGGTGGTCAAGTTCTGCCTGCGGGCACGAGCGAGCCACGGCGGGAAGAACCCGTCCTGGACCAGCTACGAGAAGATCCGTGAAGTCATCGAAAAGCGGATGTTCTCGCAGGTCGAGGACCTTCTGCCCGTCATCTCGTTCGGTTCCAAGAAGGATGGCGAGACGGAGAAGAAACATGGCGAATTCGTCGAGCGGATGGTCGCGCGGGGTTACACCGAACGGCAGGTCCGGCGCCTTGTGGAATGGTACATGCGTGTGAAACAGGCGGGATGAGCCACCAAGGAAGAAGGAATGCACATTGTTGACAGACGCCTGAACCCAGGCGGAAAAAGTCTGGAAAATCGTCAACGATTTTTGCGAAGAGCAAAAGCGCTGGTGCAGAGAGCGGTCTATGAATCCTCTCAAAATCGCGACATTCAGGACATTCTGAAGGGTGGCGAAGTCAGCATTCCCCTGGATGGAACCGAGGAACCTCGGTTCCATCGTGGCCCCGAGGGCCTCAAGGAACATATCCTTCCCGGTAATAAGGACTTCATCGAAGGCGATGTTCTGCCGCGGCCCGAAGGTGGCGGCGGCAAGGGTCGCGCTGGTGGTGACGGCTCCGGTGAGGATGCCTTCCGCTTCATCCTGACACGGGATGAGTTCCTCGATCTCTTCCTCGATGATCTCGAATTGCCCGATCTTGCCAAGCGCCGCCTGATGTCGGCGGATCAGATCAACCCGGTGCGCTCAGGCTATTCGGTGACGGGATCTCCCGCCAATCTTGCCATCAACCGCACGATGCGGCTTGCGATGATGCGCCGCGTCGCGCTGCATCGCCCGAAGCCGGAAACGGTCGAGAAGCTCATCGAGGAGGCCGAGGAGTGCACGGACGAGAAGCGCCGCGCACAGCTCGAAGAAGAGATCAAGAGGCTGGAATCGAAGGTCCGGCGCATTCCCTATATCGACCCGATCGACATCCGTTATCGCCGTTTCGAGAACGAGCCGAAACCGGTGGCGCAAGCCGTCATGTTCTGCCTGATGGACGTCTCCGGTTCGATGACCGAGCATATGAAGGATCTCGCCAAGCGTTTCTATATGCTACTCTATATTTTCCTGACCCGGCAGTATCGCCGCGTGGAGATCGTCTTCATTCGCCACACTGATGTTGCCGAGGAAGTGGACGAGGAGACCTTCTTCCGAAGCCCGGCAACCGGCGGCACCCAGGTTTCGAGCGCGCTCGAACAGATGCGGCAGATCGTGCGGGACCGCTTCCCGGCCTCCGACTGGAACATCTACGCCGCGCAGGCGTCGGATGGCGACAATGCCTATTCCGACAATGCAACGACGGCAGCGCTGATGACGAGCGAAATCCTGCCCGTCTGCCAATATTTCGCCTATCTCGAAGTGGGGGAATCGCGCAGCGTCGCAATCTCGTCCGGCTCGGCGATCTGGTCGCTCTACGAACGGCTGCAGGCAGGCTGGCCGGTGCTTTCCATGCGGCGTGTCAGCGATCGCAGCCAGATCTATCCGGTCTTCCACGATCTCTTCCAGCGCCGGACGGCGGAAACAAGGAGCGGATGATGGCAAAGAAGGCATCGATGGAGCGGCTTTTCGAAGGCGCGGACTGGGATTTCGCCACCATCCAGCGAATTCACGATGCCTGCGAGAAGATCGCCGTTGGCGAGCTTGGTCTCGATGTCTATCCCAACCAGATCGAGATCATCACTGCCGAGCAGATGCTCGACGTCTATTCCTCGATCGGCATGCCGCTATTCTACAAGCATTGGTCCTTCGGCAAGCATTTCGCCCATCACGAAGCTTTCTATCGCAAGGGCCTGCGCGGTCTTGCATATGAGATCGTCATCAACAGCTCGCCCTGTATCTCCTATCTGATGGAGGAGAATAGCGCGACGATGCAGGCGCTCGTCATCGCGCATGCCGCCTTCGGCCATAATCACTTCTTCAAGAACAATTATCTCTTCAAGCTTTGGACCGATGCCGAAGGCATTCTCGATTATCTCAACTTCGCCAAGAGCTATGTGGCTCGTTGCGAGGAGCGCTATGGCCACGCTGCCGTCGAGCGCACGCTGGATGCCGCCCATGCGCTGATGTCGCATGGCGTGCATCGCTATGCGGGAAAAAAGACGCCTGACCTGCGCGACGAGGAGAAGCGCGAGCGTGAGCGGCGCGAATATGACGAGAAGATCTTCAACGATCTCTGGCGCACGGTTCCGGCCGGGCCGGGCAAGAAGACACAGGATCTCGATCTGGAGCGGCGGCGTGCGCTGGCCGGTCTGCCGCAGGAGAACATTCTCTATTTCCTGGAAAAGATGGCGCCGCGGCTGAAACCCTGGCAGCGCGAGATCATCCGCATCGTGCGGCATGTCGCGCAATATTTCTATCCGCAGAGCCAGACCAAGGTGATGAACGAGGGCACGGCGACCTATGTGCACTATCGCATCATGACGCGGCTGCACGAGCTCGGCGGCATTGGCGACGGCGATTTTCTGGAATTCCTGAAATCGCATACCAACGTGGTTTTCCAGCCGACCTTCAACGATCCCCGTTATTCCGGCCTCAATCCTTACGCGATCGGTTTTGCCATGATGCAGGATATCGAGCGCATCGTGACGAAGCCGGAGGAGGAGGATCGCCAATGGTTCCCGGAAATCGCCGGCACCGGCGATGCCATGGCGGTGCTGCGCGATCTCTGGGCCAATTATCGCGATGAGAGTTTCGTTGCGCAGTTCCTCAGCCCGCACCTGATGCGCAAGATGCGCATGTTCCAGCTGACGGATGATCCCGAGGAGGAGGAGGGGCTGAGGGTTGCAGCCATTCATGATGAGCGCGGCTACCGGCGTATCCGCCGCGAGCTGTCGCGGCAATATGATGTCGGCTGGATCGATCCGCATATCGAGATCGTCGATGTCGATCTTGCCGGCGACAGGCGGTTGCTGGTCAAGCATACGGTGCTGAACGGCGCGATGCTCGACGATATGGATGCCAAGCGCGTGTTGCAGCACCTAGCCGATCTCTGGAGCTACGATGTGCTGATGCAGGAAGTCGACCGCTCCGGCACGGTGCTTCGCGATCATCTTGTGCATCCACGGTCTTCGGCGCTTGCGGCGTAAACGCCTCTATCCCTGTTTCATGTCTTCGGCAGCCGCTGGTGGCCGCTCACCTGCACACCATCCTCAGGCTGCAACTTCAGAAAGCCGGGAATACCGAGCAGCGGGATGACCGCCATCAGCAAAAATGCAATGTGGAATTTCTCCGGCGTCAGCGGCGATCCATCCAAGGTCACCAGCCCCAGCAGCATGGCGGCAATGGAGACGCCGAAGCTGACGCTCAATTGCTGCAGCACGCCGCCCAAGCTGGTGGCGCGGCTGAGCTGTGCCGCCGGGGTATCGGAATAGGACAGGGTATTGGACGTCATGAACTGTCCGGCCCGCGCCAGCCCGAAGATGAAAACATAGACGATGATGAACCAGTGCGGCGTGTCGGGCGTGATCAATGCGAAGCCGGCGACGATGGCAGCGCCGAACACGGCGCTCCAGGTCAGCATACGATCGAAGCCATAGAGCTTCAGCAGTTTTGCCGAAACCGGCCGCACGGCAAGCGCGCTCAGGGCGCTGACGAAGGTCAGCGTGCCCGAGACGATCGGGCTCAAGCCGAAGCCGACCTGCAGCATCAGCGGTAGCAGAAAGGGCACGCCATTCAGCCCGACACGACAGATGCCGCCGGCAAGGGTGCCGATGCGGAAGGTGCGCAGCTTGAAGAGGGTGAGATCCACGGCTGGCGATGCCGCCGTTTTTGCGTAGCGGATGAAACCGAAGAGCAGCAGGCCCGCTGCAGCAAGCGTGAGGACAATAGCCCAGCCGGGGATTGTCGGGCGGCCGATATTTTCGATGCCGTATTGCAGCAGCACGCAGCCGAGGCCGACCATGACGAAGCCGGGAAAATCGAATTTGATCGTCGCGTCGCGTTCGGTATCCTCGACATAGCGCAGCGCCATGACCATGCCGATCAGCCCGAAGGGCAGGTTCACCCAGAAGATCCAGCGCCAGGACAGATAGGTCGTCAGGAAGCCGCCGAGCACCGGGCCGATAACAGGCCCCATGACGGCCGGTAGGGTCATGTAGGTCATGGCAGTCACGAGTTGGCTGCGGGGGAAACTGCGGATGAGGATGAGGCGCCCGACCGGCGTCATCATGGCGCCGCCAAAGCCCTGCAGCGCGCGCGTGGCGATAAGCATCGGCAGGCTGGTCGCCAGCCCGCAGAGGATCGAGCCAATCGTGAAGATGAAGAGGGAAAGCGTGAAGATGCGCCGGGCGCCGAAGCGATCCGCAAACCATCCGCTCACCGGAATGAACATGGCAAGCGTCAGAATATAGGTCGTGACAGCCAGATTCATGCGAAGCGGCGTCGTATCGAGGCTCTTGGCGATATCGGGAACGGCGGTGACGAGGATGGTCGAATCCAGCTGCTCCATCAGGAAGGCGACGGCGACCACGGCGGGGATGATGTAGCGCAGGCGGGGATTGCGTTCGACCGCAAAAGTCTGACCCTGCGGATTGGGATCTATCGAATCCATGGAATGTAACGGCTTTCCAACGCCCGGCTGGGGACCGGCGCGTTTGACGATTTGCATGGATCCCTTCGGAAACCGCCTCGTGCTCTCGGGAAACATGGTGCTGGCGGCCGGTGATCCGCCGGCCATCGGAATCGTCGCCTATATGAGCATCATCCCGGGCGCGGTGCAACAGGAACACGGCCTTTTGAATCCCCGGAAATCCATATGATCAGTTGGTCGATGGGGGAGAGGGCAATGTCCAGCGTGCCTTGTCGAAGACGATCGCGGTTCGGAGCTGCTCCGGCGAGGTTCTGCGCAATTCCAGCTGCAGATTGAAATTGTTGTTGCTCTGGAATTCCTTGAAAAAGGCAAGCTTGGCGCCGAAGGCTTGCAGCGTCACGTCCTGCAGTTTGCCGATTGCCTCGAGCGCGGCCTGAAAGTCCAACCAATGGGTCTCGTTCAGCAATAGCACGACAGTATCGACAAAAGTGCCGGCAATGGCCTTTCCGTCGTCATTGTCCGGCATGATGACCTTGATGCGGATGGCATCGATTTCGCCTGATGGTTTGCCCCTGGCGATGATGAAGAAGGAAGCCGCCTTGGGATCGCCATAGGCGCCCTTCTGGACGGCATAGCTGCACTCCGAAGTGCCGGCGCCTAGCTCGCTTTGCCGCCATTCGCCCACGGATAGGCCGAATTTCTGGAGATCAGCGCAAAGCGTCTGGCCCGATATCCGCCAGCTTCGCACGAAGGCACTCAGCAGCGCGTCGATAGGCTCGTCCAGCAGATGGGATCTCTTCTTGACGAATGGCTTGGCGATGACGGTCGCCGGCTTGACGCGGACGCTGCTTGATGCCGGGGCCGATGTCTTTGGCGCCGCTGCCGGAGGCGTGGCTGCGTGAGATGGCTGCTGTTCCTGCACGGGCGCCGTCGGCGCTGCTGCGTGTTGTTCCGGTTTCGGAAACAGATTGAGATGATAACGATCATCCAGCGCCCGCAGATTGCGCATATCGTTAGCCAGGAGCGCGGTTGCGAGAACGATCGAACCGATGACAACGGCGGCAATCCAAAAGACAGCTCTGCTTTTCTTGCGAGGTGGCGCCACCGACATGGTTCAGATCACAGCTACTCCCGAGGAAACTTACTTGCTGCAATAACTGTATGTTGCGCAGCCATGTTCATGACTACAGCATATGCGTTTATGAACGATTGATCATTCTAATGTTTCTTTGTCAATTCATGATGTTGCTCAAAGCGGACCGCGATCTTGCGCAGCCGGTTTTTCCGGCTTTTTGCGTATTCTTGTCGCAGAACCGCAGCACGTTCCTGTGTAGTCTGTTCTACGCGAAATATACCTTGAGTGCCTTGACGGTGGCGGCATCCGTGCGGCGGGCCGATGGCGCGGAGAAGCCAAGGGTGATGGCTCGCTCATCCGTCTCGGAGACGGGTGCCGAGCAGGAAGAATGGATCTCGCTGATCTGGAGGCGCGGCCATAACTGGCCGACCGTCGCAAGCGTCACGCCGGAGCCGGGCATGATGGAGATACGACCGGCGGCGGCTGCAATCGCCTGTTCGAGCATGGCGAGCCCTTCCGCCGCGGTCTTTGCGCCGCCGGATGTCAGGATGCGCTCGAAGCCGAGGGCGATCGCGATATCGACGGCTTCCTCGACGTTGGGCACCAGATCGAAGGCGCGGTGCAGCGTCTTGCCGAGGCCTTCCGCATGGGCGGTGAGAGCCGAGAGCGTGTCAACATCAAGTCGCCCATCCGGCATGGAGGCACCGAGTACGACACCCGGCAGCCCGGCAGCTCGCGCCGTATCGATGTCGCGCTTCATGATGTCAAGTTCATCCGCCGAGTAGACGAAGCCGCCAGCGCGCGGACGGATAATGGCGTATGCCGGGACGGGCATCCTCGCCGCTGCGGCCATCAGCCCGGCACTCGGCGTCAGCCCTCCAAAAGGAAGTGCGCTGCAAAGCTCGATGCGATCGCCGCCGCCCTCGACGGCGGACTTGAGGCCGGCAATATCTTCGACGCAGACCTCAAGCAGCATGGATAGGCTTTCCGGCATATTGCAGGCCCAGCAGGGCGGCACCGATGAGGCCCGGTTCCAGTTTGCACTCGCTCGGCACGACGAGCGGCCGGCCGAACTTGCGCAAAATGCGGGCACGTACTGCCTCGTCCAGTCGTGCCAGGAGCGGTTCGACGTTGGAGAGGCCGCCGCCGACGGGCACGATGGTCGCGCCGGTTATGTTGATGGTCAGCGCCAGCGGTGAGGCGACCAGATCGACCATCACGTCGATCGTGCGTTCCGCGCAGCTTTCGCCCTTCAGCCAGTCGCCGATGATCTCTTCGCTGGAAAGCTCCAGGTCGTGAAGCGTCTTGTGCAGGCGTTCGATGCCGCGGGCGCCACCGACCGTGTCGACGCAGCCCTTCTGGCCGCAGCCGCAGGCATAGGCGGGAATGGCAACTGGCGGATTGCCAGCGAAGCAGGCGATGATCGGGCCGTGGCCCCATTCCCCGGCAAAGCCGCCGGTTGCATTGACCAGCCGGCCATCAGCGACAAGGCCACCACCGACGCCGGTGCCGAGAATGGCGCCGAACACGATGCGATGGCCGCGGCCTGCGCCGGAATTGGCCTCGGCCATGGCAAAACAATCGGCATCGTTGGCAATCAGAACGGGATAGCCGAGTTCCGCTTCGAGGTCAGCGGCAAGGTGCCGGCCGTGAATGCAGGGAATATTGGCGCAGGTGAGCGCCTGCGTATCGGGATCGACCACGCCGGCGATGGAGAAGGACAGGCAATCCGGCGTGCCTTCCGCCTCTGCGATCACGTCGCGCAGGGCGGCAACGAATTCGGCGAAGTCATGCCTGGGTGTCGGGCGCCGCGCCAGCGGAACGATATCCGTCATGGAGCGGGCGATGCCGCCTTTGATGGCGCTGCCGCCGATGTCGAAGGAAACGATCATGGATATCGACCCGCTGGTAACATGGCGCACTTGCTCGCACCCTTTGCCGGTCTTTGCAAGATCAATCGGGTGGGGCCAATCCTTCCCGGGCCGGCAGCCGTCAATCCGTTGTCTTAAGCGGCAAGGTGATTCTTGCTTCGAAGCCATCGGTTCTGCCGGTCGCCGGCGAGAGCAGATCGAGATGACCGCCGATCTGGCCAACGATGCGCTCGACGATCGACAATCCCAAGCCTGAGCCCGCCGCTTTCGTCTTGCCGCGCCAGAAACGCTTCTTCAGTCCGGCAAGCTCATGGGCGGACAGCACGGCGCCGCCATTGACGACCCGGACGGTGCGGTCGTCAACGCTGACCGTCACTTCCTCATCGGCCGGGCCGTGGATCAAAGCGTTTTCGATCAGATTGCGTATCACGATCGCAAAGGCGTCGATATCGACATTGCGGAGCAATTTTCCCGAAGTCTTGTTCTCCAACAGGACGCGGCCTGCCGTGCCGGTATCGCGGTCGTAGTCGCCGATGACGGTTTCGATGACGGCCGTAAGATCGGCCGGTTTGTCGCCGGTGCCGATACCGGCCTGGGCACGGGAGAGCTGCAGCAGCTTTTCCGCCAGCCGGCCGAGATTGGAGAGAGACGTTTCGATACGGCCGGCGCGTTCCGCCAGTTGCCCTTGCGGCAGTTCGGCGATCAGCCGCTGCGTCTGGGCAAGCGCTCCCGCAATCGGAGTGCGCAGCTCATGGGCGCTGTTGGCGGTGAATTCCCGCTCCGCTTCAAGGGCGAGCCGCAGGCGTTCAAGCAGCAGGTTGACGGAGCGGGCGATCGGTTGCAGTTCGAGCGGCAGTGTTTCGCTCTCAAGGGGCGCCATGTTGCCGCCGTCCTTGGTGGCGATCTCGGAGCGTAGGCGGTCGATCGGTCGCAGCGATCGGCCAACGATGATGCCGATGGCGATGATGCTCGCCGGAATGAGCGCCAGCAGCGGCCAGAGCAGCGCGACGCCGCTCTCGCGCAATGCCTCGCGGCGATTCTTGAAGGCATCGGCGACATGCAGGAAGATCGTCCCATCAGCCGAGGATTCGGTGTAGATCCGGTATCGTGATGTATTGTGGAAGCCGATTGTCAGCGGCACCTCATAGGCGGTTGGAGGCGCATCGTGGGAATGCAGGATGACCTTGCCGTTCCCATCGAGCACTTGGTAGGTCAGATATTCGCGGTTCAGCCCCTTGTTGAGCGCTTCCAGGCTCTGGGGATCGCCGGAATGGTCGCGGTTGGCGAGATCGTCGAGCACCAGCGGCAGTAGACGCTCGGCGGTTTCCTGTAATGCGCCGTCGAAGGTTTCCGAGAGTTCCTTGTTGACGACATAAACACCGATGCCGACCGCGATCAGCCAGAAGATGACGACGGTGCCGGTCAGCGCCGTGATCAGGCGCCGGGTGATGCTGGCGCGGCTCGCGGTTTTGGCCTCGATCATCGTTCGCCCAGGCAATAGCCGACACCGCGGGCCGTCTTTATCCGGTCCTTGCCGATCTTCTTGCGCAGGCGGCTCACATAAACTTCCACCGTATTGCTCTCGATCTCGGAACCGAAGGCATAGAGCGCTTCCTCTATCTTGTCCTTGGAGACAATGGCGCCCGGTCGCGTGATCAGCAGGTCGAGCACGGCCCATTCCCGGCCGGTCAGGATAACATCCTTGCCTGCCAGCTTGACGCGGCGCTGCGGTTGATCGATTTCCAGGTCGTCGAAACGCAGGGTCGGCTGCGGGCTGCCCGCATACCGTCGGGCAACCGCCAGGATGCGGGCCGTGAGTTCGCCGAGATTGAACGGCTTGACGAGATAATCGTCGGCACCGCTGTTCAGGCCCTCTATGCGGTCGGAAATCTGGTCGCGTGCCGTCAGGATGATGACGGGGGTTTCATCCGGCCTGCGGCGCAGCCGCTTCAAGAAATCGATGCCGCTGCCGTCCGGAAGTTGCAGATCCAGCAGGACGAGGCCGTATTGCACGGCGTTGGTGACCTCTTCCGCATCGGCCAGGTTCTTGACCCAATCCACGGCGTGAGGCCCTGCCGCGATATGGTCGCGAACCGCACCGCCGATCGTGTCGTCGTCCTCCACCACAAGAATGCGCACCTGCACCTCTCAACCGTTGAACGTACTTCAGTTAATGCCGACGAACCTATCGGGTCAATAACGGCTGAAATAAGCCATGGCTGGATGCACAGTTCATGGCTCGCTAACACAGCGAAAACGTTCCCGGTACCTATGGACAGACAGAAACGCGATGGTTACTTGTGCGGAGAACGAGGCGGCACGGGTGCCGCCGGAGGCTATCGGAGGATCTCGGTCATGCTGAAGGGAATTTCCCCGCTGTTGAATGCGGATGTGCTCTACGCACTCAAGTCCATGGGGCATGGCGATATGCTCGCTGTCGTCGACACGAATTTCCCCGCCGAATCGGTGGCAAGCCAGACCGTTCTGGGCGAGCTGCTGCGCATCGACAACGTGTCGTCTGCCGATGCGGTTGCGGCAATCCTGTCGCTGATGCCGCTCGATACTTTCATCGATGATGCGGCGGCACGCATGGAAGTGGTTGGTGCGCCGGATGAGGTGCCGCAGGTGCAGCGTGAAGTCCAGGCCGTGATCGACAAGGCCGAGGGCAAGCATTGGCCGCTGACGCCGGTCGAGCGTTTTGCCTTCTATGAGCGTGCCAAGGATGCCTTTTGCGTCATTCAGACCGGTGAGCGCCGTTTCTACGGTTGTTTTACCTTGACCAAGGGCGTCATCCCGCCGGAAGCTGAGTGATCAGGCACGCTTGATCCGGATGGCGGCAAGGGCGCTGTTTCGATAAAGGAAGGCGATGGCGAGAAAGCTGGATTCCCAGGGACGGCTTGATGATGCGGCGCGAGCCGGTTGGCTCTACTATGTTGCCGGCCGGACGCAGGACGAAATCGCCGTCGCGATGGGAGTATCCAGGCAGTCGGCCCAGCGGCTGGTGTCGCTTGCCGTCGCCGAGCGGCTGATCAAGGTCCGGCTGGACCATCCGATCGCCGCGTGTCTGGAATATGCAGCAGAGCTCAAGAAGAAATTCAATCTGCGGCATGTCGATATCGTGCCGAGCGATTCAGACAGCACATCCTCCACCATTGGCATTGCCGAAGCGGGTGCTGCCGAAATCGAGCGCTGGCTGCGGCGGCCCGACCCGATCGTGCTGGCGATCGGCACGGGGCGCACGCTGAAAGCTGCGGTCGATCAGCTGCCGGCGATCGAATGTCTGCAGCACCGGGTGGTGTCGCTGACGGGCAATATCGGCCCCGACGGTTCGGCCGCCTACTACAACGTCATTTTCAGCATGGCCGACGTCGTCAAGGCGCGGCATTTTCCGATGCCGCTGCCGGTACTGGTGTCTTCCGCAGAGGAGCGCGAACTGTTGCATGCGCAGGCACTGGTGCGCTCGACGCTTGATATCAGCGCGCAGGCCGACGTGACCTTCGTTGGCATCGGCGAGATGGGTGTCGAGGCGCCGCTCTGCCTCGACGGTTTCCTTGAAAGAGATGAGATGCTTGCCCTGATGGACCGGGGCGCTGCCGGCGAGATCTGCGGATGGGTTTTCGATGGCAATGGCAAGCTCATGCCTGACGATGTCAACGAGCGCGTCGCCAGTGCGCCCTTGCCGTCACGCGATACCTGCAGCGTCATCGGAATCGCCAAGGGCCGGCGCAAATTCGAGGCGATCAAGGCGGCCGTCGTCGGTCAGCAGATCAACGGTTTGATCACGGACGAGGCAGTTGCCGAATTTTTGCTCAAGGCGTGAGCAAAAAATTTAACTCATAAAAACAAAAGGATAGGGTGCTTGCTCGGCAATGCAGCAACGAATCTGCATTGACATTTTGTCGCAAGGAGCGAGTAATTGCCCACGAGCAAAGCGAATGCTCATTTTTAATCTTCTGGGAGGAAGATATGAAATTGAAAACTTTACTGCTGAGCGCCTGCTCGGCCCTGATGTTCGCCGGCCTGGCGTCTGCCGAAACCCTCACGATTGCGACGGTCAATAACGGCGACATGGTCCGTATGCAGAAGCTTACGGACGATTTCAAAGCCAAGAATCCCGGCATTGATCTTCAATGGGTCACGCTCGAAGAAAACGTATTGCGCCAGAAGGTTACGACCGACATCGCCACCAAGGCCGGCCAGTACGACGTTCTGACCATCGGCACCTACGAAGTGCCGATCTGGAGCAAGCTCGGCTGGCTTGCCTCGCTCGACAAGCTTTCTGCCGACAAGGACTATGCGGTGGATGACCTTCTCCCGGCCATTCGCAGCGGTCTGACAACCGACGGCAAGCTCTATGCAGCACCGTTCTACGGCGAAAGCTCGATGGTGATGTACCGCAAGGACCTGTTCGAGAAGGCCGGTCTTAAGATGCCGGACGCACCGACCTGGGACTTCGTTGCCGATGCGGCCCGCAAGATCACCGACAAGGACCATGAAGTCTACGGCATTTGCCTTCGCGGCAAGGCTGGCTGGGGCGAGAACATGGCGTTCCTGACGGCGATGTCGAATTCGTTCGGCGCTCGCTGGTTCGATGAAAAGTGGAAGGCACAGTTCGACCAGCCGGAATGGAAGGACACCCTCGACTTCTACGTCAAGCTGATGAAGGATGCCGGCCCTCCGGGTGCTTCCTCCAACGGCTTCAATGAGAACCTGGCCCTGTTCCAGTCCGGCAAGTGCGGCATGTGGATCGACGCCACCGTTGCTGCCTCCTTCGTTTCCGATCCGAAGGAATCCAAGGTTGCCGACAAGGTCGGCTTCGCTCTGGCTCCGGATAAGGGCCTCGGCAAGCGCGGCAACTGGCTCTGGGCATGGAACCTCGCCATCCCGGCTTCGTCGAAGAAGGCTGAAATCGCAGAAAAGTTCATCTCCTGGGCAACCAGCAAGGAATACACCAACCTTGTTGCACAGAAGGAAGGCTGGCTGAATGCACCTCCCGGCACCCGTACGTCGCTCTATGCGAGTGCGGACTACCAGAAGGCAGCGCCTTTCGCGAAGATGACGCTCGACTCGATCAACTCGGCTGATCCGACTCATCCGACCGTCAAGCCTGTTCCCTATGTCGGCGTCCAGTTCGTCGCCATCCCTGAATTCCAGGGCATCGGCACGGCTGTCGGCCAACAGTTCTCGGCCGCTCTCGCCGGCCAGATCTCGGTCGATCAGGCTCTGAAGGCTGCCCAGCAGCTGACGGAACGCGAAATGAAGAAGGCCGGCTATCCGAAGTAAGGGCCTTCGAAGCTAAGGAATGCAGCGTCCCCTCTCGAGCACTGCTTTCCTCTAGGCCGCCGAGCGCCGAACTGCCCTTGGCGGCCCTTTTGTTTCAGCCGGTCCGCGGCCACCCCCTCCTTTAAAGATAGGTCGGTACTTGCCATGGCAACGTTGCACACCCGTTCCACCGCACGCGTCATGATGGCGCCTTCGGTTCTGCTCCTCTTTGCTTGGATGATCGTCCCGCTCGTGATGACGATCTATTTCTCGACGCTGAACTACAATCTGCTGAATCCCGGCACGCATGATTTCCTCGGGTTTCTCAACTACGAATATTTCATCACCGATCCGGCCTTCCTGAGCTCGCTGATCGTCACGCTGCTGCTTGTCGGTGGTGCGTTGCTGATCACCGTCGTCGGCGGCATTGCGCTGGCACTCCTTCTTGATCAGCCGATCTTCGGCCAGGGCATCGTGCGCATGCTGGTGCTTGCGCCCTTCTTCGTGATGCCGACGGTCGCAGCCCTCATCTGGAAGCACATGTTCATGAACCCGGTGAACGGGCTCCTGGCACATCTCTTCCGGTTCTTCGGGCTTGATCCGCTGACCTGGCTGGAGACGGTTCCGCTGCTGTCGATCATTATCATCGTCGCCTGGCAATGGCTGCCTTTCGCGACGCTCATCCTGTTGACCGCATTGCAGTCGCTGGATGAGGAGCAGAAGGAAGCCGCCGAGATGGACGGCGCCGGCCCGGTTTCGAAGTTCATCTACATCACCCTGCCGCATCTGGCGCGGGCGATTACCGTCGTGATCCTGATCGAGACGATCTTCCTGTTGTCCGCCTTCGCCGAGATCCTCGTCACCACCAACGGCGGTCCGGGCACGGCGACGACGAACCTGACTTATCTCGTCTATTCGCAGATCGTTCTGTCGCAGGACGTCGGCGGCGCATCGGCGGGCGGCATCATCGCCGTCATCCTCGCCAATATCGTCGCGATCTTCCTGATGCGCGCAGTCGGCAAGAATCTGGAGGCTTGAGATGGCACGCAAAGTCACCACGCAACGCAAGATCGTTGTATCGATCGCCGCCTGGATCGTGGCAATCCTTATCTTCTTCCCGATCCTGTGGACGATCCTGACGAGCTTCAAGACGGAAGGCGATGCGATTGCCTCGCCGCCGCAGTTCCTCTTCTTCCACTGGACGCTGGAGAACTATTTCGAGGTGCAGTCGCGCTCGGACTACTTCCTCCACTTCGGCAACTCGGTCATCATCGCCTTCGGTTCGACCATTCTCGGTCTGCTCGTCGCAGTACCCGCCGCCTGGGCCATGGCATTCTCGCCGACCAAGCGGACCAAGGACGTCCTGATGTGGATGCTGTCGACGAAAATGATGCCGCCGGTCGGCGCCTTCATTCCGATCTACCTGCTGTTCCAGAGCTTCGGCCTCCTGAACAACCAGTTCGCCAGCCGGGTGGGCATGGTCGTCGTGCTGATGCTCATCAACCTGCCGATCATCGTCTGGATGCTCTACACCTACTTCAAGGAAATTCCCGGCGAAATCCTCGAGGCGGCCCGCATGGACGGTGCGACGCTTGCCAAGGAGATCATCTACGTCCTGACGCCGATGGCGATCCCGGGCCTTGCCTCGACGATGCTGCTCAACATCATCCTCGCCTGGAACGAGGCCTTCTGGACGCTCAACCTTTCCGCGGTCGACGCGGCGCCGCTGAGCACCTTCATCGCCTCCTATTCCAGCCCGGAGGGCCTGTTCTATGCCAAGCTTTCGGCGGCATCGACCATGGCGATCGCTCCGATCCTGATCCTCGGCTGGTTCAGCCAGAAGCAACTCGTTCGCGGCCTGACCTTCGGCGCGGTTAAGTAAGGAAGAGAAACATGGGTAGCATTGTTCTCAAACAAGTCTCCAAGGTCTTCGGCGAAGCCAAGGTCATCCCTTCCATCGACCTCGAGATCGATAATGGCGAGTTCGTGGTATTCGTCGGCCCGTCGGGCTGCGGCAAGTCCACGCTGCTGCGCCTGATCGCCGGCCTCGAAGACGTCTCCGGTGGTCAGATCATGATCGACGGCAAGGACGGCACCAATCTGAAGCCGTCCGACCGCGGTCTTGCCATGGTGTTCCAGTCCTACGCGCTCTATCCGCATATGAGCGTGCGCAAGAACATCGCCTTTCCGCTGAAGATGGCGAACATGCCGCAGGCGGAAATCGACAAGAAGGTTGCGGATGCCGCACGGGTCCTCAACCTGACTGATTATCTGGAGCGCAAGCCGCGCCAGCTTTCCGGCGGTCAGCGCCAGCGCGTCGCCATCGGCCGCGCCATCGTGCGCCAGCCGGCCGCCTTCCTGTTCGACGAGCCCTTGTCGAACCTCGATGCGGCGCTGCGCGTCAACATGCGCCTTGAAATCAGCGAGCTGCATCAGCAGCTGAAGACGACGATGGTCTATGTGACGCATGACCAGGTCGAGGCCATGACCATGGCCGACAAGATCGTCGTGCTCAACCGCGGCAATATCGAGCAGGTGGGCTCGCCATTGGAGCTCTATCGCAGCCCGCGCAACCTCTTCGTCGCCGGCTTCATCGGCTCGCCGAAGATGAACTTCGTCAAGGGAGCCTATGCCCAGAGCCTCGGCGGCGACACGATCGGCGTCCGGCCGGAACACGTGCTGCTGTCGACCACGTCGGGCGACTGGCAGGGCAAGGTACTTGTTGCCGAACATCTCGGTTCCGACACTTTCCTGCATATCGACGTTGACGGGATCGGCACGGTGACCGCGCGCGGCTCGGGCGATTTCCCGGCCCGGGCCGGCGATACCGTCTACCTGACACCGGACAAGGCGCATATTCACCGGTTCAATGCCGAAGGGCTTGCGATTTCAGCTTAAAAGCCAAGGCCGTGTGCGCTGGAGCGGGCACGGCCGACGTATCTGTTCCGGTTCGCATCATCGATCTGCGTGCACCGGTCAAGCATACCAGCCGGCGCGGGTTTCCCAGCCGCCCGGAGCCAAAGACCTTTCAGAAGGACCAGAGACATGACGTGCAAATTATCGCTCGCAACTCTCCAGCAGGCGGCTGCAAAGGTGGCCATTCCTGCCTATGACCGGAAGTCGCTTTCGGCTGGTATCGTGCATTTCGGTGTCGGCAATTTCCATCGTGCCCATCAGGCAATCTATCTCGACGACCTTTTCAATACCGGCGAGGCGCATGACTGGGCGATCATCGGCGCCGGCGTATTGCCGTCGGATGCAGCCATGCGTGAAAAGCTGGCCGCCCAGGACTTCCTGACGACCGTTGTCGAGCAGGACAACAACCGCACGGCTGCGCGCGTCACCGCACCCATGATCGACATCCTGCCGGTCGGCGACGCCAAGGCGATCATTGCCAAGCTCGCTGACCCGACAATCCGCATCGTTTCGATGACGATTACCGAGGGCGGCTACTTCATTGATGCCTCGGGCAAGTTCAATCCCGCCCATCCGGCAATCGTGGCCGATGGGCAGAACCCGGATGCGCCGAAGACGGTGTTCGGCCTGATCGTCGCCGGTCTGAAGGCGCGCCGCGCCGCCGGCCTGCCGCCCTTCACCGTCATGTCCTGCGACAATATCCCCCATAATGGCGGCGTTACCAAAGCCGCCGTCGTCGGCACGGCAAAGCTGTCCGATCCGGCCTTTGCCGACTGGATCGCTGCGAACGTCGCCTTCCCGAACGGCATGGTCGACCGCATCACGCCGGCAACTGGCGCGCGCGAGATCGATCTCCTGAAGGACGTTTTCGATATCGAAGACAACTGGCCGGTCTATTGCGAAGAGTTCAAGCAATGGGTGCTGGAGGATAATTTCCCGGCGGGTCGTCCGCCGCTTGAAAAGGTCGGTGTCACCTTCGTGCCCGACGTCACCCCCTATGAGCACATGAAGATCCGCATCCTCAATGGCGGCCATGCGGCGATCGCCTATCCGGCGGCGCTGATGGATATTCATTTCGTGCATGAAGCCATGGAAGAGCCGCTGATCCGCGCCTTTCTGGCCAAGCTCGAAAATGACGAGATCATCCCCGTCATCCCGCCGGTGCCAAATACTGTGCTTGCCGACTACTTCAAGCTGATCGAACACCGCTTCGCCAATCCGAAGATCGCCGATACCATTCCGCGTCTGGCGCAGGACGGCTCGAACCGTCAGCCGAAATTCATCCTGCCATCGACGGCGGATCGTCTCCGCCGCGGCGAGGATATTGTCGGCCTCGCGCTCGTTTCGGCGTTGTGGTGCCGTTACTTCGCCGGCAAGAGCGACAGCGGCAAGGATCTCGTCTTCAACGATGCCAGCGCCGATCGGCTGCATGAGGCGGCCCTCAAGGCGAAGGACGATCCGAACGCCTTCCTCGTCTTCGACGACATCTTCGGCGATGTCGCCAAATCCGATCTTTTCCGCAAGCGCTTTGCGCATGCACTGAAAACGCTGTGGGAAAAGGGTACCCGCGTCACCCTGCAGCTATACTTGGACAACAAACTCGCGGAATAATTTTCGAACGGCCGGACCTCTCCTGTTCCGGCCGTTTTCCATTGTCCCGCCTGTGTTTCGGGCATGGCGGGGCTGCGAACACAATTCAGGTTGGATCTGTGATGGCGGATGCGGGAACAGGGCTCGTAATCTTCGATTGCGATGGTGTGCTTGTCGACAGCGAGCCGCTGTCAGTCGGCGTGCTCATCCAGGCGATGCATGATGTCGGCGTCGAGATGAGCGAAGAGGATGTCTATAGCCGCTTCCTCGGCAAGAGCCTGGCGACGCTCGTCGATACGATGCAGACGGAATTCGACGTCTTTATCGATCAGGCATTTCTCGACCGCATCCGCAACGATCTCTATGAACGCTTCAAGCATGAGCTGAAGCCGATCGACGGTATCGGCGCGACGCTGGATGCGCTTTCGCTGCCGCGCTGCGTCGCTTCGTCCAGCCAGCTGGAGCGCATCCGCCTCTCGCTCGGCGTGACCGGACTGCTGGACAGACTGGAGCCGAATATATTCAGTGCCAGCATGGTGAAACGCGGCAAGCCGGCGCCGGATCTTTTCCTCTATGCGGCCGAAAAGATGGGCGTTCTGCCAAAGGATTGCATCGTCGTCGAAGACAGCCCGGCGGGCATCACGGCAGCGCGCGCCGCCGGCATGACGGTCTTTGCCTTCACCGGTGGTTCGCATGCCCATTCGCCGAGTTACCGGGCGGAGTTGGAGCAGCTTTCGCCGGAAGTCGTGTTTGACGCGATGCCGGAATTGATACAACTTGTCCGCAACAAGAGATAAGTGGGCGGGACCTCTTTTGCATGCGTGATCACGTGGTTGCGGTCGATATCGGCACAGGCAGCGCGCGCGCTGGTGTCTTCACCGCGAGCGGTTCACTGCTGGGTAAAAGCGAACATCCGATCCTGATGAATCGCCCGCGTGAGAACCACGCCGAGCATGATTCTGAAGACATATGGACTGCCGTCTGCACCGTCGTTCGCGCAGCGGTAAAGGCTGCCGGCGTCGACTCCTCTGTCATCGGCGCGATTGGCTTCGATGCGACCTGCTCGCTGGTCGTGCGTGACCGCGACGGCGGGCAGCTCACCGTTTCCACCGGCGGCGAGAAGAGATTCGACACCATCGTCTGGCTCGATCATCGGGCGTTGGCTGAGGCGGATTACTGCACGGCGACGAAGCACGCGGTTCTTGAATATTCCGGCGCGTTCATGTCGCCTGAAATGGAAATGCCGAAGCTGATGTGGCTGAAGGAAAACCTGCCGGAAACCTGGGCTGAGGCCCGCTATTTTTTCGACCTCGCCGATTTCATGACATGGAAGGCGACCGGTTCGCTCGCGCGGTCGCGTTCGACGCTGGTGGCGAAATGGAATTATCTTGCGCATCGCGAGCCGGGCTGGCAGGCCGATTTCCTCAATGTGATCGGCCTTGGCGATCTGCGCGAACGCGGCAGCCTGCCCGACGAGAGCGTTGCCGTTGGACGGTCCATCGGCACACTGACGGCCGAGGCGGCGCAAGCGCTGGGTCTCGACCGTAAATGCCATGTCGGTGCGGGCATGATCGACGCCTACGCGGGCGCGCTCGGCGCTCTTGCAGCCCATGCCGGCGATGCCACCACGTTGGAACATCAACTGGCGCTGATTGCGGGAACCTCGAGCTGCGTGGTTTCCTTTGCGCGCGAGCGCAAGCGCAGCACAGGCATGTGGGGGCCATATTACGAGGCTGTCTTCCCGGGGATGTGGCTTGCCGAGGCCGGGCAGTCGGCGACGGGTGCACTGCTCGACCATATAGTCAGCATGCATGCGGCCGGTGGGCCGCCGGCAGCGGCGTTGCACGACCGCATCGTCCGGCGGATTGCGGAACTGCGGCTGGAGGAGGGTGATTCCCTTGGGGGGCGTATCCATGTGCTGCCCGATTTTCACGGCAATCGCTCGCCCCTTGCCGATCCGCATGCGTTGGGTGTCATTAGCGGCATGACGCTGGATGCGTCCTTCGATGGCCTCTGCCGGCTGTACTGGCGTACCAGCGTCGGCATTGCGCTCGGTATTCGCCATATCCTGGAGCGAATGCGGGATTACGGCTATGTGCCCGACACGCTGCATGTCGCCGGCGGCCATGTGAAGAATTCGGTGCTGATGGAACTCTACTCGGACGTGACCGGCTGCAAGGTGGTCATCCCGAAGATGAACGAAACCGTGCTGCTTGGCACGGCAATCGCAGCTTCCGTCTCCTGCGGGATTCACGAAAGCCTCGGGGTTGCCGGCGCCGCCATGTATCCGGGCGGTCATGAGCGGCTGCCGAATGCCGAAAAGACGAAACTCTACGATCGCGACTACCGGCGTTTCCTCGCCATGTATCGCCATCGCGCGGAGCTGGACGCCATGGAATAGGCGGCTACCGGAGCGGTGCCTGGGCGAACATGCCCTGAAGCTCTTCTATGCGGCGCGTCCTCGTTTCCGCCGCTTCGCCCGCGGCGTGAGCAACTGAAGTCGCCAGATATTCCAGCAGTGCCATTATGGCTAAGAGATTTTCGCGGCTGTTGGCGCGCTGCGGCGGTAGGGACAGCGTGATGTTTGCGAATTCATGCGCCCATTCCGTGAATTGTCCAGTTAACAGCAATACCTTGTAGCCTGCCCGACGAGCCGAGCGAGCCAGAAGCCGTGAGGTGACGAAGCTCGGGGAGTCGATGACGACAAGCAATCCGTCTTCGGCGGGCTCGCCGAACAGCTCGATGTAGCTGCCATTGGCGCCATCGAGGAAAAGGACCTGATCGCGGGCAAAGGTGAGGCGATCGCGAAAATAACGACCGATCCCTGCGAGACTCGGGTGAGAGGTGACAAAGACATGTCCGGAGGACAGAATTGTCGAAACCGCGTCGCGCCATTGCGGCTGGCCGGCGAGGTTGTAGATATGCTGCAGCATCTCGATCTGTTCGGCAATCTGCGTCGCAAGCGGGCGCCCTTCGCTCGCATCTTTCTGCAACTGTTCCAGGATATTGGGCAATTGCGATGTGATACCGGGCGCATTTTCCTTGAGGTGCACCTTTATCCCATCGAGACCGTGGTAGCCGAGCGACCGCAGAAACCTGCCTACCGTCATCGGGCTCAATTCCAGCCTGTCGGCAACGGAGGAGGCCGTCTCGAACGGTAGTTCATTCAAATGCTCGGAGAAATACTTAGCAATTCTTCGTTCGGCCGGAGTGCCGATCTTTATATATTGTCTAAGTTTCTGGCTAAGGTCTTCCAAGTTTTGCGCCTCTTTGATGGTCTTTTCGATGTTATGTTGCGCCAATTTCTACGCCCATTGGCTATTCAATTTTGATAGGGCCGCCGTTCTTGTTGCGGTTGTTGTTCTTAATGTGGCGTACAGAATATATTAGTGCAAAATGTATTACAATAATTCAAATTTTTAATTGTCACATTCATATATCTCTGCGGGATATTGATATCGATACAACCATTTCTTAAGTGTCCATTTGCCACTAAGAGAGGTAGTACGAATGATTGGCCTTGCCGCCCGCCGCTCCTTCGAAAATCTTTTTGCGCCTGAAACGCGCAAAGTTTTCTGGAAGGTACTCGGCCTTACATTGCTGGCGCTCCTCGTGCTGTGGTTCGTCCTGCGGGGCGTTTTTAATTTCCTCGTATTGCCTTGGCTGCAGGGCTTCATGCCATCCACCTCGGATTGGACGGGTTGGCTCACATTCCTTCTTGCCATCTTCGCCGGGATTGCATTGGCATTGGCGATGGCGCTGCTGATTTCACCGGTCACGGCGCTGATTGCCGGCCTATTTCTCGACGATGTCGCCGAAGTGGTGGAAAAGCGCGACTATCCGGGTGATGCGCCGGGAACGGCAATGCCAATCGTCGCGGCGATGAAGAGTTCCCTACGCTTTCTCGGCGTCGTCATCGTCGGCAACATCGTGGCGCTGTTCCTGCTGTTCATTCCGGGCGTCAATCTCGTCGCCTTCTTTCTGGTGAACGGCTATCTGCTGGGGCGGGAATTCTTCGAATTTGCCGCCATGCGTTTCCGCTCGCCGGACGAGGCGCGGGAATTCCGCGTCAAGCACGCCCTCACGGTCTTCCTGGCCGGCCTGGTGATCGCCGCCTTTCTGGCGATCCCGCTGCTCAATCTGCTGACGCCGCTCTTTGCTGCCGGCATGATGGTGCATCTGCACAAGCTGATCTCGCACAGGGAGGCGAAGCTGCAGTCAAGATAGGCTTAGCTCGCCGCTTCAGCTCCGATGATCTGAGGCGGAAGTTCGACCAGAGGAGCAGGTATGTCACAGGTCTTTTCCGGCGAGCGACAGAGGTCGGCAATGACGCAGCGTTCGCATTCAGGCTTGCGCGCCTTGCAGACATAGCGGCCATGCAGGATCAGCCAATGGTGCGCGTGGTAGAGATACTGGTCGGGAATGATCTTCATCAACCGCTGCTCGACTTCGTCGGGCGTCTTGCCGGGGGCCAATAGCAGCCGGTTGGCGATGCGGAAAATATGCGTATCGACGGCCATCGTCGCCTGGCCGAAGGCCATGGAAAGCACGACGTTCGCGGTCTTGCGGCCGACGCCGGGCAGGGTGACCAATTCTTCACGGGTGCGCGGCACCTCGCCACCGAAATCCGTGATCAGCTTTTCCGACAGAGCCACAACGTTCTTCGCCTTGTTCCGGTAAAGGCCGATCGTCTTGATATATTCGCGGATGCGCTCCTCGCCGAGATCGAGCATCTTCTGCGGGGTATCGGCAACGGCAAAGAGGGCGCGCGTCGCCTTGTTGACGCCGGCGTCGGTCGCCTGCGCTGAAAGCGCCACGGCAACGACCAACGTGAAAGGGTTGACGTGCTCCAGCTCGCCCTTCGGTTCCGGCCGCTGGATGGAGAAGCGTCGGAAGATCTCTTCCAGGTCCGCTTTGGAATAAAGGCTCTTTTCCGCCGGCTTGCGGCCTGCGGTCGCATTTGACTTTTTCGCGGTTTGGGCGCTGGATTTGATCTTTGGATTTGCCATAAGCGACCTATACTCAAGTCCTATGACGAAACGCAACGCCGATACGGCTGGAGACGGCAACAGGCCGGTTTTCGCCGCCGAATTGTTTCCCCATCGCTCGCTGTCGCGAAAGGGGTTCAGGGTTATGCTGGCCTTGGCGGGCACCTTTTGTCTCTTCTACAGCATTCTCTTCGTCACGCGCGGCGCCTGGCCGATCGGCATTTTCTTCGGCGCCGATTTCTTCCTGCTCTATGGCGCCTTTTGGCTGAACTACCGCTCGGGCCGCATGCGCGAAGAGGTGACGGTATCGCGCACCAACGTTTCCATCCGCAAATTCTCGCCGACGGGCCGCATGGTGGAGCATGATTTCAATCCGTTTTGGACGCGGTTCCTGGTTCGCCGTCACAGCGAGATCGGCGTTGTTTCCATGCATGTCCGCGACAGAAACCACGACACCGATGTCGGCTCCTTCCTCAATCCGGAAGATCGCGAGAGCTTTGCCAAGGCCTTCAAACGTGCCTTGGCGACCGTAACACAGCGGATATGAGCGGCTTGCCCAAATCGGCGACGTCATATTTTCGCAGAGAGACCACTGGCGCAAGAAACGGGTGGTTTTAACCCTATTGCCGTGGTTTTCTCCTTTCTAAGGAGAAAGATCATGAATGCGATTGCACAGCTGAAGAAAGACATCACCCCGGAAGGTCAGGATTACGACACCGTGCGGGAGGTCATCGAGCTCATCACTGAGGAATATCGCGACCAGCCGTCACTGGAGATGCTGGCCGAAAGGCTCGGGCAGTCGCCGACCCAGCTGCAGAAGACGTTTACACGCTGGGCCGGGCTATCACCCAAGGCCTTCCTTCAGGCCGTCACGCTCGACCATGCCAAGCGGCTCCTGCGCAAGGAGGACCTGCCGCTGCTGGAGACCTCTTTCGAGGTTGGCCTTTCCGGGCCAAGCCGGCTGCACGATCTTTTCGTGACACATGAGGCGATGTCTCCGGGCGAATGGAAGGCGAGGGGCAGCGGTCTGGTGATGCGCTACGCGTTTCACATCTCGCCCTTTGGTCTTGCCTTGATCATGGTCACCGATCGCGGCCTTGCCGGCCTCGCCTTCAGCGATTCCGGCAATGAGAAGGCATGTCTCGCGGATATGACCTGCCGCTGGCCCAATGCCGAGTTCATCGAAGATCCGCATGCGACTGCACCTTACGCGGCCCGCATCTTCGAGCGGGGGAACTGGTCGAGTGATCAGCCGCTACGGGTCGTGCTGATCGGTTCGGATTTCCAACTCCGCGTCTGGGAGAGCCTTTTGAAGATCCCGATGGGCCGTGCGGTGACCTATTCCGATATCGCAAGGGATATCGGCCAGCCGACGGCGATGCGGGCCGTGGGTGCGGCGGTCGGCCGCAACCCGATCTCTTTTGTCGTGCCCTGCCATCGTGCGCTCGGGAAGAACGGGCAGCTCACAGGGTATCACTGGGGGCTGACGCGCAAGCGGGCGATGCTGGGATGGGAAGCGGGGGATGCTTGAGGGCATACCTTAGGAAGCTCCCGAGTTTGCCGTGCCTGCGCGCCCCCCTCTGTCACGACAGTGACAGAGGGGGGTATCGCACTTTCGACGCGCTCGGAACTGACGGTCGAAGGGCCCCTCAAGCCGCCTTCGCCATAGCCATCTGCAGCAGCGCCTTTGCAGCACTTTCATCCGTAATCAAAGTATTGCAGCCGATGCGCTTGATGGTGGCGCTGATCGCCCGGGCGCGGTGGGCGCCCCCGGAGGAGATCACGATGTGCTTGGCCTTTTTCAGCGTATCGAGATCGACGGACATGACGCGCTTGTTGATCGGGTGATCGACTGAATTGCCGTCGGCATCGAGGAAGTTGAACATGGTGTCGCAGACGCAGCCCATTTCGATCAGCTCTTCCAGCTCGCGTTTCGAAATGAAACCTTCTGACAGCGATGTCGAGTGCGGTCCGATGTCGCCGCAGCTGACGATGGCGAGATCGAGGTTTTCCGCCAGCCGGTAGATCGCCTCCAGCCCGCATTTCTCGATGAGATTGCGCTTGGTCTCGACGGAGTCGACGAGAAGCGGCGCCAGGAACATGTAGCATTCCGCGCCGAGCTGGCTCGCCAGGCGCCAGGTGTAATCGATCGGATTGGTCTGATGGACAGCGACGATGCCGCCGAGCAGGGAAACCACCTTGCAATTGTCACGGCGGGTCGGGCGGAAGCTTGCAAGCGACGCGGTCATCGTCCGGCCCCAGCCGACGCCGATCGTATAGTTGTCGGGGATGGCTTCGGTCAGGAACTGGCCGAGCGCCAGGCCGACGCTCTTTGCCTGTGCGTTCACATCTCCATTGGCCGGCTCGGGAACGACGATCGCTTCATCGAGGCCAAAGGTGCGCTCGAGCTTGATCGCCAGTTCAACGCAGTCATCGATGCCTTCAGTGATCCAGATCTGCACCTCGGCGCGGCGCATGGCCTCATCCAGCAGGCGGATGACGGTGGTGCGGCTAATACCTAGCTGTTCGGCGACATCCTTCTGTGTCAGGCCCTGGTTGTAATAAAGCCAGGCGGCACGAAGCCTCAGGGAGGAGGTCTCCGAATAGGCGGTGTGGGTTCCGCGTCTCAGTTTGGCCACAGGTCCTCCGGCGAGATTGTCGCATGCGCCGTTTAACGTCATGATCCGCCTGAGGATGCGAAAAGGAATGATGGCGGATGACTGGAGCAGGCGAGATCGGCTCTTCTGCTGCCGATATTCTATGACATGAAACTTATGTCAATCGAATTGCACAAATGTCCTTGACTTTTCGATGCGAGATTGCTGATAGTCGGTGATGAGGAATTCGGTCTTGTCCAACCGAGGAGGACAATGTGCGAGTGCTGCTGCAAGCAAGTGCCAGACCGGACAGGGAGCCATATAGGGCGCCCGGTGCCGGTGAAAAGCCTGCTTTCGGAAGGTTGTTTCTTCACCGCTCGGCCGTTCACCGGAAATGGAACTCCAGCGCGTTTTATCCCGTTACCGACACATAGGGGAAGGAAGGCTACATCCTGACGCCTTCGGTCCCGTCCGGCGAAAAGACCGGATCTGCTGCCAACATCTCCCATACAATGGGCTTCATTCAACAAGGATACCTGCTATGACTTCCAAGCTTGATCAACTCCGCGCCATGACCACGGTCGTGGCCGACACCGGCGATATCGAGGCAGTCGCCCGCCTGAAGCCGGTGGATTGCACCACCAATCCGACGATCGTGTTGAAGGCGCTCGGCACGCCGATGTTCGCCGATGCGATCAAGGAAGCCGTTGCCTGGGGCAAGAAGCAGGGCGGTGCCTCTGAAGCCGTGGTTTCCGCGGTTGCCGACCGTCTGGCAATCTCCGTTGGCGCGGCGCTCTCCGGCCTCGTTCCGGGTCGTGTCTCGACCGAAGTCGATGCCGATCTCTCCTTCAACACGGAAGCTTCGCTTGCCAAGGCCCGCGCCATCATCGCCGCCTACAAGGAGCGCGGCATCGAGCGTGACCGTATCCTGATCAAGCTCGCTTCCACCTGGGAAGGCATCCGCGCCGCCGAAGTGCTGCAAAAGGAAGGCATCGACTGCAATCTGACGCTGCTCTTCAGCAAGGCGCAAGCGATCGCCTGCGCCGACGCCAAGGCATTCCTCATTTCGCCCTTCGTCGGCCGCATCCTCGACTGGTACAAGAAGTCGACCGGCAAGGACTACACGGCTGAGGAAGATCCGGGCGTCGTCTCGGTGCGTGACATCTACCACTACTATAAGGCTAACGACATCAAGACGATCGTCATGGGTGCCTCCTTCCGCAACACCGGCGAAATCGAAGCGCTGGCCGGCTGTGACCGCCTGACGATCAGCCCGAACCTGCTCGACGAACTTTCCAAGGACGAAGGCAAGCTGGAGCGCAAGCTCTCGCCAGAGCCCAAGGGCTCGGTCGAGAAGATCGCCGTCGACGAAAAGACCTTCCGCTGGATGATGAACGAAGACGCAATGGCTACCGAGAAGCTCTCCGAAGGCATCCGCGCCTTCGCCAAGGATCTCGGCACGCTGCGCGCCATGGTCAGCAAGGAACTGCAGCTCGCTGCTGCCTGAAGGTGACCGGGCTTCCCTCCATCGAGGGAGCTATATTCGAGAGGGTGTCGCAGGGATGCGGCGCCCTTTCTATTTGGAGGTAAGGGCGTCGAGTTCGCCGCCGTTAGACGGCAGCGCGCAGCTTCAGAGAGACCAGAGGCGCTTGGCATTGAGATGATAGAGCCGATCGCGTTCGTCGGCACTGACACCGTGCATTAGGGCATGAGTTGCGGCAACCCAGGTGGAGAGATTGCCGCCAAGCGTGCAGACGGGCCAATCGCTGCCCCAGATGACGCGATCCCAGCCGAAGCTTGCGATGCAATGTTCGACGAATGGGCGCAACGTTTCCGGCGACCAGTTGTCCGGATCGGCATAGGCAACGACGCCGGAAATCTTCACCACAACATTCGGCCGTTTCGCTACCTCACCGACGCCCAGCGACCAGCTTTCGCTCAGCCCATCCTTCACGGCCGGCACGCCACAATGGTCGAGGATGAAGCGAACATTGGGATTGAGGTCGATGAGTGCGATCGCCTTGGATATCTGATGCGGCAGGACGCAGAGATCGAAGGTAAGGCGGGTATTGCTGAGCCGCTTCAGGTTTTCGCGGAAGAGAACACCCTCTGAGACGTCATCCGGCACGACATGCAGCACGCGGCGGAAGCCTTTGACGAAGGGGTCGGCGAGCGCGCGCTCGAGATATGCGGGAAAGTTGGGGCTTTCAGGACGGCAGGCGGCAATAGCGCCGCGCAACAAGCTGCCGGGCTCGCGGCTCAGGTCTTTGACATATTCCGTTTCGCGCTCAATATCCTCTTCGGTAACATCGACTTCCATGTGCAACGTGTCGGTGATCCCAAGACGTTTGGCTTCTCGCGCATAATCTTCATAAAGGCTGTCACGATTGAGTGCGCCCGCATCCGCCAGCCAAGGATAGCCCAACTGCTTGCGGTCGACGATGTGAAGATGGCTGTCGAAAAGCATGGCGTTCCTCCCAAAACTGCTGACCTGCTACATACTCACAGAAAAATTATTCATTCAAATAAAAATTATAGCTCGGCCTGGTCCACAGTTCCCGCGACGATTTCGGAGATCGCCTTAGCTGTTTGCCGCACATATTCGACTACTTGCTGACGCGTGGGCGCCTTCGGGTTCACGGCTTCGATATAGGGGCAGGTCAACGCGGCCAGCGCATTGCCGTCCATCGCCAGGACGGGGGCGGAAATATTGTGAACGCCGCTTGTCTGCAGGCTATCCATGGTTTCAAAGCCGTTTTCGCGGATTGCCGAGAGCTTCTCTTCGAGATCGGCAGGCGGCTCCTCAGGATCCGGTTCCTGGCGCCTTTGCTCGTTGATCATCATCTGGCGCTGCTTTTCATCCTTGAATGCCAGGAGAATGTGACCTGAGCCGGTGTTGTAGAGATTGAGCTGGGCACCGACACGGATCGAGATGCCCCAATAGGTCGGCGAATCCTGCTGGGCGATGACGACCACGGAGCCGCGATCGTATATCGCCAGATGACAGGCTTGCTCGGCTCGGTTGGAGAATTCGCGCATCAGGGGCGTGGCGAAGGAGACGAGGCGGCGCACCGGCGCATGGTAATGCGCCAGGCCGAAAAGCTTCAGGGTCAGATAGAAGCGATCGCCGTCCTGCCGCTGCACGTAGCCGCGCCGCACGAGACGATCGAGCATGCGATAGAATTCGTTGGGACTCTTGTTGAGCGCCTTGGCGATTTCCGCCTGCGTCAGCCCGCCATCGATCCTCGCCAGCAATTCGAGAATGTCGAGCCCCTTGTCCAAGGCCGGTGCGCGATAACGATCACTGTCGTCTTCTATGCTCATGAACAAGCTCTCATGCAACAAAATATATCAATCATTCATATATGAATGGTGGAATTTTACAAGTGAGTGAACGCGGCTTGACGATCAGTGAATAAGATGTTTGCTTATAAATTATTGGTCTGTAAAGGGTCCAGAGGGCAATCGGACGATTGGTCCCAGCCTGGAGGGGAGTGATTAGCGATGGACTGCCAAGTGGCGAACAACATACAGTCTTCGTTGACAAGCTGAGCGGCCGCTTTGTGCGGTCCTCAGAAGGTAGCGCAAGGCTACGCCAACTGATTGTTATTGCATGATCTTATCCCTGGTGCCGCGATGCAGCTGGCGGAACTGGATAGGATCATGGTCCCGGAGGAAAGGATCAGGATTATGGGTCACGGGTTGGAAGGCAAGAAGGTCGTCATCACGGCGGCGGGACAGGGCATCGGCCGGGCGTCGGCGGAGCGCTTCATCTCGCTTGGTGCGCATGTCTACGCCACCGATATCAACGAGCAGACACTTTCGACGCTCGACGGTGCGACCAAGCATGTCTTGAATGTGCTCGACAGTGCCGCCGTCAGGGCCTACGCGGAAGAACTTGGCCCGATCGACGTGCTCTTCAACTGCGCCGGTTTCGTCCATGCCGGCACGATCCTGGACTGCGAGGAAAAGGATTGGGATTTCTCCTTCAACCTCAATGCCAAGGCGATATATACGACCTGCCGCGCCTTTCTGCCGGGCATGCTGGAAAAAGGCAAGGGTTCGATCGTCAACATGTCCTCCGTTGCTTCCAGCGTGAAGGGCGTGCCCAACCGTTTCGCCTATTGCGCTTCGAAGGCTGCCGTCATCGGGCTCACTAAATCGATTGCCGCTGATTTCGTTGCCAAGGGTATTCGCGCCAATGCGATTTGCCCGGGCACGGTCGATAGCCCCTCGCTGCATGAGCGGCTGAAGGCAACCGGTGACTATGACAAGGCGCTGAAGGATTTCATCGCCCGCCAGCCGATGGGCCGCATTGCGACCGCCGAGGAGATCGCTGCGCTGGTGACTTACCTTGCCGGCGACGAGGCGGGTTTTACCACAGGCCAGATCCACGTCATCGACGGCGGCTGGACGGGCTGAAGCCGTTTTTCGCTATCGGAGGCTTCGTGTTGCGGGGCCTCCTTTTATTTGCCACTCTCATTTGCGAATCGGTTTGCGACGGGCGTTTTGCGATCGGGAGAGCGGCATGGATGCGAACGGATTGTTGCATCGTTCAAGAGGCCTCGTGCTGTGGCGCAAGCACCATGTGATCGTGATCTCGGTGCTTGCTGGTCTTGCCGTTTTCCTGCTCCTGACCTCCAGAGACTTCAATGCTGCCAACCTGCTGATCGCCTGGGATGCGACAGCGGTCGTCTTCATCGTCTATAGCCTTTATCGCATGCTGACGGCCGATCCGCAGCGCATCCGCAAGCGCTCCGCCGATCTCGATTTCTCGGATGGTTTCCTATTGTTCCTGTCGATCGCTGCCGCTCTTGCCAGCATCGGCGGCATTGTGCTGGATTTGCTTGGTGTCAAGGATGCCCCGCCCGAAGTCGCCTTCTACCGCGTGATGATGGCGATCGTGACGATCCTGATATCATGGACCTTCCTGCACACGCTGTTCACCATCCACTATGCGCACCGGTTTTACAGCATTCCGGGCAAGGGGCAGGGGCTGAAATTCGCCGAGCCGGTGGAGGAGCCGATCTATTGGGATTTCCTCTACTTCTCTTTCACTATCGGCGTTGCGGCGCAGACCGCCGATATCGGTATTTCCACCGTCTCGATGCGTAAGCTGGCGCTTCTGCATGCGATCCTGTCATTCCTGTTCAACACGACGATCCTGGCGCTCGCCATAAACGTTGGGGCGAGCCTGATCTAGGCCCGCCCCGATGCACCGATGATCCCTGTCGTTAAACGACGGCGTTGCCGGCCATGACGGCCAGGATCAGGAATACCAGGAAGATGATCAGGAAGATGGCGAAGAGAACGCGCGCAATGGTTGCGGTTGCGGCGGACACGCCGGAAAAGCCGAAAAAGCCGCTGATCAGCGAAATCACAAAGAAAATGAGAGCCCATTTCAGCATTTAGCAATCTCCTCTGCGTTGTACTTCTTAAAGACGCGGGAGAAGGGTGATTTGTTCCGAGGGGTTTGGTTTTGGAAGTGTTGTTGGCTTTGACGAAGGTTGCGAAATTTGCGGAGGGTGCAGCACCCCCCTCTGTCACTATCGTGACATCTCCCCCACAAGGGGGGAGATTGGTAACCCGCAGTGCTACCATCGTAAGATAACAGGCATCTAATCTGTTGAATGATCGTGCCTCATTTTGTGGTGTTAGCGATGCGCCCCAACGATCTCCCCCCTTGTGGGGGAGATGTCACGAAGTGACAGAGGGGGGTACGGCGATACGGCAAACGTCGAGAACGTTTGTTTTACCCCCGCCCATTCCTCACCCGTGATTGATCATCACATGCCGGACGGCCGTATAATCTTCGATCGCATAGACCGACATATCCTTGCCGTAGCCGGATTGCTTGAGGCCGCCGTGGGGCATTTCGTTAACCAGCATGAAGTGGGTGTTGATCCAGGTGCAGCCATACTGCAGGCGGGCGGCCGTCTGCATGCCGCGGCTGATGTCCTTGGTCCAGACCGAGGAGGCGAGGCCGTAGTCGCTGTCATTGGCCCAGGCGACGGCGTCGTCGGGGTTGGTGAAGCGCGTCACCGAGACCACGGGCCCGAAAACTTCGCGCCGGACGATCTCGTCATCCTGCGTCGCGCCGGCAACGACCGTCGGCGCATAGAAGAAGCCGCGTTCGCCGGAAATCTTGCCGCCGGTGGTGATCTCCATGTGCTTGTGTTCGGCGGCGCGGGTGACGAAGCTTTCGACGCGGTCGCGCTGGCGCTTGGAGATCAGCGGGCCGATTTCGTTCTCGGTATCGTCAGCGAGGTTGAACTTGATGCTGGAGACGGCAGACGTCAGGTCGGCGACGAAATTGTCGTAGACCTTGGCGTCGGCATAGATGCGGCAGGCGGCGGTGCAGTCCTGGCCGGCATTGTAATAACCGAAGGTGCGGATGCCCGACACGACGGCGTCGATATCGGCATCGTCGAAGATGATGACGGGGGCCTTGCCGCCGAGTTCGAGATGCGTGCGCTTAACCGTCTTGGCCGCGGCCTGCAAGACCTTCTTGCCGGTTGCGACATCGCCGGTGATGGAAACCATGCCGATCTTCGGATGGTTGATCAACGCATTACCGACGCTCTCGCCGCGGCCGAGGATGACATTGACGACGCCTTCCGGCAGCACATCAGCCAAAAGCTTCGCCATCTTCAGCGCCGTCAGCGGCGTCTGTTCCGAGGGTTTGAAGACGACGGTATTGCCGCCGGCAATGGCCGGCGCCAGCTTCCAGGCCATCATCATCAGCGGATAGTTCCAGGGCGCGATCGACCCGACGATGCCGATGGGATCACGGCGGATCATCGAGGTGTGGCCGGGCAGATATTCGCCGGCGACCGGGCCGTGCAGGTTGCGAACCGCGCCGGCAAAGAAGCGGTAGCAGTCGACGATCGCCGGAATCTCATCGTTGAGCACGGCATTGATCGGCTTGCCGCAGTTCAGCGCTTCCAGCGTTGCAAAACCTTCGGCATCGCGTTCGATGGCGTCGGCGATCTTGAGGAGATAGGCCGAACGCTGGCTTGGCGTCGTCTGCGACCAGTTCGAGAAGGCTTTTTCGGCAGCGTCGACGGCGGCATCGATCTGGCCGAGTGACGCCTCGGGCAAGTTGAGAACGGTCTCGCCCGTCTTCGGGTTGAGAACGCGTTCTTCCGTTTCCGTGCCGGCTTCGAAGCGGGAGCCGATCAGCATTTGGGTATCCATTATTCTCTCCCTTTCATTTGCCGCCGCCAGCGATCTGATCGCCGTCGCGCGTAAGATAGTAGGCTGCCAGGATCGGCAGGAAGGTGACAAGCACGACGACCATGGCGACGACGTTGGTCACGGGTCGCTGGCGCGGGCGGATGAGTTCCTCGAGCATCCAGATCGGCAAGGTCATCTGCTGGCCGCCGGTGAAGGTGGTGACGATGACTTCATCGAAGGACAGCGCGAAGGCAAGCATGCCGCCGGCAAGCAGTGCCGTGCCGATATTCGGCAGGACGACATGGCGGAAGGTCTGGAAGCCATCGGCGCCAAGATCCATCGACGCCTCGATCAGCGAGCCGGAGGTGCGACGAAAGCGGGCGACGGCGTTGTTATAAACAACGACGACGCAGAAGGTGGCATGACCGAGAACGATCGTCCAGACCGAGAAGGGGATATCGAACAGGCTGAAGGCGGAGCGCAGCGCAATGCCGGTAATGATGCCGGGCAGCGCGATCGGCAGGATGACCAGCAGCGAGATCGCCTCGCGGCCGAAGAACTTCGTCTGGCTGACTGCGGCGGCGCAGAGCGTGCCGAGGATCAATGCGATGATGGTGGCGACGGTCGCGACCTGAACCGACAGCGCCAGCGCTGACCAGACATCCGGCCTGTTCCAGGCGATGCCGAACCATTGCAAGGTAAGCCCCGGTGGCGGCCACTGGTAGCTCTTTTCTTCGGTCGTGAAGGCATAGACGAAGATCAAGAGGATCGGCAGATGCAGGAAGAGCAGGCCACCTGCTGCTGCGATCTTCAGGGGGAAGGAGGCGCGTTGGCCACGATCAGAGCGCATCGAAGGCTCCCTGTTTTTTGGCGACCCAGAGATAGATGGCCATGATGACGATCGGCACGACCGAGAAGGCGGCAGCCAAGGGCACGTTGCCGGCGGTTCCCTGCTGTGTATAGACGGCCTGACCGATGAAGAGGCGCGAGGAGCCGATGATCTGCGGGATGATGTAGTCACCCAGGGTCAGCGAGAAGGTGAAGATGGAGCCGGCGACGACGCCAGGCAAGGCGAGCGGCAGCAGCACCGTGCGGAAGGTCTGCTTCGGCGTCGCGCCGAGATCGGAGGAGGCTTCCAGCAGGTTCGCCGGCACGCGCTCGAGGGCTGCCTGCGTCGGCAGGATCATATAGGGCAGCCAGATATAGACGAAGACGAGAAAGGTGCCGATATAGCTGACCGACAGCGAGTTGCCGCCGATGATGGGCAGGGCGAGCACGCCGTCGAGCAGCCAGCCGAGATGCAGCTTTGCGAAGATCCAGGTGAGGATGCCTTCCTTGGCGAGGATCAGCTTCCAGGCATAGACCTTGACGAGGTAGCTCGACCAGAGCGGCAGCATGACGCCGAGATAGAATAGTGCCTTCCATTTCCCTTGCGCATAGCGCGCCGCATAATAGGCGATGGGGAAGGCGACGAAGGCGGAGGCGATGGTAACGAGCGCGGCCATGACCACCGTGCGCACGATGATGTCGAAGTTCGCGCTATTCAGCAGCTGGGCGTAGGTCGCGAGGGTGAATTCGTAATTCACCATTCCCGAGAAGTCGTCGATCGAGAAGAAGCTCTGCAGCAGCAGCGCAATCAGCGAGCCGATATAGATGATGCCGAGCCAGAGCAGCGGCGGCGTCAGCATCAGGAACAACAGCAGTTTCGGGCGCCGCCAGAAGAGATCGGAGAGGCGGCCGAAGACGCCGCCGCGGCGCGGCAGGATCGAGGCCGGTGCTTGACTCGACGAAGCGGGGAAGGCGGCGGCGTTCATGCGGCGTCATCCATGTAATGGACATCGGCAGGCAGCCATGCGAGGCGAACGGACGCACCGGTATCCGGGGCTAGTTGTCCGGCGGGTACCGTCACATGCAGCCGGGTGCCGTTTGCTTCGACGGAGAGGCGGGTAGCGGCACCGAGAAAGCTCGTCGCTTTCACGGTCGCCGCCACGCCGCTCTCCTCAGTCAACCGGATGGCTTCGGGGCGCAGGCTCGCCCAACGCCGTTCGCCGCCGAGCGACGACATGGTTTCGGGGGCAATGACATTGGAGGAGCCGACGAAATCGGCGACGAAGCGGGTCTTCGGCCGCTGATAGATGTCGTGCGGCGTACCCTGCTGCACAATGCGGCCGTCGTTGAAGACGGCGACGCGGTCGGCCATGGATAGGGCCTCGCCCTGATCGTGGGTGACGAAGACGAAGGTGATGCCGAGCGCCCGCTGCAGGCTCTTCAACTCCTCCTGCATCTGCTCGCGCAGCTTCAGGTCGAGCGCGCCGAGCGGCTCGTCAAGCAGCAATACCTTCGGCTTGTTGACCAGAGCGCGGGCGAGCGCCACGCGCTGTCGCTGGCCGCCGGAGAGCTGACCAGGGCGGCGGGCGCCATAGCCTGGTAGTTTGACCAGCTCCAGCGCCTGTTCGGCGGCCTTCAGCCGTTCGGCCTTGCCGACACCCTTGACCATCAACCCGTAGGCGACGTTCTCGAGGATATTGAGATGCGGAAAGAGCGCATAATCCTGGAATACCGTGTTGACGTTGCGCCGGTAGGGCGGCACGCCTTCGGCAGTTTCGCCGAAGATCTCGATATGGCCGCCCGTCGGCTGCTCGAAGCCGGCAATCAGCCGAAGGCAGGTGGTCTTGCCGGAACCGGAAGGGCCGAGCATGGCGAAGAATTCGCCGGGCGCGATCTCCAGATCGACGCGGTCCACAGCGCGGACCTGGCCGAAATGGCGCGACATCTGCTGGAAACGAACGGCGTTCATGGGCTTCTCCAGGGATATGCAAAGTGTTTGAAACGATGTCTGCCGGACCGGAACGGGATCTGGTCTGGAGCCGGTGCTTCAGAATGCCGGCCGGATCGCCGCTCCAGCTTGCGGAGCGGCGAAAGCCCGATGTCGGCGCGTTATCTGCCGCCGATCACGCCGATATAGTCGGAGACCCAGCGATGATAGGGCACGCATTCGCTCTGTGTCGTGCACTTGGCGACAGGCGTCTTCCAGAACTTGATCTTGTCGAAGTGGTCGTAGCCATTGGTGGCGCAACCGCTGTCGGTGAGGAGCTCATCGCCCTTGCAGGCGGCCGGAACGGAAGGTACGGCGCCGAACCAGGCGGCTGCATCGCCCTGAACCTTGGCCTGGAGTGAGTGCTCCATCCACATATAGGCGCAGTTCGGATGCTCGCTGTCGGCATGCAGCATGGTGGTATCGGCCCAGCCGGTCGTTCCCTCATCCGGGAAGGTGGAGGCGATTTTCTGCTTGTCAGCCTGCAGAAGGTTCACCTGGAAGGGCCAGGAACCGGAGGCAACGACGCCTTCGTTCTTGAAGTCGTCGGTCTGGATCATGGCATCATGCCAATAGCGGCTGACGATCTTGCGCTGGCCGCGCAGCAATTCGAGTGCGGCCTTATACTGGTCTTCGTTGAGCTCGTAGGGGTCCTTGATGCCGAGTTCGGGGTTATGAGCCATGAGGTAGAGAGCGGCATCGGCAATATAGATCGGACCGTCATAGGCCTGCACACGGCCCTTGTTGGACTTGCCGTCGGGCAGCGTCGTTTCTTCGAAGACGACGTTCCAGCTCTTCGGCGCCTGGCCCTTGAAGGCGTCCGTATTGTACATCAGCACGTTCGGGCCCCAGAGATAGGGCACGCCGTAGTGAACGCCGTTGACGGTATGCCAGGGGGCATTCTTCAGGCGTTCGTCGAGGTTCTTCCAGCTCGGGATCAGGTCGGTATTGATCGGCTGCACGCGCTTGCCGGCGACGAGCCGCAGCGAGGCATCGCCGGAAGCTGTGACGAGGTCGAAGCCGCCTTCGTTCATCAGCGCGACCATTTCGTCCGAGGTCGCGGCAGTCTTGACGCTGACCTTGCAGCCGGTTTCCTTCTCGAAGCCGGTGACCCAATCGTAATTCTTGTCGCTTTCGCCGCGTTCGATATAGCCGGCCCATGCGACGATGCTGACCGCACCTTCGCCCTTGCCGAGCGTCTTCAATGGCTCGGCGGCAATGACCTGCGTTGCGAAACTTAGGCATGCGAGTGCAGCCGTGCATGATTTCAGCAGATGCTTCATCGGACTCTCCCGGTTTTTGAGCCTTGATGGCGTGGAGCCAGTGGCTGGCTTCTTGTTCCCGGAAGAAAAGGTGACGCGATTTCGCCGCATTCGCAAATTCATTTATCAGAAAGGCGATATCGGAAATTCCGATTTCGACATCCGTTACAGAGCGGTGGAAAAGACAGGGTGCGGAAATGCTGATCTGGAAGCATGGGCGCATAAGAAACGGCAGCGCTTTCCACCCATTCGGCATGACCGGAAAAAAGTTGAAATCAGTTGTCGGTTCTCCAGAGCGCCAATCGTCCTACGGTTTGGAGTTAACCGCAATGCGTCGATGCGGATCTCTGCCCTATGGAGCCGGCGCGAATGGAAGCATCAATGACCAAAGTAAAAGTTGCCGGATTCAGTGTCTCGCTTGATGGTTTTGCTGCCGGCATTGATCAGAGTTTAAAGCGCCCACTTGGTTTGCGGGGCGAGGAACTGTTTCAGTGGTTTTTCCCAACGCGGGCGTTTCGCCAGATGCTCGGAAAAGACGACGGAGAAACGGGCCTTGATGACCGGTTTGGCCAGCGTGCCATGGAGGGTTTCGGAGCCTTCATCCTCGGCCGCAACATGTTCGGGCCTATTCGCGGAGAGTGGCCGAACGATCAATGGAAAGGCTGGTGGGGTGACAATCCTCCTTATCATGCACCAGCGTTCATACTGACACATTATGCCAGACCATCAATCGAGATGCTCGGTGGAACGACATTCCACTTTATCACTGGCGGTGTTGAGGAGGCATTGCAAAAGGCGCGCGAAGCAGCAGGCGCAAAGGACATCAAGATTGGCGGCGGCGCCGAGACCGTGAGGCAATATGTTCAGGCCGGCCACGTCGATGAAATTCACCTTGCCTTTTCCCCCACGATGCTCGGCAAGGGAGAACCACTCTTTAGCGGCATTGACCTTCATGCTCTCGGATACCGCACAATCGAACATGTTCCGACGGGGCGAGCCACGCATATTGTTCTGGCGAAATAGCGTTTTAGATTAATGGCTGTGGCGCTACCGCTGCCGCCCCGAGCGCATGCTTTCGGCGACGCCGACAAAATCGCGGGCGGCTTGCGGCAGGCTCGATCCCTTGCGCCAGACCATGCCGACCTGCACCACAGGCAGCGAGCCGGAGACGTCGCGGCTTTCGATGCGATCGCCTTCCAGCGACCAGGGGCGATAGACGAGATCCGGCAGCAGTGCGACACCGGCGCCGGTCGCGACCAGGCTGCGCACCGCCTCGACCGAGCGTGTGCGGAAGGCGACGTGCGGGCGGGCGCCGAGCGCGGTCAAAAGCTTGCCGGTGTTTTCCTCGATTTCGTCGATGGTCAGCATGATCAGCGGCTCGCGAGTGATGTCGGCGACACTGATGATATCGGCCGAGACGAGGGGATGGCCCATCGGCAGCCAGAGCCGGTAGGGGGAAGTTTCGAGGATCTCCGCCTGCAGGGCCATGCGGTCACGCAGGTTGGAAATGACCATGACGGCGACGTCGAGTTCGCCACCCACCAGAAGATGTTCCAGATAGCCGCCATTGTCCTCGATGGCGCTGACCTCGACGCCGGGGCAGGCACGGCGATAGCGTGCCAGAAGATCTGACAGAACATAGCCGGCGACAAGCGACGTCACGCCGATATTCAGCGTGCCGCCGGCTTCGTTCCGCTTGCCGGAAAAGCCCGTGCGCGCGTCGGAAACGGTTGCGAGGATCTTCGTTGCGTGACGCAGGAATTGGTGGCCGTTGTGGGTGATCGACAGACCGCGCGGATGGCGCTCGAACAGCTCGACGCCGAGGTCGCTTTCCAGCTCCTTGAGGGCTTCGGTCACGGAGGATTGCGAGATCGACAGGTTCTGTGCGGCCCGCGTCACGGAGCCCTGTTCCGCCACGGCGACGAAGTATTGCAGCTGTCTCAGCGTGAAGGCCATGCTCCGGTTAGAGCATGTTCGCGCAGAGAAAGGCAAGTGCTCGTCATAGCTGTGAAAGTTTGGACCTTTTTTGGTAACGATGTCGAAGACGATGCAAGTTTTACCTCGGTTTTAAGTATTCCGAAACGCCAGTTCCCTAACGTGAGGGTTGATCATTTTTGTCGCCTTGGAGTGGTCTATGAGGGAGCAGTTGGCGTGAGCGCCTTACTGCACATTTTCCGGGTACCCCGGAAACTTGTCGTACTGATCGGCGGAGTGGCCCTTCTCGTGGGGTCCTCCGGCGTTTTTGCGCTTTATGTTGGCAAGGACAGGCTGCTCGGTCTTGTATCTGCTTCCCCCGATGGGCTCCAGTGTACCGACGTCAATCTCATCACGATCCGCAAGGACAACCGTTTCTGGGTTCGCAAATATATTCGCACCGAGCCGACCGACGGGTTGACGCGGGTCAGAACCGCGCTCCGCGTTGCCAAGGCCGTCTATCAGGAACAGAAGCCGGATCTCGTACAGGTTGTGGTTCTCGACCGGAACGGACCGACGTTACGTTCCGACCTGCGCGGCCGGGCCCTTGGCGCCGATGTCGTCTATGTGGCCCATCCCGACCGGCTGGTCGATGGCAGCTCCGAAGCACCGCTGACGGCGCGCTACTACGATGGTGGCGCCAGCAATGCTGGCCTGTTTTACGGCGAGCAGATTACCATGCTCCCGCAGGATATCGATGCGGCGATCGCTGGATTGAAGGATCTGTCCGACTGTGGCAATGCGCTGGCAGCGGACAATGGCGGCGACGCCAAGAAGGACAAGGTGAAGGCAGCGATCGCTGCGGAAGAGAAAACGGCCGCAAAACAGGCCGAGAGCCGCGATGCCAAGCCGCCGCTGCCGGAGCCGAAATCGACCGGCAATGTGCAGCCGGGCTATGATGAGAACGGCGAGTTCATCGGGGCTGATGCTGGTTCCAAAGCCAAGAGCCCATCACCGGGATTGGACCCGACCATGACGGGTGCAGCCGACCGCCGTTCGCCCGTCACCAATTGATCAAAACTGGCTTCGCGCCATCCGGCGGACAAGTAACAGTCTTATTCCGCCAGATGTTTTTCGCCGATAGCCTGGTAGAGCGCGAAAAGCGCCTCGTGAACCTCACCTGCAAGACGATAGAAGTCCGGATTTGCCAGGATGGCGGGGTGCTGAAGCAGCAGGTCGTCGGTCATGTCGAGCATGATCGACACCGTGTGCATCGCCTCGTGGCAACCGAACGTTCCCGGTGCGTATTGCGAGAGATCGATATCGCCGATCTCAGCGAGATCGGCCAGCCGCTGATGCTCGCTATCGTCTGCGGCTGGCATCTCTTTATCCGTCATAATACGCACCTTTGATGTTCGAAGGACCAAACTGGTCTCAATCGGCCTTGTTGCGACGGGCCGGGAAAAGAATGATGTCGCGGATCGATGGCGAGTTGGTCAACAGCATGATGAGGCGGTCCACACCAATGCCGAGACCGCCTGCCGGAGGCATGCCCTGGTCGATGGCATCGAGGAATTCCTCGTCCAACTGCTTTTCCTTCTCGCCGCGTGCATGCGCCTGCTGGAGCTGCTCGACCATGCGGGCGCGCTGCTCTTCCGGATCGTTGAGTTCCGAGAAGGCGTTGCCGAGTTCCCAGGCGTTGCAATAGGTCTCGAAACGTTCGACGAGGCGCGGCTCGCCCGGCACTTCCTTGGCGAAGGGCGAGATGTCCTTCGGGAAATGCGTGACATGCGCCGGCTGGATCAGCGTGCCCTCGACCTTTTCTTCGAAGATGAAGGCAAGGCATTCACCCCAGGTCGCGTCCTTCTCAACGGCAAAGCCGGCAGCCTTGGAGGCGGCGCGGGCTTCTTCGTCGGTCTTGATCGCCAGGAAGTCGATGCCGGTCGCTTCCTTGACGGCATCGGGCATCGGCACGCGGCGGAATGGACCCTTGAAGGAGATCTGCTTGTCGCCGAACGCGAATTCGGTGCTGCCATGGATCGACATGGCGAGCGTCGAGAACAGACGCTCGACGAGGTCCATGATGTCCTCGTAGTCGGCATAGGCCCAATAGCACTCCATCATGGTGAATTCTGGATTGTGCCGGGTGGAGACGCCTTCGTTGCGGAAGTTGCGGTTGATCTCGAAGACCTTGTCGGTGAGGCCGGAAACCAGCGTGCGCTTCAGGAACAGTTCCGGCGCAATGCGCAAGTACATGTCGAGCTTCAGCGTATTGTGATGCGTCTTGAACGGCTCGGCCGTCGCGCCGCCATAGACCGAATGCAGCATTGGCGTCTCGACTTCCATGAAGCCGTCATTTTCCATGAAACGGCGGATGCCGGAAACGATGCGGCTGCGCTGCTGGAAGCGGAGCTTCGATTCCTCGTTGGTCATGATGTCGAGATGACGCTTGCGGTAGCGCAGCTCGATATCGGACAGGCCGTGCCACTTTTCCGGCATCGGCAACAACGACTTTGTCAGCATGGTGATCTGCTGGGCATTGATGGTCAGCTCGCCGCGCTTGGTACGGCGCACGACGCCGGTGACGCCGATGATGTCGCCGATATCGATCATTGGTAGCAACGCGCGGGCTTCTTCCGAGGTCACGTCCTTGTGGCTGAAGATCTGGATCTTGGCCGAGGCGTCGTGGATGTCCATGAACATGCCGGAGTTGCGCGAGGAATAGACGCGGCCGGCAACGGTGACGACATCGCCGGTTTCGGTGTCCGGCTCCAGGCCTTCGTATTTCGCGGCCAGCTCGGCATTGGTCATGGTCCGGTGGAAATGCGCCGGATAGACGTCGCCGATCTGCTCGCGCAGCAGCTTCAGCTTCTGCGCGCGAACTTCCGTTGCGTCGGAGGAGAGGGCGGAGGCTTCGGTCTTGTCGTTCATGGTTTTAAAGTCCGGTTCAGTTCTTCGGGCCGACGAGGGTCGCAACGGTCTGCGCGGCCAGTTTCAGTCGCTGGCGGACGACGGAGCGGCCGAGGATCGCCATGCTATCGAAAAGCGGGAGGGAGCGCGAGGAGCCCGATACGGCGACGAAAAGCGGCGCGACGATGACCTTCAGCTTCTTGCCCATGCGGTCCGCAATGGCGCGAAGCTCGGCTTCGATCGTCTCAACATTCCATTCGAGGATCTTTTCCAGATCCGGCTGCACAGTGTTCAGGATCTCAAGCAGGTCTTCCGGCGTCGACTTGATCTTCGCGAAGGCGGAAGGATCGAGGTTGAGGTCGGACTTGAACAGGAAGCCGGTCAAGTCGGGCAGTTCGCCAAGCTTGGTGATGCGCGACTGCGACAGCTTCAGGCCTTCCTTCAGGCGATCATTTTCCATCGCCCAGGTCAGCACCCGATGCTGAAACTCTTCTTCCGAGAGCTTCTCGCGGATCCAACGGCCGTTCAGCCAATCGAGCTTCTGAATGTCGAAGATCGCGCCGGCCTTGGAGAGGTTTTCCGGATCGAACTTTGCGGCAAGCTCGTCCATGCTCAAGAGCTCTTCACCTTCGGCGATCTGGATGAAGAACAGGCCGAGGAAGTTCATCAGCGCTTCGGGGATATAGCCGAGGGCCGTATAATAGGAGATCGAGGTCGGGTTCTTGCGCTTCGATAGTTTCGACTTGTCTGCATTGCGCATTAGCGACAGGTGCATGAACACCGGCGGCTCCCAGCCGAGATACTGATAGATCAGGATGTGCTTCGGCACCGAGGCGAGCCATTCCTCGCCGCGCGCGACATGGGTGATCTTCATCAGATGGTCGTCGACGACGTTGGCCATGTGATAGGTGGGCATGCCGTCGGCCTTGAGCAGGACCTGCATGTCGACGGCATCCCACGGGATTTCCACATCGCCGTAGACACCGTCATGGAACTTGCACGAGCCTTCGGTCGGGATCTTCATGCGCACGACATGCGGCTCGCCGGCAGCAACGCGCGAGGTCACTTCCTCGGCCGAGAGGTTCAGACAGTGGCCGTCATACTTCGGCGGCAGGCCGGCGGCGCGCTGCGCCTCGCGCATTTTTTCCAGGCGCTCCGGCGTGCAGAAGCAGCGAAAGCCGTGACCGGCCGTGACGATCTGCTCGACGTAGGGCTTGTAGAGGTCCTTTCGGTCGCTCTGGCGGTAGGGGCCGTAAGGGCCACCGATATCCGGACCTTCCGACCATTTCAGGCCGCACCATTTCAGCGCGTCGAGCACCTTCGTCTCGAATTCCGGGGTGGAACGGGTCGCGTCGGTATCCTCGATGCGCAGGATGAACTCGCCGCCGTGTTTCTTGGCGAAGAGATAGTTGAACAGCGCGATGTAAGCGGTGCCGACATGCGGCTCGCCGGTGGGGGAGGGTGCGATGCGGACGCGAACGCCTGAAGTGGTCATCTTGTTTGCCCGTCATAAAAGGCCGGGCCGCGCTTGGGACAAGCGCCGTCCAGCCGAAAATGTCTATCTGGATCAGGAAACCGGCCGGAAAAGGGCGTCTTGCCGCTTCTATCAGCGTTTTCCGTATGGCTGGCCTTAGGCCATATTCAAGGGGTGACGTCAAGGGAAACTGCGCCGCGAAGGCAGGCAGAGGCACCGAGGACGCCGTGATGCATCGAAAAGGGCCTGCCTTCCAATTTCACGAAGCGTCTTTACACTTCGTAAGTGTTTCAGGAGAAAAGCCTTACGCTTGCCCAATTTGATTTGCAATTTTCGCGGCAGTGGCGAAATAGGTTTTCAATCGTTCATTCCGGGGATCCCATGAAGAAACTAATTTTGAGCTTGCTGTTGGTGGTCTCGATAGCCGACGCCGCCGCTGCCCAATCGACTATTACGCGCGATGGCTCGGCTAAGCTGATCGAATCCTATCGCGCCTATATTGGCAACGACGATCTCTATAATTCCAAGGGCGAGCGTCTGACGGCGCCCTGGCAGATCATCCGCCAGGACCGCGCCAACTATCACGCCTATCGCCGCCGTGACCGTGGCGACGAGGGCGACAGCTTCTTCTCACTGCCCTCCAATCGCCAGAAGCTGGAAGCCATGCTGGCAAACGGCAATATCGCCGACGATGCCGGGAACTATATCGTTCGCGGCAACGTCTGGATCAAGGTCGACATTTATGGCCGCGGCGATATCGGCGAATGGGTCGACGTGCACGTCCAGGATTGATCGATGTGATGAAGCCGCAACCTCATCATTGGTGCGACTTTCCCGATTAGTGACTGCCTGAGGTCTTTTTCCGACGGTTCCGCGCCATCATGTTCAGCACTTCGACCAGAGCGGAGAAGGCCATGGCGGCGTAGATGTAGCCCTTGGGAACATGCACGCCCATGCCTTCGGCGATCAGCGTCGTGCCGATCATCAACAGGAAGGCGAGCGCCAGCATGACGATGCTCGGGTTTTTCTCGATGAAATTGGCGAGCGGGTTGGCTGCGACCAGCATGACCGTAACAGCGGCGATGACCGCGACGAACATGATCGGCAGGTGCGGCGTCATGCCAACGGCGGTGATGATGCTGTCGATCGAGAAGACCAGATCGAGCAGCAGGATCTGGCCGATCGCCGAGGCGAAGGTCGTGGTGGTGGATTTGGCGATGAAATCCTCACCCTGTTCCTGCGGATCGACATTGTGATGGATCTCCTTCGTCGCCTTCCAGACAAGGAAGAGGCCGCCGCCAATGAGGATCATATCCTTCCAGGAGAAGCCTTGCCCGAAGATTTCGAAGATCGGCTGGGTGAGCTGGACGATCCAGGCGACGGTTCCGAGCAGCGCAAGACGCATGATAAGGGCGAGGCCGATACCGATCTTGCGGGCTCTGTCGCGATGTTCGGCCGGTAGCTTGTTGGTCAGGATCGAGATGAAGATGAGGTTGTCGATGCCGAGGACCACTTCCATGACGACGAGCGTGACGAGTGCCACCCACGCCCCCGGGTCCTGTATCAGCCCCACAATATCCATTGACGATGCCCCCTTTGATCAGCATTCGCCGATGCTGACCCCCAGCCCGGCCTCTTCAGAATGGCCGTAATGTAAGGAGTGTCATGGTTCGTACAAGCGGCGCCGCCATTTTCATGGCGGCGGCACATGTTCAGGCTTTCAGTGGTATCCAGATTTCCGTCACGCCTATGCCCGTGCGTCGATCGAAGCGGTCGTCATAGCGTTCCATCATGTCGGGGGTGCCGGCATGCTGTTGACCCGATTGCGGCAGCCATTCGCCGAAGATCTGATGCACCGTCGCGGAAATGCCGGAGATATGGCCGCGATGCGTGAAGATCGCGTAGCGCTGTTGCGGCAGTTTCGTCGTCACGAAGCCTTCGGGCAGGCCGTCCGCGGCGGAAACTTCGGCTGCCGACATGTAACGGAAGCTTTCGCTACCTTCTTCCGCCTGGGTGCAGACGCCATAGGCGACATTGCCGATCTGGCCGGGAATATGGCCGAAATACTGGTTGAATTTCTGCCAGAGCGAGGGGATGGCCTGTGTCGCCTCATAGGCATAGGTTTCCGCAAAGCCGGCAAGCAGCATTGCGGGATGAGCCTCGAAGCGCGGTGCCTCGAGCTTGGGAAGGCGGGTGTCGTCCATTCTGATCGGCTCCTGTAGAGCAAGGTTGCGAACGTGCCCCTGCTTGCGCAGATTTTCCGGCGTCATGCCGAACTGCTCGCGGAAGGCACGGGTGAAAGCCTCGTGCGAGCCGTAGCCGGCATCGAGGGCAACCTGGAGAATGGAGGAGGAGCCGTCGGTCAGGGCGAGAGCCGCTTCGCTGAGGCGGCGGCTCCGGATATAGCTGCTGATCGAGTGGCCCGTCGTCATGCCGAAGACGCGCGAAAGATGAAAGCGCGACAGCCCGGCCGTCTCGGCGATCTCGTCGAGCGAGATGTCGGATTTAAAATGGCTTTCGATAAACCATATCGCTCTGCCGATCGCGCTCATTTTCAACTCCCCTGGTTGCCGGGCCACTCATAGGCCTGTGGCGGTGGCGATGCTTGATCGCCATTGCGGAGTTGAATGACTACACGCCCGCGGACAGTAGGAGAGGCCTGATCGTCCTAATCCCTGCGATCCGGACCGTAGCCCGCCAGGAAAACCCGCACGGCGCCGCGCACGACATAGTCGATCTCTTCCTTCGACGGCGGCTCTTCCATGTCGCCGAAGAGCCGCAGCTTGAAATAGCCGCCGCTGGCCATTTCCAGGAAGTGGCGGGCAGCCATGTCGAAGTCGTCGATCTTGAGATGGCCGGCGGCAACCTGCCGTTCGAGGAAGCCGCGCAGCACCGTGCGCAGATTTTCCGGACCGGTGAAGAAGCGTTGACAGAGCGAAGGCATGCGTTCGCGCACACCGATGACCGTGCGCATGGCGCTGATGGTCTTTTCCGACGTGACGTGCGTGACGAAGACGATACCGAAATCATACAGCGAGGTGGTGACATCCGCTTCGTCTGAAAGGGCATTGCGCACAAGGTTGACGAAATGGGTGCGCTCGCTCTCCATCATGGCGGCGAACAGATCTTCCTTGTTGGCGAAATAGACGTAGAGAGTGCCCTTGGAAACGCCCGCCTCGCGGGTGACATCGTTCATGCTCGCCGCATCGAAGCCCATTTTCATAAAGACACGCTTGGCGCCTTCGAGAATCTGATGGCGCTTGGCAGGGTCTTCGCCGGCTGCCCAACGTCCACCGGAGCCCGGTGCGGGCGCGTTCAACACTGCGGCATTTTGGGATTCGTGTTTCATCGGCTCTTTCAATGTCTCCTTTACGCGATACTCGATCATTTTTTCTGAATCTTAAACAGATTCGCGAAATAAATCGAACCGCTCAGTTCGATGTCTCTTGATATGGAGTGAAAAAGGCTTTATGTCAATTGAACCGAACCGTTCGGTTCGATTAATTTGCCAGATTTTCGGTGGTAGGAAATGTCGTCAAGTCATGGAAACAATGTAGCGCGTATCGTGAACGAGCCCGCTGATGCGGAAGTAGAAGCCCGGGAAACCGGTGCGCCTGCCGAAGCTCCAGCGGCCGAAACGCGCAGCAATCCTGCCCCCGCCCAGGCTGCGCCTGCCGCTCCGGCCCCTGCGGCCCCACCGCCTTCGGAGAAGAAGCGGCGCAGCCTGGTTTTTCCCATCGTCATCGTCGCGGCACTCGCAGCCGGCGGCTGGTATGGCTATGACTGGTGGACGAACGGCCGCTTTATGGTCTCCACCGACGATGCCTATATCGGCGGCGATATCGCCACGATCTCGCCGAAGGTGACGGGCTATGTCGCCAAGGTAAACGTTGTGGCCAACCAGCAGGTCAAGGCCGGCGACGTGCTCGCAACGCTTGATGACGGCGACTACAAGCTGGCGCTTGGCCAGGCTCAGGCCTCGCTCGATACCGAACAGCTTTCGCTCCATACCATCGATGCACAAATCGCTGCCGGCCAGGCAGCCCTTGCCCAGTCGCAGGCACAGAAGGTTGCCCTGGAAGCCACGGTTCGCGGCGCCCAGATCACCCAGACGCGCGCTGCCGAACTGCAATCGAAGTCGGTCGGCACCACGGCCGCTTTGGACAGCGCCAATATCGCGCTTGATCAGGCCAAGGCCAATCTGGTCGGCGGCGACGCCGCCATCGCATCCGCGCAGGCCAATATCAACCTGCTGCAGGCTCAGCGCCGTCAGGCCGAGAGCACGATCAAGGGCCTGGAAGCCGCTCGTGACAAAGCCGCTCGCGACCTGTCCTTTACCGTACTGAAGGCGCCTTATGACGGCATCGTCGGCAATCGCTCGGTGCAGGAAGGCGATCTCGTCTCTCCCGGCCAGAAGCTGATGGCGATCGTACCGACCAAGCAGCTTTATATCGACGCGAATTTCAAGGAAACGCAGATCCAGCATCTGGTTCCCGGCTCCAAGGTCAATGTTCACGTCGATGCTTTCAGCGATCATCCGATCGTCGGCACCGTCGAGTCGATCTCGCCGGCTTCCGGCTCCGTTTTCTCGCTGCTGCCGCCGGAAAACGCGACGGGTAATTTCACCAAGATCATCCAGCGCGTGCCTGTCCGCATTGCATTGCCGCAGGATGCGCTCAATACCGGCCGTCTGCGCGCAGGCCTCAGCGTCGTTGTCGACGTCGATACCCGCACGGCGCCGGACAAGTAAACGATCGAGCTCGGGAGAGACGCGCCATGTCGTCCGCCAGCACTACAGCCGGGTCGCCCCCACGCGCGGCCGGCCCCGCCGCGCCCGCGGCTGATCATATCGAGCCGAGAAAGCTTATCGCCTTTCTGGCGATGGTGCTCGGCATGTTCATGTCGATCCTCGACATTCAGATCGTCTCGGCATCGCTCAGCGAAATCCAGGCAGGCCTCAGCGCCGGCTCGGATGAAATCGGCTGGGTCCAGACGGCCTATCTGATCGCCGAAGTCATCATGATCCCGCTGTCTGGAACGCTGGCACGCATTATTTCGACGCGCTACCTGTTCGCGATTTCGGCTGCCGGCTTTACAGCAGCGAGCGCGCTTGCCGCGACCGCCACCAACATCGATCAGATGATCATCTACCGCGCCCTGCAGGGCTTCATCGGCGGCGGCATGATCCCCTCGGTGTTTGCGGCGGCATTCACGATCTTCCCGCCGTCCAAGCGCAACGTCGTTTCGCCGATCATCGGCCTGATCGCCACGCTGGCGCCGACCATCGGCCCGACGGTCGGCGGTTATCTGTCCAACGCGTTTTCCTGGCATTGGCTGTTCCTGGTCAACATTCCACCCGGTATCATCGTTGCCATCGTCACTTGGAATTTCATCGATTTCGACAAGCCCGAGCTGGCGCTTTTCAAGAAGTTCGACTGGTGGGGCCTGATTTCGATGGGTGTTTTCCTCGGCGCGCTCGAATATGTGCTTGAGGAAGGCAATACGAACGACTGGTTCAACGACAATTATATCGTAGCCGGCGCCATCGCCTCCGCCATCGGTGCCGTGATCTTCTTCTACCGCGCGTTCACGGTCGATTTCCCCGTCGTCGATCTCAGGGCCTTCACGAACAAGAACTTCTCCTTCGGGTCTGTGTTCTCCTTCGTCATGGGCATCGGCCTCTACGGCCTGACCTATATCTATCCGCTCTATCTCGCGCGCATTCGCGGCTACGATTCGCTGCAGATCGGCGAAACGATGTTCGTCTCCGGCCTCACCATGTTCTTCACGGCGCCGCTGGCTGGCTTCCTGTCGAGCAAGGTCGATCTGCGCATCCTGATGATCATCGGCTTCACCAGCTTCTCGGCCGGCACCTACATCATGATGCACCTGACGGTGGACTGGGACTTCTGGGAGCTGCTCATCCCACAGATCCTGCGCGGTTTCGGCCTGATGCTGTGCATGGTGCCGATCAACAATATCGCGCTCGGAACCATGCCGCCCGCCCGCATGCGCGGTGCGTCCGGCCTGTTCAATCTGACGCGCAATCTCGGCGGGGCCGTCGGACTGGCGATCATCAACACGCTTTTGACGAACAGGCAGGACCAGCACTATTTCAACCTGCGCGACCATGTTCATTGGGGCAGCCATGCCGCCGTTACCCAATTGAACAACATGGCGGCCAGCTTCAATGCAGCGGGTCTGGACGGCGACCAGGCCGCCCTGAAGCAAATGGTCAACATGGCGACGCGGCAGGCGGTCGTCATGTCCTTCGGGGATATTTTCCTGATGCTGACCGTGCTGTTCCTCGCGATGATCCTCGGCGTTCTGATGATCAGCAAGCCGAATGCCGCAGGCGGCGGTGGCGGCGGAGGCCACTAATCCGGCTCTTATAATGCTCCCAAGGCATGGCCCCTCCTCGCGAGGGGCCTTTTTTTGTTTGTGGTATCGATTGGAAAAATTCACCGGTCCGAAATTTTTGATTTACGTACATCAAAAATCGCAGTAAGGCTTTCCGCAGGAGGAACCCATGAGACCGACTGTGCATGACATCGCCGCCGCTGCGGGCGTCAGCCTCGCCACGGTGGACCGCGTTTTGAACCAGCGTCCGGGTGTGCGGCTGGTAACGCGGGAGAAGGTGGAAGCCGCTATCCGGCAAATCGGCTATATCCGCGATGTCGCAGCTGCCAATCTGGCCAAGAGCCGGGTCTATCCTCTCGTTTTCATTGTGCCGACCGGCGACAATTCCTTCATGCACGGGCTGCGATTCGAAGTGCATCAGGCAACCTTGCGGGCTAGCATAGAGCGCACGGACATCCGCATCGTCGAGGTGCCACCATTCGATGTGCCGGCGCTGGTCGCGGCGCTGGACGCCTTGCAGGGGCAGGATATCGCCGGTGTCGCTCTCGTGGCAACCGACGGGCCGGAAGTCAGGGCCGCCGTCGACCGTCTCGTGTCGGAGCATATTCCCGTCATAACGCTGGTCTCGGATCTCACCGATTCCACCCGCCATCACTATGCGGGTATCGACAATATTGCCGCCGGACGGACTGCCGCACGGCTGCTCGGGCGCTTCCTTGGCGGTCGTGAAGGCGATCTTACCGTTCTCGCCGGCTCGATGCTGGTGCGCGACCATCGCGAGCGCCTGCAGGGCTTTTCCGCCGTGATGGCAGAAGAGTTTCCCAAGCTCCGGCTGCTGCCCGTGCTGGAAGGACGTGACGATCCCGAGCGGGCCAAATCGCTTGTCTCCAAGGCGCTGTCCGAAAACAGGGACATTATCGGCATCTACAGCCTCGGCGCCGGTAACCGCGGTCTGATAGCAGCGCTGAAGGCCGTACGGCCCGAGCGTGAGTTGACCGTGGTCGTGCACGAGCTGACGCGGCATACGCGGGCGGCATTGCTGGACGGCACGATCGACGCCGTCCTCAATCAGGATGCCGGCCATGAAGTGCGTAGCGCCATCCGCGTCATGAAGGCGACCGCCGACGGCCAGGCCGTGATTGCCGACCAGGAACGCATACGCCTCGACATTTTCTTGAAGGATAATCTGCCCTGAGCATTCGAACGCGGCAGAGCATAGGGAGTAATATCTGATGTATTTGGGTCTCGATCTCGGAACGTCCGGCGTCAAAGCGATGCTGATCGACGGCAATCAGAAGATCATCGGCTCCGCCAATGGCGGGCTCGACGTATCGCGTCCGCATCCCGGCTGGTCCGAGCAGGATCCGGCCCACTGGATCCGCGCGACCGAAGAGGCTGTGGCGGGATTGAAGGCCGCGCATCCGAAGGAGCTCGCGGCTGTGCGTGGCATCGGCCTTTCCGGCCAGATGCATGGCGCGACGCTGCTCGATGCCGACGACAGGGTATTGCGTCCCTGCATTCTCTGGAACGACACGCGCAGCTATCACGAGGCTGCCGCGCTTGACGCCGATCCGCGCTTCCGGGCGTTGACCGGTAATATCGTCTTCCCAGGATTTACGGCACCGAAGCTTGCTTGGATCGCCAAGCATGAGCCGGAAATTTTCGCCAGAGTGCGTTGGGTGCTGCTGCCGAAAGATTATCTGCGGCTTTGGCTTACCGGCGAGCACATGTCGGAAATGTCCGACTCGGCCGGTACGTCCTGGCTCGATACCGGCAAGCGCAAATGGTCCTCAGAGCTGCTGGCCGCGACCAATCTTGATGAGAAGCAGATGCCGACGCTGGTCGAGGGCACCGAAGTTGCCGGCAAGCTGCGCGGCAAGCTCGCCTCGAAATGGGGTATCGGCGGCGATGTCGTCGTTGCTGGCGGGGCAGGGGATAACGCAGCTTCGGCCTGCGGCATGGGCACGGTGAGCCATGGTGCGGCCTTCGTTTCGCTCGGGACGTCTGGGGTCCTCTTCGCCGCCAACGGCTCCTATCTGCCGAAGCCTGAAAGCGCTGTTCATGCCTTCTGCCATGCACTGCCCAACACCTGGCACCAGATGGGCGTCATTCTCTCGGCAACCGACGCGCTCAACTGGCATTCGCATGTGACCGGTAAATCCGCTGCCGAACTCACCACCGAGCTTGGCGAGACGCTGAAGGCGCCGACCAGCGTCACCTTCCTTCCTTATCTCTCGGGCGAGCGCACGCCGCACAACGACGCGACGATCCGCGGCGCCTTCATCGGTCTCGGCCATGAAAGCGGCCGCGCCGTGTTGACCCAGGCCGTGCTCGAAGGCGTGTCCTTCGCCATCCGCGACAATCTGGAAGCGCTGCGCTCCGCCGGCACGGATATTGCGCGCGTAACCGCTATCGGTGGCGGCTCGCGTTCGCGCTACTGGCTGGCCTCGATCGCGACCGCGCTCGGCGTGCCCGTCGACCTTCCGGCGGATGGCGATTTCGGCGCTGCTTTCGGTGCCGCCCGTCTTGGCCTGATTGCCGCGACGGGCGCCGATCCGGTCGCGGTCTGCACGCCGCCGCAGACGGCCGGCACGATCGATCCGGTCGCGTCGCTGACGGATGCTTATGCGGATGCCTACAAGCGCTACCGCGCGGTTTATCCGGCGATCAAGCTGCTGTCCGCGCACTGAAGCAGCGTGAAGGGCTAGCCCCTCATCCGCCCTCCTGAGCTTGTCGAAGGGCGGGCACCTTCTCCCCGACGGGGAGAAGGGGATGGCAGCAATCGTTGCCCATCCCTAACGTTTTGCTCGGCGAGGATACAGAGGTCGTCCCCTCTCCCCGCGAGCGGGGAGAGGGCTAGGGTGAGGGGCAGCACCGCATGAAAAGAACAAACGATACCGAAACACCAACCCAAGGAGATGAGACATGAGCACCGGATTTTTTGGTGATATCAGCAAGGTAAAATACGAAGGCCCGGACAGCACCAATCCGCTGGCCTTCCGATATTACAACAAGGACGAAGTCGTTGCCGGCAAGCGGATGGAAGACCATCTGCGTTTCGCCGTCGCCTACTGGCACACCTTCACCTGGCCGGGCGGCGATCCCTTTGGCGGCCAGACTTTCCTTCGCCCCTGGTTCAACGAGACGATGGAAGCCGCCAAGCTGAAGGCTGACGTTGCCTTCGAATTCTTCACCCTGCTCGGCGCTCCCTATTACTGCTTCCACGATGCCGACGTGCGTCCGGAAGGCAAGAATTTTGCCGAGAACACCAAGAACCTCAACGAGATCGTCGACTACTTCGCCAAGAAGCAGGCCGATACTGGCGTAAAGCTGCTCTGGGGCACGGCAAACCTCTTCTCCAACCGCCGTTTCATGTCGGGCGCCGCGACCAATCCTGATCCGGATGTCTTCGCCTTCTCGGCTGCGACCGTGAAGACCTGCCTCGACGCTACCCATAAGCTCGGCGGCGAAAACTACGTTCTCTGGGGCGGCCGCGAAGGCTACGAGACACTGCTCAACACTGACCTGAAGCGTGAGCTGGATCAGTTGGGCCGCTTCCTCAATCTCGTCGTCGAATATAAGCACAAGATCGGCTTCAAGGGCACGATCCTCATCGAGCCGAAGCCGCAGGAGCCGACCAAGCACCAGTATGACTACGACGTCGCCACGGTTTACGGCTTCCTCAAGAAGTACGGCCTCGAAAACGAAGTGAAGGTCAATATCGAGCAGGGCCATGCGATCCTCGCCGGCCATTCCTTCGAGCATGAGCTCGCGCTTGCCAATGCGCTCGGCATTTTCGGCTCGATCGACATGAATCGCAACGACTACCAGTCCGGCTGGGATACCGACCAGTTCCCGAACAACGTTCCGGAAATGACGCTGGCCTATTATCAGGTGCTGGCAGGCGGCGGCTTCAAGTCCGGCGGCACGAACTTCGACGCCAAGCTGCGCCGTCAGTCGCTCGACCCGGAAGATCTGCTCATCGGCCATATCGGCGGCATGGATTGCTGCGCCCGCGGCCTGAAGGCTGCTGCCAAGATGATCGAGGACAAGGCGCTCTCCAAGCCGCTCGCCGACCGTTACGCCGGCTGGGATTCGGCCGAAGGCCAGAAGCTGCTGCGCGGTGAATATTCGCTCGATCAGATCGCTCAGTGGGTCGAAACCAAGGACGTCAACCCGCAGCCGAAGTCCGGCAAGCAGGAACTGCTGGAAAACATCGTCAATCGCTACGTTTGATCGACAGCTTCGGGAGGCGGTAGTTCATCGCCTCCCGATTTCAGCCGAAACGCGCGGCTGGAAATGGCTATAGGGTTTCCCGAGGGATCTTTGGCATTGGCGAAGACATAGCCGTCGGCCCGATGCAAGGGGCCGAACTCCAGTCCCTCCTCCGCACACTTAGTGCGGAAAGCTTCGACATGCTCGACGTCGAAGACCAGCTTGACCAGCACCTGGCCCATTTTCTGCGCCTTGCCCGCGGGATGGATCAGCAGGTTGGCGCCGCCATCCTGCGCGAGCAGCTCAACAATCCGATCGCCCTTCAGATGGAGCGGCTTGAACCCGAAATGCTTCTCGTAAAAGCTGACCGTCGCTCCGACATCCCGGACATAGAGGATGATTCTGCCGAGCGGCATCGTTGTGTCCACCTATTATCGCCGGAGGCGCGGCGGTGGGGAGACCGAATTTCGCACCACGAGATCCGGCCGCAACAGGATCTCCGTCTCGGGCGGCTCTCCATCCGAAAGCAGTTCGAGCAAAAGCGCCATCGCATGCTTGCCGATGGCAGTGCGCGGCTGCCGGATCGTCGTCAGCGACGGCGTCATGAAGACGGCTTGCGGGACGTCGTCGAAGCCGGTCACCGAAAAATCCTCGGGGATATCGTAGCCCCGCGTCTTCAGGCCGATCATCACGCCGATCGCGGTCTGGTCGTTGACGCACATGAAGGCTGTCGGCAGCGTGTCGCGCATGAAGAGCTGCTCGACCGCGAGCCGACCGCTCTCGATGGTGCCATCGCCTTCAAGCACGATGCGCAGGTCGTGGCCGATGCCGGCCGCATCCAGCCCGGCCTCGTAGCCCATGCGCCGCCTGCTGTAGGCGAGGCGGGTGCGGGAATCGCCGATGAAGGCGATCTTGCGGTGGCCCTCGGCAATCAGCAGGTCGATGGCCTTGCGAGCGCCGGCAATATCGTCGACGCCGACATAGGGAATGCCGCCGTTGAAGACCGGCTCGAAAACGCCGACGCTCGGCGGCAGCCGCGCCGTCATCGTCTGATGGCCGAAAGGCAGGATGCCGGTGAAGAGGATCAGACCCGCCGCCTGGTTTGAATTGAGGAACTTGAGATATTCCAGGCCACGCTGCGCGTCGTTCTGCGTGTGTCCGATCAGGATGCCGTAACCGTGCGAACGCGCCTCGTTTTCCAGGCCGATCAGGATATTCGAGAAATTGGGATCGCCGATATCGGGCGCCACGACCAGAATCATGTTCGAGCGGCCGAGTCTGAGGCTGCGCGCCATGGCATTGGTGGTATAACCGGTGACGGCGATAGCCTGGTTGACTTTCAGCCGCGTCGAATTGGCGACTTTCTCCGGTGTATGGATGGCCCGCGAAACCGTTGCTATCGAAACATTGGCAATTCGGGCGACGTCTTCGATAGTTGCGGGCGTGGAATTCGACACTGCGCTCTGCCTTGGGTCTCGTCTCGGGCTGGAGACTACACAGACTTACCTGGAGGTCAAAGGTAACCGCGAAATTTTGTACGATATCCAACGATGTAAACCTTTACACGGTGTATGTAAAGGTTTACATACCGTGGAAAGCGGGTGGGACCGCAGGGAGGATGCAATGGGTTCGGAAACCGTCGACGGTGCGGTCGTGCTGTCTGCGAGAGGGATTTCCAAGGCCTTCAGTGGCGTACAAGTGCTGTTCAGCGTCAACTTCGATCTTCGGGCGGGCGAAATCCATGCGCTCATGGGCGAAAACGGCGCCGGAAAGTCGACGCTCGTCAAGGTCCTGTCCGGCTTCGAGCAGCCGACCTCCGGTGAGATTTTGCTCGATGGCAAGCCGGTAAAGCTGCCGCCGAACGGTGCAGCGGAAGCGCTCGGTATCGTCATCATCCATCAGGAATTCAATCTCGCTGAGCATCTGACCGTTACCGAGAGCCTGTTTCTCGGGCGTGAAGTTACACGGCTCGGTGTGCTCGATCGCAAGCATATGCGTGCCGAAACGCGGCGCGTGCTCGATCTCCTCGGCTCGCATGTCGACGAGAATGCCGTGATCAGCTCGCTTTCCATTGCCGACAAGCAGATGGTGGAAATCGCCAAGGCGATCAGCCGCGATGCGCGCATCGTCTTCATGGACGAGCCGACCGCCGTCCTGTCGCGGGAAGAAACCAATTTCCTGTTCAAGCAGGTGCGCAAGCTGCGCGACCAGGGAACAAGCTTCGTCTTCGTGTCCCATAAGCTCGATGAGGTCATGGAGCTGACGGATCGGGTCACGGTCTTGCGCGACGGCCAATGGGTGAAGACCTCGCCGACCTCGCTGCTCGATGGCGAATCGATCGCCCAGCTGATGGTCGGGCGCGAGCTTTCCAGCCTCTATCCGGCCAAGAACGAGCCTGATGTCGACGAGAAGGTCGTGCTCAACGTTGCCTCGGTTTCCACCGGCTACGTCCACGATGCGAGCTTTGAGCTGCGCAAGGGCGAAATACTGGGCTTTTCCGGCATGATCGGCTCGGGACGCACGGAGCTGATGGAAGCGATTGTCGGCCTCCGCTCGCGTGCCGCCGGCGAGGTCGTCGCCAACGGCCAAACGGTGTCGCCGCATGATGTGCATGCAGCCATCGATGCCGGGCTTGCCTATATGACCAAGGATCGGAAATCGAAGGGCCTGCTTCTGAATTCGGGCATGGTCGTCAATCTGACCCTGCAGTCGCTCGACCGGCACGGCAAGTTCGGCTATCTGAGCGCCTCCAGCGAAGCCGATGCGCTGACGCGGGCGCGCCGCCGTTTTGATATACGTGTGCGTGACGGAAACATCGTTGCCGGCCGCATGTCCGGCGGCAACCAGCAGAAGCTGCTTTTGGCGAAGATCATGGAGACCGAGCCGCAGATCATCATTATCGACGAGCCGACGCGCGGCATCGATGTGGGGACGAAGCAGCAGATCTATCATTTCATTTCCGCGCTGGCGCGCGACGGCCATTCGATCATCGTGATCTCCTCGGAAATGCCCGAGGTCATCGGGCTCTGCACGCGGGTTGCCGTGATGCGCGAAGGCCGGATCGTCGGCGTGCTCGAAGGCGAAGAGATCACCGAGCAGGAAATCATGCGTTATGCGGCGGGCCTGAAGAAAAAGACGGCTGCCTGAAAGGGCGGCGGAGAGCAGGGCGAATTCCCAGCAATCATGGGACGGGAGGTTGGTTTTGGTTATGAGCGTGGGTGAAGACAGCAGCGGCAAGACAGGCCGGCGCGGACGTTCCTGGCGGGATGTCGATCTTAGGGCGGTTGCGCCGTTTGCGGCACTGGTGCTGCTTCTGATCGTGGGCGCACTGGTCAACCCGAACTTCATCGGCATCACCAATCTCACCAATGTCGCGACGAGATGCGCCTTCATTGCCATCATCGCGGTCGGTGCCACTTTCGTCATTTCGTCCGGCGATCTCGATCTGTCCGTCGGCGCGATGGTCGCCTTCGTCGCCAGCCTGATGATCCTCTTCATGAATTCGGGCGTCATTGCCGATCCCTCTATGATGCTGGCGGCGGCGGTGTTGTTTTCGATCGTTGCCGGCCTGCTATGCGGCCTTGCCAACGGGTTGATTACAACCATGGGCAAGATCGAGCCGTTCATCGCGACGCTCGGCACCATGGGCGTCTATCGCGGCCTGACGACGTGGCTGTCGCAGGGCGGTGCCATCACCTTGCGACCGGCGGATATTCAGGCACTCTACAAGCCTGCCTATTATGGCACCGTGCTGGGCGTCCCGGTGCCGATTTTGGTCATCCTCGTCGTCACCGGCATTGCGGCCTTCATTCTCTATCGCACCCGTTATGGGCGGCATGTGATTGCGGTCGGCTCGAACCGTGACGTTGCCCGCTATTCCGGCGTGGCGGTCAATCGCGTGCGAACCATCGCCTTCATCATCCAGGGCTTTTGCGTTGCCATCGCTGTGCTTCTCTATGTGCCGCGGCTCGGTTCGACATCGGCGACGACGGGCAACCTGTGGGAATTGCAGGCGATCACCGCCGTGGTCGTCGGTGGCACGGCGCTGAAAGGCGGCGCGGGCAGGGTATGGGGCACGATCTGCGGCGCGTTCATCCTCGAACTCGTCGGCAATATCATGCTGCTTTCCAATTTCATCAGCGAGTACCTGCTGAGCGCCATCCAGGGTGCGATCATCATCATCGCCATGCTGGTTCAGCGTTCGCTTGCCCGCAAATAGTGAATAACCGGGTCAGGGGGCGCCCGGTCGTCATGCTAAGGCCCTGTCTCTATCTGGGAGGAAGAAACATGCGAAAAAGACTAATAGGCTTGGCTGTCGTGATGGCGGCTCTGGCCGGCACCGTACATGCCGCCGACAAGAAGGTGACGATCGGCGTCTCCATTCCGGCCGCCGACCACGGCTGGACCTCGGGCGTGGTCTTCCATGCCGAGCGCGTCGCCAAGCTCTTGATGGCGGAACATCCGGGGCTCAACGTCATCGTCAAGACCTCACCTGACGCGGCGAGCCAGGCAAACGCCGTGCAGGACCTCGAGACGCAGGGTATCGACGCACTCGTGATCCTGCCGTCGGATCCGGATCCGCTCGTCAACGCCATCAAGCAAGTCAAGGACAAGGGCAAGTTCGTGGCGCTCGTCGACCGTGCGCCGAGCAACAACGATAATTCCGTCCGTGACCTCTATGTCGCCGGCAACAATCCGGCGCTTGGCCAGGTTGCGGGCGAATACATCAAGAAGAACACGCCGGATGCACAGGTCGTCGTCATCCGCGGTCTGCCGATCCCGATCGATCAGCAGCGCCAGGACGGTTTCGACAAGGGTATCGCCGGCTCGAACGTCAAGGTTCTCGACCGCCAGTATGGCAACTGGAATCGCGACGACGCCTTCAAGGTCATGCAGGATTACTTGACCAAATTCCCGAAGATCGATGTCGTCTGGTGTCAGGATGACGACATGGCCGTCGGCGTTCTGCAGGCGATCGAGCAGGCCAAGCGTACCGATATCAAGTATATCGTGGCCGGCGCCGGTTCGAAGGACATGATCAAGAAGGTTATGGATGGCGACAAGCTGATCCCGGTCGACGTGCTCTATCCGCCGGCAATGGTCGGCACCGCCATGGAGCTGACGGCCGCCAACTTCTACGACCAGGTTCCGGTTCGCGGCAACTACATCCTGGATGCGACGCTCGTCACTAAGGATAATGCCAAGGACTTCTACTTCCCCGATTCACCGTTCTGATCGGTTCTTCGGTTCATCTTCAAGGGCGCCCGCCGGTTTCGGCGGGCGTTTTTTAAGTGTTCCGTCAACCCTCGCTTTGTGGCGGATGGAAATTTTGGGGCACGTACCTCTTGCCGTCTGCACCATGCCATGATTAGGTCACGGGGCATTCGACTTTCAGCCCGACGACCCTATAGTTTTGGGAGGCTACGGCATCAAAGCCGCCTCGGATATGGGTCCGAAAGGCATCGGAAACGTTTACAGAACGCGATTAGGGAGGAATTACAGATGAAGACGATCAAGGGACCAGGCCTGTTTCTCGGTCAGTTCGCCGGCGATGCGGCACCGTTCAACTCTTGGGATTCGATCACGAAATGGGCCGCCGATGCCGGCTATATCGGCGTGCAGGTTCCGACCTGGGCAAGCCAGCTCATCGACCTGAAGAAGGCAGCTTCCTCGAAGGATTATTGCGATGAATTCGCCGGTGTCGCCCGCGCCAACGGCGTCGAAGTCACTGAGCTTTCCACCCATCTTCAGGGCCAGCTCGTCGCCGTGCATCCGGCCTATGACGAAGCCTTTGACGGTTTTGCTGCGCCGGAAGTGCGTGGGAATCCGAAGGCTCGCCAGGAATGGGCCGTCGAGCAGGTGAAGATGGCGCTGACGGCGTCGAAGCATCTCGGCATCAAGGCGCACGCGACTTTCTCGGGCGCGCTCGCCTGGCCCTTCATCTATCCCTGGCCGCAGCGCCCGGCCGGCCTCGTCGAAACCGCCTTCGATGAGCTTGCCCGCCGCTGGACGCCGATCCTCAACCATGCCGACGAAAACGGCGTCGACGTCTGCTACGAGATCCATCCGGGCGAAGATCTGCATGACGGCATCACCTTCGAGATGTTCCTGGAGCGCGTGAAGAACCATCCACGCGCCAACATGCTCTACGATCCCTCGCATTACGTCCTGCAGTGCCTCGATTATCTCGAGAACATCGATATCTACAAGGACCGCATCAAGATGTTCCACGTCAAGGATGCGGAGTTCAATCCGACCGGACGTCAGGGTGTCTATGGCGGCTACCAGGGCTGGGTCGAGCGTGCCGGCCGCTTCCGTTCGCTCGGCGACGGCCAAGTCGATTTCGGCGCCGTCTTCTCGAAAATGACCGCCAATAATTTCGACGGCTGGGCCGTGGTCGAATGGGAATGCGCGCTGAAGCATCCCGAAGACGGCGCCCGCGAAGGCTCCGAATTCGTCAAAGCGCACATCATCCGCGTCACGGAAAAGGCCTTCGACGATTTCGCCGGCAGCGGCACGGACCAGGCGGCGAACCGGCGCATGCTGGGGCTTTGATCAAGCCCCTTCGCCCCGCAGATGCGAGGAGAAGGTGGACTCAAACGATTGAGCGGAGCGAAATCGTTTGAGGACGGATGAGGGGCCCTCTCGCTATTTTCACCAATTCGGAGCTTGCAGAAGGCTCGGCCCCACACCCTAGCCCTCTCCCCGCAGGCGGGGGAGAGGGGACGATTGCGGCAGGCAATCGCGTTCAAACAATTCCATTCTCAGGAGGACAAAATGGCAATCGAAGGATCATCGGAACAGACGCGGGAGCCGCGCATCCGGCTCGGCATGGTGGGCGGCGGCGCTGGCGCATTCATCGGCGCGGTGCATCGCATCGCCGCGCGCATCGACGACCAGTTCGATCTTGTGGCCGGCGCGCTCTCGTCTTCGCCGGAAAAGGCTCAAGCTTCCGGCCGCGATCTCGGTCTCGATCCCTCGCGCACCTATTCCAGCTATCGTGACATGGCGATCCGCGAAGCCAAGCTGAAGAACGGCATCGAAGCCGTTTCGATCGTTACGCCGAACCATGTCCATTATGACGCCGCCAAGGAATTCCTGCGCCGCGGCATCCATGTCATCTGCGACAAGCCGCTGACCTCGAACCTTGCCGACGCCAAGAAGCTGAAGAAGGTGGCCGACGAGAGCGGCGCGCTCTTCATCCTCACGCATAACTACACCGGCTATCCGATGATACGCCAGGCGCGCGAGATGATCGAGAATGGCGAGCTCGGCGATATCCGTATCGTGCAGGCGGAATATCCGCAGGATTGGCTGACGGAAAATATCGAGCAGTCCGGTCAGAAGCAGGCCGCGTGGCGCACCGATCCCTCGCAGTCCGGCGCCGGCGGCTCGACGGGCGATATCGGCACCCATGCCTATAACCTCGCTTCCTTCGTTACCGGGCTGGAGCTTGACAGTCTTGCCGCCGATCTCGACAGCTTCGTCGAGGGACGTCGTCTCGACGATAACGGCCATGTGCTGCTACGCTTCAAGGCGAAGGGCAAGGAAAAGCCCGCGAAGGGCATGCTCTGGTGCAGCCAGGTGGCGCCGGGCCATGAGAATGGCCTGAAGCTCCGCGTCTACGGTACTAAGGGCGGCATCGAGTGGACGCAGGCCGATCCGAACTATCTCTGGTACACGCCGTTCGGCGACCAGAAGCGCTTGATTACCCGCAATGGTGCCGGTTCGGGTGCTGCGGCAGCCCGCGTCTCGCGCATCCCTTCGGGGCATCCGGAAGGCTATCTGGAAGCCTTTGCCACCATCTATACCGAGGCTGCGCGTGCCATCAATGCCCGCAAGAAGGGCGTCGCTGTCGATCCGGCTGTGATCTATCCGACCGTTGATGATGGTGTGAAGGGTGTGGCTTTCGTCGAGGCTTGTGTCGCCTCGTCCAAGCGCAAAGGCGCCTGGGTCAAGCTCTAAGCTTCACGCGAGGTCCGAGGCGGTGAACCCGCCTCGGACCTGCTTGTTTAAGCGGCAGCTTCCTGCTTGCGCTTCGTCAGCGCGTCGACGCTCAGCGGGCCGCCGCCGGCGCTGGCGAGAAACAGGAAGATGAAGCAGAAGAGGATGGCTGAGACGCCGCCATTCTGCGCGGGATAAAAGCTCTTCGGCGCGTGAGCCAGGAAATAAGCGAAGGCCATCAGGCCTGACAGGATGAACGAAGCAATACGCGTCTGAAAGCCGATCAGGACGAGGAAGCCGAGGGTCAGTTCCAGAAGGCCGGCGATCCAGGACAGCGATCCAACGGCGGGCACATTTTCGGCCGCCGGGAAATGCAGCACTTTCTGCGTTCCGTAGCTGAAGAGCACAAGCGAGGCGACGATGCGCAGGAGGCTCAGCAGATGAGGGTGGAGGGCGTGGATCGCAGGGAGCATTTGTGTCCTTTCGTTATCAAGTTTGGATACTACCCTCAATTGATCCCAAGCCGAAAGACAAGTCACGACTGTTGACATTGCTGTTATCCAGCCGTGCGAAGAGTGTTGCCGCCGCCGGCGAAAATTCTGAGAAACCCTTAGCCGGCTCGGTTTACAGGTACCTGCAACGTTGCAGTTTTCCACTGTGGCCCCTGTACTTTGAGGGGCGGGTTGGCTAAACCGCAGCCAACGAAGCCAAAACAGACGGGATTTTCATCATGATCGATCCGAAGCTTCTTGCCGATCGCTTCCCCGGCGATTTCACATTCGGCGTTGCCACCGCCGCCTTCCAGATCGAAGGCGCCACCAAGGCCGACGGCCGCAAGCCGTCCATATGGGATGCTTTCGCCAACATGCCCGGCCGCGTCTATCAGCGCGATAATGGCGACGTTGCCTGCGATCACTATAACCGGCTGGAACAGGATCTCGATCTGATCAAGGAGATGGGCGTCGAGGCCTATCGCTTCTCGATCGCCTGGCCGCGCATCATTCCCGATGGCACCGGCCCGGTAAACGAAGCCGGCCTCGATTTCTATGATCGTCTGGTCGATGGCTGCAAGGCGCGGGGGATCAAGACCTTTGCGACGCTCTACCATTGGGATCTGCCGCTGGCGCTTGCCGGCGATGGCGGCTGGACGGCGCGCTCGACGGCGCATGCCTTCCAGCGCTATGCCAAGACCGTCATGGCCCGTCTCGGCGACCGTCTGGATTCTGTCGCCACCTTCAACGAGCCCTGGTGCATCGTCTGGCTGAGCCATCTTTATGGCATTCATGCGCCGGGCGAGCGCAATATGCAGGCTGCCCTTTACGCCATGCACTATATGAACCTTGCGCATGGTCTCGGCGTCGAGGCGATCCGCTCCGTCGCGCCGAAGGTGCCTGTCGGCATCGTACTCAATGCCGCTTCGATCCTGCCGGGCTCCGATCGTCCGGAAGATCTGGCCGCGGTCGAGCGTGCGCATCAGTTCCACAACGGCGCCTTCTTCGATCCGATCTTCAAAGGCGAATATCCGAAGGAGTTCGTCGAGGCGCTCGGCGATCGCATGCCCGTCATCGAGGACGGCGATCTCAAGACCATTAACCAGAAGCTCGATTGGTGGGGTTTGAACTATTATATGCCGATGCGCGTCTCCGATGATGCCTCCAAGAGCGGCGATTTCCCCTGGACGAAGGAAGCACCGCCGGTCAGTGACGTAAGGACGGATATCGGTTGGGAGGTTTATTCGCCCGGCCTGAAGCATGTCGTTGAGGACCTCAACAAGCGCTACGAGCTGCCGGAGTGCTACATCACCGAGAACGGCGCCTGCTACAACATGGGCGTCGTCAATGGCGAGATCGATGACCAGCCGCGTCTCGACTACTATATCGAGCATCTCGGCGTCGTCGCCGATCTCATCAAGGACGGCTATCCGATGCGCGGCTATTTCGCCTGGAGTCTGATGGACAATTTCGAATGGGCGGAGGGCTACCGCATGCGTTTCGGCCTCGTCCATGTCGATTACGAGACACAGGTGCGCACGATCAAGAAGAGCGGCAAGTGGTACAGGGAGCTTGCCTCGCAGTTTCCAAGGGGCAATCACAAAGCGGTTTGATGCGCTTCGGCCCTTGAGGGGAGGTATCTGTCGCCCGAATCGGCGAGGCCTGATAGACATCTCGCATGACCCAGCGGCCGATTTCCCTTTATGCGCTTTGCGGCAGCCAGCGGCGCGCTTCGACCAGCCGCAGGCTGCTGGAGGCGCTGCAGCTCGCCTGCCCCGAAGGCATCACCATTGCGATTTGCGATCTGATCGGCGACCTGCCGGTCTTCAATCCGGATAATGAGGGTGAGCGAACTCCAGTTATCGTTGAGAGATTTGCGGCCGAGATCCGCAAGGCAGACGGTTTGATCGTCGCTTGTCCGGAATATGCCCATGGCATACCCGGCGGCTTCAAGAACGCGCTGGACTGGCTGGTGTCGCGTGACGAGGTGCCGTTCAAGCCGCTGATGTTTGCTCACGCGTCACATCGCGGCGATCTCGTATTGGCACAGCTCACCGATGTCTTGCAGACCATGTCGCTGCATATCGTTGAAGACGCTTTCTTGCGTCTGCCGGTTGCTGGCAAGAGCGATGAGATACAGGCCGCAATGCTACTGCAGGCGCGCGAAAGCGGCCTTTTCTCCGCAAGTCTCAGCCGCTTCGCGCAAGCGATAGCCACCAAGGCATGAATTCTTCCGGTTTCGGCAGATCTACAACTCTTTCCTGTAGGAATCTCCAATTCGCCTTAACCGTTTATTGAAGACCTGACGGCAGACTTCTTCGCCAAGGAGAAAAGGCGTTGGGAGCAGCTTTCAGTTCATTGCGCGAAAATACACAGATCGGTCGTCATTCCATCGTGACGGCCGTTTTGGTTTGCTTTGCATTGATCGTTGCCGTCGTGACCTTGATGGTTCTTACTGCGATCGGCCGCGTCGCCGATTATTCCAACAAGTTGGATGACGAGCGCTCCTGGGAGACGACCGTCGGTGCACTGAAGACTTTTCAGGGGCAATTGGAAGCGACGCTGCACGACCACTCCGCCCGCAATGACGCGGTGCGAAGCATTTACGGAACGGACACTCAAGGCTGGATCGCCGGCAATTACGGCGACATTTCCTCCAATGGTGCGCTGTTCGATACTGCCGTCATCGTCGACGACAACAACAAGCCGATCGTTGCTTATCATGACGGTGAACCATTGACTGGCAACATCGAGGAGGTCCTTGGAACCGCGGTCTGGGCGCTCGTCGATCAGGCGCGCGCGACACGTGTGACCGGGGTGCCGGAAGCCTCGAGCTATATCATGACCAGGGATGGTATCGCGGTGGCCGGTGCCGCGACGATCCGCGAAAGATCCGGTCGCATTCCGGTGCCAGAAGGGCATCGGCGCTATCTGATCCTCGTCCGCTACCTCGATGCCGGCCGGATCAAGATGCTCTCCAATACCTATGTCATCAGCGGCTTGAGGCTGGTGCCGCCGGAAACCGTGGCCCGCTATGCCGTCTCCATCGTCGATCCGCTCGGAAAGTCGCTGGGGCGGCTGGTGTGGAGCTCACGCCAGCCGGGGGACATGAGCTATCAGCAGGTCCGCCCGCTGGTTCTCGGAGCGCTCGGTCTGGTGGGTCTGTTCTTCGTTGTGCTTTTGATCCTGGGATTGATGGCGGGGCGCCGGCTGCGGGCGGAAGAGGTCCAGGCACGTCAGGTTTCTCTTCGAGACCGGCTGAGCGGGCTCCTCAACCGCGAGGGATTGCGGCTCGATGTGGATCGCCTGGTCGAGCGGGCGCGCTCCGACGGCACCAATGTCCTGCTTCTCTACCTCGACCTCGATGGCTTCAAGGAAATCAACGACGCCTATGGGCATGGCACCGGCGATCAGCTGATCCGCGCGGTAGCCGCCGGGCTCAAAGTACTCGTGCCGCCGCAGGCGGCCTTGGCGCGCCTTGGTGGCGACGAGTTCGCCATCGCCTTCCCGACGAAGGAGCTCAATGACGCTCCGGCTTTGCGGTTGGCCGAGCAGATCCTGGATTTCCTTGCCGAACCGCTGGAAATCGGCCGCCGGGTGGTCGTCGTCGGCGCCAGTATCGGCATCGCAAGCTCGCCCGAGGGCCGCATTGATCGTGAGGAACTGGTGCGCCGTGCCGATCTTGCCATGTACAAGGCCAAGGAAGCCGGCCGTGCTCGCATGACCTGCTACGAGACAGCCATGGATGCGCATCGCGAGGAGCGTAATGCGCTGGAGCTCGATCTGCGTCGCGCGATCGAGTTGGAGGAACTGACGCTCGCCTATCAGCCGCTGGTCGATGCATCGAGCTGCGAGATGATCGGCGTCGAGGCGCTGGTGCGGTGGAACCGTCCCGGCCACGGGCCGATTTCGCCGGAGGCCTTCATTCCGATCGCCGAAACCAGCGGCCTGATCGAGGCATTGGGTCTGCTCGTCCTGCGCAAGGCCTGCGAGGCGGCAAGACACTGGCCGGATCTGCGTGTCGCCGTCAACGTTTCGCCGGGCCAGTTCCGAAATCCCGCCTTCGCCGATTATGTCCGCAACGTGCTTAACAGTACCGAAATCGAAGCCGAGCGTGTGACGCTGGAAATCACCGAAGGCTACATCATTCAAAATCCCGAGCGTACCCGTCAGTCGATCGAGCGGTTGAAGAGGCTCGGCGTCAAGGTGGCGCTCGACGATTTCGGCTCTGGTTTCTCCTCTATCGGCTATCTGCGTCAGTTCGGTTTCGACCGCATCAAGATCGATCGCTCGCTGACCATGAATGTGCTGGAAGACAACCGCGCCCGCGAAATGGTGAAGGCGACCGTGGCGCTGGCGCGTTCGCTCGATATTCCCGTTACAGCCGAAGGCATCGAATCCGAGGCGCAGGGAAGGGCACTGGAAGACTTTGGTTGCGACGAGCTACAGGGCTACTTCTACGGCAAGCCCATGCCGGACGCCGAGATCAGCAAGCGGCTTGCGGTGCAGATGGCAACCGCGTTGGACGAAGAGCACGCCGCCGCCTGATACGCGTGGAGCATTCCCCAGGAAAGGTCGCAGCACAGTTCCTCCGAAAATGCTTTAGCCGATATGCTCGTGTCCACGCTTGCGGGCGAGCGCGATCTGGCGCTGCCTTTCGCGGTAACGCTCGCGATCCTCTTCGCTGCGCTCATGATAGCAATGGCTGCAGGAGACGCCGGCCTCGTAAAAGGGCGAGGTCACCTCTTCCGATGTAATGGGATTGCGGCAGGCGTGGCAGAGCTTGTGATTGCCCTCTTTCAGGCCATGCTCAACAGAGACGCGCTCGTCGAAGACGAAGCATGCACCTTCCCACAGGCTTTCTTCCGCCGGCACTTCCTCAAGATATTTCAGGATGCCGCCCTTGAGATGGTAGACCTCGTCGAAGCCCTGCTGCTTCATGAAGGCGGTTGCCTTCTCGCAACGGATGCCGCCGGTGCAGTACATGGCGATTTTCGGCTTATTGTGCAGGCCGGTATTGTCGCGCACCCATTCCGGAAACTCGCGGAAGGTTTTGGTCTTCGGGTCGACCGCGCCCTTGAAGACGCCGATGGCGGTCTCGTAGTCGTTGCGCGTATCGATGACGATGGTGTCGGGGTCGGAGATCAACGCGTTCCAGTCCTTCGGCGCGACATAGGTGCCGACGACCTTGGTGGGATCGATATCCTCGACGCCCATGGTGACGATCTCTTTCTTCAGCTTCACCTTCATGCGCACGAACGGCATTTTCGACGCCCGGCTTTCCTTGTGTTCGAGCCCGGCAAATTCCGGCTGGGCGTGCAGGAAGGCGAGCACGGCGCCGATGGCGGCATCCGTGCCGGCGATCGTGCCGTTGATCCCTTCATGCGCCAGCAGCAGCGTGCCCTTGACGCCCTTTTCCTCGCAGAGCGCAAACAGAGGCTCGCGCAGGCTTTCGAAGCGCGGGAAGGAAACGAAATGATAGAGCGCGGCAACGAGGAATGCGCCGGTCGCGTCGCGCCGTGGATCTGGAAGCATGTCGGTCATGCCGGTGAAATACAATTTTGTGAGCTTTCAGGCAATCGGGATTTGCGCCGCAGCCCGCGCCTTCGCCATTCTGCCCGATCGGTGTCACCTACGACGTCAAAGGAAGGCATTCCAAGATGAGCTTATCGTGCAATTGGCGCATCATCCTTGATGTCGTCGGCAAACCTGCGCATGAGCCGCACAAGGTCCTCGATATCCTGCTCATCCCATTTGGCGAAAATGGACCGAGCGATCCTCTCGCGCGCCTCATCGATGCGGTCGGTCATCATCTTTCCTTGTTCGGTAATGACGGCCTCGCGAAGGCGGCGGTCGACCGCGTTCTCCTGCCGGCTGATCAGTCCAAGCCCCTCCATCTTCGCAACCTGACGGCTGACGGTGGTGTAGTCGCGCCCAACGCGATCGGCCAGTTCGACGACGCCGATGGGGCCGAGCCGTTCCACCAAAACCAACAGGGAAAACAGTGCGCGGTCGAGGGAGATGCCCGCCTCCTTGATCATCGCCTCATCGCGCTGTGGCCGGTTCATGACGCCGACGATTTCGACCAGCGCGCTATGGAGTTCGCGTAACCGACCGCTGATATGTGTATTTTGCAAGCTTTTCGTTGACACTGCATCGCCCTTCTTTTAATATGTGCATATTACACATATGGAGATGGAAATGACAGAGCAATTTGCAGCAGATGTGCTGATTTGCGGTGCGGGCGCGGCCGGCCTGGCATTGGCGATCGATTTGGCAAGACGAGGGATTTCCTTCCGCCTGATCGAGAAAATGGACGAGCCTTTCCGTGGTTCGCGCGGCAAGGGTATCCAGCCGCGAACCCAGGAAATCTTCGAGGATCTCGGCATTCTCGACCGGATCGTCGCGGCCGGCGGCCTCTATCCGCCCGAGCGGCGATATCGCGACGACGGCAGTTTTACCGAGTCCGACATCGCCGAGCATGAGGACCCGACACCGGCAGAACCGTATCATCTGCCGCTGATGATACCGCAATTCCTGACCGAAAAGGTGATGCGCGAGAGGTTGCTTGAGCTTGGCCATAGGCCGCAATTCGGCTGCGAACTGGTTGGTTTCGAGCAGGACCCGAGCGGCGTGACGGCGCGTCTCTCGGGCAAGGCTGGAGAGGAAACTCTCCGGGTGCGCTGGCTCGTCGGCGCCGATGGCGGCCGCAGTTTCGTTCGCCATGCCCTTGGTATCGACTTTCCGGGCAAGACCCTCGGCGTTCGCGCCATCGTGGCCGATGTCATTTTGACCGGTCTCACGCGCGATGCCTGGCATCGCTTCAATGACGGCGACATGTCGCGGCAGATCATGTTCTGCCCGCTCGCCGGGACCGAGATGTTCCAGATACAGGGGCCGATCCCTCTTGACGGTGATATCGACCTCTCTGCCGAAGGGCTCGAAGCCATGGTGGCGGAGCGCACCAAGCGCGACGATATCCATATCCAATCGGTGTCGTGGTCGTCGGCCTACACCATGAATGCGCGTCTGGCCGATCGATACCGTGTCGGCCGCGTGTTTCTCATCGGTGATGCCGCCCATATTCATCCACCGACCGGCGGCCAGGGTCTCAATACCAGCGTGCAGGATGCCTATAATCTCGGATGGAAGCTGGCTGCGGCCGCCAATGGAGCCGACGATAAGCTGCTCGACAGCTATGAAGAGGAGCGTCAGCCTATCGCGGCAGCGATGCTCGGTCTGTCGACAAGGCTTCTCGATGCCCAGAAACAGGGCAATATGCGGCGCGGTCGCGAGGTGCGTCAGCTCGATATAGGTTATCCTTCGTCCTCGCTCGCACTCGAAACGCTCGGGCGCAGCGGTCGCCTGTCCGCCGGCGACCGAGCCCCGGACGCGCCGATCCGCGGCGTTGCCGGCCAGCCGAAACGGCTGTTCGATCTGTTCCGAGGCGCGCATTGGACATTGCTCGGCTATGGGGTGCAGCGGGGATCGGTGCCGCCGCGCGCGGGCCTGCATATTCATACTTTCGGCGCGTCAGGCGACATGGTCGACACCGAGGGCTATCTTCGCGACATCTACGCTCTCTCCTCCGGCGAATGGGTGCTCGTGCGGCCGGACGGATATATCGGCGCGATCGCTGCGGCCGACGACATCGCGATGCTGGAAAGCTATTTCGCGCAAGTGGGACTCGGTTTGACGAATGCGTGGCGTGCCTAAACAACGCCCGGGTCATGCCGATTGAGCTGTCTGAGCCGGGCGCGTGGCCCCGTCAGTCCGCCGCCTCCAGCCAAAGGTGCTTGATAGTCCGCGCCTCGCTCTTCGGCTTGTCGGCGAAGACCCAGCGAGCTCGCTCCAACGCTTCCTTGCGCCCCGTCTGTTGTCGGGAAATGATTGCTTCCAGCAGGCGGGCGTGATCATCGTTTCTTTCGAAGAGATGCGGCTCGCGGTCGGCGACATCAGCCAATATCGACATGTCGAGATAGCGGCCGAGCACGTCGACCAAGGCCTTGGCCTCCAGCTGCTTGGCATGCATGGCGGCCGGCCAGACATCGCGCAGCAGCATGTGATGCATCCAGTAATCCTGGCCGCGCTTGCGCAGATCGTGAAAGCTCTCGACGTGGGCCGCTTCCGCATGGCATTCGGACAGCGCCTGCATCGCCTTGCGGACATTCTTGCGCCAGCTTTTCTGAAAAAGACGCGCCGTGTCACGCCGGCCGCAGTCGAAGGATATTTCCTTCAACGCCTCACGTGCCTCCGCACATGCGGCGACTGCTGCCCGTGCCTTGTCTTCGAGATCTGTTTCGGCTTCCGCCATACGGTCACGTCTCGCGGTCAGCAGATCGCTCACGCGGGCCAGCGCGTGCAGTTCCTCCGCCGATGCAGCGGTTGCCTGCAGATAATGGCTGATCTCGATCAAGGCGGTTGCGTCGCGCACCCCGGAAAGTGTGAGCGCTACGTTCCGAAGCCGGTCATTTTCCCGCTGCTGAAATTGGTGCGCGATGGGAGCTATCAACCGGTAGAGCGCCCGCACGCGCTTGATATTCTTGCGGGCGGCGTGAACTGCTTCGTGCAGGCCCTGCGGCCTATCAGTCAGTACGGCCATTGCCTTGCCAAGTTGATGCGCCGCGGCCTTATGTACCTCGCCATCAAGAGCCCGGTCAGGCCGTATGCGATAGCTCATCATATTCCTGTTCGAACTGCGTCGCGAGAGCCTGGTTGGAATAGCGGTATTCGCCCGTCACCTCACGTCCGATCCAGTCCGGCAGTTCCGGATTGTCGCTTTCGTCGTCCATTTCCACTTCGGCAATGACGAGGCCGCGATGGGCGCCGCGGAAGACATCCACTTCCCAGGTAAAGCCCTTGAACTGCACCTTGTGGCGCGTCTTCTCGATGACGAGGCCGATCGCCGTTTCCAGCAGTTCCTCCGCCTCGTCGACGGGGATCTCATATTCGAATTCATCCCTGGTCATTGCCTTGCCGATCTTGATCGTCAAGGTTGCCTTGGTGTCGTTCGTCAGCCGTATGCGCACAGACCGGTCTGCCATGGAGGCAATATATCCCTGTCGCAGGATCAGCCGCTCCGAAACGGAATCACGCCAATGATCGCCGCGCACCAGAAACTTTCGCTCGATCTCTTTTGCCATGCGTTTGACATGCTCCACTGGCACAGACTGGAATAGCCTATAGCAAGTTGCCGGGATTTCCTACCCGTCGTATTTAAAGCGAGCTTTTGTCTCGACAAGCACCTTCGAGAAGGCTATTCGAAAGCCGGATTTCAATCGTTTTAAAGGGAGTGCACCGATCATGGGCGAGAAAACCGAGAAGCTTCTTTCCATCCTGAAACTGCAGCCCGTCGTTCCCGTGCTGATCGTCGACGATGCGAAATCGGCCGTGCCGCTCGCCCGGGCGCTCGTCGCCGGAGGCCTGAAGGCCATCGAGATCACGCTTCGCACCGCCGGCGCGCTCGACGCGATCCGCGCTGTCGCCGAAGAGGTCGAGGGTGCCGAAGTCGGCGCCGGTACGATCCTCAATGTCAGCCAGTGGGATGCTGCCGTCGAAGCCGGTTCCAAGTTCATCGTCAGCCCCGGCACGACGCAGGAATTGCTCGATGCTGCGCGCGGCTCGCATGTGCCGCTGCTGCCGGGAGCCGCAACGGCCAGCGAAGTCATGGCGCTGCGCGAAGAGGGCTATACGGTGCTCAAGTTCTTCCCGGCCGAGCAGGCCGGCGGTGCTTCCTATCTCAAGGCTCTGTCGTCGCCGCTCGCTGGCACGGTCTTCTGCCCGACCGGCGGCATCTCGCTGAAGAACGCCCATGACTACCTGTCGCTGCCAAACGTGATCTGTGTCGGCGGCTCCTGGGTTGCGCCGAAGGAGCTGGTGGCATCAGGCGACTGGGCCGGGATCACCAAGCTCGCCGCAGAGGCCGCAGCGCTCAAGGGCTGAGACCCGAGCCCATCGAATTCGATTTCAAAGGCACGTGGAGCTTTCCGCGCGCCTTTTTGCATGATGTGGATTGGTATTTGCGGTTGCGCTTCCTATCTCCCCTTCACCATCACAAGGACGGAGGACCATCCATATGATCGACGCCCGCAAGCTTCTTGACCAATTTCTGGGATCGCAGGTTCCAGGCGTGCAAGGAACTGTGAAAGACAGGGCCACTCAGGCCATCAATCTCGCCAGAGACAATCCCATGGCGACCAGCGCGATTGCCGGGGTGCTGTTGGGAACGAAGACTGGGCGTCAGATTGCGGGCAATGCGCTGACGCTTGGCGGACTCGCCGCTATCGCAGGCCTCGGCTATCAGGCTTACAAGAATTATCGGGATGGCAATCAGCCGCAGCCGGCGCCGCAATCGGCCCCGCAGGCCGAGCCGCAGTTCCTGCCGCCGCCGACAGATTCAGGTTTCAGCACGTCGCCGGCGATTGCCAGCAATGATTTTGCGCTTTCCCTGGTACGGGCCATGATCGCCGCCGCCCGCGCCGACGGCCATATCGACGATTCCGAACGCCAACGCATCCTCAGCAAAGTGCAGGAGGCCGGAGTCGGGTCCGAGGCGGAAGCCTTCTTCCAGCGCGAGCTTGCCAATCCCGTCGATCTCGACGCCATCGTCGCCTCCGCGAAGACGGAAGAGCAGCGCGTGCAGGTCTATACCGCGTCGCGACTGGCGATCGAGCCGGATTCGCGGGCCGAGCGCGGCTATCTCGATCTGCTGGCTGGAAGGCTCGGCCTAGCCGATGCTCTGGTCGATCATATCGAAGCGACGGTTGCGGGCGCCAAAGTTCAGCTCTGACTGATAGGGCCGGTTGCCTTTGCTCGGCAGCTGGCCTAAGCCTTGCCGGAACTCATGTCAGGGCGTCAAGGATGGCTACATTGACGGACAAGAAAAGCGAAACCCGCTCGGCGGCAATTGCAGCCGGCGTTATTCTGTTGGTCACGACAGCCGTGCTTTACCTGATGCCGAATGTCATCCTCTGGCTCGGCTCGATCTCGCCATGGCTCGGCACTGGTTTCGGCGTGCTCGTCATCCTGGCGTTTTTCTTCGTGTTCTGGCTTCGGGCGCGCCATCAGCGACGCAATCAACCATAAACTCCAAAGCAAGCTATCCTGAGTTCTTCCGGAAATCGCTCAGTTCTGCAGCGAGGCGCCGAGCAGGATGATGCCCGTGCAAATGACGAGCAGTGCGCCGAGAATCTCGATACCGTTGCTCACCCAAACCGAAAGTCTCGAGCCCTTGCCGGTGAAGCGGACGGCGGTGCCTTTCGCGAAGACGGCGATGATGGCGAGCAGCGAGACGGTGAGCGCCGTGCCGATGGACATGGCGAGGACCGATAGCAGACCGCCGAGATAGAGCCCGTTCAGCATCGAAAAGGTCATGACCAGCAATGCGCCCGAGCACGGGCGCAGGCAGACTGCGGCGATGGCGGACCAGGCTTCGCGAGCACTGAACTTTTCGTTCGACAACATCTTCGGATCGGGAAGATGGGCGTGGCCGCAGGTCTCGCAGTAAACGCCGTCGCCGGTCGTATGGGCGGGATCATAGCATTGATAGCCGCCGGCAGCGGGCATAGCGGCGCTGCTGCGCGCAAAACCTCTTGCCGAATCCGTGCCCGTTGCGGCTCCCTCGAACAGTGAGAGGCTGATTGGGCCGGCCGATGTCGCAAGCTGCATTTCCTGACGCTGCGCCCGGCTCTGCATCATCGCCCGCAGCTTGCGGAACAAGAGCCAGCTGCCGAACAGGATGACCATGATGAAGCTGGTGATCTCCATAGCATTGGTCGCCATCGTCATAGTGATGCCGGAACCGCGCAGGACGAAGTAGGCGGCGCCGACGACGAGGACGGCAACGAGCCCCTGAATGAGCGCGGAGACGAAGGAGATGCCGATGCCGCGTTTCAGCTCGATCTCATTGGCGACCATGTAGGAGGAAATCACCGCCTTGCCGTGGCCGGGGCCGGCGGCATGGAAGATGCCATAGGCGAAGGAGAGGCCGATCAGCGTCCAGAGCTGCCATGGGTCCTGGCGCATGGCTTCGATGGACTTGGTGAGCGCACGATAGAAAGCCTGCTGCTCGTAGTTCACATAGAGGAAGATCGGCGCAAGCGGCCCGCCCATCGGCTGGAAACTTGGCTCGGCCGTGCCAATGCCGAGCGGCGAGCCAGCGGCATGGGCAAAACTGGCTGCAGCCAGAAGGGCGACAGCTGCGGCCGGCACAAGCTTCCCTAACGTCGAAATCAGCATTGCACATCTATCCGCGTTGCGAAGAGCTTCGACATGGTCGTTCCCGTCGGATCGTTGAAGAAGGCATCCGTCAAGGTGGACTTGTTCTCGGCGATGACTTCATCCGGATTGGGCCGAACGACCTTATGCGTGCAGCTTTTGAAGGCGTCGCCCTCCGTCACCAATTCATTGTCGCTCGGGAAATCGATCGAGGTATAGAGCGTCGGGTCGTAGATGCCGAAGCTCAGCGTGTTGCCCTTGGTGAGCGGCATCGGCTCGGCCGGCTTGACGGCGAAGAACATCAGGAGCTGGCCGTCGCGGAAGTCGACATTGATGACATCGGGCTTGTTCACCTTGATCACTTTGCCGTTGAGCGTCAGGTTCGCATAATAATCGTAGTCCGCCAGAGACTCGCGCACCGTCTTGCCAACCTCTTTCAGTTCGTCGGGATCGAGTTTCAGGTTGGTGTTCTTGTCGAAATCCATGAGGACGGAGGAGGAGAACACTTCGTCGAACCGCCAGACGTTGCGCAGTTCGTGCACATTGCCATCCGCGCCGGCGAGCACTTCCAGACGGGCTTCCACGAAAATATGCGGATGCGCCGACGCTGCGGCCGGCGCAAGCAACAGGCCGCCGGTGAGGGCAACAGCGTAGGCGGTCGTGGATTTTCTCATGCGTCCGATAGATTTCGCGAGCATTGATTCACTTCGTTTTCTGGTCAGGAAATGAGACGGAATTGGGACCGGCCAAGCAACCTTGGCCCGTTCAGCCGTTCTTGCGGAACCAATTGTGCAGGTAGTCCACAAAGATGCGCACCTTTGCCGGGAGGTAGCGGCGATGCGGATAGACGGCATAAATGCCGCGATCGGTCGGAAGGTAATCGTTGAACAGTGTCAGCAACTCTCCGCTTTCGATCGCCTTGCGTCCGATGAAATCCGGGACGATGGCGACGCCGAGATCGGCGAGCGCCGCACGCAGCGTCGCATGCGGGCTGTTGACCTCGAGCGTGCCGTTGATCGCGACGTTGAAGGTCGTGCTGTCGGCATCCACGAAGCGGATGTTGCCCTGCGAGCGGGTGTTGGTATCGATGATGAAGGGAATGCGCGCAAGATCGGTCGGATGTTCGAGCGTCGGATAGCGATCGAGGAACGCTTGCGTTGCGCAGAGATGGACGCGGAAATCGGAAATCTTGCGGGCAATCATGCCGGAGTCTTCGAGCTTGGTGATGCGGACGGCGACATCGAAGCCTTCCTCGATGAGATCGACGAAACGGTCGTCGGCGGCGATTTCCAGCGAGAGATCGGGATTCTCCTTGGCAAAGTCGATCAGCGACTGCCCGACATCGGCGTCGACGAAGGTGCGCGGCACGGAAACACGCAGCCGACCTTTAAGCTGCTGGTTATTCTCGCGCACGAGATCGGCAAGATTGTCGATCTCCTTCAGGATATCGGAGGCGGTGCGATAATAGGTATGACCGGCCTCTGTCATGGAGAACTGACGCGTGGTGCGGTTCAAGAGCAGCGCGCCCAGCTCGTCTTCCAGTTCGCGAACATATTTCGACAAGAGCGCCTTGGAGCGGCCGGTCTTCCGCGCAGCTGCCGAAAATCCTTCGGCTTCGACCACGTCGATAAAGGCGCGAATCCGGGTCAAAGTGTCCATGGTGAAGCCTCCCGCTAACTGTTTCCGGATGTTGAACAAAATGCTTTGATTTGTTCAATTATTTTTTTCGGGCATGGCTGAAAAAAATTCTTGATTATTACCGCGAATGTTCCTATTTCCCGATCAGCCCAAAGTCGCACGTGCCCGTGGGTGTCCGCCGATCCTCGATGTGGTGAGAAAATCGGTAAGGTACCTGGAACTAACCCCTCCAGTCGCTATTTCGGCCAACCGAAAAATGCGAGGACATCTGAAGCAACGACGGTGCGGGCCTTTTTGTTCTCTCCCGGCTTTCCATCAGCCGGGGATACTGAAGAGGCACACCTTCATTGCCGGAAGTGCGGTTGGGATATTCCCTCCAATCCATGGCAGACAAAGCGAATTAGCGCCGCTTGCGGCACTCGTTCATCATCCGCGCTTCGCGCATTTGCACGGTACCGGGGTCTCCACCGGCTGGTTCCTGAGCGAGTGAGCGTCGCCCTTTGTCCTCTGGGTTTTCCCCGGAGCCTTTGGAATTGAAAGGGAATTGACATGACCACGCAACGTATTCGCGATTTCCTCGCTACCCGACGTCCGGACGGTCCTTGCCTGGTGGTCGATCTCGACGTCGTCCGCGACAATTTTCACGCCTTCCGTCATGCCATGCCGGACAGCGCCATCTATTATGCCGTCAAGGCCAACCCGGCTCCGGAAGTGCTGCGTCTGCTCGCAAGCCTCGGCTCCAACTTCGATTGCGCGTCCGTCGCTGAAATCGAAATGGCGCTCGATGCCGGCGCGACCGCGGCTCGTATTTCCTTCGGTAACACCATCAAGAAGGAGCGCGATATCGCCCGTGCGCATGCGCTCGGTATCAACCTCTTTGCCGTCGACAGCCATGAGGAAGTCGAGAAGATTTCCCGTGCCGCGCCCGGCGCCCGCGTGTTCTGCCGCGTCCTGACCGATGGCGAAGGTGCCGAATGGCCGCTGTCGCGCAAGTTCGGCTGCGTTCCGCAGATGGCCGTCGACGTTCTCGTCTATGCCCATCAGCTGGGTCTGGAATCCTATGGCGTGTCTTTCCACGTCGGCTCGCAGATGACCAAGGTCGACGCCTGGGACGATGCTCTGGCCGATGCCAAGCGCGTTTTCGTCTCGCTCGCCAAGCAGGGCATTCACCTGCAGATGGTCAACATGGGCGGTGGTTTCCCGACCAAGTACCTGCGCGACGTTCCGTCGGCCGAAGCCTATGGCAAGGCGATCTTTGCGTCTCTGCGCGCCCATTTCGGCAACCAGATCCCGCACACGATCATCGAGCCGGGCCGTGGCATGGTCGGCAATGCCGGCGTGATCAAGGCTGAAGTCGTCCTGATTTCGAAGAAGTCGGACAACGATGCCGCTCGCTGGGTTTTCCTCGACATCGGTAAGTTCGGCGGTCTCGCCGAAACCATGGACGAGGCGATCCGCTACCCGATCCGCACCACGCGCGACGGCGACGAAATGGAGCCTTGCGTCATTGCCGGTCCGACCTGCGATTCGGCCGACGTGCTCTATGAGAAGAACCTCTATCCGCTACCAGTGTCGCTCACCATCGGCGACGAGGTCCTGATCGAAGGCACCGGCGCCTACACCACGACCTACTCGGCTGTGGCGTTCAACGGTTTCGATCCGCTGAAGGCCTACATTATCTAAGGTCCCTAAGGGTCTAAAGTTCGATAAAGCCGCCCCCGTAGCCAGCCGGGGCGGCACCCTTACAATAGTCTGTCACCGCCGCTGATAACGGTATTGGGCACGGGAGGCCAAGATGGCCGCTGTTCTTGATTCTGTCCGCGCATTCTTTGCGCCGTCCACATTCACTCTCGACCTGGAAAATGCAGGCGATGTCGTTGCGCGCGAAAACCTGCTGGATCGCGCCATGGGTCCCGGCCGCCGCAAGAAGTCGTCGGAAAAGCTGCGCCAGGGCCGCGTGCCGGCTGAGGGCCTGGCACTGGTCGCGCGCGATCGTGCCGGTCATGTCGTTGGCACGGTCCGCTTGTGGAACGTCGAAGCCGGCGTCGATCGCGAAACCCGTCCCGTCGATGCGCTGCTGCTCGGCCCGCTGGCGGTCGATCCTGCCTATGAAGGCAAGGGCATGGGCTCGGCGCTGATGCGCGCAGCCATCATGGAAGCCAAGAAGCGCGGTCACGGCGCGATCCTGCTCGTCGGCGATGCGCCTTACTACGAGCGTTTCGGCTTCTTTGCCGCAAAGACCCGCCATCTCGTCATGCCTGGCCCATTCCAGCGCGAGCGCTTCCTTGCTCTCGAGCTCAAGCAAGGCTGGCTCGATAGTGCCGCGGGCATGATCGTCGCCAGCGGCCGCAAACTCGCACAGCCGCCGATATCAAAGGCTGCGTAAACGCACGAACAGCTTTGAGGTTTTCATACGTCTTCGCCCATCCGGGCGGAGGCGTTCCTAATTGGCGGCCTTTATGCCATCCTTCGCCGGGTCGTAGCCATCCGTCAGCGTCTTCAGAAAGGCAACGACATCGGCGATCTCGGCATCGTTCAGGGCAGGGGCATCGCCGAGCTTGCGGTTCATCGGCGCGTCGATGACATCGATATTGGCCTGATACCGCGCCGGCAGATCATCATATTTCAGCACCTTGCCGCTTGCATCCTTCGGATAGATTTCCTCCGGATTGGTATCGCGCTTGACGTAGAAGCGGGTGACATCCTCCAGTGTGCGGTAGACGCCATTGTGGAAGAAAACGTGGCGGGCAGCGACATTGCGCAGCGTCGGTGTTTTGAACAGCCCGCAATTCTGTTGCTGGGCGGAATAGGTGTCGTTGCGCAACGGACCGCAAATCCCGGTGTCGTAGTAGCGCGCATCGGTATTGGCCGGAATCGTCGGATTGCGCGGTGCGCCGAGCGCCTCGAATTCGAAATCGGTCAAGTTGGGCATCTGCCCATCGCCGGTCATCTTGTCGAGATGGCAGGAGGCGCAGTTGCCCTTGCTCGCGTCGTCGAAGAGCTTCAGACCCCGCGCCTCAGCATCCGTCAGCACCGCCTTGCCGCGCAGATAGTAGTCATACTTGCTGGTATAGGGGTGGAAGGAGCGATCCTCGATCTGGTAGCGGGCAAGCGCGAAGCCGATCTCGGAGATCGTCATGTCCTGATCGTTGAGGATATTGTCGCCGAAGAGCGCCGAAATATCCTTGCCGTATCCCTTCTTCAGCTTGGTATAGACGGTGGCCGCATCGGCATTCGCCATTTCGAAGGGCGAGATCATCGGCTGCAGGGCCTGTTCCTCCAGCGAATCGACCCGCCCATCCCAGAACATGCCACCCTGCGGCACGAGATTGGCCGCTGCTGCATCGGCTTTGACGACGGCCTGTGCCGCCAGCGGACTGGTGACGGCGGGGGCGTTGGCTAGCGCCACGCCCGATGCTTCGGTCATCGGCGAGGCTTCCGCGGCCTCGTCGGTGGCACTTTCCTCGCCGATCGAGAAGGATGGGGTCGAGATCTTGTAGGCGAGGCTGGGCACGGCGCGGATGCCGGGCTGGTCAAGCTGCAAGCCGCCGAGCTGCACGGCAAGACCGTTGGCCGGCGCATAGTGGTTGGCCGGATCGTGGCACGTGGCGCAAGACATCTGGCCGCCGCCCGAGAGCGAGGGATCGAAGAACAGCTTTTTGCCGAGCTGCGCCACCGCGCTGAGCGGTGCCTGATCGTCATAGTCGTCGGTTGCCGAAGCACGGGCCGCCGGTTCGCTTGCCATGCCGACAGCCGCACCCGCGAGCGAGAGGCCCGCAAGTGCGAGGAGCGGCAGGAGACGGCGGTTGATCGAGGGCATTTCCGTCTCCCTGATAGTCTTAAGATGCCTGGTTGCCGGTCTTCGGATCGAGGATCAGCTTCTGCGCGTCACCCTTGGACCAGTCGAACATGGTGTTCAGCGAGCCCGAGAGCACATCGAAGGAGCCACCACCGAGGCGGGCACCCGCCATCCAGTTATCCTCGATGAAGCGCATGACGGAGGTCTGGTCCGTCAGCGTGTGATCCACGAAGTTGACCTTGGCATAGGGCGAGATGACGAGCAGCGGCTGGCGGGTGCCATAGCCGCAGCGCCCCTGGGCCGGCTGGCCGTCGACGCCTGGCATCGGCGTACCGGTGGAGCAGCCGTCGCCGCTCAGCACGTCATAGCCCTTGACGGGGATTTTCGACGGATTGACGACAGCATGGGCATGGTCATACCAGCCATCGGAATCGTCGTAGAGGATAATGATGGCGGTGTCCTTCCAATCCGGCGAATTCTGAACGGTGTTGACCACCTCAGTTACGAATTCCTGTTCGTCGAGTGGGTCGGAATATCCGGCATGGCCGTCCTGATAGGCGGGCGCCTTCAGGAAGCTGATCGTGGGCATATTGCCGTTCTTCAGGGCCGCATAGAAGTCGTTCATGTCGTACTGATGGTTTGCTGCATCCGTCGTGCCGATCGCCGCCACAGAAGAGGGGCGCGCATGCGTCGGGTTGGCAGTCGAGGCATAATATTGGAACGGCTGGTGATGCGGAATGTAGTCGGTGTAATTGACCTTGGTGACGGTCGACGTGGTCGCGCGTTTGCAACCCGTCGTGCCGTCCGGGTTGGTTAGCGAAAGGTCGAAGCCGCCTTCGAAGAAGCCCCAGGTGATCTTGTGCTCGTTCAGCATGTCGCCAATGTTCTTGCCATACATCAGTGCCGTCTGGCCGACCGAGCAGACATCGCCGGTGGGATCGAAGTCGCTGATCGCGGTCCAGCCGCCGTTGCCGTCAGGCACGATGCGGCCCTTGGAATAGGTACCATCGCTTTCCAGCGTGTAGCCGGGTGGCAGAATGGCACCGTTGGTTTGGCCGGAAATCAGGTTCAGCGCGCCGGGGGTCGAGGGGCCGAAATTGGTGGAGAAGGAATTGTCGTTCAGCGCATAGTGCTGGGCGTAGTTCCAAAGGGCGGTGACGGTGTTGCCGTCATAATAGCCCATGACCTGCCCCTTGGTGCCGAATGCGCCGGCAGCCCCCTTGGTGCCACGGCCGGTATTGGCCGGGAAAAGGTCCATGGCGAAGTTATTGTAGGCGGCCTGTTCGGCGGTATAGCCATGGTTCTGCGACTGGGTTGCCGCCTGCGTGCGGTCGAGCCGGAAAGGGGCTGCGGCATCGGCACCGTTTGCCGTGTTGGTCTTGTTCGGGTTGTTGTCGAGAAGGCCGGCATTGGCGAGCGTATTGATATCCGTCGGCGTGTTGTCGGCCGCCTTGAACGCCGGTTCGCCATCGACATTCGCGGCCTTGGGGTAGGTCGCGAAATAATGGTCGAAGGAGACGTTTTCCTGGAAGATCACGACAAGATGCTTGATGGGGGTCGCGGTATTCGGTGCCGGGCTTACGTCAGCGGCACCGGCGGTGGAACAGAGCAAAATAAGGCCAAGCGCGCTGCCGGTTGTAAGCGCGCGCCGTGAAAGACTGGTCATCGTCATATCCTCTTCGGGTGGGGGCATTGCTCCGGCGAATTTGCGCCACGCCGGGCATAGAGAACCCTTCCGAGCTATCAACGGAGGATGACAATTCCATGAAGGGTGCGGGCAAGCGATTCCGCCGCTGATATGGCATCTCCGGTAAGCACTTGATTCTGCTATACTGGATGCAGAACGCTACCAGACGCCTGTGCGGAGCGTTTACGGTGCTACCTTATGTCACGGACTGCCAGCGGGGTGTTTCCTCACCCGCCCTCGTGCTTCGAGACGGCCCTTCGGGGCCTCCTCGGCATGAGGGCTGATCTTGCGTGCCTCGCCATGGAGCCTGCTTCACCGCATGGTGAGGTGCAGCGCCGTTAAGCGCCGCGAAAACGGCGATGCCTCGAACCACGAGGTGGCCACGCTCCTTCATTCAGGTGAAATCAGATATTCTGATCCATCGTCTCGGCAGGGATCTCGTCGGCGCGATGGATGCGCACGACCACCGCCGGGACGCCGGCGACAGTGCAATGGGGCGGCACGGGTTTGACCACGACGCTGCCCGCGGCAACCTTGCTGAAGGCACCGACTTCGATGTTGCCGAGGATCTTGGCGCCGGCGCCGATCATCACGCCGTGGCGGATTTTCGGGTGACGGTCGCCGCTCTCTTTGCCGGTGCCGCCAAGCGTGACGTTTTGCAGGATCGACACCTCATCCTCGATGACGGCGGTCTCACCGATGACGATACCGGAGCCGTGGTCGAGCATGATCGAGGTGCCGATCTTCGCGGCCGGATGGATATCCGGGCCGAAGACGAGCGAAACGAGGTTGGCGAGCCAGCTTGCGATTTCCTTGCGGCCCTCCGTCCAGAGCGCATGGGCGATGCGGTGTGTCTGCAGGGCATGGAAGCCCTTCAGGTTCAGAAGCGCATGCAGATAGGTGGTGCAGGCGGGGTCGCGGGTCCGCACGGCAACGAGATCCGCTTCGGTCGCCTGCAGGATGGCGGGATATCGCCTCAGTACGTCGGACAGCAGCGAAAGCATGTCGCCATGCTCGATCCTGACAACGCAGAGGCGTGCCGCCAGTACGTTGGCAAGGCTTTCAGCATCAGAGATTCCGCCAAGCAATTGCGCCTGCAGCAGAGGAGCGAGCGTCGGCTCGCGCGCAGCAAGCTCGGCGGCTTCGCAGCGGATCACGTCCCAGACGTTTTCGGCTAGGGCAGGAGAATTTTCGGCGATTGCCGTTCCTGGCTGGGGCATGATCCTATCTTTCTGCATCTCAATGTTTTCACGCAACTCCGGACGGAAAACCGCTGCACACTGTTCCTGGAATTGCTTTAACCGGAGATGTCCACAACGCCGCAGTCGCCGGCTTCGGAGGCGAAGGCGAGCAGCTTGCCGGACTTGCTCCAACTCATCGATGTGATCGCACCCTTGCCGGGCCGGCGCAAGAGCGCTTCCTTTGCGTCGCCGATGCGGACCGCCAAGATCATGCCGTCGATGAAGCCGATGGCGAGAATATCCTCAACGGGATGAAACTTTACCGAGGTCGCCATGATGTTGGCGCGCGTGCCGAGCTCCAGCGGCGCCTTGCCCATCGGGCCATCCTTGCCCTGGAAGGGCCAGACGATCGCGGCCGGTGCGCCCGACGAGGCGAGCCACTTGCCCTTGTTTGACCAGGAGAGCGACTTCACCTTGGCGGGATAGCCGGTCATGCGCATGTGCCGGGCTTCGGCACCCGGCTTCGCATCCATCTTCCAGCCGTGCAGGGCATTTTCCTGCATGGTGGTGACGATGAACTGACCATCCGGCGAGAAGGTGACGCTGGTATGGGCGCCTTTCCATTCGAGATTGACCGGCGGCGCGCTCATGCCCACCCAGTGCAGCGACACGCCGTTGTAGCGGGCGACGGCGATCCGCAGGCCCTTGGGCGCGAAGGCGATGCCTTCGACGGTGCGTTCTTCCGGGAACTCTTTCGTCGTCCCGTCGGAGAGCCGTACGAAAGTGCTCTTGCCATAGGAATAGGCGACGGCACCCTGCGGGCCGGCTGCAAGCTGGCTGATCCATTTGCGCGGCGCTTCGGCCAGCACCGTCGTGCTGCCGTCCGCAGCAATCCGGAGAACCTTGCCGTCCTCACCGCCCGAAATCAGGCTCTCGCCATGGGGGTCGCGGATGCAGGTCAGCATCCCATGATGAGCTTCGGTGATCTTCTCCCCGCCTTCGAGGCGGTGGATCGCGCCGGCGGCGCTGGCGAAGAAGGGGGTATCACCTAAAAATTCGACGGCCAGAACGTGGCCGTCGATATCAAGCGGAGCAACAGTCGGCATCAGGCAGACGCCTCGCACGCCTTGAAGCTGGCTTCCAGCTTTTCGCGGTCGAGCTCGCGGCCGATGAACACCAGGCGGCTTTCATGCTTCTCGCCGTCTTTCCAGGGGCGCTGATGATCGCCTTCGATGATCATGTGCACGCCCTGGACGACGTAGCGTTCCGGATCGTCCTTGAAGGCGATGATGCCCTTGAGGCGGAGGATATTCGGGCCTTGCGTCTGCGTGACCTTCTGGATCCAGGGGAAGAAGCGTTCGGCATTCATCTCGCCGCCGCGCAACGAAACCGACTGCACGGTGACGTCGTGGATCGGCGAAGGCGCGTGGTGGTGGTGATGGTCGTGATCGTGATCATGGTGGTGATGGTCATGATCATGATCATGATGGTGGTGGTGATCATGATCGCAATCCGGGCCGCAGACATGATCCTCATGGCCGTGCTCGAGGAAATGCGGGTCGTTCTCGAGCGCGCGTTCCAGGTTGAAGGCGCCCTGGTTCAGCACGCGGGCAAGATCGACGCCGGAGCGGGTCGTCTTGTAGACGCGGGCGGCCGGGTTGATCGCGTGGACGATATCCTCGATCTGGGCCAGCTCTTCCGGCGTTACGAGATCCGACTTGTTGATGACGACGACGTCGGCAAAGGCGATCTGGTCTTCGGCTTCGCGGCTGTCCTTCAGTCGCAGCGGCAGGTGCTTGGCGTCGACGAGCGCGACGACGGCGTCGAGTTCGGTCTTGGCGCGAACATCGTCGTCCATGAAGAAGGTCTGTGCGACCGGAACCGGATCGGCAAGGCCGGTGGTTTCGACGATGATGCCGTCAAAGCGGCCGGGACGGCGCATCAGGCCTTCGACGACGCGGATCAGGTCGCCGCGAACGGTGCAGCAGACGCAGCCGTTGTTCATTTCGTAGATTTCTTCGTCCGACTCGACGATCAGGTCGTTGTCGATGCCGATCTCGCCGAACTCGTTGACGATCACGGCGTATTTCTTGCCGTGGTTTTCGGAGAGGATGCGGTTCAACAGCGTCGTCTTGCCGGCGCCGAGATAGCCGGTGAGAACGGTGACGGGAACGGGCTTTTGCGTGGCTGTTTCGGTCATGGGAGCCTCGAAATATGGAAGGTTGCCCCGGGGAGCAGATATTGGTCGGGTTCCATATAAGGAGTTGGAGACGTCAGTTCAAAGGCTTTTGTATGTTATAAGATCACATTGGATTGCGGAGAGGCGATTTGGCCGCATAGTCACGACAGCGTCGACATATCGAAGCGGTCGACATCTTCAAGCAGTTCGACGAGACCTTTGACAGCGTGCGAGATCAGCCGTTCACCCTTCTCCGCCGTTGCGACGCCGGCATTGCCGGCGACGCCTTGTGCGCTCAGATCGGACATTTTCCAGCCGAAAGCGTGAGGGCCGTAGGCGCGCAGATGTTTGAAGCCCTTGATAAACTCGGATTGGCGCGATGGGAAATTCGCCGCCTTCGACATGTCCACCTTCTCCGGATGCAGGGCGAGCATGACCGATGTCTCGATATCGCCGCCGTGAATGTCGATGGCTTTGTCGTCCGGCGAGATCAGCCCCTCCGGCACGCCGAAACGCGTCCAGCTGGTGGCGACCGCCAGCATGTCGAAGCGCACGCGCGCTTCGGTCGCCACGATGGTCATCAGCGGCGAGTTGCCGCCATGGGCGTTCAGCATGACGAATTTGCGAATGCCGAGATTGTTCATCTGCTCGGCAATGCCGAGCCACCGCCGAACAGCTTCGTCAAAAGCCAGCGTCCGCGTACCGACGACATCCATATGCTCGATGGAATAGCCAACCGGCTCGACGGCGAGAAAGGTGACCGGCAGGTTTGCAGGCAAGGCAACCTTGAGACGCGACACGATTCCTTCCGCGATGAGCGCATCGGTTTCGAACGGCAAATGTGGGCCGTGTTGCTCATAGGCGCCAAGTGGCAGTACGGCGATCCATTTTCTTCGCTCTTCAGGCGTCAATGTTTCATCATTGTCATCGAAACATGGCAAAGGATGCGCCATCTGAGGGTGTACCTCTTGTTTATGTCAGTAACCTGCGCAATGTCATAGCGTGATGACTTAGCGGCGAAAAGGTCAACGGAATCACGATGGGCAAAAAGAACAAGGTCGGGAAGAAAAGTAAGTCAGGTAAGAAGAAGGATCACCGGGACTACACGCTTGCCGATCTGTCGCCGGCCTTGACGCAGGCGGCGCGGTCCATGCGCACGGTGATGACGCGCAGCCTGACGGCGAGCGGCCTCTATGCCGGACAGGACGGTGTCATTCTTGCGCTCGCGGCAAGCGATGGTCTTCCGGCCGGTACGCTGGCCCATAAGCTCGGCGTCAAGGCGCCGACGATGACGCGCACGATCGGCCGCATGGAGGCGCAAGGCTTTGTCGAACGGCGGCCGGATGCCGACGATGCCCGCCTGACCAAGGTCTATCTGACCGAAGCAGGGCGAAACAGCGTCAGCGAAATCGAAAGTTCGGCGGCAAGCTGCGATGAGCTTGCGACCCGCGGCTTCTCGGAAAAAGACATCCGCTCGCTTGTGCGCCTGCTCAAGACGATCGAGCATAATCTCCAGGCCGGAGATGACGATGAGGATGAAGACGAATTCTGAGAATCCTTGAGAATTCGTGTTGCGCGGCGTGATTAAAGCTTTTAATTAAAGATTTTAAATTCCGAAATCGTAAAACGATCGGAATATGTTACGGCTGCGTTTCACGGGGAGGGCGCGCGTGGCGCAAAAGATAAAGCTTTCTACAATTGCGGAAACGCTGGGCATTTCAACGGCAACGGTATCTCTGGCCTTACGCGACAGCCCATTGGTTGCGGTCAATACCCGCGAGAAGATCAAAGACCAGGCCCGCGCGCTGGGCTATATCTACAATCGCCGCGCGGCGAGCCTGAGGACATCCCGATCGGGCATCATCGGTGTCGTCGTACATGACATCATGAACCCCTTCTATGGGGAAATCCTGAAGGCGATCGAAAGCGAACTCGATCGCAGCCGTCACACCTTCATCCTTTCCAATCACTATGATTCCGTCGAAAAGCAGCGGACCTTCATCGAGACGCTGCTGCAGCTCGGCGGTGACGGCGTCATCATGTCGCCGGCGATCGGGACGCCGCCGGAAGATTTCGAGCTGGCGGAAGAAAACGGCATGCCGGCCATTCTCGTCGCGCGACAGATCGAAGCGCTGGATCTGCCGACCTTTCGCGGCGACGACAGCTACGGGATCTCGCTTGCGACCAATCACCTGATCAGCCTTGGCCACCGCTCCATTGCCATGATCGGCGGCACCGATCAGACTTCGACGGGGCGCGACCGCTATCAGGGCTATGTGAATGCGCTGCGCAAGGCTGCTATCGAGGTCGATCCCAATCTGCGCATTCCCGGCGCACGTTCCAAGCAGGGCGGCTTCGAGGCGGCGGTGCATTTCCTGTCGCTGCCGCAGAAGCCGACGGCGGCCGTCTGCTGGAATGACCTGGTCGCCATCGGGCTGATGAACGGCATTTCGCGCGCCGGCCTCGTTCCCGGGCGAGACATTTCGGTCACCGGCTATGACGATCTGGAGGAGGCGGCGATCGCAACGCCGGCGCTGACCACCGTCTGGAACGGTCAGGCCGAGGTCGGAAGGCTTGCAGCGCGCGCGCTTTTGGATAGGCTGGCGGGAAGCCATGAACCGGACGGTATTCATCTGATCAAGCCGGAAATGCGCATCCGCCAATCGACGGCGCCTTATAAAGCTCGCTAGCAGCGGTTCGGCGCCGAACTGTCTCTCAAGAGGAAAGATCCATGTCCGATAGTCGCATCGCCGTCCTCGTTCCGGGGAAGATACACCCGCGTGTCCTCGAAAGGCTCGGAAAACAGTTCGATATCGTTTCCGTCGAACGCGATGGTGGTCCGAAGGTTGATGCGGAAACCGCAGCCCGCATCCGCGGCGTTGCCGTTGCAGGCAGCTTCGATGCCGCGTGGATCGATGCCTTTCCTAATCTCGAAGTCATCGCCAATTTCGGGGTCGGCTATGACGGGATCGACGTCAAGCATGCCGCCTCGAAGGGGATCGTGGTTACCAATACGCCTGACGTCCTGAACGACGAGGTCGCCGATACCGCGGTCGCCTTGCTCTTGAACACGCTGCGGCAGTTTCCGAAGGCGGAGACCTGGCTGCGCGAGGGGCGCTGGGCAAAGGAGGGAGCCTTCCCGCTCTCGCCCTTTTCCATGAAGGGACGCCGCATCGGCATCAACGGTCTCGGCCGTATCGGCCTGGAGATCGCGAGAAGGCTGGAGCCGTTCAAGGTGAAGATCGGCTATCACACCCGCACGCCGCGCGATTCGCTGCCTTACGATTACTATCCGACGCTGCTGGAGATGGCGCAATCGGTGGATACGCTGATTTCCATCGTGCCGAAGACGCCCGAGACGCACAAAGTCATCAACGCCGAGATCCTGTCGGCGCTCGGGCCGCAGGGCGTGTTCATCAACGTCGGCCGCGGCTGGTCCGTGGATGACGACGCGCTGATAACAGCCCTCGGCAACGGCACGCTGGGAGCTGCCGGTCTCGACGTCTTCTACGACGAACCGAATGTCCCCACAGGCTATCTCTCGCTGCCGAATGTTTCCCTGCTGCCACATGTGGCCTCGGCCTCGGTGCCGACGCGCGATGCCATGGCCGATCTCGTTGCCGATAACATCATCGCATGGTTCGCTGAGGGTGAGCCTGTGACGCCGGTGCCGGAAACGCCAGTCAAACCGCGACGCTGATCAGACGGCTTTTTGCTGATACGGAGCGGCCGCAGGTCGCTCTTTGCCAGCTGCGTAATCGCGCACCGCATCGCCGAAGGCGGTGAAGAGCTTCAATGATGGGGAATCCGTCTCCGCCCAATATTCCGGGTGCCATTGCACGCCGACGGCAAAGGCCTTGGCGCCGATAACGGAGACGGCCTCGATCGTGCCGTCTTCCGCGAGTGCCTCCACCTGCAGTTTCGGCGCCGTATCGGCGATCGCCTGGCGATGCAGCGAATTGACACGCACTTCACCCGATCCAACGACACGGGCGATGCAGGAGCCTTCCTTGACGAAAACGCTCTGGCGGATCGAATACATCGTATCGCGATCGACATTCGGCGGCTTGCGGTGATCCCAGATGCCCGGCTGGTCCTGGATTTCGCTGGCAAGCGTGCCGCCAAGCGCAACATTCAGCTCCTGAATGCCGCGGCAGATGGCGAGCATCGGGATGGCGCGGTCGATCGCGCGGCGGATGAGTGGCAGCGATGTCGCGTCGCGCGCCGGGTCGAAAGGACCGTCGCTATCCTTTGCCTCTTTTCCATAGAGGGATGGATGCACGTTGGTCGCCGAACCGGAAACGAGCAGCCCGTCCACCCGGTCGAGAATGGCGTCGGCATCATTGTCGTCCTCAAGTGCGGGAACGATGAGTGCCATCAATCCCGCCGCTTTGACCGCCGCGCGGACATATTGCAGCTGCACCGCATGCCAGCTGGTGCCATCGAACTCGCGGATATCGGCGGGAATGGCGATGATCGGTCTGGACATTCGAGGCTCCGGCAAGGGCGAAACGGTTGTATGGTAGGACCTCTGGACGATCATGATGTCAATCCAAAGGCTGTTATCCACGTCACGAATCTACGCGAAGACGGCGCAGGCAGCAACGTGCAGCGGCGTCCATAAGGCTTTGTTTCCCTTCGTCATGCGGATGTACAGGAATCGCCATAATGCGGTGCAAGAGAGCTAACTTGAAAGACTGGCGGCGGCGTGGTTAGTTCCATCGCTTGCGCCGTGACGGGGAGCGTGCCGCTCCTCTGCAATGCCGTCCGTATGGGAGAATTCGATGGATCGCCGTTCCTTCATCAGGCGGGCAGGAGCCGTTGGCGCAGGTGCCGCTTCTGCGCTTGCGACCCCGGCCCTTGCCCAGGAATATCCGAAGATCACCTGGAAGATGACCTCCTCCTTCCCCAAGAGCCTGGACACGATCTATGGCGGCGCGGAGGATATTGCCGCGCATGTTTCAGACGCGACCAACGGCAATTTCCTCATCCAGACCTATGAGGCCGGTGAGATCATTCCCGGCGCACAGGCGGCCGATGCGGTCAGCGCCGGCGCCGTCGATGCCGCGCACACCTGCTCCTATTATTTCTGGCAAAAGGATCCGACCTATGCCATCGGCACGGCGCTGCCCTTCGGCCTCAATGCCCGGCTGACCAATGCCTGGTTCTACCAGGGCAACGGCAACAAGCTGATGAACGAATTCTATGCCACACAGGGCATCTTGGGGCTTCCCGCAGGTAACACCGGCGCGCAGATGGGCGGCTGGTTTCGCAAGGAAATCAATACGCTCGACGATCTCAAGGGTCTGAAAATGCGCATTGCCGGTCTGGCCGGCAAGGTGATCGAGAAGATCGGAGTCGTGCCGCAGCAGGATATCGCGGTCAACGGCGTCTACGATGCGCTGAGCAAGGGCACCGTGGATGCGGCCGAATGGGTCGGACCCTATGACGACCTGAAGCTCGGGCTGCAAAAGATCGCGAAGTATTATTATTATCCTGGCTGGTGGGAGGGCGGCGCCGTGGTGCATGCCTTTTTCAACCTGGAAAAATGGAATGCCCTGCCGAAGCCTTATCAGACAATTCTCGGCGATGCATGCGCCTTCGCCAACACCAACATGCTGGCGAAATACGACGTCAAAAATCCGCAGGCGCTGAAGGAAATCGTGACACAAGGCGTGACGCTCAGGCCCTTCAGCCAGGAGATCATGGAGGCCTGTTTCCAGGCAGCCGGCGCGCTCTATGCCGATCTCTCGAAATCCAATGATTATTTCAAGCGCATTTACGAGGACCAGGTCGCCTACAAGAAGGATGCCTATCTGTGGATGCAGCTTTCCGAGTATACCTTCGATACCTTCATGATGATCCAACAGCGGGCAGGCAAGCTGTAATTGTATTTCATAAGTCTTCGGCGATATATCGTTTCCTTTATTAGTGGTCTAACATCATATCAACGTGAACGTGTACCGAGAATCATTATGCCAGCGTGATGCTGGACACAGTCGAGCTTCCATTTAAACTGCCGCTTTGAGTGAAAAATCTTTCCAGACGGGCTCAGTTCGGGCAAGTAAATTTTAAAGGGTTTCCACTACGGTGTCCGCCGCATCAGGGGAAGTCTGAATGAAGCCTCCAAGCCCGGACACCGTGCCGACGGATATTTATCTGTCGTTTGTCAGTTCGCTTTTCGGAAACCGGAAAACGCTCGTTACAGGCGTATTCGTTCATATCCTCATATATGTCCTCGTTTTTCTGAGCACAGATGCCGGCATCTATCTGGCCTTTTGCGTGGCGTTTGCCGTCGTCTTCGGCTTACGGATCAATTTTTTCCGGCAGTTCGACGCAGCCGACAAGAATGGCTTTACGCGCGCCGATATAGCCAGCTGGGAAACGCGCTATGTTGTCGGCGCCGCGGCCACCGCCGCCATTCTTGGCATCGGAAGCGGCTATGCCATCCTCATCCTGCGCGATCCGCTGGCGGAATTCATCTGCGTCGCCGTCACCATGGGGTCCATGGTGTCGATCGTCGGCCGTAACTACGGCTCACCTCGTGCGGTCGATCTTCAGATTCTGGCCTGCTGCGTGCCGATTGTCATCGCCTGCCTGTTGTCGCAGGAACTCTACAAGGGAATCGCCTCCCTCATGCTCATCCCGTTCGGGCTGACGACGCGTGCGATGGCAAATGGCATGCGCGAATTCCTCTACAGGAACATTGTCGCCTCCCGCGAGATATCGTTGATGGCCGACAGGTTCGACACCGCGCTCAACAACATGCCCCACGGGCTGTTCATGCTGGACGCCCAAAACCGGATTCTGGTCGTCAATCGCAAAGCCTGCGAGCTCCTAAATTTCGCTGATCCGCAGCGGCTCAAGGACTGCGAATTCGACGTCGTTCTACGTTATGGCGCCCGTCACGCCTTCATCGACGGATCGCTTCCCGGGCTCATTCAGCGGCAGTTGGCCCAACTCGTCAGCGGCACGCTTTCCCGAACTCTCATTCAATTCAATGAGGATCAGTTTCTGGAATTTTCGGCGAGCCGGCGTGCCGATGGGATCGTCATTCTGATCTTTGAAGACGTGACGGTGCGTATTCGCGCTGAACGCAAGATCCTGCATATGGTGCGGTACGACCCTTTGACCGGGCTACCGAACCGTGAATATTTCGTGGACCAGATCAAGGAAAGGCTGGCTGCGCGCAACCGGGAAAGCCGCATCGGCATCCTTGTTCTGGATATCGACGATTTCAAACACGTCAACGATATCAAGGGGCATGTTGCCGGGGACCGTCTGCTGGTTGCCGTAGCCGAGCGTTTGAAAGCGCTTGCCGGCACGACAGCGCTTGTCGCTCGTCTCGTCGGCGATCAATTCGTGCTATTCTTTCCGAATGAGGACGATGTTCCGGATATCGATGGCCGCATCCGCGCCCTGCATGCGGCAATGGCCGGCACCTATGATGCGGAGGACAGCAGCTTTCGGGTTTCCGTCAGTGGCGGGTATATGACCATGCCAGGCCGGGAATTTCGCCCAGAGGAGTGGCAGATCAAGGTCGATCTCGCGCTCTTCGAGGCAAAATCACGGATGAAGGGCGGCTGCAGCGCTTTCGAGCAGGAGATGGACGCACGCTATGTCGAGCGGCAGACGCTGAAGGACGACCTGCGCGAGGCGGTGGAGGCCGGCAGGCTTCAAGCCGTCTACCAACCGATGTACACGCCGGATGGCTCGCGCATCGAATGCTGCGAGGCGCTCGCGCGCTGGATTCACCCGGAAAAGGGCTCAATTCCGCCTGATCTCTTCGTGCAGCTTGCCGAGGAGATGGGCATCGTTGCCGGCATCACCCGCTTCATGGTCGATCGTGCTTGCCGCGATTGCGTTTCATGGCCTGCGCCACTCGCCGTTTCAGTCAATCTCTCGGCGCAGGATCTGCGCAATGACGAGATTGTCAAAATCGTGATCGCGGCGCTCGAGACGTCGGGACTTGAGCCCTCCCGCCTGCATCTCGAAGTTACCGAAAGCTGCCTGATGGACGAGGTAGCAACCGTCCGCTCCATTCTCGCGGATTTCCGCGCTAGGGGTATCACGATTGCGATCGACGATTTCGGAACGGGATTTTCCAGCCTCAGTTACCTCGATACGCTGCCGGTGGATGTCGTGAAGATCGACCGGTCTTTCGTTCGCGACATCACGACGGACAGCCGCCGTTTCAAGCTGCTATGCGGCATCGTCGATCTTTCCCGCGCCCTCAGCCTGCATGTCGTGATCGAAGGTGTCGAGACGCTGGAGCAACTGGCATTGGTCGTCGAGCGGAACTTGGCGGATATCATCCAGGGCTATGTATTTTCCCCTCCGATAGCCCCAGAGCAAGTCGCCGAGAAGGTCGCCAGCCTCGATAGACGGCAGCTGGGAGCCGGCAGGCTCTTCTCGCCCGAGACCGTCCGATAGTTGGCGGCGGCGCTGCAGTCCCCTGGCATTTGGAATCCTCCGGCAATTCGATCGGCCCGCACCACCTGCGACCTTCTCGTGCATTGCATTTTTCCTCGCTTTGTGTAACGCCTCGGTAGAGGAAAATTGGTTGCGGTATCTCTCTTATAAGATATTGCACCTTTTGAGGATGAACTCCGGCCGGCAGTCTAGATCGTCTGTCTGGGGAGAGGATTGAGGGGAGATTTCTGAATGGCCGAACATCACACTGGACCTGCTGAAGTGGGTGCTCCCATGGACTACAAGGAGCATGAGAAGACCTACAATCTTTTCATCTCGGGCGCCAAAGTTGGGTCTGCGATCGTTGCGGCCCTATTGATCGCCATGGCGGCCGGTTTCTTCGGTCATGCCGGCTTTCTCGGCGGCGTCCTGATATTCATCGTTCTGACCATCGCCAGCGTCGTCCTGTTGCGCTGATATAACAGCGCTGACAGATGGCGGGCCGATCTCCCGCGCTTTCCCATGATTCTGCAGGCTACAGCGCCGCCGCATGCAGGAGCGGCGCCGTCTGATGCGAGGTGTCGTCGTTGAGCAATCTGGTTTTCGTGGCCAAGGAAAGCGTGGCGGAGGAGACGCGTGTTGCGGCGTCCGTCGAGACGGTAAAGAAGATGAGGAGCCTCGGTTTCGATGTCGTGATCGAGGCTGGTGCGGGTGTTTTGTCGCGCGTCCCGGATGCCGAATATGAAGCTGCCGGAGCCCGCATCGGCTCCGTCAAGGATGCCAAGGCGGCGGATGTCGTGCTCAAGGTCCGGCGGCCGACGACCAGAGAAATCGCCGGCTACAAGAGCGGCGCGATCATTATCGCTATCATGGATCCCTATGGCAATGAGGCAGCGCTTGCCGCGATGGCGCGCGCGGGGTTGACGGGTTTCGCCATGGAGTTGATGCCGCGCATCACCCGTGCGCAGTCGATGGACGTCCTGTCGTCGCAAGCAAACCTCGCCGGCTATCAAGCCGTCATCGAGGCCGCAGCCGTCTATGATCGGGCGCTGCCGATGATGATGACGGCGGCGGGGACGGTGCCGGCGGCGAAAGTGTTCGTCATGGGGGCAGGGGTTGCCGGCCTGCAGGCGATCGCGACCGCGCGGCGTCTCGGCGCACAGGTCTCGGCGACCGATGTTCGTCCGGCTGCGAAGGAACAGGTCGCCTCGCTCGGAGCAAAATTCATTGCCGTCGAGGACGAGGAATTCAAGGCGGCGGAGACCGCCGGCGGCTATGCCAAGGAAATGTCGAAGGAGTATCAAGCCAAGCAGGCTGCTCTCGTTGCCGATCATATCGCCAAACAGGACATTATCATCACCACGGCGCTGATCCCCGGCCGGCCGGCGCCGCGCCTCATCAGCCGCGACATGCTGAAGGCGATGCGCCCAGGTGCGGTTGCCGTCGATCTCGCGGTCGAGCGCGGTGGCAATATCGAGGGCGCCGAGTATGGCAAGGTCGCCGAGGTCGAAGGCGTCCGGGTGGTCGGCTATCCCAACATGGCCGGCCGGATCGCGGCCAGCGCATCGGCTCTCTATGCGAAGAACCTCGTGGCCTTTCTGGAGACGATGGTCGACAAGGATACGAAGAGCCTCGCCGTCAACCGGACCGATGAACTGATCAAGGCGACGATGCTGACCGATGGCGGCGAGGTCGTGAACCCGAACTTCGTCGATCCCGACCAGCCGACGATCAAGAAGGGAGATCTCTGAGATGGCCAGTCAAGCGATGGACCAGGCACTGCAGCAACTGCATGATGCCGTTAACGCCGTCACGACCGCTGCAGCGCAGGCCCCGGAGACTGTGAGCGCGGCAACAGGTGGGGCAATCGATCCCTTCGTCTTCCAGTTCGCGATTTTCGTGCTGGCGATCTTCGTCGGCTACTATGTCGTATGGTCGGTGACGCCGGCCCTGCATACGCCGCTGATGGCGGTGACGAACGCCATCTCCTCGGTCATCGTCGTCGGTGCGCTGCTGGCCGTGGGCATCTCCGCGAGCGGTCTCGCCACCGGCTTCGGTTTCGTGGCGCTGGTTCTCGTTTCGGTCAATATCGTCGGCGGCTTCCTTGTCACCCAGCGCATGCTGGCGATGTACAAGAAGAAGGACAAGTGAGAGCGGCATGCTGAGCAATATCGCGGCTTTCCTCTATCTCGTCTCCGGTGTGCTCTTCATCCTGGCGCTGCGCGGCCTGTCGCATCCGGCCACCAGCCGGCGCGGCAATCTCTACGGCATGATCGGCATGGGCATTGCCATCGCCACCACGCTAGTGCTGGCGACGCCATCCTTCGGCGGCTTCGTGCTGATCATCCTTGGCCTTGCCATCGGCGGCGGAGCGGGTGCCTATATCGCGCGCGTCATTCCGATGACCTCGATGCCGCAGCTCGTGGCAGGTTTCCATTCGCTGGTCGGTCTTGCGGCTGTCCTCGTCGCCGCTTCGGCGCTCTATACGCCATCCTCCTTCGGTATCGGCGAGATCGGGTACATTCACACCGAGGCTCGCATCGAGATGGCGATCGGTGTAGCGATCGGCGCGCTCACCTTCACCGGTTCGATCATCGCCTTCCTGAAACTCGACGGGCGCATGTCCGGCAAGCCGATCCTGCTGCCGAACCGGCATGTCATCAATGCTGCTCTGCTCGTACTCATCGTGTTCTTCATCATCAGCCTGGCGGCGAGCGAGAGCCATTTCGCTTTCTGGGCTGTCGTGCTGCTGTCGCTGGCGCTGGGCGTACTTTTGATCGTGCCGATCGGCGGCGCCGATATGCCCGTCGTCGTGTCGATGCTGAACTCCTATTCTGGCTGGGCCGCGGCCGGCATCGGCTTCACGCTCGGTAATCTCGCGCTCATCATCACCGGCGCGCTTGTCGGATCCTCGGGTGCGATCCTGTCCTACATCATGTGCAAGGGCATGAACCGCTCCTTCATCTCTGTCATTCTCGGTGGTTTCGGCGGTGAGACGGCCTCGGGCGAAGCTAATAATTCCGACAAGACCGTGAAGCTCGGCTCGGCCGAGGATGCCGCCTATCTGATGGCGAATGCCTCCAAGGTCATCATCGTGCCCGGCTACGGCATGGCGGTGGCGCAGGCCCAGCATGCGCTGCGCGAAATGGCTGACAGGCTGAAGGCACATGGCGTCGAGGTCAAATATGCCATTCATCCCGTTGCCGGCCGCATGCCGGGCCATATGAATGTGCTGCTCGCCGAAGCCAACGTGCCCTATGATGAAGTCTTCGAGCTCGAGGACATCAATTCGGAATTCGCTCAGGCCGATGTCGCCTACGTCATCGGCGCCAACGACGTCACCAATCCGGCGGCGCGCGACGATAAGACCTCGCCGATCTACGGCATGCCGATCCTCGATGTCGACAAGGCGAAGACCTGCCTTTTCGTCAAGCGTTCGCTGGGCTCCGGCTATGCCGGCATCGACAACACGCTGTTCTATAAGGATGGCACGATGATGCTTCTGGGCGACGCCAAGAAGGTGACCGAGGACATCGTCAAGGCAATGAACGAGTAGGCTGCCGCTGCACCCGCAAGGGCGGTTTCCGCTCTTAGAGCAACTCTGCTTTTCTTCGAATCGCGAAAACGCTCTATCTTCTTGTTTTTACGCAGTTCCGGACGCAAAACCGCTTCGCACTTTTGCTGGAACTGCTCTTAGGTCCTTTGACGCTCCATCATGTTGCGCGGTGCAGTCAGTATCCAGACAAGTCCGGCCGGACGGAAATCGACCTCGACATGGCCGCTGAAGGATGCCGCGGCATGCGTTTTCGTGACGGTGGTGCCGAAGCCGGTCACGCTGGGCGGTTTGACTTTGGGACCGCCGGTTTCGCTCCAGGCGAAGCGGATCATGGTGCCGGTTTCAGCGACTTCGTTCGTCCATTCGATGGTGATCTTGCCGTCCGGTGCGGAAAGCGCGCCATATTTGACCGAATTGGTGGCAAGCTCGTGCAGGATCAGGCCGAGATTCTGCACCGCCTCCGGCTTCAAGAGGAAGTCGTTGCCGAGGACGTCGAGCTGCTGAGGTCCCTGCAGGAAGGTCGCTAGATGAATGTCGATCACGCGGCGCAGCGACACGCCGGACCATTGTTCGCTGGTCAGGACCTCGATCGAGCGTGCCAGGCCTTCCAGGCGGTCGGCGACCGCTCGCTGGAAGGTATCGACGCTATCCGTCTGCCGTGCGAGCTGGCGTGTCATCGCCTGGGCGAGTGCCAACAGATTCTTGGTGCGATGGACAAGCTCGTGCATGACGAAATGCAGCCGATCCTCCGTGACGCTGCGGTCGAAGGATGCGTTGGAAAGCGCAATGGCCACCTGGTTTGCCTCGATAACGCTGGTGTCAACGGGCGACACGATTTCGCCTCGACCCATGCGGTCTGCCATGTCGGCTATGCTCTGGATGGTCGTGCGCACCTGGCGCGCCAGCGCATAGACGGCGATCAGCGCGATCAGCAGCAGCGTCACCCCGCCATAGATCAGGAATCGCCAGGTGCTCATCAGCGACTGCTGCGCGGACGCGATCGGTCCCCAGACGACGGCCTTCCAGGACCAGCCGGAGATTTGCGCATAGCCGAGCACCGCATTCGGGAGGGTCTTTTCATCCTGGTAGACACCGCTGGATGCGATCAGTTTCGGCAGAATATCCTTGTTGAACGTGTCTCCCGGAGCAAGGGTCGTCGGGCCGCCAGCGGCAACGACATGGCCGGATTTATCGACAACCGCTGCGGACCAGCCGGGCGGCAGGGCTTGCGTCGTCACGAGCTTGGCGAGCTCGTCGGCATCCTGGGTGACAGCTAAAGCGGCGCCGGCTGGCGAATGTTCGAGGGGCAGGGTGACGTTATAGACCCAGCGGCGGGCGTTGGTTCCCATGAAGACGTCGGATGCCTCGATGCGGCCGGAGTTCAGCGCCGATTGCAGCGCTGCAATGTTACCGGTCTTGCCGAGCGGTTTTCCAAACGGCCAGCGGGTATTCAGCCGAAGCTGGCCATCCTTTTCCATGAGCAGCACGAAGAGCGAATCGGTGCGCAGGACCGTTTCCGTGCGGGCGAAGAAGGTGGCAATGTCGTTGCGTTCGAGTTCCGGCGAGGAAGACAGGAGACGCAATGTCGTCGCCATGTCCTGCAATTGGCGATCGATGACGCGCGAAAGCGCCTGCGCATCCTGAACGGTATCCCCCTTCAGCACATCGCGCTCATTATTTTCGAGCTGAACCAGAAGCAGCGCGACGAAGGCGAGAATGGGCAAGGCAATCGCCAGAGCGATTGCGATCAGATAGGCACCAATCGACGCTTTCGGAAAATGCGGCTTTCTCATGAAGCGATCAACCGATCGTGCCTCGATGAGGATACGACGCGCCGGCAAACGCAAATAGAATGGTATTGGTCATCATGCCAAGCGCCCCCGTGCCCCGATCCGAGCGACATGCTCCAGAAGCGCCATGTTAGGGCTCGGTAATTTTCCTTGCAACATCTGAAAAGTCATTATTGCGAAATCGTAAGCGATCTCGGGTATTTACGACTGTGGCAACGCATCCCTGCAGTTGCGCTGACCGCCTCATTCTCAAGCTAGGAAAAGCGAGAGAGCCGGAACGGCGCAAGCTCGCGCGCTTCGCTGCCATCGACGATTTCCTGCGCCGCGAGCAGGCCGACGAGCGGTGCGAGCGTAACGCCGGAATGCAGAACTGCGAGGTAGAGGCCGGGTGCCCCACCGATATTGCCGAGGATCGGTAGGCCGTCCTTCGGCGTCGGGCGATAACCGACGGTGTGGAAATCGAGCTCCAGCGCCTCGCCGCCTTTCAATGTTGCTCTGACCTTGGCGAAGAGCGCGTCGGCAGCCGCTTGAGGATTATCGCCGGGATCGGTGCCGCCGAAGTCGCCGCCGGCTATGATTCGTCCTTCTGCCGTTTGGCGCAGATGCAGTTCCGGCGCCATCACCAAACCATTCAACATTTTCCCTACGGGTCGAGAATGGACGATGAGCCCCGGAGGTGTTTCAAGCGGTACGAGAATATCCGCCGAGGCGGCAAGTGCTGCCGTGCCTGCACCGGCAGCCAGAACGACATGATCGGCGTGCATCGGCCCTTCGCTTGTTTCGATGCCGACGATCCGCTCGCCCTGCCTCAGCAGACCTTTGACTTCGACACTGGATGATAGGATCGCTCCCCGACGGCGGGCATCTTCCAGCAGCAGGTTGGCGGCGGCAACGGGTTCGACCGCGCCTTCTTCCGCGACGTGCAGAGCATAGTCGGGCGGATTGGCCAGATTCGGTTCGAGCATCGCACTCGTCGCCCGGTTGACCGGCTGTATGCCATAGCCCCAGCCATGGTGCTGCGCCGCATAGGCATCCAACTCCGGCTCGGGAAGATCCCAGCTGAGGCCGCCGCACCAGGATAGAGGGATGTCAGGCAGATCTGCCTTCAGTCTCGACCACTCGGCCATCGAACGGTGCCGGACACGGAAGTAGAATTCCGGATTGCCCCAGCTGGCATTGATCCAGGCGAAGGAGTTCGGGGTGGCAACGCCGCCGATCTTCTGTGCGACCACCGTTACCGATGCGTCCCTCCGGCTCAGATGCCAGGCGATGGAAGCCCCGATGATGCCGGCGCCGATGACGATGATTTTCTGCGGGGAGGGCATGTCTTTGTCTCGCTTGAACGGATGAGCCCGAGACTACAGCATGTCGCGCAAAAGTGTGCAGCGGTTTTGCGATAACGACATGCGCAAAATCGAAGACCAGGGCAAAGAAAAGCCGCCGGGCAGGGATTGCCGGCGGCTGGATATCTTTACTGCGATATGCCCCGTGTCAGGCGCCGGCGCCGACACGTGCCAGACCGTCTCTGGCCGGCTGATAGTTGGGATCGAGATTGACCGCATGCTGATAGGAGCGGCGGGCCTTCGCCTTGTCGCCTTTTCGCTCATAGACGAATGCCTGGTTTGCCCAGGATTCGGCGAGTTTGTTGTTCAGCTCGATCGCATGGTTGAAATCGGCAAACGCGTTGTCGTCGTCGTTCTGCGCAAGATAGGAGATGCCGCGGCTGTTGTAAGGCTCCGGCGAGTTCGGCGACAGCGAGATCGCCTTGGAGAAATCGTCGATCGCCTTATCCTGCTGATTGCGCTTCTGGTAGATCACGCCACGGCCGTTATAGGCGCGGCCGTCCGTCGTCCCGAGGCTGATGGCCTTCGAATAATCGTTGAAGGCGTCGTTGTCGCGGCCGGACTGACGGTAGAGGTTGCCGCGGCCGATATAGGCGACGTCGTAGTTCGAGTTGATCTGCAGCGCCGCATTATAGTCCGCGACCGCTTCCGGCAGCTTGCCCATGTTGCGATAGATGAGCGCGCGGTTGGCATAGGCCTGGTAGAACTTCGGATTGAGCTGGATCGCCTGATTGAAGTCGGCAAGAGCGCGATTGAAATCGCCGCCACGGCCATAGGCTGTGCCGCGCACATTGTAGCCTTCCGGATCCTGCGGATTGGCATTGATGACAGATGTCAGCGAGGCGATATTTTCGGACGAACCCTGCGCCTTGTCGATCTGGATCACATTATCGGTCGTAGCCGTCTGGCAGCCGGAAAGGCTGATCGCGGCAAGTATCGCCAAAGCAGGCAGCACCGCGGCGCACTTCGAAACGGGTAAAGAGAGGTTCGAAGTGCGGAACTTTACGGAAGTCGTCATTGCCATTATCGGGTTCGCTTTCCCCATGCGTCATATCAGGCTGTTCTGATTTAATCCGATTTGCGTAGAGAATAAATCAAAAAGGCGGCGGCGAACGACTCGCCCCCGCCACACATGCATCTGAAAACGTCGAAAAAACGGCGATTACTTGGCAACAAGGCCTTCGCGCTGAGCGCGCTTGCGAGCAAGCTTGCGAACGCGACGAACAGCTTCAGCCTTCTCGCGAGCACGCTTCTGCGACGGCTTTTCATAGTAGTCGCGCATCTTCATTTCGCGGAAAATACCTTCGCGCTGCATCTTCTTCTTGAGAGCGCGGAGAGCCTGGTCGACATTGTTATCGCGGACAAGTACCTGCACGAGAATCACGTTCCTTTGGTTTGGTTGATGCCAGCGGCGACGGCAGCGCCAGGAGGCAAAAATATAACGTTCGCGCGGCCACAGCCTTGCGATTGGGAGGCGGGATAGCAGATCGGTTTGTCAAAGTCTAGCCAGATCGTGAGTTTGCAGAGGAAAAAGCTAGTTGTCGAGGGCTGAATTGAGTTGGTTACGGCGTTTCGGCTACAGGATGTGGGCTTGAAACTGCGCATTTTTGACGCGACGCCGCCTGCGTGGAACTTCATGATGTGGATCATTGCGAAAGAGGCGGTAGCCATGATTCCATGGTTGCCGATTGCAGAGGGGAGCACTTTATGAATTCACGTAGTCTCACAGCAGGGTTTGTAGCGCCCGTGCTCACTGCAATGCTTGTCGCTGTCGTTCTGGCTGTAACGTTCTTGCCCGCCGGAGCCAGTGAGGTGCGCTTCGGCAAGAATGTTCGGGTCGGTGGCAACGATTTCTCGAACCAGACTTTCGACCGCAAGCACCGTGCGAAAATCTATCTTTACAACCAGAAGCCGCGCAGGGAAGGATGCGTCTGGCGCCGCGACGGCCATGGTGGTCGGGTGAAGATTTGTCGCCTGCAGCGCAAGTAGAGGTGGGGGTTCATGAGTGATAAGACAATGCCGAGCAGCGTTCGATATTCCGAACGGCTCACATATGCCGCTATGGCGATCATTTTTATAAATCAGATGGTGAATTGGGATAGGACGAGCAAACATTTTGCCGAAGCGCCGCTTGCCTTTACCCTTTTGCAAATCGCGTTCCTTTGCATTCAAATTTTTTGGGTTTGGCTGGTTGTTCGCAAGCGCACCAACTGGGCACGCTGGATGACGCTTGCCGCGCAATTCGCCATGATGTTTGTAATCGGTTTTTCCTTCGGCTTCATCGCCTTCAAAGGCAATCCCGAAGGTACAACATTGGAACTCGTTTTTCTGATCCTATCGACATCGTTTTATCTACTGGCCGCGTGTCTTCTTTTTACGCGTGACGCAACACCGTGGTTTATGTCTAAGCCAGCGTGAAGTTTGCCACATATACGCTGGTGTTTAACAAGCTCGACGTTGTCATTGGGTCATTCTTTTTAACCGTGTCGAAAGACGGTGCTGAATGCGTCGCAAAAGAGCCGTTGTGTCGGTTTTGGATTTGCGATTTGTATGCCCCATAAAGATGGGCGTCTTGCCTGAAGGAGTTGAGGGCGAATGCGTAAATACTCGGTTTTTGCCGTGGCACGGGAAGCGATGCGGGCTCACAAGGGCTGGGAGGCTCAATGGACCTCGCCGGAGCCGCGCAAGGAGTATGACGTCATCATCGTCGGCGCCGGCGGTCATGGCCTGGGTGCGGCCTACTATCTCGCCAAGGAGCACGGCATCACCAATGTCGCGGTGATCGAAAAGGGCTGGCTCGGCGGCGGCAATACCGGCCGCAACACGACCATCATCCGCTCGAACTATCTCTATGAAGAGAGCATGCACATCTACGAGCATTCGATGAAGCTCTGGGAAGGGCTGTCTCAGGATCTCAATTACAATGTCATGTATTCGCCGCGCGGCGTGATGATGCTGTCGCACAATGTGCATGATCAGCAGTCCTTCAAGCGGCATATCCATGCCAATCGTCTGTATGGCATCGACAATGAATGGCTGACGCCCGAGCAAGCCAAGGCATATTGCCCGCCGCTCGATATTTCGAAGACGGCGCGCTATCCGATCAACGGTGCCGCCCTGCAGCGTCGCGGCGGCACGGCGCGTCACGATGCGGTCGCTTGGGGCTTTGCGCGCGCCGCTTCCGATCGCGGCGTGCACATCATCCAGAATTGCGAAGTGACCGGCATTCGCCGCGGGCCTGATGGCCGCGTCACCGGCGTCGACACGAGCAAGGGCTTCATCGGTGCCAAGAAGGTCGGCGTTTCCGCAGCCGGCCACACCACCGTCGTCATGCAGATGGCCGGCGTGCGCGTGCCGCTGCAATCGAGCCCGCTGCAGGCGTTGGTCTCCGAGCCGCTGAAGCCGATCTTCCCCTGCGTCGTCATGTCGAACACGGTGCATGCCTATATCTCGCAGTCCGACAAGGGCGAGCTCGTCATCGGCGCCGGCACGGATCAGTATAATTCATACAGCCAGACCGGCGGCCTGCAGATCATCACCCATACGCTGGATGCGATTTGCGAACTGTTCCCGATGTTCCGTCGCGTGAAGATGATGCGCTCCTGGGGCGGCATCGTCGACAATACGCCGGATCGTTCGGCAATCCAGTCGAAGACGCCGGTACCCGGGCTCTATGTGAATTGCGGCTGGGGCACCGGTGGTTTCAAGGCGACACCGGGTTCGGCCAATCTTTTTGCCCATCTGATTGCCCGCGACGAGCCGCATAAGTTCAATGCCGGCCTGACGCTGGATCGCTTCCGCACTGGCCGTCTGATCGATGAGGCGGCGGCAGCCGCCGTGGCACACTGATGTCGGCCGCGGTCGGGATCGTTCTTGCCGCAGGGCTTTCCCTGCCGGTCGGAGCGGTCGCGACCGAAGTCAGCGATCTTATTCCGGGGGTCAAGGATTTTCGCATGCAGGTGATCCACAAGGCAAAGGATGAGGCCGACTGGCCCTTCGTGGCCGAAAGCGGTGTGATTGCCTGCGCCAAGGTCTTGAACACGCCGGCGGTTTATTTCGTGCCAGACCAGACGCCCGAGGCCACCAGGGCATTTGCGATCGACACCGATCTGCTGGGCATGAGCCTCGTCAATCTGGGGATGACCAATGTGCTGAAGCCCTATGGATCGCTGGAGGCGCTGCTGAAGCGCATAACACCTTTCGTCATCATGGGGCGGCAGCTTTGCGCGCAGCCTCCCGGCACAAGCCTTACAGGCTCCGAGCTTTAACACAGGTAGAAAACAATGCTGCTGATTTACTGCCCCTATTGCGAGGAAGAGCGTTCGGAACTCGAATTCCGCAACGCCGGCGACGCGCATATCGTGCGGCCGGCCAATATTGCCGGGATCTCGGACGAAGAATTCGAGGAATATTTCTTCCTGCGCGACAACCCGAAGGGGCTGATCTTCGAGCGCTGGCGGCACATCCATGGCTGCGGCCGCTTCTTCAATGCGGCGCGCGATACGGTGAGCGATCATTTCTACCGAACCTACAAGGCCGGTGAACCGAAGCCGGATCCGGCGACACTCAAGCCCGGCGCGGCCGAACCGGTGACGCAGCAACAGAACGAACAAGAAAAGATGGCACCAACAGAGGGATTTGCTGAATGAGCGGCGCCAATCGTATCGCGGGCAAGGGGCGTTTGACGCCGGCCAGAACCGCTCGCTTCACTTTTGACGGCAAGACCTATACCGCGCTTGAGGGCGATACCGTCGCCTCGGCGCTGCTTGCCAACGGCGTTCATCTCGTCGGCAGGTCCTTCAAGTATCACCGCCCGCGCGGTATCCTCTCGGCTGGAGCCGAAGAGCCGAACGCACTGCTCGATATCGCGCGCGATGCGGCGCGGCGACAGCCGAACGTACGTGCCAGCGTGCAGGAAGTTTTCGACGGCATGAAGGCTCAGTCGCAGAACCGCTGGCCGTCGCTCGCCTTCGATATCGGTGGCGTCAACAATCTGATGTCGCCCTTCTTTGCCGCCGGCTTCTACTACAAGACCTTCATGTGGCCGAAGTCGGCCTGGAAGCATATTTACGAGCCCTTCATCCGCCGTGCCGCCGGTCTCGGTGTTGCGCCGACGGAAGAGGATCCGGATCACTATGCCGGCCGTTACGCCCATTGCGACGTTCTTGTCGTCGGTGCCGGTGTCGCCGGTCTTTCCGCGGCGCTCGCGGCGGCTGAAACCGGCGCCAAGGTCATCCTCTGTGACGAACAGCCGGATGTCGGCGGCGCGCTCCGCTTCGATACCGGCATCAAGATCGATGGCGCCGAAGGGTACGAGTGGGCGCAGGCTACCGTCGCCAAGCTCAAGGCGATGCCGAATGTCCAGGTGCTGACCCGCACGACCGCCTTCGGCTATTACAACCATAATTTCTTCGGCCTTGCCGAACGCGTGACCGACCATCTGGCCAAACCCGGCCGCGACTTGCCGCGCGAGCGCCTATGGCAGGTCCGTGCCAAGCGCGCCATCCTGGCGACAGGCGCGATCGAACGGCACATGGTGTTTCCGAACAATGATCGTCCGGGCATCATGCTCGCTTCGGCTGCGCGTGCCTATCTCAACCACTATGGCGTCGCCGTCGGAGCGAAGATCGGCATCTACACGGCGCATGATTCGGCCTATGAGGCCGCCTTCGATCTGAAGCGCGCCGGCGTTTCCATCGCTGTCATCGTCGACAGCCGTGCGCGTCCCGGCGAGGCGGTTCTCGCCGAAGCAAAGCGGCTCGGCATCGAGGTGCTGACCGACTATGCCGTCGTCGATACATCAGGCAAGCTGCGCGTCGCCTCCATGACCGTCTCGCGCAACGGCAGCTCCGCAACCCGCAAGATCCCGGTGGATGCGTTGCTGGTTTCGGCGGGCTGGACGCCCTCCGTTCATCTCTTTTCGCAATCGCGCGGCAAGCTGAAATTCGATACCGAGAAGCAGCGCTTCCTGCCGGGTACCTATGTTCAGGATTGCCTTTCGGTCGGCGCCTGCAACGGCACGGATGGGCTGCAAGCCGCGATCGAGGAATCGCTTGCCGCCGGTGAGCTGATGGCACGTGCCACGGGCAGCACCAATGGTGGTGAGAAGATTCAGCTCCAGGCCGAGCAGGCCTTCGAATGGACAGGCGGCATGATCGGTGCTGCCGAAGGTGCGGGACCGGATACGAATGCCAAGGCTTTCGTTGATTTCCAGCACGATGTCTGCGCCAAGGATATTCGTCTTGCCGTGCGCGAAGGCATGCATTCAATCGAGCACATCAAGCGCTTCACCACCAACGGCATGGCGTCCGACCAGGGCAAACTATCCAACATGCATGGCCTGGCGATCGCTGCCGAAATGCTCGGCAAGGATATTCCGCAGGTCGGTCTCACCACCTTCCGCGCGCCCTATACGCCCGTTACCTACGGCACGCTGATCAGCCATTCGCGCGGGGCTCTCTTTGATCCCGCCCGCAAGACGCCGATGCATGCCTGGGAAGAGGCGCATGGCGCGATCTTCGAGGATGTCGGCAATTGGAAGCGCGCCTGGTTCTATCCGCGTGCCGGCGAGACCATGCATCAGGCCGTCAATCGCGAATGCCGTACGGCGCGCGAAGTGGCCGGCGTGTTCGATGCCTCCACCCTCGGCAAGATCGAAGTGGTCGGGCCGGATGCGGCGGAATTCCTAAACCTCCTCTACACCAACGCCTGGGATACGCTGAAGCCCGGCCGCTGCCGCTACGGCATCATGACCCGCGAGGACGGCTTCGTCTATGACGATGGCGTCGTCGGGCGCCTTGCCGAGGATCGCTTCCATGTGACGACCACGACGGGCGGCGCGCCGCGCGTGCTGCATCATATGGAAGACTATCTGCAGACCGAATTCCCGCACCTGAAGGTGTGGCTGACCTCGACCACCGAGCAATGGGCTGTTATCGCCGTGCAGGGTCCGAAGGCACGCGAGATCATCGAGCCACTCGTCGAGGGCCAGGATCTTTCCAACGAGGCCTTCCCGCATATGAGCGTGGCCGAGTGCAAGGTCTGTGGCGTGCCGGCCCGGCTGTTCCGCGTCTCCTTCACCGGTGAAGTCGGCTACGAAATCAACGTGCCGGCCGATTACGGCCAGTCGGTTTGGGAAGCCGTCTGGGCTCGTGCTGAGCCGCTGGGCGCCTGCGCCTACGGAACAGAGACCATGCACGTGCTGCGCGCCGAGAAGGGCTATATCATCGTCGGCCAAGATACCGACGGTACGGTGACACCTGACGATGCCGGCCTTGCCTGGGCCGTTTCCAAGAAGAAGACCGATTTCGTCGGTATTCGCGGCCTGAAACGGCAGGATCTGGTCAAGGAAGGCCGCAAGCAGCTCGTCGGTCTCGTCACCCGCGATCCGAAGGTGGTGCTGGAGGAGGGCGCACAGATCGTTGCCGATCCGAATGAGCCGAAACCGATGACCATGCTCGGCCATGTCACCTCTTCCTATTGGTCCGAAAATCTCGGCCGCTCCATCGCCTTCGCGCTGGTCGCCGGCGGGCGTGAGCGCATGGGCAAGACGCTCTATGTGCCGATGCCCGACAAGACGATTGCCGTCGAGGTGACGGATCTGGTGTTCTTTGACAAGGAAGGAGGCCGGATCAATGGCTGATCTCGCTACCCGCAAACTGCCGCTCGCCGGCCGCCACGGCGGTTCCTCGACCGTCCGGCTGACGCCAGCCGCTCCTGCAAGCCGTATTTCGCTGCGCGCGCCTGCGGATTCAGTCCATGGTCTTTCGCAGGCACTCGGCCTTCAGCTGCCGATCCGCCCGAAGACCTCGGCCAGTGCCAATGGCCGTCATGCCCTGTGGCTCGGTCCGGACGAATGGCTCGTTATCGATGAAAACGGTGCCGAGCTGGTCGGCGTGGCTGCATCGTCCGGCGTGCTGCATTCGGCGACCGATGTCTCACATCGCAATACCGCGGTCATCATCTCCGGTCCCGGCGCGGAAGCAACGCTTGCCGCCGGCTGCCCGCAGGATGTTTCGCTGAGCGCATTCCCCGTCGGCGCTTGCTCGCGCACGCTGCTCGGCAAGGCGGAAGTGGTGATCTTGCGGCTCGACGAGGAGACATTCCGCGTCGAGGTCTGGCGCTCCTTCTCCGACTATGCTTTCGGCCTTCTCGCCGAAGGTGCGGAGGATGCGGGTCTTTAACCCTCTTCGGGCCGATCCTTCGGGTCAAACTGCGATATGGTCGTCCATGTCGCAGTCAACGCCGGCTTACGTTCGTTTTCGATCTCGACAGTCACGTCATAGGTCAGCATCAGCATATTGGCGCCGCGCAGCCGGGCTTCGGCGAGCGTAAAACGGCCGCGCACCCGCGCTCCGCACTTGACCGGCGACATGAAGCGGATCTTTTCGAAGCCGTAGTTGATGCCCATGATCTGTTCGCGGATTTTTGGCAGAGCGCTGTAGTTCATTGCCGAGAGCAGCGAAAGTGTCAGGAAGCCGTGGGCAATCGTGCCGCCATAGGGCGTTTCCGCCTTGGCGCGCTCGGGATCGACGTGGATGAATTGGTGATCGAGCGTCGCATCGGCAAAGGTGTCGATCATCGTCTGGTCGACGGCAATCCAGTCGGAGACGCCGATCTCCGTTCCCGCAAGCTTCATGATCTCAACAAGCGAAATTTCGCCGGGCATGCCATCCTCGTCAGTCTGTGTCGTCAAAACTCTTTCTGGCGAATCGAGACTGAAAGTGCAACCGCGATCAGTTTTCCAGAAGGAATGCGACGGAGCGGGCGGATATGGTGATTTGCCCGCCGGCTAGGGTTTCGCCTGTCGTCGTCAGCTGGGACCAGCCGCCGCTTTCGGAAACCGGCAATGTAACGGCGCGTTCGTCTGCGGCGCGATTGAAGACCAGGGCGAGCCGCGTCGAGCGGTCCGTCGCACGATCCGCTGTCTGTAGCGCCATGCCGAGCACGGCCGCTCCCGGCGCCTCCCAATCCGGTACCGTCATCGGCGTCCCTGCGCTTGAGAACCAAAGCACGTCGCCATCGCCGCGGAAGAAATTCATGTCCCCAAAGGCCGTGAAGCGGCGGCGGAGGCCGGCAAGCCAGGCGGTATGGCCGATCAGTTCCTCGTCCAGCAGCTTCCAGTCCACCCAGGTGATGGCATTGTCCTGGCAATAGGCATTGTTGTTGCCCTGCTGGCTGCGTCCGCCTTCATCGCCCGCGGTCAGCATGATCGTGCCACGCGCGGCAAAGAGTGTCGACAGCATGGCTTCGATATCGGCGCGGCGCTTGGATTGGATCGCCTGATCGTCCGTTTTTCCTTCGACGCCGTTGTTCCAGGAGAAGTTTTCGTTGTGGCCGTCGCGATTGTTTTCGCCATTGGCCTCATTGTGCTTGTTCTCGTAGGAAACGAGATCCATCAGCGTGAAGCCGTCATGGGCGGCGAGGAAGTTGACGCTGCGCGTCTGCGTGCGCCCGTCGCGACCGAAGATGGAGGAGGAGCCGGCAAGGATCGTTGCCAGATCGCCGATGCCGGCATTGCCGCGCCAGAAGCGGCGCAGGTCGTCGCGGGCGCGGTCGTTCCATTCGAGGAAAGGTGCTGGGAAATTCCCGAGCTGATAGCCCCCGGGGCCGATGTCCCAGGGTTCGGCGATCATGATGCGATCCTGCAGCACTTCGTCCGCCAGCATGGTGCGGAGCGTCATGCTTTCCGGATCGAAGCCCTTGCCGTTGCGTCCTAGCACGGTGGCGAGATCGAAGCGGAAGCCGTCGATGCCGGCATTCCGCACAAAATGGCTGAGGCTGTCGATGATGAGGTTGCGCGTTGCCGGCTGATCGCAGGCGACGGTGTTTCCCGTGCCGGTATCGTTGACCAGCGTTCCGGGCTGGTCCGGCAAATGGCGGAAATAAGTGGGATTGTCGATGCCGCGCAGGGATAGCGTCGGGCCCTGGCGGTCGCTCTCGCCGGTATGATTGAAGACGAGATCGAGGATGACCGCGATGCCTTCGGCGTGAAGGGCAGCGACCGTCTCACGCAATTCCTTCATGCCGCCGGGCACAAGACGCGGGTCGAGCGCCATGAAGGCGACGGGATTGTAACCCCAGCCATTGGTGAGGCCGAGCGGCGGCAGATGTCGTTCGTCGATCCATGCGGTGATCGGCATCAACTCGACGGCGTTCACCTGCAGGCGCTTGAGATGCGCGATGATGGAGGGATGGGCGAGGGCGCCGAGCGTGCCGCGCTGCATCGCCGGCACGTCGGGATGCAGCATGGTGAAGGGCTTCACGGCGATTTCATAGATCAGGCCGCCCGGCTGAAACAAAGGCTTGGCTCGCTTTACCGCGATATCGCGCGAGACGATCGCCTTGGGCATCAGATCCTGCGTGTTCGCACCGAAGATACCGAGGCGCGGATCATAACGAAACGGCCCGTCTATTTCCTTGGCGTAGGGGTCAACCAGCAGTTTGGAGGGGTCGAACCACAGGCCTTGGTCGGGATCGTATGAACCATGGGCTCGCAGGCCGTAGCGCGTGCCTTCCCCGGCATCTCTAACAAAGAGTCGATGCTCGTCGCCGTCGCGTGCGAGCGGAAGCCGCGCGATTTCCTTGTGGCCCTCACCGTCGAACAGACAGAGGTCTATTTGCTCGGCATGCCTGGAATAGACGGCAAATTCAACACCCGAGTCGGTGAGGGTCGCGCCAAGGCTGCGGGTTGTCGGTTCTGACATGTCTCGCGGGCTTTCCGGATCGCTGGAGATTGTTCCCTCTCCCCGCCTGCCGGGAGAAGGCTAGGGTGAGGGGCAGAGCGTTCGGCATATTATGCAGTCGCGGTGAATTTCGAGAAGGCCCCTCATCCGACCAGTCGCTGCTTCACTTCGTTCAGCTGCTCCTGGCCACCTTCTCCCCGCATTGCGGGGAGAAGGAGCTTAAAACCTAAAACTCAAGTGATCACAGTCGGCGCGTCACGGCCGGTGCGGCCCTTGATGTCGGCGATTTCCTGGGCAGCCGTGATGAGATCGGCCAGCGCTTCCTGGGTCTCGATATTGTGACGGGTCGGATCGGGCTCGTAGCGCTCGATATAGACGCGCAGCGTGGCGCCGGTGGTGCCGGTGCCGGAGAGGCGGAAGACCACGCGGGAGCCGCCTTCGAAGAGGATGCGGATGCCCTGATGCTGGCTGACCGACTTGTCGACCGGGTCGTGGTACGCGAAGTCGTCGGCGGCGGAAACGGTGAGATCGCCGATTTTCGTGCCCGGTAGGGTCGGCAGCTTTTCGCGCAGCGCTGCAATCAGGCCGTTGGCAGCGTCTGTGTCGACGCCTTCATAGTCGTGGCGGGAATAATAGTTGCGGCCATAGGTGGCCCAATGCTGCGTCACGATATCGATGACGCTCTCGCCGCGTACGGCCAGGATGTTCAGCCAGAGCAGCACGGCCCAGAGGCCATCCTTTTCGCGAACGTGGTTCGAGCCGGTGCCGGAGCTTTCCTCGCCACAGATCGTTGCCATGCCCGCGTCGAGCAGATTGCCGAAGAACTTCCAGCCGGTCGGCGTTTCGTAGATGCCGACGCCGCGTTTTTCGGCAACGCGATCGGCCGCGCCGCTTGTTGGCATCGAACGGGCGATGCCGGCAATGCCATGCGAATAGCCGGGAGCGAGGTTGGCGTTGGCCGCCAGGATCGCCAGGCTGTCGGACGGGGTGACGTAGATGCCCTTGCCGATGATGAGATTGCGGTCGCCGTCGCCGTCCGATGCTGCGCCGAAATCGGGCGCATCGTCGCTCATCATGTCGTCGTAGAGCTCCTTGCAGTAGACAAGGTTCGGGTCCGGGTGATGACCGCCGAAATCCGGCAGCGGCAGGAAGTTGCGCACCGATCCGTCCGGGGCGCCGAGGCGGATCTCGAAGATTTCCTTGGCATAGGGGCCGGTGACGGCACTCATCGCGTCGAAGCTCAGGCGGAAGCCGAGGCTGATCAGGTTGCGGATGGCGCCGAAATCAAACAGCTCCTCCATGAGAGTCGCATAGTCTTCGACGGGGTCGATGACCGAGACGATCATGCCGCCGACATCCTCGCGGGCAATGCGGTCGAGGTTGATGTCCGGGAAGTCGGCGATCTTGTAGCTGTCGATCACCTTGGAGCGCTCATAGATGGCGTCGGTGATCTTTTCGGGCGCTGGGCCGCCATTGCTGATGTTGTATTTGATGCCGAAGTCTTCGGTCGGACCACCGGGATTGTGGCTGGCCGACAGGATAATGCCGCCGAACGCTTTGTATTTGCGGATGATATTGGAGGCTGCGGGCGTCGAGAGGATGCCGCCTTTACCGACCATCACCTTGCCGAAACCGTTCGCAGCGGCCATTTTGATGGCCTTCTGGATGACTTCGCGATTGTAGTAGCGGCCGTCGCCGCCGATGACCAGGCACTTGCCCTGATAGCCTTCGAGCGAATCGAAAATCGACTGGATGAAGTTTTCCGCGTAGTTCGGCTGCTGGAATACGGGAACCTTCTTTCGCAAGCCCGAAGTGCCGGGTTTCTGATCCGTGTAGGGGGTGGTCGGTACGGTTTTAATCATCGGGTTAAGCGCCTCTCGAGACTAGACTGGAGTAGAGAGCGACATAGCGTTCTGCGCTCCTGCCCCAGGATACGTCGGATTTCATGCCCTGCTTTTGCATCTGCGTCCAGACCTTTCGATCCTGGAAGAGGTGCATCGCGCGGCGCATGGCCTGCAACAGCCCCTCCGCGGTGACGGGTGAAAATTGAATGCCGGTCGCGACTTTTGCCTGCAGCGCGGCGTGGTTGGCGTCGATAATCGTATCGTTCAGCCCGCCCGTTCGCGCAACGATCGGCAGGCAGCCATAGCGTAAGCCATAAAGCTGCGTGAGACCACAGGGTTCGAAACGCGAGGGGATGATAATCGCGTCACAGCCGGCCTGCATCAGATGCGACATGGGCTCGTTGTAGCCGGCCGAAACGCCGACACGGCCGCGATGACGACCGGCTGCGGCAAAGAGCGCCCCCTCCAGCGCCGCGTCGCCTGCGCCGAGAATTGCGAGCTTGCCGCCCATGTGGACGATCTCGCTCGCAACCTCTGCCAGAATATCCATGCCCTTCTGCCAGGTGAGGCGGCTGACGACGCAGAAGATCGGACCATCATCCTCGTCGAGGCCGAAATGCTCGACGACCCGATGGCGGTTGATGGCGCGATCCTTCAGCGTCGCCGCGCTATAGGTCTGCGCGATCATCGGATCGGTCGCCGGATTCCAGATGTCGTCGTCGATGCCGTTGACGATGCCGTAGAGATTGTAGGCCTTGCTGGCGATGACACCTTCGAGGCCCATGCCGAATTCCGGGGTCAGGATTTCCTCGGCATAGGAAGGGCTGACGGTGGTCAGGGCATGTGCCGTCTGCAGCCCGCCTTTCAGGAAGCCGACATCGCCGTAATATTCGATGCCTTCCACCGAGAAAGCATGTGCCGGCAGACGAAGGCCGGGGAAGATATCGGCGCCGAACTGGCCCTGGAATGCGATGTTATGGATGGTGAGAACGCTCGGCAATTCCGGCGTCGGATAATAGCGCATATAGACCGGCACCAGCGCCGACTGCCAATCATGCGCATGAACGAGATCCGGCCGCCAGCCGGGCAAGAGGCCGGCGGCAATCTCGGCACCGGCGAGAGATAGCGCCGCGAAGCGCCGCCAATTATCTGGGTAGTCCTTGCCCGTCGCATCGACATAGGGGCCGCCGGTGCGGCTATAATAGGCCGGTGCGTCGAGCACGAGGAAGGAAATGCCCGCGTGCTCGACTTCTAGAATGGTGGCTGCCTCGCCAAGAAGATCCGGAAGCTCCAGACGGGTAACCGGATCGCGAATGGCTTTCATGACCGCAGGATAGCCTGGGATGAGGGTCTTGGTTTCGACGCCATAGGGCTTCAGTGCAATAGGCAGGGCGCCGACCACATCGGCCAGACCCCCTGTCTTGATCAAGGGGAAGACTTCGGACGAAACCGAGAGAACCTTCATAGGTTACAGATCCAGCTTGTCGATCATCGATTGGGTAATGAGGCAGATGCCGCTTTCCGTGCGGCGCCAGCGTTTGGCATCCAGTTCCGGATCTTCACCGACCACCAGACCTTCGGGAATGGTCACGCCATGGTCGATGACGACATTCTTGAGTTGTGCCCGGCGGCCAACCTTGACGCTCGGCAACACGACCGCACCTTCCAGCTTGGAGTAGGAATTGGCGCGCACGCCGGTAAAGAGCAGGCTGTTGTAGAGGCTGGCACCGGAAATGATGCAATCGCCGGCAACGACGGAGGAAACTGCCGAACCGCGGCGGTCTTCATCGTCATGGACGAATTTGGCCGGCGGGCTGATTTCCGCATAAGTCCAGATCGGCCAGGATTTGTCGTAGATGTCGAGTTCCGGCACCACGGCGGTCAGGTCGATATTGGCCTGCCAATAGGCATCGATCGTGCCGACATCGCGCCAGTATGCTTCGCGCTCGAAATCGGAGCGGACGCAGGATTGGGCGAAGCGGTGGGCCACGGCTTTGCCGTTCTTGACGATGTAGGGGATGATGTCTTTGCCGAAGTCGCGGCTGGAATTAGGGTCGGCCGCATCGCGCTTCAGGCATTCGATCAGGAATTTCGTGTGGAAGACGTATATGCCCATAGAGGCGAGCGCGAAATCGGGATTGCCGGGGATGCCCGGCGGATCGGCCGGCTTCTCGACGAAATCTATGATCCGGTCCTTGTCATCGACATGCATGACGCCGAAGCCGACGGCCTCCATGCGCGGCACTTCCAGGCAGCCGATGGTGACGTCTGCACCGGAATCGACGTGCTGCTGCAGCATCCATTCGTAGTCCATCTTGTAAATATGGTCGCCTGCGAGGATGACCATATATTCCGGACCGTAAGGCTCGATGATGTCGATGTTCTGGTAGACGGCGTCCGCGGTGCCTTCATACCATTGCGTTTCTGAGACGCGCTGCGAGGCCGGCAGGATATCGAAGCTTTCGTTTCGCTCTGGGCGGAAGAAGTTCCAGCCGCGCTGCATGTGGCGGATCAGCGAGTGCGCTTTATACTGCGTCGCGACGCCGATGCGGCGGATGCCGGAATTGAGCGCGTTTGACAGCGCAAAATCGATGATCCGGGTCTTGCCGCCGAAATAGACGGCTGGCTTGGCACGGCGGTCGGTCAGTTCTTTCAGGCGGCTGCCTCGTCCGCCGGCAAGAACGTAGGCCATGGCATCGCGCGCCAACGGCTGGAAACGTTTTTCTACCATTTTATTCCTCCCTGTCCGTAGTGATCTCAGAATTCCGGTTCGAGCATGATGGTCGCCAGCGGAGGCAGCGTTATCACCGCCTGTACGCCTCCGCCTGCATTCACGGCCTGGACGCGCCCGCCATTCCCTTTGCCGCTGCCGCCATAGATATCGGCATCGGTATTCAATATCTCGCGCCACCGCCCCTCCGCTGGCAGACGCAAGGTGTAGTTCTCACGATAGACTGGCGTGAAATTGGTGATGACGGCAACCGGCTTTTCGCCCGGCGCCTTGCGCAGCCAAGCGAAGACCGAGTTTTCGAAATCATCGACCACAAGCCATTCGAAACCATCGCCTTCGCAGTCGCGGGCATGAAGCGCCGGCTTGCTGCGATAGGTGAAATTGAGATCGCGAACGAGGCGCCGCATGCCTTCGTGCATGCGGTACTGCAGCAGGTTCCAGTCCAGCGCGCGTTCTTCGCTCCACTCGCTCCACTGGGCGAATTCCTGGCCCATGAAGAGCAGCTTCTTGCCGGGATAGCCCCACATGAACGCGTAGTAAGCACGCAGATTGGCGAATTTCTGCCAGTCGTCACCGGCCATCTTGGCGATCAGCGATCCCTTGCCGTGAACCACCTCATCGTGGGAGAGCGGCAGCACGAAGTTTTCCGAGAAGGCGTAGATCAGGCCGAAAGTGAGCTCGTTGTGGTGATATTTGCGGTGCACGGGCTCGCGGGCGAGGTAGCTCAGCGTGTCGTGCATGAAGCCCATATTCCACTTGAAGCCGAAGCCGAGGCCGCCTTCATGGACAGGCTGTGACACTTTTGGCCAGGAGGTCGATTCCTCGGCGATGGTCATGACGCCGGGGTGAGCGCCATAGAGCCGGGTGTTCATGGACTGCAGAAAACGGACGGCTTCCAGGTTTTCGTTGCCGCCATATTCGTTCGGAATCCATTCGCCATGCTTGCGGGAATAGTCGAGGTAGAGCATGGAAGCGACGGCATCGACGCGCAAACCGTCCAGGTGGTATTTTTCCGCCCAGTAGAGCGCGTTGTTCAGCAGATAGGCGAGGACTTCGGTTCGGCCGAAATTGTAGATCGCCGTATTCCAGTCAGGATGAAAGCCCTTGCGCGGGTCTTCATGTTCGTAGAGCGCTGTACCATCGAACCAGCGCAGGCCATGCTCGTCGGTCGGGAAATGCGCCGGTACCCAATCGAGGATGACGCCAATCCCGACCTTGTGGCAGCCGTTGACGAAACGGGCAAAGCCTTCCGGCTCACCGAAGCGGGCGGTCGGGGCGTAAAGACCCGTGGTCTGATAGCCCCAGGACGGATCGTAGGGGTGTTCGGTGATCGGCAGAAATTCGATATGGGTGAAGCCCATGTCGACGCAATAGGGGATGAGGCGCGAGGCGAGTTCATCCCATGACAGCATCGAACCGTCGTCCCGGCGCTGCCAGGAAGCGGCATGGACTTCGTAAATGGAAATTGGCTGGCGGCGCTGGTCGACGCTTGCCCAATGTTCGCGGTGAGCGGCATCGTCCCATACCTGGAGCAGTTCGTTGGCGGTGACCGACGCCGTCTTCGGGCGGAGTTCGCTGCGCCGGGCGAAGGGATCCGCCTTCAGCGGCAGCAACACGCCATCCTGGCCGCGGATCTCGAACTTATAGGCGACACCCGCGGGTACATCCGGGGCGAAGATCTCCCAGATGCCGCTATCGGAGCGGAAGCGCATGACATGCCGGCGGCCATCCCAATTGTTGAAATCGCCGACGACGGAAACGCGTTGTGCATTCGGTGCCCAGACGGCGAAATGAAAGCCCTGGACGCCCTCGTGCTTCAGCGGATGGGCGCCCATCTTGTCGAAGAGGCGCAAATGCGTGCCTTGCCGCGCAAAGTAATCGTCCATCGGTCCGAGGACCGGGCCGAAGCTGTAGGGGTCGGTCACAGCCCATTCGACATCGCCGCGCCTGGCGCGATAGCGGACCGGCTGCTGCTTGGCGAGTTTGACGTCGCCGGAAAAGAAGCCTGCCGGATCGAGACATTCGAGCTCGCCGATGACAGAACCGTCGAGCGCCGTGGCGGTGACAGCTTCCGCGCCAAGGATGAAACAGCGGGCCACATAGCCTTCATCCGTCTTGTGCACGCCGAGAACGGCGAACGGATTGGAATGCGTGCCTGCGAGAATTGCAGCAATATCCCCTGCCGAAATATCCCTCAAGCTTGTGCCATCAGCGGGTTTTTTCGGCTTTTTCATCCGGCTCTCCAGATTTCCTTGGCATACTGACGGATCGTCCGGTCGGAGGAGAACCAGCCCATACGAGCGGTATTGTTGATCGTCTTCGCATACCACTCAGATGGATTGGCCCAAAGAATATCGACCTCGCGCTGTGCCGAGGCATAGGCGTCAAAATCGGCGGCGACCATGAACCAATCGTGGCTATAGATGCCGTCGATCAGGCTGGCATAGCGGTTGCGATCGTCGGGGGAGAAGACGCCGGAGGCGATGGCCGAAAGTGCTTGAGCCAATTCGCGCGAACGCTCAATGATGGCGCGGGGGTTATGGCCCTCGGTGCGCAGGTTTGCGACCTCATCGGCCCGCAATCCGAAGATGACGATATTGTCCTCGCCGACATTGTCGCGCATTTCGACATTGGCGCCATCAAGCGTGCCGATAGTCAGCGCGCCGTTGAGGCCGAACTTCATGTTGCCGGTGCCTGAGGCTTCCATGCCGGCGGTCGAAATCTGCTCGGAAAGATCGGCGGCCGGAACCATGACTTCCGCCAGCGAGACGTTGTAGTTCGGCACGAAGACGACCTTCAGCAAGCCGCGCACCGATGGATCGTTGTTGATGACGCGGGCGACGTCGTTGATCAGCTTGATGATGAGCTTCGCGTTATGATAGCTCGGCGCCGCCTTGCCGGCAAAGAGCTTGACGCGCGGTTGCCAATCGAGCTCGGGATGCGAGCGGATCTGGTCGTAAAGCGCCACGGCCTCGATGACGTTCAAAAGCTGGCGCTTGTACTCGTGGATGCGCTTGATCTGGATATCGAACATCGCGTTCGGATCGAGCTTGATACCCATGCGGCTGGCGACGAGATTGGAGAGCTGCACCTTGTTGGCGCGCTTGACGGCGGCGAACTTCTCCTGGAAGGCGCTGTCGTGTGCAAACTGATCCAGCGGCTTCAGCTGCTCGGCATCGTCGAGGAAGGCGTCGCCGATGGTTTCGCGTACGAGATTGGTCAGGCCGGGATTGCACTGCATCAACCAGCGCCGCGGTGTGATACCGTTCGTCTTGTTGTTGATGCGGTCCGGATAGAGTTTGTGCAGGTCGGCAAAGACCGTGACCTTCATCAGGTCGGTATGAAGCGCGGAAACGCCGTTGATCGAATGCGAGCCGACAAAGGCGAGATTGCCCATGCGCACGCGCCGATCGCCGTTTTCGTCGATGAGCGAGATCGAGCGGATTTCGGTGTCGCTGAAATTGCGCAGCTTGCGCGCTTCCACCAGAACCTTGGCGTTGATGGCATAGACGATCTGCATGTGGCGCGGCAAAAGCCGCTCGAGCAGCGGCACCGGCCAGCTTTCCAAAGCTTCCGGCAGCAGGGTGTGATTGGTGTACCCGAAGGTGTTTCTGGTGATATCCCAGGCCTTGTCGAAATCGAAGCCATGGACATCGACCAGCAGGCGCATCATTTCCGTAACGGAGACGGCCGGATGTGTGTCGTTCAGCTGGATCGCGACCTTGTCGGCGAGATTGGTCAGGTCGTCATATTGCTGCAGGTGACGGCGCAGGATGTCCTGCAGCGAGGCGGACGAGAAGAAGAATTCCTGGCGCAGGCGCAGCTCCTGGCCGGCGGGCGTCGCATCGGCCGGATAGAGAACGCGCGTCAGGCTTTCGGCCTTGTTGCTTTCACGCAGCGCGCCGATGTGGTCGCCGGCGTTGAAGGCATCGAGCAGGATCGGGTCGATCGGCTGCGCCGACCAGAGGCGCAGCGTGTTGACGCGCTTGCCGCGCCAGCCGACGACGGGCGTATCGAATGCCGTGGCGATGACGCGTTCCGCGGGTTTCCAGACGTAACGCGGCTGATCGTCGTGGCTGCTGATGGTCTCGACGGCGCCGCCGAAACCGATTTCATAGGAGCTTTCCTGGCGTTCGAATTCCCACGGGTTGCCGTGGGCCAGCCAGGTTTCCGGCAATTCCACCTGCCAGCCATCGGCCATCTGCTGGCGGAAGAGGCCGTGGACGTAGCGAATGCCATAGCCATAGGCCGGCACGTCGACGGTTGCCATGGATTCCATGAAACAGGCGGCAAGGCGGCCAAGACCGCCATTGCCGAGCGCTGCATCGGGCTCGAGACCCGCGATGACACGAATATCGACGCCCAGCGAAGCGAGAGCGTTGGTGATCTGCTCCATTAGACCGAGATTGGAGATGGCGTCGCGCATGAGGCGGCCGATCAGGAATTCGAGCGATAGATAGTAGACGCGCTTGGCGTTCGTCTCGTAGGTCTTGCGGGTCGATTCGATCCATTTGTCGATGACGCGGTCGCGAATGACGAGGATCGTTGCCGTCAGCCAATCATGCGGCTTGGCGACCTTCGCGTCCTTGCCGATGCGGTATGTCAGACGCTCGATGATTTCTTCGGCAAGGATTTCGGGGCGGGAACTGCGCGGGGCTGGAACGGGGAGATCGGCCTTCGTCAAGTTATTCATACTATCAACTCTCGCCATTTGTGATTTATATTCAGCGTGTTACGCCCAATTAAATCGATTTGCCTTTCCGTTTCACTATCAGTTTACGCACCGATGTAAAGCAGTTGCAACAAGCGAGTTGCGCGGATGCGAAAATTGCGGCGAAAGGTTTCCGATGAATGCGAAAGAACTTGATTCTGATGATATTTCGGGTTCTTATTCGCGCATCGATCAAAACAAAAGCCGCGCAATACTCGTATTGCGCGGCTTTTTCCTTGTCGTCTATCGGTGGTTGCTCGGTGCGGATGCCGGGCGCGATCACTTGGTCAGGAGCGTCATTTGCTTCGATGTTTCCGTGGCGATTGTCGTGAACGCCTTGAAAAGATCCGCCGCGCTTTGGGGTGTGAAGTAGTCTGAGGCTGAAGTAGCGCAGTACTTCAGCAAGGCCTGGCCATTTTCCGGTGCCATGAAGGCGATCGTGTACACATGGATGCTATTGCTGCGTGCCTTGTCGCACTGTGCTTTGGTATCCGCGTCAGCATTTGTCACGTTGTTTTCGCCGTCGGTCATGAAAACAATGTACATGGTCGGATTTTTGACGCCGCTCTTATTCTTGTGCTGAAGTTGCTCGTTCGTCAGCCCGCCTGTCGCAGACGGTTTCGTCAACGCGTCGACTGCCGCCGTAAAAGCAGGCGCCGAATTCGTGGAACCTTTTGACGTCAAGTTGTTGACATATGTCGTGATGCCGCTCGTACCCCAGGCCAAAGCTGTCGCCGTTTGGGCGACGTTGTTATAGGAAACCGCCCCGGTGCGAACATACATCATGTTCGGGTCGGCCTTGTTCAATTGCGCGGAGAGATTGGACGTCGCGATTTTCAGCGACTCCATCTTCGAGTAATAGTTGGTCTGCGTTGTGCAATAGGTTCCCCAGCAGGTTTTTTTGGTCGGCTGCTCGGCATTAACCGTGTCCGTGGCCTCGTCCATTGATCCAGAACGATCCAGAACGAAATACATCGACAGCGCATTCTTTTGGGTTTCGGTAGTCTTTCCGCTGGTTGACGTGCTGGACGCAGAAATGTTCAGGGAGCCCTGCCCAGTCAGGCGGGTCATGCTGTTCACGGGCATTGAATAGGATGCGTTTACAACAACCGTGTAACCCGAATTCCCGGAGGAATCGGTCGTTTTTGTTACCGTTGTGCCGGTGCCCGCTTTCAGTGAATTCGTAGCATCCGTATCACCGGCGAGATAATTCGACATCTGGCCGAGGACGAAATTGTTGGCCATATCCTTGGCTGAGGTCGTGGTTGCACTGCCGTCCGCAAGCGCCGTTGCCGCAGCGAGCGCGGCGGCATCCGTGGATTCCTGGAGCTGACTGTGTGTCAGCGACATGTTGGTGACATCGACCGCCACACCACCCGCGACGGCCAGCACCGGGACTGCAATCGCCGTCAGGATGCCAAAATTTCCGGCTCTATCGCGTAAAAGTTGTTTCAATGCGCAAAGTAAATTGGAGCCGGCAATCATCATGTCCGCCTATTGGAAAGAGTTGGATTCTCAAGAACGGCGGGACTATCGATTACAAATATTAGTTGAGCGTTTAAGCGGCCAGTAGATTTTTAACAAACTACGTCATCTGACGCGATTTGCTTCAACTTTTTACTACTTTAAGTATATTCTATTTTAGTGGAATTACATCTACGGCCTGAACGGCTTCCTGATTGCCGTAGCTTTTCAGTACGCCGATAACGGGCGCGACGTCCGAATAATCCCGGCCATAGGCGACGACGATGTGATCGGTGCCGGCGGGAATATTGTTGGTCGGGTCGAGCTCGATCCAGCCTGCCGTTTCGCCGCACCAGACGCGCACCCAGGCGTGCATGGCGTCGGCGCCTTCCAGCCTTTCCTTGCCGGGCGGCGGGATGGTGCGCAGAAAGCCGCTGACATAGCCGGCGGGAATGCCGAGACTGCGAAGCGCGATGATCATGACATGCGAGAAATCCTGGCAGACGCCGCGCTTGAGGCGGAAGGCTTCCCTCGGCGTGGTGTCCACTGTCGTCGCCTCGGTATCATAGACGAAGTCCTTGTGTACCTGCGCGCAGACCGCATGGGCGATCTGCAGGGTCGTCAGATTGGCTGATTTCCATTGTCTGCTGTAATCCGCGATTTCCCTCGTGTCCGGCAGACGCGGGCTGCTGCCGAGAAAATGGTGGGGCGAAGACGGGTCGATCGACCAGCAATCATTGATCTCCTCTGGCAGCTTGGCGAGCAGCGGCGAGAAGTCCGCCCCGACGGGCTGGCTCTCCACCTGAACACGCGCCTGCATGCGGATATCGAGCCTTTCATGGGGCTCTCGCACGAGGATCGAAGTCGCCGGATGCTGGAAGAAATCCGTGAAGTGGGATTGCTCGTCCGGTCCCGGCGTTATCTTCACCGAGCCGGCTATCAGCCTCTGCCGGTTGGGCAGGGAGAGCGGCATGACGCGCAATATATGCCGCGCGCCGCTCGCCGGCACGTCATAGATATAGCCCATGTGAAGCGAGAGGTCGTAGAGCATTACGTCATCCGAGATAGGTGCGTGCCAGCAGGTCGGACAGCCGCTCCAGTTCGCGCGCCAGCTGTTGGTAGACTTCGACCGTCATTGCTTCGGGCGTCATCACTGCCAACCCCGAATGCAGACGCATGGCTTCGCGGAAGAAGGGTGACATCTGGCCGTTGACGTAGGCATTCGGCAATTGCTCGACCTCACGGTGGATCTCGTTCATCTGAAAAAGGATCGAGCGCGGATTAAGCGGATCGAGTGCCAGCAGATCCGTCACTGTCAGCCGAGCGGTATTGACGTTGTAGCGGCGGCGATGGGTCATGACGCTGTCGCCGATTTCAAGCAACATGTCGAGCGCGCCGTCGGGCGCATCGGGGCCGGACATGTGGCCGAGCAGGCGCGTCATATGCAGGCCGCGCTCGATATAGCGGCCGAGCGACAGGAAGCGCCAGCCGGTGAAGCGGTACATGTTTTCATGCACGAGACCGGCGAAGCCCGCGAGCTTGCGCAGCAGGATTGTCATGGCATGGCTGGCGTCATCGCCAGGCTTCACGCCTTCCTTGAAGCGGCGTGCCGTCTTGGCGAGATCGTTCAGCGCAAGCCAGCCATCGGGAGAGAAGCGATCGCGAATGTTGCTGGCCGAATAGACGGCGCTATCGATGTTGCGCAGCAGGTTTTCCGGCACCGCTTGCTTGGTATCGATGTCGATGGCGGCAAGATAGGCGCTGACATCGGCAAGTAGCGGCTGGTTCGGATCGGCGGCTTCGGCAAAACGTCCGTGCCAGGCGCGCAGGATGCGCAGTGCACCTTCGGCGCGCTCGATATAGCGGCCGAGCCAGAAGAGGTTGTCGGCCGCCCGGCTGGGCAGGCTGCCCGGCATGTTGCGGGTGAAAGTTTCTTCTGCCGGCAGAAGCGTGTGCGCCTCGACTGGCTTGTCGGAGACGATCCAGACATCGGCAGCCGAGCCGCCGGCCTGCATGGCAATCGCGGCGACATCGTCACCGCTGCCGATGCGGGCAAAGCCGCCGGGCATGATCTGCCAGCCGTTTTCCGTGCGGGCGGCGAAGACGCGCAAGCTCATCGGCCGTGGCGTGAGCTTGCCATTGACCCAGGCCGGCGTCGTCGAAAGTGTCACGACCTCCTGGCCCACCAGCTTGTTACCCTCGGTCGCCAGCCAGTCTGCGATCGAATCGCGGGCGGTGCTGCGCAGCGTCGAGCCCAGCACGGATTGGCCGTTATCATCAAAGAAGGGCATGCAGGAATAGGCCGGGCCAATGACCATCTTTTCGATATTGGCGGCGACATGTTCACGCTCGCTCTTCTGGCCGCACCACCAGGTTGCGATCGAGGGCAGCTTCAATTCCTCGGAACGCAGATGCCGGCAGATGGTCGGCATGAAGGCGAGCAGTGCTCGGGTCTCGAGAATGCCGGAACCGAGCGCATTGACGATGGTCACCGTCTGCGCCCGCAGGGCTTCGACGAGGCCGGGCGTGCCGATATGGGAGCGCTGGTTGAGCTCCAGCGGATCGGCGTAGGAAGCATCGAGGCGGCGCCAGAGCACGCTGATCGGTCGCAAGCCTGCGACAGTGCGCACCATCAGCTGATCATTGACGACAGTGATGTCCTCGCCTTCGAGCAGCATGAAGCCGAGGTAGCGGGCGATATAGGCGTGTTCGTAATAGGTTTCGTTGGCAGGCCCCGGCGTCAGGACGGCGACGCGGCCTTCGGCGCCGCGCTTGCCGCCGAGCAGGGCATCGCGGAACGCGCCGAAGAAGGAGGCGAGGCGATGGACCTTGGTTTCGGCGTAGATATCGGAGAAGGCGCGGGTTGTGGCGACGCGGGTTTCCAGCGCGAAGCCGGCGCCGGATGGCGCCTGCGCGCGGTCGGCCAGCACCCACCAATTACCGTCAGGACCGCGGCCGACCTCGAAAGCCAGGAAATGCAGGTAATGGCCGCTCGCGGGCTTGACGCCGACAAGCGGGCGCAAGAACTCCGGATTGGCGGCAATCAAGGCCGGCGGCAGCAGCCCTTCGTTCACCAGCCGGCTGTCGCCATAGATATCGGCGATGACCGATTCCAACAGATCGGCGCGCTGCTGCAGGCCTTCGGAGAGAGCCTGCCATTCGCGCTCGTCGATGAGCACGGGGATATGGGAGATCGGCCAGTTGCGTTCGCTGACACCCGCTGTCCCATAAGCGCGATAGAAGACGCCTGCATCGCGCAAATAGCGGTCGGCGCGGGCGAAGCGCTCGGTCAATCCCTCCTCCGTCATACGCGTCAGCGCCGAGAGGAAGTTTTGCCAGACCGGGCGCACCGCGCCGGTATTGTCGACCATTTCGTCGGCGACGCCGGGCAGGGGACGATAGGCAAAGACCGGTGCCTTGGCAGTGCCGGTCTTTACCTCGTCCCGTCGTTCCGTCGCCCGTTTTCTACCCATGCACAGTCTCGTTTCAAATTCCTGCCGGACGCCTGAGGTCGAGCGTCAGCGGGAATTCCACCGATGCAGTCTCCGGTCTTACGGCATAACCACCTGCTGTATGCCCCCAAGGCTCGAAACGCGCAAGACGTCGCGCTTCCGCCTCGTTGCCATTGACGGGGAAGGTGTCGTAGTTGCGGCCGCCCGGATGGGCAACATGGTAGATGCAGCCGCCGATCGAGCGACGCGACCAGGTATCATAGATATCGAAGGTCAGCGGCGTATCGATGGGGAGCACAGGATGCAGACCGGAAGCCGGATGCCATGCCTTGTAGCGCACGCCCGCGACCGAGACGCCCGCCATTCCCGTCGGCGTCAGCGGTACGGGACGGCTGTTGCAGGTCACCGTATAACGCGACGGATTGGAGGTTTCGAGCTGCACCTGCAGGCGCTCGACCGACGAATCGACGTAGCGCACGGTGCCGCCGATCGCACCTTCTTCGCCCATGACATGCCATGGTTCCAGCGCCTGGCGCAGCTCTAGCTTGCTGCCCTCGTATTCGACTTCGCCGCAGAAAGGGAAGCGGAATTCGAGCTGCGCCTGGAACCATTCCGGTCTGAGGTCGAAAGCGTTTTCGCGAAGATCGCCGAGAACGTCGAGGAAATCCTGCCAGATATAATGTGGCAGCATGAAGCGATCATGCAGCGTCGTGCCCCAGCGCACGAACTTGCCATCGATCGGGTTGCGCCAGAAGCGGGCGATCAGTGCGCGCACGAGCAATTGCTGGGCAAGGCTCATGCGGGCATTCGGCGGCATTTCGAAACCGCGGAATTCGACGAGGCCGAGGCGTCCAGTCGGTCCATCCGGCGAAAACAGCTTGTCGATGCAGATTTCCGAGCGGTGCGTGTTGCCGGTGACATCGGTTAGAAGATTGCGGAAGAGCCGGTCCACCAGCCAGGGGAGCGGCTGGATGCCGCGACCTGGCGCCGGCACCTGGGCCAGCGCGATTTCCAACTCGTAGAGGCTGTCGTGACGGGCTTCATCGATACGCGGCGCCTGGCTTGTCGGGCCGACGAACAGGCCGGAGAAGAGGTAAGAGAGTGAGGGATGGCGCTGCCAGTGCAGCACCAGGCTCTTCAACAGGTCGGGACGACGAAGAAATGGGCTGTCGTTCGGATTGGCGCCGCCAACGACGACATGATTGCCGCCACCGGTGCCGGCATGACGCCCGTCGATCAGGAATTTGTCCGTGCCGAGGCGTGTCTGTCGCGCCTCTTCGTAAACCGCCGTCGTGATGTCAACGCAGTCCTGCCAGTTCGACGCGGGATGGATATTGACCTCGATCACGCCCGGGTCAGGCGCGACTCGAATGACGTTGATGCGTTCGTCCTGTGGCGGCGAATAGCCTTCGATGTGAATCGGCAGCGCAAGTTCAGCCGCGGCATTCTCGGCGGCTGCCAGCAGTTCGAGATAATGTTCGATCTTTTCGACCGGAGGCATGAAGACACACAGCCGACCGTCACGCGGTTCGACAGAGATCGCGGTGCGGACGGCGCCGCCGATTTCGCCGAGCGTCTGTTCGACCCGCGATTGCGAGCTTTCATCCACCTGGAACGAGGCTTCCGGCATGGTGCGGCCAGCTGGCACGATGACGTCAGGCAGAGGCATGCGCGGAATGGAGGGATCGGCCGTGTGGATATAGGGATAGCGTGACGGCGGCACATAAGGGAGCGTGCCGAGCGGCAGGCGATAGCCGACCGGAGAATCGCCCGGCACAAGGAAAATCTTGCCGCGGCGTGTGCGCCATTTTTCGCTGACCCAGCGCGTACCGCCGGCGCGCGCGTTCCATGCCTGTATGGGCAATATGTAGCCCGTTGGAGTCGTCAGACCGCGCTCGAAAACACGAGCGATACGGCTGCGCTCCTCGGGATCCTTGAGCTTCGAATTGGAAGGATCAACGTTCTCCGGCAGGCTCCCTTCCTTGACGATCCATTCAGCCGGGTCTTCGTAAGCCGGTTGCACCATGTCAGGCTCGATTGCCAGTTCCTTGGCAATCGCATTCAGAAGCTTGCTGGCGCTCTCCGAGTCCGCACCGGTCTGTGCCGTTTCTTCGGCGATCAGAGCGGGGTTCTGCCAGATCGGCCGTCCGTCCTTGCGCCAGTAAAGCGAGAAGGTCCAGCGGGGTAGGCTTTCGCCGGGATACCATTTGCCCTGGCCATAATGCAGGAAGCCGCCGGGCGCGAAGCGCTCGCGCAGGCGCCTGATCAACTGATCGGCAAGGTCGCGCTTGGTCGGACCGACGGCGGCGGTGTTCCATTCCTCGGACTGGAAATCGTCGATCGAGACGAAGGTCGGTTCGCCGCCCATGGTCAGGCGCACGTCATCTTCCTTGAGGATCGCGTCAACCTTTTCGCCGAGTTCGTTCAAGGCATCCCAGCTTTCGTCGGAAAAGGGCTTGGTGATGCGCGGATGCTCGGCGACGCGGGCGACCTCCATGTCGAAATCGAATTCGGTATTGGCTTCGCCGAAATATCCGCCCGAGATCGGTGCGGCGTTGCGGTAGTGCGGCGTAGCGGCGAGCGGGATATGGCTCTCGCCCGTCAGAAGGCCGGAAGTCGGATCGAGGCCGACCCAGCCGGCGCCGGGAAGATAGACTTCTGCCCAGGCATGCAGATCGGTGAAGTCGACCTCGGTGCCGGAGGGGCCGTCGAGCGCTTTCAGGTCGGGTGTCAGCTGGATGAGGTAGCCGGAGACGAAGCGGGTGGCGAGGCCGAGATGGCGCAGCACCTGAACGAGCAGCCAGCTCGTGTCACGGCAGGAGCCTTTCGCTTTTTCCAAGGTCTCCTCAGGCGCCTGGACGCCGGCTTCCATGCGGATGACATAGCCGATCTCCTGCTGCAGCCGTGCATTGAGGCCGACGATCATGTCGACGGTTTTTTGTTCCGAGCGGTCGAGCGTGGCGAGGAAGTCTTTCAGCCGGGGACCAGGCTCCTCAGGCTTCATATAGATCGACAAATCCTCACGGATCGTCTCGGGATACTCGAAAGGCCATTTCGTCGCTTCCTCTTCGACGAAGAAGTCGAAGGGATTGTAGACCGTCATATCGGCGACGAGGTCGACCTCGATCTTCAGTTCGGTCACCGGATCGGGAAAGACGAAGCGGGCGAGATAGTTGCCGTAGGGGTCTTGCTGCAGGTTCACGAAATGGTTTGCCGGGGTGACCTTGAGCGCGTGGCTCAGCACGCGCGTCTTGGAATGCGAGGCGGGTTTCAGACGGATGATCTGGGGACCGAGGCGAACCGGATTGTCGTATTTATAATGGGTGAGATGATAGATGCTTGCCTTGATCGCCATATGTCTCTTTGCCTAGCCCGCATCATTGTGCGGTGATTGCTGTTCCCATAGGCAGTGTGTGCAATGCAGCGAAAGAAAGCAAGGTGTCTCCAGGCACTTCGGAAAGTCCTGCTGTGGCATGCCAAACAAAAGCGGCGAGCTTTCGCCCACCGCTTCGTAATCGATACCGTCAAAGATTCTCAGCTTCTGCCGAACTCGTCGACGAGGCGGATGATGTCGTCTTCGCCGAGATAGGAGCCGGTTTGTACTTCGATGAGTTCCAGCAGGATCTTGCCTGGGTTGGCAAGGCGATGCACTTCGCCGAGCGGGATATAGATCGATTCGTTTTCGCGCAACATCTGTACGTTTTCGCCGACAGTCACTTCTGCCGTACCCTTGACGACGATCCAATGCTCGGAGCGGTGGTGATGCTTCTGTAGCGACAGCTTCTTGCCCGGCAGCACGAAGATGCGCTTCACCTGGAAGCGCTCGCCATTCAGCACCGAGGTATAGCCGCCCCAGGGGCGGTAGGACGTCGGATGCGTTTCGGTGAGTTTGGCGGTCTTCTTCTCGCTTGCGAGCAGCTTCACGAGCTTGCCGACTTCCTGGCTGTCCTTGAGATGGCCGACATAGACGGCGTCTTCGCTGGCGATGACGGCGACGTCCTCAAGGCCCTGCACGGCGACGTGCAGGCTGTGCGACATGACGAGCGAATTCTTTGTGTTGACCAGCGTCGTGGCACCCGTCGACACGTTGCCGCTTTCGTCACGGCTGCCGACTTTCCACACCGCATCCCAGCTGCCGAGATCGGACCAGGTGAAGGGCGAGGGAACGACTGCGGCATTGGTCGTCTTTTCCATCAGCGCGTAGTCGATGGAGATGTCCGGGCTTTTTGCGAAATTATCGGCGTCCAGGCGGGTGAAATCGAGGTCGCGCGTCGATTTGGAGACCGCCTTGCTGGCAGCCTTTTCTACATCGGGCGCAAATTCTTTCATTTCGGCGAGAAGCTGGGCGGCCGAGAACATGAACATGCCGGAGTTCCAGTAGAAGCTGCCGCTTGCCACCATCTCCTTTGCCTTTTCCAGGACGGGCTTCTCGACAAAACGCTTGACGGCATGGGCGCCGGTCGCGAGCGCCTTGCCGGTTTCGATATAGCCGTAGCCGGTTGCGGGCTCGGTCGGCTTGATGCCGAAGGTAACAAGCTTGCCCTGCAGGGCTGTATCGCGTGCCAGGCGTACGCAATCATAATAGGTCGCGTTGGCGTCGATCTCGTAATCGGAGCCGAGGACGTGCATGATAGCGTCCTTGCCGAAAAGCTCGGTGACGAGGGCGGCGGCGGCGGCAACGGCAGCAGCCGTGTTGCGGGCCACCGGCTCCAGTAGCACCGCTGCCAGTTTCAGGTCGAGTTCGCGGGCCTGTTCTGCGACCAGGAAGCGGAATTCCTCATTGGTGAGAACGATCGCCGCTTCATAGAGCTCGGGGTCGGCCACCCGCTCCAAAGTGTTCTGAAACAGCGTCCTGTCGCCGATGAACTGGATGAATTGTTTCGGGGCGGAAGCGCGCGATAGCGGCCATAGCCGTGTACCCTTGCCGCCTGCCATGATCACCGGGACGATTTTTGCCGCCATGCTCTGCCTCTCCTGGCCATCTCAATTGAAGCCGTCTGACGCACAACCATTGTGCGCCGACCATGCTCCTTCGACAATTTCCATCGCCATTGCGATGTTTTTTCTTAAAGCGCTAGCTCTAATACGTCGAGATCCTAAACATTCGACGACTTTAGTCCACAAGATCCACTGAAAGTGTGTCGGAGGCACCACTCTGCTTAAAAAAAGCATAAGTCATGCAAAGACTGCTTTCGCTACAGATTAAAATAGCATTGCTTGTGAGTAATAATTTCAATGCTACATGGATCAAGCTTCCGCCCGGTCTTGCCGCTCATCCTGCGCTGGCGCGTGGTCGGGGCCGTTGCGCTTGTTGTACCGTATCGACGACCAAAGCGAGATGCCGATCAGGGCCGCGCCGCCAAGGCCGGTGATGACTTCGGGGATATGCATCAGCGTCTGCACGTACATGATCACCGAGAGGATCAATATGGCGTAGAAAGCACCATGTTCGAGGTAGCGGTAGTGGGCGAGCGTGCCCTTTTCGACCAGCATGATCGTCATGGAGCGGACATACATGGCGCCGATGCCGAGGCCGATGGCGATGATGAATAGGTTTTGGGTGAGGGCGAAGGCGCCGATGACGCCGTCAAAGGAGAAGCTGGCATCGAGGATTTCCAGATAGAGGAAAGCGCCGAAGCCGCCCTTCGCCGCAGCGCTCATTGTTCGCTGCGAGGCGTCCAGAAAGCCGGCCAGAACCTCGACGAGCAGGAAGGTCAGGAGGCCGTAGATCGCGGCGTGCAGGAAGGTTGTCGCGTCATCACCGTCGAGCACCGAGGTGAAGATGAGGACCAGGACCAGCACAAAGGCGATTTCGACGCCCTTGACGGTGGCAAAATGCGCCATCCGCTTCTCGAGGAAGCCTATCCAGTGCACGTCCTTTTCATGGTTGAAGAAATAGGTCAGGCCCACCATCATCAGGAAGGTGCCGCCGAAGGCGGCGATCGGCAGATGCGCTGCCTGCATGATCTCGGCATATTGCTCGGGCTTCGCGGCGGCGAGTTTCAGCGCTTCCCATGGGTTGATCCAGGCGGCGATGGCGACGATCACCAGCGGAAAGACGATCCGCATGCCGAAGACGGCGATGATGATGCCCCAGGTCAGAAAGCGATGCTGCCAGACCGGCGTCATCTCCTTCAGCTTGTTGGCATTGACGATGGCATTGTCGAAGGAAAGCGAGATTTCCAGCACAGCCAGGACGGCGCAGATAAAGAAGGCTGTGGCAAGGCCGCTGAAGGTGCCGGTGGTGTTCCAACCCAACAGCGCACCGAGCGTAAGGCCGCCGACGGTTACGGCAAAGGCCCAGCCGAAATAACCGAGGACGGATTTTGAGGCGGCGGGCGATTTCATGGATGCGCCTCGCTGGAAATGGAGTGGATATACCCGGATTGCGCGCATAGCCGCATACCGAAGACGGCATGCGGGTCAGGCATGGTCAAGCTCATCATGGAAAGAAATCCGCCGGCTCATCTGCAGGCGGTACCGACATCGCGAGAGCGCCGTGAAAACTCTCGCCAGAGGGGCCCGGCACCAAAGTTCAATCCGCTGCCGATGTCAGGAAGGCGCGGAGATGCTCCATAGTTAGTGAAGTTAGGATGCAGGTCAAGAGTTGAAATGATGATGGGTGTCCTTGCCCTCGATAATTGAGAAATTCGGGGAACCAAACGGAAAAGGCTGCGTTTGGCTTTTGGGCGTGTTTGTGACCATCCGCCGCTGTGGCGGGGTCCTTACCCTTAACAACAGCGTTCAACAGGAGGAACTCCGATGAGTCCAGCACCCATTCACCGCACGCCGCAAGCGCCAAAACCGGAACTGACGGAACGGCAGAAAAAGGCAAGGCCGAATACGCTTCGCCAAGCCCAGGTTCTGCCGCCGCATCAGGTGGATCTGACTCTGCACCCTGTAACTCATGAGGACGTGCACGTTCCCGCCCATGTCAACGGTTCGGACCTGTCCCGGGAAGCGCCGGCCGACGCGAATCATGGCAGAAAACGGAAAAATGCGCTGCCGCACTAACACAAGACGACGGCGGCGCGATGATGACGGCTACTTGTGGCGAGGCGCCTTGCCGTCGGATGTAAAGCTGCCGTTGAAGCTCATTTCCGGCGATTTGGCCGAGCACTCGATGGCGACCGGCTTGCCAGCGTAAGGATTTGCGAAGGTGCAGGCGCCCTTTGCTGGGACTTGATTCGACATATCGTTGCCGGCACCCGTCGCGATAACGTCGATCGGCAATTGGGCGGTGCCTTTCTGGCTGCCGGGCTTGATGCCCTTCCCATTGCCACGGAAACCGAGCATTTTGCCGCCGGATGTGAAAATGAAAGTCACGGAGCCGTCAGGTGCGGTGACGCTGGCGAGTTCTGCCTTGCATCCCTTGGAGGCATCGAGTTTGCCGACCACGAGCTTGGAACATTTTCCGCCGACCACGGTGGCGCCCTGTGCCGGAAAATTCTCGACGGTAGCAGCTGCGGTCTGTGTGGCGACCAGCGCCGTCAATCCAAAAGCAATGCCTGCGAATCGCATAAGAGAGGCTCCTTTCAAGCCCATGCAGATTCGCCGATCAAAATGTGGCAGTCAACCCGACGCGGTGCAGAAGTCCAAAGCCAACAGACGGCGCCCGGATCCAAGGCCGGGCACGTCAGAGTCCGATGGCAGGAGTGCCACTGTCGCAAAGTCATCGCGGCCGTTAGGCGACGCGTTTCAGTGTTGTTGTGCGGATTCCGGAACAAGCTCGCCGATCAACTGCAGCAGGGCATTCTGCCGATTGCCGCCCCCGGCCAGGAATTCATAGAGAGTCATGGTTTTCTCGCTGCCGCCATCGACGACATAATCCGCCTGACGGATGACGTAGACCTCACCGCTCTCGGTGTCGCGGGCGAGATGGAACATGTACTCATCGCCATTGGGCTTGTGGTTCTTGTAGAACTGCCGCTTCATCACCGTCATCTCATCCTCCCGTATGATCGATGCGCTGATATGACAGTAGGATGACGGCGCGGCCGGAAGTCAAGCGGCTTGTAGCGGGAACTTGTGTCGCAGGCTCCATTCGCCCCCGCAATCACCGCGAACATCAGCATGTGATTGGCTATCTTCCAAAAGACTACTATTCTCGACCTGCGCTCGAATTTTTCGGGACGCGGCTAGTTGGAGATCGAAGCACATGAGAATGATGTTAGCGTTGGGAGCGATTTTGAGCCTGGCATGCGTCTCTGCCGGCGAGGCGCCTTCGAATTACCAGACCTACCATGGCGGCATTCGTGCCGATAGTGATCCGGTGGTACTGGCGACATACGAGAGGGTTCTCGATCGCTGCGAGCCTGAGGCTTATTCCTGGCGCCGCGGCTCTCCGGATCCCAACAGTACCCCTTACTGGCTGGCTCTGCGAAATTGCCTCTATCGTCACGGCTTTGTCGATCGTGGCGTCTACGCCTATCCGACGACGGCGGTTTTGCGGCATTTCCTGGATCGCTGACCGGACTGCAATTCGCTTCAGGTCGAGGGGTATTCTTCGGCCCGATCCGCTTTGGGGATATTTGGACTCTGTCAACCGATAAGAAATGAAAAAGGCCTTTCGATTTCTCGAAAGGCCTTGCTTTTCAGCGAATTAGGATGGTGGGCGTGACAGGGATTGAACCTGTGACCCCTACGATGTCAACGTAGTGCTCTCCCGCTGAGCTACACGCCCATCCGATGGCGGCGCATAGATCACAAAACCTTGGTGGCCGTCAATAGGCTTTTTTTCGGTTTTGTGACGTTGCCGCCGAAAGCCTTACGCGGCAAGGAGTTTGTTGACTTCATCGACGAGTTCGCGGAGGTGGAAAGGCTTGGAAAGGACCTTGGCATCCTTCGGCGCCTTCGAATCGGGGTTCAGTGCGACGGCGGCAAAGCCGGTGATGAACATCACCTTCAGGTCCGGATCGAGTTCGGTGGCGCGCCGCGCCAGCTCGATACCGTCCATCTCAGGCATGACGATGTCAGTCAAAAGCAGCGAGAACGGCTCTTCGCGCAGCCGGTCGTAAGCGCTGGCTCCATTGTCAAAGGACAAGACCTTGTAGCCGGCTTTTTCGAGTGCCTTCACGAGAAAGCGACGCATGTCGTTGTCGTCTTCGGCAAGAAGTATCTTCTGGGTCATCATCTCTATCGCTAATCAACTTTGTCTTGTTGGACTCGTCCAGCGTTTAGGGTACCGCGGCGCCGTAAACAAGCCGTGAATGGTCAGCCAAAACGCGCCGTTCCAGCATTTGTTCGAAGCATAGGTGCATTCCACGAAAACGCTGTGCGTTTTCGCTGGCCAGGCATCCGAGATTCCGAACACGGTGTTTTGGATTAAGGCCATTTCGCTCAAGTTACTATGGACTTGCGGTCATGCAACTGGCAACATGATTACTGCGACAAGTTGTTGACATGGTAAAGACGTTGATGTCCGCGGAAATGCGTAGTTTCGAGATTTTCGAGGTATTGGAACCCGCTTCCCAGACGATACCGTTTGTCTACAGTTCACCGCACAGCGGTCGCATCTACCCTCCCGATTTCATCGCCCAGTCCCGCCTGCAGGGCATCGCTATCCGCCGCTCGGAAGATCACTATGTCGACGAGCTCTTCTGTGCGGCGAGCGCGCTTGGGGCGCCGTTGCTGCTCGCCAATTTCCCGCGCGCCTATATCGACGTGAATCGCGAGCCCTATGAGCTCGATCCGCGCATGTTCGATGGCGCGTTACCCTCCTATGCCAACATCAATTCGCTGCGGGTCGCCGGCGGCCTTGGCACGATTCCGCGAATCGTCGCCGAAAACATGGAGATCTATGCGCGCCGCGTGCCGGTGGAGGATGCGCTGAAGCGCATCGACACCATCTACAAGCCCTATCATGCCACGCTACGCCGGCTGATCGCGCGCACCCATGTCAAGTTCGGCTTTGGTGTGCTGGTCGATTGCCATTCCATGCCGGGCAATATCCGCATCGCCGGCAGCAATGCGCTGCCCGATTTCATCCTCGGCGATCGCTACGGCACCAGCGCCTCGGCGGAGCTTTCGCGCGCCGCCATGCAGATTCTCGAGGAGATGGGCTTCAACGCAGTGCGCAACAAGCCCTATGCCGGCGGCTTCATCACCGAGCATTACGGCCGTCCGTCCCGCGGGCTGCATGCCCTGCAGATCGAGGTCAACCGTTCGCTCTATGTCGACGAGACGACGCTCGAGAAGCGCCCGGATTTCGACAAGGTCGCCGCCGCCATCACGCTGTTCATGAAGCGCATGGCAGAGCATGTGGAATCCTATACGGGCGATCCGGCGCTGGCGGCGGAGTGACCGTTTCGTCGTTGTTGAGCTCGCCGAAGGGATGCGCGGCTAGGCAAAATCTGCTTATGGGTGACGTGGCAATTCGAAGCTTGGCGATAGGCTGAGCGTAGTGGATGGGCGATGCGTCGGACTATCACTGTCACCTACACGGAAGAAATGGTGCGCGATGCCGTGACGGTCTTTGTCTGGCGGCGGCTGATCGTCAATCGGCGCCTCTGGGTCGCGGAAATCGCAATAATCTTGCTGTTTCTTTGGCAGCTTTGGTGTGATGGCACCGGATGGCTGACCGGCGTTTTCGGTGGCCTCGTTCTTCTCTGTCCGGCTATGATTATCATCGTATGGGCTGCGCATTACCGCAACACGGTCGGAAAGTTCCGCAAGATGTCGACCCGACAGGCGACGTTTGTTTTTCACGATGAGGGGTTTGACGTGGCGTCCGAGTTGGGGTCGGTCAAAGTTCCCTGGTCCACCGTTACCGAAATCTGGCAGCGGCCAACCTATTGGATGATATTTATAGCCATCAACCAATTCATGACGCTGCCCACCCAGACGGCAGACATCAGTGATCTCAATCTTGTGAAATCGCAAGCGCCCTCCACGATGCCGCAATGAATGTGGATTCCTTTGCAAATAGCTAGGTCAGGCAAAAAAGAACCGCGCTCGTGGCGCGGCTAAGTCTAGGGAGGAAACACCCAAGGAGGGTATTTACAGTCGAAAGACTGCATGAAGATATTGCTGCTGCATTGCACAAATGTCAAGCACTTTATTGCGATGCAAAATATTTGGGCAAATTAAAAAATCCTGCCTGATCCGCAGGCATTGCGCCCAGCGCGTCATCAGCCGGTTTGCTTCACGGCTTATATGCGTTATGACATCGCCATCCCGTCATCTATCCGGATTCACCATGCTTCCCGATCGCTCGTTCTTCTATCGTTTGGCCGAAGCGGCCAAGGCCGAAACCTTGCCGCGTTTTCGTGCCGGCATCGATGTGGTCAACAAGGAAGCCACGGGCTTCGATCCCGTGACGGAAGGGGACCGTGCCGCTGAAGAGGCGATTCGCGCGCTTATCGAGGCCGAGTTCCCCGAACATGGCATTCTGGGCGAGGAGCATGGCAATGTCGGGCTCGATCGCGAGCATGTCTGGGTCATCGATCCGATCGACGGCACGCGCGCCTTCATCTCGGGCGTCCCGGTCTGGGGAACGCTGATCGGCCTGCAGAAGAACGGCCGCGCCGTCATGGGGATGATCGACCAGCCCTTTACCGGCGAGCGCTATTTTGCCGATGGCAATGGCGCTACCTATTCCGGTCCTGATGGTGAGAGGCGGCTGCAGGTCCGCGATTGCGGTAGCCTCTCCAATGCGATCCTTTTTACTACCTCGCCGCATCTCTTCGCCGGCGACGAGCTTGCAAAATATCGCGAGATCGAAAGTCAGGTGCGCCTCTTCCGCTACGGATGCGATTGCTATGCCTATGCGCTGCTGGCGGCCGGCCATATCGATCTCGTCATCGAGAATTCGCTGAAACCTTATGATGTCGGCGGCATCATTCCGGTCATCGAGCAGGCCGGCGGCATCATGACCACTTGGGATGGCGGCCGTCCGGAAATGGGCGGAACGATCATCGCAGCCGGCAGCCGCGCCGTTTATGAGCAGGCCCTGGCAGTTTTATCCCGCTAAGTTCTTTAGGCTTCTGCCTCAATTTCATAGGCATTGCTCTCGGCATCGCTGCCGGGGATGAAGGCGTGGATCGCGGCAAGTGCCTGGTTGCGATAGACATCCCGTTCCTGCAGGATTTCATGCTTGGCGCCGTGAATCGGCACCAGCTGTGCGGCGCGGAAATAGCGCGACAGCCGCTCCTGGTCGGCATAGGGCACGACGCCGTCGCGCGTCGGCGCAATCAAGACGGTGGGGACTTGAATTGAAAACAGGTGTTCGGGCCTGTTGACCCGTTCGATTGCCCGCAAGGCCTGCGACAGCCAGCGTGCGGTCGGCGGTCCCAGGGAAAGTTGCGGATAGGCGGTGCCGATGCCGATGTTGCGCCGGTAGCGCTGCTCGTCCGTCGTCAGCGGGTTTTCAGCAAATGGCCTTTCCTTGAACTTCTTGCTGAACTGCATGCGGCCCAGGCCGATGCCGCTGACCGCGCCGGAGAGGAAGCGGATAAAGCCGGGGGAGGCGCCGTGGCCGGTCAAGCCGATGAAGGGGGCAGACAGCACCATGCGCTCAATTCGGCTTGCAAGTCTCGGCGCGGCAGACAGGGCAATCAGCCCGCCCGTCGAATGGGCAAGCAGAAAGAAGGGCAGGCGCGTATCCGGCAGGACAATCTTGTCGAGGAAGGCGGTCAGATCCCGCTCATAATCGGAAAAATGGCGGATATGGCCGCGCAGCGGGTCTTTCAGCAGCCGCTCGGATCCGCCCTGACCGCGAAGATCGAAGGTCGCGACCCACAGGCCCCTGGCTGTGAGGTCGCGGATCGTCTCGAAATATTTCTCGATGAATTCGTTACGGCCCTGCAGCAGCACAACGGTTCCCTTGGCAACCGGCTGCTCGCAACGGAAGACGGCATAGCGCAGCTTGCGGCCGTCGAAACTTTCGAAAAATCCTTCGGTGCGGTTTTCCGGCACCGGATTGTCTGCTGTGGAATAGAGGATCGAATCCATGACGGTGTCGCGCCTCGCTGACCAATGTCTCACCTCAAGGGGATAGCGCAGCCTCATGGAATTGCAACAGGTTTGTTGGCGGTTCCGGCAATCGAATCCGGTGTGCCTTAAGACGATAATCCTCCATCGGGGATTCCGATGGTGCCATCGTTTTTCTCCGTTTCATCTTCTTGCGCAGCTTTGCGAATGTTCGGGCATGGTCATCACCTGCTGGAATGAAAAGACATGCCAATCACTGAAATTGCGAATTCGAGAATTCTTATTGTCGGCGGCAGCTCCGGAATGGGACTGGCGCTGGCGCAACGCGCGCTTGCCGCCGGAGCCGAGGTCATCATCGCTGGGCGGGATCAGGATAGGCTGAAGCGCGCTCGGGCAGAACTCCAAAGCCCATTGGTTTCCATTGAGACAGTCGATATCACGCAAGAAAGCCAGGTCGCCGGTCTGTTTGAGCGCATCGGCCGGCTCGACCATATCATAAGCACCGCCGCCGATATTGAGGGCGCTTACGAGCTGCTGCCTTCGCTGGATCTCAGGGCTGCGCAGAGGGTCGTGGAAAGTAAATTCTACGGTCCGCTGCTCCTTGCGAAATATGGGTCGCCCTTACTCTCTGCAACGGGCTCCATCACGTTCACGTCAGGCGTTGCCGCTTATCGTCCGGCCGCACGAGGGTCGGTGGTTGCAGCCGTCAATGCCGGTCTGGAAGGGTTGGTTCGCGCACTCGCCGTTGAGTTGGCGCCCATTCGCGTGAACGCCGTTTCACCTGGCTGGGTCGATACGCCCATCTGGACGTTCGTTGCCGGTGATCGGAAAGAAGAAACATTGGGCGCCATGGCAAAACGGCTGTTGGTTGGACGAGTGGGACAACCGGAAGATATCGCCGACGCTATCAGCTTCCTGATGGGCAACGCCTTCACAACGGGGACGATACTGCATGTCGAGGGCGGACATCGGCTGATTTAGCGGCTGCAAAGCCAGTGTTTGCGAATGCCAGGAGCAGCTTCAAAGCTGGCGGCTGAACACGCCGGCGCCGCCAGATCATTACAAGCGAGGCTGTCCGCATCGGCCCCGGCCAGGGCATTTCGTCGATTTCGCCACGATGGACTGCGTCCGCAACGGCAAACCGCGGAACCAAGCTCGAGCCCGTGCCGGCCGCCACGAGCCGCGCAATGGTGCCGATGCTTCCGACTTCGGCGGCGAGCTTCGGTACCGCCGTCCCGGCGGCCTCGAATGCCTTGTCGAAGAGGTGCCGATAGACGCAGCCGACTTCGGTTGCCACGAAGTTCATCGAAGCGAGCGTTGCCAGATCGCTTGTCTTCAAAGATGGCTCCTGTGCAGGAGGGGTAATGAGGATCAACGGCTCCGTCGATATCACCCGCGTTGCGAGGCGTTCGTCGATCCCGCCCCTGTCAAAGCAGAAGGCCACATCGATCTCACCGGTTTCGAGCTTGCGCAACAGATCGCCGCTGCCCGCAATCGTCACCCTCAGATCGATATCGGGATGACCGCGCTGAAAGGCCGGCAACCATTGCGGAAGCTTCATGGAAGCAATGGTTTCGAGCGCGCCGATCGTCACCGTCCCAGCCGCCGCTGCCGAGACTGCTTCAACGGCCATGCGCGCCTCGCTGGCGATTGCCAATATTTCTTCGGCATAGGGTCGCAATGCCTCGCCAGCTGCCGTCAGCTCCAGGCCCGATCGCGACCGGATAAAAAGCGCCGTGCCCAATTCGGCTTCGAGCGACTGGATCTGATCACTCACGCTCGATTGCGCGAGATGGACGTCTTCAGCTGCGCGGGTGAAGTTCCGGTTCCGCGCGACCGCCAGGAATGTCTTGAGTAATCGCGGGTGCATCGAGCCGTGCCGAACGAGTGTGACAAGCGTCATCTAATGCGAGACGACGCCGATACCGGTCAGGCTGCCACATCCCTTGTATCGACGTCAATGCACCACGGGATAGTCGCCGGTATCCGCAATTTATTGTGCCCTCAGAGGCGCCTGCTGTATGATGTCCGGTCGCTTCAAGCCTTCGGCACCGCACCGCGCCGCTCCAGTGCGGTCTGGCGAATGATCTCGGCAATCTCGGGGCTGCTGCTCGAGAGCATCTGGAAATCCGATGAGTAGAGCGATAGCAGCGAGACCTCGGTCGCAGCGCTCACGGTTGCCGAGCGGGGTTCGCCGGTGATCAGCGCCATCTCGCCGAAGAAGCTGCCGGAGCCGAGCTCCACCGGGTTCGGTGTGGCGACGCTGACGCGGCCCTCGACGATGAAATACATCTGATCGCCGGCCTCGCCCTTGCGGCAGATGATACCGCCCGCCGGCACGACGCGAGGTCTCAGCGCCCGTACGATCTCGATGAGCGCTCCCGAACCGAGCTTCTGGAACAACGGCACTCCCGCAACCAGCTGCCAGTTGCGCACGAAGTCCTGGCGGCGAACCTCTTCGTAGAAGCCGGTAGCAAGAATGCCGGCCCACAAGGCAAAGATGCCGATACCACACATCATGACCAGCCCGGCAAGGGTGCGGCCGGCGAGACTTTGCGGGATCTCGTCACCATAGCCCGTGGTCGACAGCGTCGTCACGGCCCACCACATTGCGAGGGGGATGCTGCCGAACTTGTCGGGCTGGACATCGCGTTCGATGATGTAAGCGGCAAGCGCTGCGGCGAACAGAACGATGCCGAAGATCGAGGTGACGCCGATCAGGTTGCGTGCCTCCTTGGTCAGGACCCTGCCCAGCAGCCGGAAGAAGGTCGAACCGCGCAACGGCTTCAAAAGCCAGATGGCACAATAGAGGCTTTGGTCGCGCCCGCGGATGAGAAGGAAGGCGGCCAAAGGGACCAGAACGGCCAGTATGTCGACGGCGATTTCCGGTATCCTGCCGCGAACGTCCCTTGCGCGGTGCATGACCAGCGTCTCGATCAATTGCAGGACATAGATGGCCCAGACGCCCGCAAGGAGAAGTTCCAGGATGAGCCTGGTCTGCCCGACGATATCCGGCGTCGTAAGCGCCGCCACCGTCAGCAGACCGATGGCCGCTAGAAGCGTATTCAGCGATGAGGAAATTTTCGAGAAAGAGAGCGCCGACATTTTATACCCCGGGCAATACCCTAGGGTGGGCAGCCACTTGCCCGAGAATAGGATGGCTTCGATCCAAACGTAAAGAGGCACATGGGCGCGCTATCTCCTCCATAGCGCACCTGGCATCCGCGCCTTGCGCTGCTACCGCTGGCCAACCCCAAGCGGAAAGCCCTTGAAAGGCTTGATTTCCTTCAGCACGAAGGTGGTCTCCATCTCTTTGATGCGCGGCAGGCGGCGTACGACCGCCATGGCGAAATCGGCATAGCTGTCGAGATCGGCCGCCACCACCTGCAGCAGGAAATCCGCGTCCCCGGCGATGCTGTAGCAGGCCACGACCTCGCGGAGTTTCAGGACGTCGCGGGAAAACTCCTCTGCTTCCGCCTCGCTGTGGCTGTCGATCTTGACCCTGATGAAGGCAAGCACGCCGAGGCCGATCTGGCGCCTGTCCAAAGTTGCCGTATAGCCCTGGATGACGCCGGTTTCTTCCAGCTGACGCACGCGCCGCCAGCACGGAGATGTCGAGAGCCCGACTTCGGATGAAAGCGCCTGGTTCGTCAGGCGCCCATCCTTCTGAAGGGCGCCGAGAATCTTCAAATCGATGGGCTCAAGGGTGTGGGGCATATCCAACCTCTTATCTGCAAATATGAGGTAGATCCTACCACATTATTCGAACATACGGCAATGAAAGGCAAGATTATCCCTGGTGAGAGAGATATCCTGCGACCTCACATGTCAACAGCAGCAGGTCTCCATGCTTCCCGATATCCGTCTTGCCATCGTCATCAATCCGGCATTGCCGCTTGGGCTGATCGCCAACACCGCCGGCGCCATCTCGATCGGGTTGGGCGCAAAGTTTCCCTCGCTCGCGGCAAGGCAATTGACCGACAGGGAGGAGCGTACCATCGACATCAGTTCGAACATGCCCGTCCCGATACTGCAGGCGGATGCGGAAACCATACGATCTTTGTTGCTGAAGACCTTGCCGGTGGAAAACGACCGCGCGATCGTTCCGTTTCCCGCCTTTGCCCGCTCGTTGCACGATTACAGGGAATATGAGGCGACGTTTCCGGATCGCGATCTCGCCGGCGAGGCGATCGATGGCCTCGGGCTGGCGGGGCCTTCGAAATGGGTGAAATCGCTTACTGGGTCGCTGAAGTTGCTGCGGTAGTGTCCGCAAAGAAAAAAGGCCGGCTTGCGGAGATAGAGAGATCCGCTTCGCCGGCCGAGCAAGGACTGAAGAAGAAGGGACGATACACTTCAGTCATCGGACGATGGTTGTTCCGATGGTCAAACGATAGGTCAGCCAGCCTGAACGGGTTCCGAACTATCCGTTCATCTGCGGTTCACGCGGTGATTTTCTGCAAAATGAGGGTTGCGGCACTGGGGGCTTGAACTCCGGAAAAGTGATCCCCATCTCTTTTTTGCGGGTGCCAAACGGGCTCGCAGAACCGTCCCGAGGCCGCCCCGAGTGGGGTCATGGGACAAGAATTGAAATCGCAATTGTCGCTCACAGGAGGACTTCCATGCGTCACGTAGACTTCTCTCCCCTTTACCGTTCCACCGTCGGTTTCGACCGTCTGTTCACCATGCTCGACAGCCTTGGCCAGCCGGATCAGGCCCAGACCTATCCGCCTTACAATATCGAGCGCACGGGTGAAAACACCTATCGCATCACCATGGCCGTTGCCGGTTTTGATGAAAAGGAACTGAGCATCGAGGCCCACGCCCATGTCCTTCAGGTCAAGGGCGAAAAGAGCGAAGAGCCGGCTGAAACCAGCGAATATCTCTATCGCGGTATCGCCAAGCGTGCCTTTGAGCGTCGTTTCCAGCTTGCCGACCATGTCGAGGTTCAGGCTGCTTCACTGAAGAACGGTTTGCTGCACATCGATCTGTTGCGCAACATTCCCGAAGCCATGAAGCCCCGCCGTATCTCCATCGCGGCCGAGCCCGTGGAAACTCCGAAGGCCATCGAGGCTCATATCAACTAAGTATGGCTGACGGTCTTGGACCGTCATGCTGGGCTGGCGGTCTCTGACCGCCCAGCTCCTGATCCTCCCAAGATCAAAGAAGCGGCGCTCCATCGGGGCGCCGCTTTCGTTTTGTGTGTTATCGGAGAACTCAGGCTGCGTTTGTCGCTTCGCCCGTTTTCGTTCCCGCCTGAGCCTTCGCAGCCTCGCGCCGCTTGGCGGCATCGGCATATTTCTGAGCGAGCACGGCGCAGGTCATCAGCTGGATCTGATGGAACAGCATGAGTGGCAGCACGATGGCGCCGATACTCTGGCCGGCGAAGATGACATTGGCCATCGGCACACCGCTTGCCAGCGACTTCTTCGAACCGCAGAAGGTGATGGTGATCTCGTCGGCCTTTTCAAAACCGAGGGCGCGGCTGCCGAACATGGTGATGCAGATTACCATCGCCAGAAGCACCATATTCGCGATGATGACTGTGACGATATCGAGGACGGAGAAGGTATGCCACAGCCCTTCCACCACGGCCTCGCTGAAAGCTGAATAAACCACCATGAGGATCGAGCCGCGATCGACCGGCATCAGGATCTTCTTCTTCGAACGGATCCAGTCGCCGATCCATGGCTGCAGCAGCTGACCGGCGATGAATGGGGCGAGCAGCTGCAGCATGATCTGCCACAAAACATCCCAGGAAAAGCCACCACCTTGGCCGCCGACCGAAAACAGGATGCCGACGAGCAGCGGCGTCAGGAACATGCCGAAGATGTTGGAGGCCGACGCCGAGCAGATCGCGGCCGGCACATTGCCGCCGGCGATGGAGGTGAAGGCGATCGAGGACTGCACGGTTGACGGCAGAACGCTCAAAAACAGCATGCCGGTATAAAGCGAGACGGGCAGGATGCTGTTCGGAACGATTTGACCCATGGTCAGCACCAGCAGCGGAAAGATGCCGAAAGTCGTCAGCAGGATGACGAGATGCAGTCGCCAGTGCAGCATACCGGCAATGACGACATCGCGCGACAGGCGCGCGCCGTGCAGGAAGAACAAAAGACCGATGGCGACGTTGGTGGCAATGCTGAAATAGTGAGCGCTAGCCCCCTGCACCGGAAAGAAGGATGCCGTCAGGACGGTGAGCACCAGCAGCATGGTGAAGGTGTCTGGAAGAAAGCGGCGCATCGTGCCTACCCCAATCGCATTTGCAAGTCTTGATGATACTCCTTGCAGATAGACCTATTGTGATCCACGATGCAAGGAATAACAGTTATCGCGATGCAGGATAAGCCATGCTTGATCTCATACAGTTGCGCAGCTTCGTCGCCGTCGAGCAGATGGGTAGTTTCACCCTTGCCGCGGAGCGGCTGGGGCTTGGGCAATCGACCGTCAGCCAGCATATACAACGGCTGGAAGCAGAGCTCGGGCGAAAGCTCTTGGCGCGCGATACGCATCGTGTCGTTCTGACCGGTGATGGCGAGGCGCTACTCGGCCATGCGCGCCAGATGCTGTCGATCGAAGCGGAGGTGCAGCGGCTTTTTGCCGGCAACAGCCTGCGCGGCAATCTCCGGCTCGGGGTTTCCGAGGATTTCGTCACCAGCCAGCTACCGGACGTGCTTGAGGAATTCGTGCGTTCGCATCCCTCAGTCGATCTCGAGCTGACGGTTGCGCTCAGCGGCGTGCTTTATGAGATGCAGGATAATGGCGATCTCGATCTAGTGCTTGCCAAGCGGCGGCTCGGCGATGCGAGAGGCAAGCTCGTCTACCGCGAGCCGCTGGTCTGGCTAGCGCGCGACCCGGATCGCATCCGCAAACTTGCGGGACCATTGCCACTGATCGCCTTTCCCACTCCAAGCGTCACGCGAGCGGTGGCGCTCGAGGCGCTGCGCCGGCAGCAGATGCCCTGGCGCATCGTCTGCACCTGCGGCAGCCTAAGCGGCCTGACCGCGGCGGCGCGCGCAGGCATGGGCGTTCTCGTCCAGCCGAAAAGCATGGCCCCCGCCGGATTGCTGGAGATCGCGCCGGGCTGGCTGCCGACGCTCGAAGATGTCGAATTCGTCCTCGTGCCGCGCAAGGGTGCGGACCAACTTCTGGTTAACGCGCTCTCTGACGATATCCTCTCCAAGGTCCGGGGCCTACGATCAAACTAATGACGAAATCGCCTCTCGCCTCTCGTTAAAAGCCTTTCCAATCATGCGGATGAGATCCGGATTTATTTCGCCGGCTGATTTATTGCTGCGCCCGTTTTCAGGCGGAAGTCAGCTTCTTCTGCTATCTCAGGTGGCGGTGGGGGAATTGCGGAGGAATAGTCGCCCGATGATATATGGTGCCATCTTCATTTCCGGGCTTGTTGCCTGCGTCGTGGCAATGACGATGATTATACACAACGCACCGGCATCCGATCGCGGCGATCTATCGAACTTCGCAATGATCGCCCATCGGAATCAAAACTGACCCCTTCTGGCATTGTGAGCGCCGTCCGGCCGTAAAGTCGGCTCCGGCGCTCTTTTCATGCGGTCAACCCAGGCAAGCGAGGAAATTCCCCACATCCGCCTCGGTGGTGGCGAAGCTGGTCACGAGGCGGATCAGCGTTTCATCCCTGCCGACGAGATCCGGCTGCGATTCCGGGATCGGCCATTCGTAGAACTTCGCTCCCTTGTCTTCGGCCGCCTTGGCGGCGGATTTTGGGATGATCGCAAAAACCTCATTCGAGGCAGTCGGCCATGCGAGACGGGCGCCGCGGGTCTTTTCGAGGCCGGCGCGCAGCCGATCGGCCATCCCATTGGAATGGCGGGCGAGATCAAGCCAGAGGCCGTCCTGGAAATAGCCGTCGAACTGGGCGGCGATGAAGCGCGACTTGGAGAAAAGCTGGGCGGCGCGTTTGCGGATGAAATGCATCTCCTTTGCCTTCTCCGGATCGAAGATGACGATCGCCTCGGCGCACCAGCAGCCGTTTTTGGTGCCGCCGAAGGAGAGGATATCGACGCCGCGCCTCCAAGTCATCTCGGCTGGTGTCGTGCCGAGCGCGACGAGGGCGTTGGCGAAACGCGCGCCATCCATATGCAGCGGCAGGCCGTTCGCCTTGGCGATGGCGGCGATGGCGTCGATCTCGGCAAGCGAATAGACCGTGCCGATTTCCGTCGCTTGCGTGATCGTCACGGCGGCGGCGCGGCCGTGATGCACGGCATCCTGCGGGAAGCGTGCAATTTTTGCAGCAAGGGCCTCGGGGTCGATCTTGCCCGCGTCACCCTTGACGGTTGCCAGCCGCGCGCTGCTGAAGAAGTCCGGTGAACCGCATTCGTCCTCGGCTACATGCGCCTCGCTGTGGCAAAAGGTGATGCCACCCGGCTTCTGGACGCTGGCGAGCGACAGCGAGTTGGCGGCAGAGCCCGTGGCGACGAAGAATACGGAGACTTCGCGCTCGAATATCTCTGAAAACTTTGCCTCGACCTTCTGATCCAGTTCGCTCAAGCCATATGCTGTTGCAAAACCTCCCGCCTCTGCGAGAAGACGTTCAGCGATCTTGGAGTGGGCACCGGCCCAATTATCGGAGGCAAAAAACATCGAAGTGCACCAATTATAAGGAGTGAATTGAAGGTGAGTTAGATAGGATCGGGCGGACATTACGCCAATGCAAAAACCTATCAAGAGCATGAGTTTGAAGAATGCATCACAGAAATTGATCTACGCAATCAACAAATAAAATGATGCGCTGCAGCGAAACTTTATTGCTTGATTTATGCAACAAAGGCAATCTTACGTCTTCGGTTGACGAAATTTTGCCGTTTTGCTCTTGCGAAGGCAGAAGCTTTCTGGCATAGAGCTGATGAATTAGGACAGGGTTGCTGTCCTATTTTGGCCGCCAAGGCCGAAGATGCGCTAAGGGTCCTGACGATGTCGGGATTTCGAGCTATAGTTACCAGGAGCGTGTCCCTTTCAGCCCTTCGGGCAGGGGGCAATGCGGCGGTGGAATAGCAGGACGCGAAACGCTGACGACGGGCTCCATATAAGGAGCCGCGGTTCGCAGCCGGATCTTCACAATGCAACAGCGCAGTCGCGCGTCGGCCTCGGAAACGGACCGCGCGGGACGAAGAAGCGCCCGCGACGCGGGCCTTATCGGAGGGAAGACCATGACGAACAGGACGACGTTGACGAGTTTTGACCAGACCGCTGCAGTGAATGCTGCCGTGACGGCCAAGACGTCGAAACGCGCTGTCGGCATCCCGCCGAAACAGGGCCTTTATGATCCCCGCAACGAGCATGACGCCTGTGGCGTCGGCTTTGTTGCGCATATGAAGGGTCAGAAGTCGCACCAGATCGTGCGCGACGGCTTGTTCATTCTCGAAAACCTGACGCATCGCGGTGCTGTCGGCGCCGATCCGCTGATGGGCGACGGCGCGGGCATTCTCGTACAGATTCCCGACCGCTTCTTCCGTGAGGAAATGGCGAAACAGGGCGTGATCCTGCCGAAGGCGGGCGAATATGGCGTCGGCCATTTCTTCCTGCCGCGCGACGAAGCGCTGATCGAGCACTTCAAGACCGCGATCAAGCAGGTCGTGGCCGAAGAGGGTCAGGTGTTGCTCGGCTTCCGCGACGTGCCCGTCGACAACTCTTCGCTGTCGAAGGCACCTGATATTGCCGCCACCGAGCCGCACCATGTGCAGGTCTTCATCGGCGCCGGCCGTGACGCCGGCACGAACGAGGAATTCGAGCGCCGCCTCTTTACCCTGCGCAAGGTGATCTCCAACCGCATCTATGCGGAATACGAGGGCGAGGAGAGCAGCTTCTACCCAGTCTCGCTGTCGAGCTCGACCATCGTCTACAAGGGCATGTTCCTCGCCTATCAGGTGGGCGCCTATTATAAGGACTTGTCCGACCCGCGTTTCGAGACGGCGGTTGCCCTCGTGCATCAGCGTTTCTCGACCAACACCTTCCCGTCGTGGAAGCTGGCGCATCCCTACCGCATGGTCGCGCATAACGGCGAAATCAACACGCTGCGCGGCAACGTCAACTGGATGGCCGCTCGCCAGGCTTCGGTATCCTCGCCGCTGTTTGGCGACGATATCTCCAAGCTCTGGCCGATCTCCTATGAAGGTCAGTCGGACACGGCCTGTTTCGACAACGCGCTCGAATTCCTCGTGCGTGGTGGATACTCCCTGGCGCATGCCATGATGATGCTCATCCCAGAGGCATGGGCCGGCAACCAGCTGATGGCGCCGGAACGCAAGGCATTTTACGAGTATCATGCCGCCCTGATGGAGCCATGGGATGGCCCTGCCGCCGTCGCCTTCACCGATGGCAAGCAGATCGGCGCGACGCTCGACCGTAACGGCCTGCGTCCGGCCCGCTATCTCGTCACCAGCGACGACCGCATCATCATGGCGTCCGAAGCCGGCGTTCTGCCTGTCGAGGAAGAGAAGATCATCCAGAAGTGGCGCCTGCAGCCGGGCAAGATGCTGCTCATCGATATGGAAAAGGGCCGTATCATCTCCGACGACGAGGTGAAGTCGGAACTGTCGACCAAGCATCCCTATCGCAGCTGGCTGAACCGCACGCAGCTGATCCTGGAAGACCTGAAGCCGGTGGAGCCGCGGGCGCTGCGTCGCGACGTGTCGCTGCTCGATCGCCAGCAGGCCTTCGGCTATACGACCGAGGACACCAAGCTCCTGATGTCGCCGATGGCGACGACCGGTCAGGAAGCTGTCGGCTCCATGGGTACGGATACGCCGATCTCGGCCATGTCCGACAAGCCGAAGCTGCTCTACACCTACTTCAAGCAGAACTTCGCGCAGGTGACGAACCCGCCGATCGATCCGATCCGCGAGGAACTCGTCATGAGCCTTGTGTCGTTCATCGGCCCGCGTCCGAACCTGCTCGATCATACCGGCATGGCCAACGCCAAGCGTCTGGAAGTGCGCCAGCCGATCCTGACCAACGGCGATCTCGAAAAGATCCGCTCGATCGGTCACACCGAGGATCGCTTCGACACCAAGACGCTCGACTTCACCTATGATGTCGAACGTGGCGCCGAAGGCATGCCCGAGATGCTCGACCGTCTCTGCGAGCGGGCGGAAGCGGCCGTTCGCGGCGGTTACAACATCATCGTGCTTTCCGACCGCCAGATCGGACCGGACCGCATCGCGATCCCGGCGCTGCTGGCGACGGCAGCCGTGCACCATCACCTGATCCGCAAGGGCCTGCGCACGTCGGTCGGTATCGTCGTCGAAACCGGCGAGCCGCGTGAAGTGCATCACTTCTGCCTGCTGGCCGGTTACGGCGCCGAGGCGATCAACCCGTATATGGCGTTCGACACGCTGCTTGACATGCACCAGCGCGGCGAATTCCCGAAGGAAGTGGATGCGACCGAAGTCGTCTACCGCTACATCAAGGCGGTCGGCAAGGGCATCCTCAAGGTCATGTCGAAGATGGGCATCTCGACCTATCAGTCCTATTGCGGCGCGCAGATCTTCGATGCCGTGGGCTTGCAGCAGGAGCTGGTCGACAAGTACTTCTTCGGCACAGCAACCATGATCGAAGGCATCGGCCTCGAGACGATCGCCGAGGAAACCGTCTCGCGTCACAAGGCTGCTTTCGGCCGCGATCCGCTGCTCGCAAGCACGCTCGACATCGGAGGCGAATATGCCTACCGCATGCGTGGCGAAAGCCACGCCTGGACGCCCGATGCTGTGGCTGCCCTGCAGCATGCCGTGCGCGGGAATGCCGAGGACCGCTATCGCGAGTTCTCCGAGATGGTCAACGAGTCGGCGCTCCGGATGAACACCATCCGTGGCCTCTTCAAGATCAAGGGTGCGGAAGCGCTCGGCCGCAAGCCGATCTCGATCGATGAGGTCGAGCCGGCTGCCGACATCGTCAAGCGCTTCTCGACGGGCGCCATGTCCTTCGGCTCCATCAGCCGCGAGGCGCATACGACGCTGGCGATCGCCATGAACCGTATCGGCGGCAAATCGAACACCGGCGAAGGCGGCGAAGAATCCGACCGCTACATGCCGCTCTTCGACGGCTCGCCGAACCCGGAACGTTCCGCCATCAAGCAGATCGCCTCCGGCCGTTTTGGCGTGACGACCGAATATCTGGTCAATGCCGACGTGCTGCAGATCAAGGTGGCGCAGGGCGCCAAGCCCGGCGAAGGCGGCCAGCTGCCCGGCCACAAGGTCGATGCTACGGTTGCCAAGACCCGGCACTCGACGCCGGGCGTCGGCCTGATCTCGCCGCCACCGCATCATGACATCTATTCGATCGAAGATCTGGCGCAGCTGATCTATGACCTGAAGAACGTCAACCCGACCTCGGATGTCTCGGTCAAGCTCGTTTCGGAAGTCGGCGTCGGCACCGTTGCCGCCGGCGTTGCCAAGGCGCGCGCCGATCACATCACCGTCTCGGGCTATGATGGCGGCACCGGCGCTTCGCCGCTGACCTCGCTGAAGCATGCCGGCTCGCCCTGGGAAATCGGCCTTGCCGAGACCCAGCAGACGCTGGTGCTGAACGGGCTGCGCTCGCGCATCGCCCTGCAGGTCGATGGCGGTCTGAAGACCGGCCGCGACGTCATCATCGGCGCGCTGCTCGGTGCCGACGAATTCGGCTTCGCCACCGCGCCGCTGATTGCGGCCGGCTGCATCATGATGCGCAAGTGCCACCTCAACACCTGTCCGGTTGGCGTCGCCACCCAGGACCCGGTTCTGCGCAAGCGCTTCAAGGGCGCGCCGGAGCATGTCATCAACTACTTCTTCTTCGTGGCCGAAGAAGTACGCGAGATTCTCGCCTCGCTTGGCGTTGCCAAGCTGGACGAGATCATCGGCGCTTCCGAGCTTCTGGAAAAGGACGACATGCTCGCTCACTGGAAGGCGAGGGGCCTCGACTTCAGCCGCATCTTCCACAAGGTCGATGCGCCGAAGGAAGAGACCTACTGGACGACAGTGCAGAAGCATCCAATCGACGACATTCTCGACCGCAAGCTGATCGAGAAGGCGGAGCCGGCGCTTTCTTCGAAGACGCCTGTCGCCTTCGAAGTCGACATCAGGAATGTCGACCGTTCGGCCGGCGCCATGCTGTCGGGCGCGGTTGCCAAGCGCTATGGTCATCGTGGCCTGAAGGATGACACGATCAGCGTCACCCTGAAGGGAACGGCGGGCCAATCCTTCGCGGCCTTCCTGGCACGGGGCGTCACCTTCAATCTGATTGGCGACGGCAACGACTATGTCGGCAAGGGCCTTTCGGGCGGCCGTATCATCATCCGTCCGCCGGAGAACTCGAAGATCATCGCTGAGAACTCGATCATCGTCGGCAACACCGTGCTTTACGGTGCGACCGAGGGCGAGTGCTACTTCCGCGGTGTCGCGGGCGAGCGCTTTGCGGTCAGAAACTCGGGCGCGATCGCCGTCGTCGAAGGCGTGGGCGACCACGGCTGCGAATATATGACCGGCGGCGTCGTCGTCGTGCTCGGCGAAACCGGGCGCAACTTCGCGGCCGGCATGTCGGGCGGCGTGGCATATGTTCTCGACGAGAAGGGCGATTTCGCCCGTCGCTGCAACATGGCGATGGTCGAGCTGGAGCCGGTTCCCGAGGAAGACGAGCTGCTGGAGAAGCTGCATCATCACGGTGGCGACATCATGCACAAGGGACGCGTCGACGTCTCCGATGACATGACGCGCCACGACGAAGAGCGTCTCTTCCAGCTGATTTCGAACCACTTCCACTATACGGGCTCGACGCGAGCCAAGGAGATCCTCGATCACTGGGCCGATTACCGCCCGAAATTCCGCAAGGTCATGCCGGTCGAATACCGCCGCGCCCTTGAGGAAATGGAGCGCAGCCGGATGAGCGTGGCGGCGGAGTAATCCGCCCCGGTTCTGAAACCAGTCGAGGGTTTCGCCTCGCATTGCGATCGCCGTCATGGCGATCGCGACTGTCGAACAGCGGAATCGGATTTGAATTAAAGTGCCGGACAGGGAAACCGAGATGACCCTCAGGCACGGGAGCCGTGAGCTCCTCTTTTTGAGTGAGGAAACGAAAGCATGGGCAAGGTAACAGGCTTCTTGGAAATCGACCGGCAAGTGGCGAAGTATCAGCCGGCGTCGGATCGCATCCGGCATTTCCGTGAATTCACGATCCCCATGTCGGACCAGGAAGTGCAGAAACAGGCAGCCCGCTGCATGGACTGTGGCATTCCCTATTGCCACGGCCCGACCGGCTGCCCGGTGCACAACCAGATCCCCGATTGGAACGACCTCGTTTACAACAACAATTGGGAACAGGCGATCCACAACCTGCATTCGACCAACAACTTCCCGGAGTTCACCGGCCGCGTCTGCCCTGCACCCTGCGAGGAAGCCTGCACGCTGAACCTGGAAGACGCGCCCGTCGCGATCAAGACCGTCGAGCAGGCGATTGCCGACAAGGCCTATGAGCTCGGCTTCATCCGGCCGCAGCCGGCAACGGTTCACACCGGCAAGAAGGTCGCAATCATCGGCTCCGGCCCTGCCGGCATGGCTGCTGCCCAGCAGCTCGGCCGCGCAGGTCACGACGTCCACGTCTACGAGCGCGAAAGCAAGCCGGGCGGCCTGCTGCGCTATGGTATCCCGGACTTCAAGATGGAGAAGAACTTCATCGATCGCCGCGTCGAGCAGATGAAGGGCGAAGGCGTCACCTTCCATTGCGGTGTCAATGTCGGCGTCGATGTCAAGGTCGAGCAGCTTCTGGCCGACCATGATGCCGTGCTCTATTGCGGCGGCTCGGAAACCCCGCGCGAAGCTGGCATTCCTGGCACAACGCTCGCAGGCGTCCACGACGCCATGCCCTATCTGGTGCAGCAGAACCGCCGCGTCGGCCGCGAAAACATCGACAGCGTCGGCTGGCCTGCCGATCCGATCCTGGCAGGCGGGAAGCATATCGTCGTCGTCGGTGGTGGTGATACGGCATCCGACTGCGTCGGCACGGCATTCCGTCAGGGTGCGGTGAAGGTGACCCAGCTCGACATTCGTCCGCAGCCGCCGGAGAAGGAAGACAAGCTCGCCGTATGGCCCTTCTGGGCAACGAAGATGCGCACCTCTTCCTCGCAGGCCGAAGGTGCGGTTCGCGAATTCCAGGTGGCAACGCTCGAGTTCATCGGCGAAGACGGCGTGCTGACGGGCGTGAAGTGCTGCGAAGTCGATGATCGCCGCAAGCCGATCGCCGGCACGGAATTCGTCATCCGCGCCGATCTCGCCTTCATCGCCATCGGCTTCCGTGGCCCGTTCACCGACAGCGTGCTCAAGGAAATGGACGGCAAGCTCGCGTTGAATACCGACCGCCGCGGCTCGACCAACGTCGTTGCCAACGACAAGGACTACAAGACCTCGGTCGACAAGCTCTGGACGGCTGGCGACATTCGCCGCGGCCAGTCGTTGGTCGTCTGGGCGATCCGCGAGGGCCGCCAGGCCGCGCGCGCGATCGACGAGGCCTTGATGGGTTCGACGGTTCTGCCGAGCTGAGGTTCGCCTTCACCTCGGGCAAAGTGATTGAAGGCCGGGTTCGCAATGAGCCCGGCCTTTGTCGTTATCGGCTTGCGGCGATGTTCCAGTTGTAGAGGCAGCGGTCGAGGCCTATCGCGATTTCGAGCACCGCGACGTCATGGTCTATCGCCAGCCCCTTCTTCGGCTGGCTGCGGTAGCGCTGAGGAAAGTCCGCTCGTCTCGAAATCGAGCAGACCTCCATCCATTTGTCGCCATTATCGACCTCGATATCCATGGTGACCTCGGAATAGGCCGGCAAGCGATCGGACGGCACGATCCGTGTCGGCAGATGGATGACCGAGGCGATCATCCTGCGGACGGGTTCCAATGCTGCGGCGTGATAATCGTTGCCGCTATCGCCGGTGAAGGCGCATTGGAATTCGAGCTGCCAGAATTCCTTGAGCCTCACATGCTTGCTTGGCTGGTCCTGTTCCCGGCGGTAGGATTTCCCGGCCTGCCAGACGCACAAGGGGAGCCGAGTTCTGGAATGATTTCCGAGAAGATGTTGCATGTAGGCGTAGGTTGACGGCGTCGTTTCGGGCCGGAGCACAAGTTCGGCTTCGGTGTTCGACATTCGCTCCTGCACCCATATGTCGGCGTTTGAGTAGGCGGCCGAGACAAGATTTCGCGGCATCAGGGTCGGAGCCTCGACCCTTCGTATATCCCAAGCGGGGTTTGCGGATCGCAGGAAGCTTACCACTTCATCGGAAAAGAAGCGGA
>NZ_JBXSOU010000012.1:0-170012 GCF_057784395.1 Martinezella sp. CNPSo 3957
TGCGACCGTGATCGATGTCGGCATCAACCGGATCGCGGCACCGGAGCGAGGCGAAGGCAAGAGCCGGCTGGTGGGCGATGTCGCCTATGGTGAAGCCTCAGAAATCGCTGCCGCCATCACGCCGGTTCCGGGCGGTGTCGGCCCGATGACGATCGCGATGCTGATGGCCAATACCGTCATCGCAGCCTATCGCTCAGCCGGCAGAAAGCCGCCGAAGTTTTAGGCCGGTGCGACACCGGTCGAGGCGCGCACGATCAATTCGGCTTTCCACAATTCCTGCGCCGGAAATGTCTCCGTATGCTTGATTTCGCCGATCAGCCGTTCGGCGATGCGCACGCCGGCTGCACGCAGTGACGAGCGCGTGGTCGTCAGCGGCACGGTGAAGTTCTCTGGCTTGAGCAAGGTCAGCACGTCGTCGTGGGCGATCATCGATATGTCTTCGCCCAGTTTCAGCTTTGCCTGATTGATGGCGCGAACGGCGCCGAGCGCCAATACGGTACTCGAGCAGAGCACCGCAGTTGGGCGCTTGTCCCTCTCCATTTGCAGGATGCGCTCCATGGCTAGCAAGCCCTGTTCATCCGTCATCGGCGTATGGCTGACGCAGGTTTCGTCGAGCGCCAGGCCACGCTCGGCAAGGGCTGTATCCATGCCGTTCTTCCGGCGAATGGCGAAATCGAAATAGATCGGGCCGTTCAAGAGGGCGAAGCGCCGGTGTCCGAGCTGCAGAAGCAGCTTCGTGGCGTCATAGAAGGCGGCTTCGTTGTCGATGTCGAGGAAGGGATAGTCGGGCTCGGAGCCGATGGAGCGTCCATGCACCAGGAAGGGCATGGATAGAGACTTCAGCATCTCCAGGCGCGGATCATGACCACGCATATAATTGACGAAGAGGGCATCGACATTGCCGCTGGCCGCCAATCGCCTGAGGGCGCCGACTTCGTCATTCGGATCAGCAGGCGTCAGGACGAAATGGAAATCGTGCCGCAAGGCCTCTTCTCCCAGTCCCGTCAGGAACTCGCTGAAATGCACGTCCGAAGAATTGCCGGGCGAAGTCGGCATCACAAGTCCGATCGAGCCGGCCTTGCCGGTCGCAAGTCTTTGGGCTGCCTTGTTGGGCCGATAGCCGGTTTCGCGAACCGCTTTGAGAACGCGTTCGCGAGTTTCGCGATTGACTTCCGGATATCCGTTCAAGGCCCGGCTGACTGTCGTCTGCGACAGCCCGAGCATCTGCGATAGCTGTTTCAGATTCACGGTATTCCAGCTCCTCCCACTGCACGCCGCCAAGATGCCGAGACAACCTCCTGAAAAGCCCCAGGCTTCCAAAGCGCTTTCAATTATGTAACAGGAGAAGTGCGCGAGACAAGATAAATAGCAAAAAATCGATCTGTATTCCATGTTGCAGCGCGAGAATTGCTGTGTACATCCGCCAAAATCTGAAAATCGCTTGACTTTAGCCCGCGCTCAATGGATGAGAGAGGTAGCCAAAGCGCTTTGAGGAATGGAGCGCGTAGCACAAGACCGTGTTTGGGCTCATGGGTTTCGTTATTTGGGAGGACAACGCATGAAAAAGATGTTCTTGATGACCGTTGCTGCCGCTGCCTTGGTGGCCGGTACGGCGATGGCGGCCGATCTGAAGTTCCAGCCCGGCCAGGACTCCAAGTTCAACTGGAAAAGCTACGACGAGTTCAAGTCGGCGCATGCCGACCTGAAGGGCGAGACGCTGACCATCTTCGGCCCCTGGCGTGGCGAGGACGAGGCTCTCTTCACCAGCGTCCTCAAGTACTTCACCGAAGCGACCGGCGTGAACGCCAAATATTCGTCCTCGGAAAACTACGAGCAGCAGATCGTCATCGACACGCAGGCCGGTTCGCCGCCGAACGTCGCCATCCTGCCGCAGCCGGGCCTTCTCGCGAACCTTGCCAGCAAGGGTTATCTGACGCCGCTCGGCGATGATCTCGCAAGCTGGGTCAAGACCAATTACGGTGCCGGCGACAGCTGGGTCGGCTACGGCACCTACAAGGGCAAGGACGGCAAGGACGCCTTCTATGCCTTCCCCTACAAGGCCGACCTGAAGTCGCTGGTCTGGTACGTTCCGGAAAACTTTGAGGAAGCCGGCTACAAGGTCCCGACGACCATGGAGGACCTGATCAAGCTTTCGGATCAGATCGTCAAGGATGGCGGCACCCCCTGGTGCATCGGCCTCGGTTCGGGCGGTGCCACCGGTTGGCCGGCAACCGACTGGGTCGAAGATCTGATGCTGCGCCTCAACACGCCGCAGGATTACGATCACTGGGTCGATAACTCGCTGAAGTTCAACGATCCGAAGGTCGTTGCGGCGATCGAGGAGTTCGGCAAGTTCGCTAAGAACCCGAAATATGTTGCCGGCGGCGTTGCGGCCGTTGCCTCGACCGACTTCCGCGACAGCCCGAAGGGCCTCTTCACGGTTCCGCCGAAGTGCTACCTGCACAAGCAGGCATCCTTCATTCCGTCCTTCTTCCCGGAGGGCACCAAGCTTGGCCAGGATGCGGACTTCTTCTACTTCCCGCCCTCCGCCGCGCATCCGGAACTCGGCAAGCCGGTTCTCGGCGCCGGCACGCTCGCTGCCATCACCAAGGATTCGAAGGCTGCACGCGCCTTCATCCAGTTCCTGCAGACGCCGATCGCCCAGGAAGTCTGGATGGCCCAGTCCGGCTTCCTGACGCCGTACAAGGCCGTCAATACCGCGGCGTATGCCAACGACACACTGCGCAAGGAAGGCGAGACCCTGACCACGGCCACCACTTTCCGCTTCGACGGTTCCGACCTGATGCCGGGCAAGATTGGTGCGGGTTCGTTCTGGACCGGCATGGTGGATTTCGTCGGCGGCAAGTCTGCTCAGGATGTAGCCGACGGTATCCAGAAGTCCTGGGACGCCATCAAGTAAGACATCATAGCCCTATCGCCGCCGGCAACTTGCCGGCGGCGCCATACTGCATATGACGACGCGCCCTTCAGCGCGGCCGATGCCCGACTGATGGACAAAAGCAGATAATTCGGGGAGGGAAGGGATGTTTTCGCAGATCGTATCGGCGATTGGCGCCATGATATTCGGCGTTGCCATTTGCGCCGCTTATTTCTGGTTTTCCAACAAGCTCTTGGACTTGATCTTTCCGGCAAGGGAAGGGGACGACGTTCATCGGGCGGCCGTCAACCTTCGCCGCCGCGGTCTCATTCGCCCCTGGCTGTTCCTGGGGCCGGCACTGTTCCTGCTCGTTGTCTATCTCGTCTATCCTGTCGTCGCGACCTTCATTCTATCCTTCTACGGGCCCGATGGCAGCAAGTTCGTCGGCGGCGCCAATTATCTCTGGGCGCTCAACGACACCGAATTCCGCCAGTCGATCTTCAACAACATTCTCTGGCTTGCCGTCGTGCCGGCCGCCTGCACCTTCTTCGGTCTTGTTATCGCCGTGATGACCGACCGCATCTGGTGGGGCAATATCGCCAAGGCCGTCATCTTCATGCCGATGGCGATCTCCTTCGTCGGCGCGTCCGTTATCTGGAAGTTCATCTACGAATATCGCGGCGGCACCGACGCGCAGATCGGCCTTCTGAACGCCATCGTCCAGCTGTTCGGCGGCACGCCGGAAGTCTGGATCACCATTCCGTTCTGGAACAACTTCTTCCTGATGGTCATGCTGATCTGGATCCAGACCGGCTTTGCCATGGTCATCCTCTCGGCGGCTTTGCGCGGCATTCCGGAGGAGACAATCGAAGCCGCCGTCATCGACGGCGCCAATGGCTGGCAGATCTTCTGGAAGATCATGGTGCCGCAGGTCTGGGGCACGATCGCCACCGTCTGGACCACCATCACCATCCTCGTTCTCAAGGTGTTCGACATCGTTCTCACCATGACCAATGGTCAATGGAACACGATGGTGCTCGCCAACCTGATGTTCAACTGGATGTTCCGTGGCGGCGGTGACAGCGGCCGAAGCGCCGTTATCGCGCTCGTCATCATGGTCGCGGTCACGCCGATCATGATCTGGAACATTCGCCGTGCAAACGCTGAGACGAAGGGGCGCTGACATGATTGGAAATCTCGGTCGCATCGGCCCCGCTCGCATCTTCGTTCATGCCGCGGTGCTCCTCATCGTCCTTCTCTGGCTATTGCCGACGCTCGGCATTTTCGTCACTGCGCTGCGTGATAAGGACCAGATCGTCGCTTCCGGCTGGTGGACGGCCTTTGCCGGCTCGTCGCGCACAACGGCAGCCCGCCTCGACGGTCCGGACAAGGCAAAGCCGGACGGCGCAAATTTCGTGATTGCAGGTACCCTTAATGTGGAAGGCGACGGCAAGATCCAGTCCTTCGGCCTGCGCGTGCAGGAGCCGGCAGCCTACAAGGCAGGCTCCCCCGCCGAGATCGAGAACGGTGAAACGCTGACGATCAACTCTGATGGCAGCTATCGCTATCAGAAGAACGGCGCGTTTGGAGCGGATGCCCGGGCCAAGCGCGTCTATTTGACCGTTGCCACGCCGCCGCAATTCACGCTCGACAACTATCGCAACGTACTGGGCGGCGAGGGTATCGGCCAGTCCTTCATCAATTCGCTGACGGTAACGATCCCCGCAACCGTCATTCCGATCCTGATCGCCGCTTTTGCGGCCTATGCATTGGCCTGGATGGAATTTCCCGGCAGGGCGATCCTGATTGCGCTCGTCGTCGGCCTGATCGTCGTGCCGCTGCAGATGTCGCTGATCCCGCTCTTGCGCATCTATAACGAAATCGGCCAGTTGTTCGGCGTGTCGTCGAAGACCTATCCCGGCATCTGGCTGGCGCACACGGCCTTCGGCCTGCCGCTCGCCATCTATCTCCTGCGCAATTACATTGCCGGTCTGCCCAAGGAGATTATCGAATCCGCCCGCGTCGATGGCGCCAGCGATTTCGACATTTTCGTCAAGATCATCCTGCCGCTGTCCTTCCCGGCGCTCGCTTCCTTCGCGATCTTCCAATTTCTTTGGGTCTGGAATGACCTTCTGATTGCCATGGTGTTCCTCGGCACCGACAAGGATCACCTCGTACTGACCGCCGCCCTCAACGCGCTGCTCGGCTCGCGTGGCGGCAACTGGGAAATCCTGACGGCTTCGGCCTTCGTCACCATCCTTATCCCACTCCTCGTCTTCTTTGGTCTGCAGCGCTATCTCGTGCGCGGTCTGCTCGCCGGGTCGGTGAAGGGGGGCTGATTCAAAAACACGCACTTACTACAGGACCCATTCAGCATGAGCATTGCTCTTCAATCGGCTTCGGAAGTTGACAAGGACTGGTGGCGCGGCGCCGTGATCTATCAGATCTATCCGCGTTCCTATCAGGACTCCAACGGTGACGGCATTGGCGATCTCAAGGGCATCGCCGTCCGCCTGCCGCATGTCGCGTCGCTTGGCGTCGATGCGATCTGGATTTCGCCGTTCTTCACGTCGCCGATGCGCGATTTCGGCTATGACGTCTCCAATTACGAGGACGTCGATCCGATCTTCGGTTCGCTTGCCGATTTCGATGCGATGGTGACGGAAGCTCATCGCCTGGGCATCAAGGTGATGATCGATCTCGTGCTGTCGCACAGCTCGGACCGCCATCCCTGGTTTGTCGAAAGCCGCTCGAGCAAGAATAACCCTAAGGCCGATTGGTATGTATGGGCTGATGCCAAGCCGGACGGCACACCGCCCAACAACTGGCTGTCGATCTTTGGCGGCTCTGCCTGGGCGTGGGATCCGACCCGCATGCAATATTACATGCACAACTTCCTGACTTCGCAGCCGGATATGAACCTGCATAATCCTGAGGTGCAGGACCGCTTGCTTGACGTCGTCCGTTTCTGGCTTGACCGCGGTGTCGACGGCTTCCGTCTCGACACCATCAACTTCTACTTCCACGACAAGGAATTGCGCGACAACCCGGCGCTGGAGCCTTCGCGGCGAAACGCATCCACAGCGCCGGCCGTCAATCCCTATAACTTCCAGGAGCATCTCTACGACAAGAACCGTCCCGAGAACCTGGAATTCCTGAAGCGCTTCCGCGCCGTGCTCGACGAATATCCGGCGATTGCCGCCGTCGGCGAAGTCGGCGATAGCCAGCGCGGCCTCGAGATTGTCGGCGAGTACACATCCGGCGGCGACAAGATGCACATGTGCTACGCCTTCGAATTCCTGGCGCCGGACGCTCTTTCGCCGGATCGCGTCGAAGAGGTGATGAACGACTTCGACACGGCAGCTCCGCAAGGCTGGGCTTGCTGGGCCTTCTCCAACCACGACGTCGTGCGCCATGTCAGCCGCTGGGGCAATCTGGTGGCCGACCGCGATGCTTTCGCCAAGCTCTATGCGGCGCTGCTGCTGACCCTGCGCGGCTCCGTATGCATCTATCAGGGCGAGGAACTGGCGCTCACGGAAGCCGATCTCGCTTATCAGGATCTGCAGGATCCCTACGGCATCCAGTTCTGGCCCGAGTTCAAGGGCCGTGATGGCTGCCGGACGCCGATGGTCTGGGACAGCCAGGTGGCGCAGGGCGGCTTTTCCACCGTCAAGCCGTGGCTGCCGGTCCCGGTCGAGCACATTCTGCGCGCCGTCAGCGTCCAGCAGGGGGATGAAAATTCGGTGCTGGAGCAGTATCGCCGCTTCCTCGCCTTCCGCAAGCAGCATCCGGCCTTCGCCAAGGGCGAAATCGCCTTTTCGGAGCCGCAGGGCGACGTGCTGATCTACACCCGCACTTATGCCGGTGAGACCATTCTCTGCGTCTTCAACATGAGCCCTGTCGAAACGCTGGCAACCTTGCCTGATGGCAATTGGCAGGCGTTGACGGGACATGGATTTACCAGCAACAACTACGGTAACAAGATCGATATTCCGGCCTGGGGCGCCTATTTCGCGCGTCTTGCCTGACCTTTGGGAGGAGGAAGCATAATGACTGGACTTGTTCTGAAGGATATCAAGAAATCCTACGGCAGCGTGCACGTGCTGCACGGCATCGATCTGGAGATCAACGAAGGCGAGTTCATTGTCTTCGTCGGCCCCTCCGGCTGCGGCAAGTCCACCTTGCTCAGGATGATTGCCGGGCTGGAGAGCATCACCGCCGGGGATATGATGATCGCCGGGCAGAAGGTGAACGAGGTGCCGCCGTCACGGCGCGGCATCGCCATGGTCTTCCAGTCCTATGCCCTCTATCCGCATATGACCGTCTATGACAACATGGCCTTCGGCATGCGCATTGCTGGCGAAAGCAAGCAGGAGATCGACCGCCGCGTGCGTGCGGCGGCAGCGAGCCTGCAGCTCACGCAATATCTGGAGCGTTTGCCGAAGGCACTCTCGGGCGGTCAGCGGCAGCGCGTCGCCATCGGCCGCGCCATCTGCCGCAACCCCAAGGTCTTCCTCTTCGACGAACCACTGTCCAACCTCGACGCCGCCCTGCGTGTGGCGACCCGCATCGAGATCGCCAAACTTAGCGATTCCATGCCCGAGACGACGATGATCTACGTCACGCACGACCAGGTGGAAGCCATGACGCTTGCCGACCGGATCGTCGTGCTGTCGGCGGGCCGGGTCGAGCAGGTCGGCGCTCCCCTTGAGCTCTACGAGCGCCCGGCCAACCTGTTCGTTGCAAAATTTATCGGCTCGCCGGCCATGAACATCATCCCGGCAACGGTAACCGAAACAGGCGCTGCGACGACGGTGACGCTGACCGGCGGCAAATCGGTAACGCTGGACGTGCCGACAGAGGCCTCCGAAAAGGGCAAGACCGCGAGCTTCGGCGTACGTCCGGAAGATCTTCGTCTCGCGACGGGCGATGACTATCTCTTCGAAGGCGAGGTTTCCATCGTCGAGGCGCTCGGCGAAGTGACGCAGCTCTATATTGAAGGCCTCGTCGATGGCGAGCCGATCATCGTCAAGATCCCCGGCATTGCCGATATTCATCGCGGCCAAAAGATGCGTTTTGCCGCCGACCGTCAGAAGCTGCATCTTTTCGACGCCAGCGGCCACTCCTATCGCAAGTAGGCGCTTACCGGATGCCCCGGCCCAAGTAAAAATGAACAACAAAATTCATCTTGGGCCGGCGCACTCAAACCTTCTGTTAAAGACCGGCTGATAGTCTCCTTTTCATAATATACTTCAGGGGTCTACCAAGATGGCCGCGTTCGGCAGAGCTAATTCAGGTCAGCATTTCCTTAACAAGGAAGAATCCTTCATGTATGACCGCGAAGTGCGGTTTCGCATGGAAGATACCATGAATGCCGCCCGCCTCGAATACACTGAAAAGGGCGTGATGAATCTTGCGTCGCGCCGCTGCGATATTATCCGTATCTCGCAGAGCAGCGCGGTTCTTGCGATCCTCACCCAGTATAATCTGCCGAAGCAGTTCTACCTGGATATTCCTGACGCCCGCATCACCAAGGTCGGCTGTGTGCTGATGAAGGTCTTCTCCAACAACACGGTGGAAGTTCGCTTCCTGCGGCTTCTCACGGAGAAGGAAATGAACAAGATCTTCGTCTACAGCACGCATCCGGCTCATAAGAACCGCGTGCTCGACATCAGATCCTGATCGACGACCCACAAGAAACGGCTTAGCGCGATCCGTTCGGCTGACGGATCAGATTTCCGTTCGCCATTTCGAAAGCGCATCCTCAAGATACTTGATCAGCGGCAGCCTGCCATTTTCCTGCAGCCATTTGTTGACCGAGAGGCGAAGCGGGCTCACTCCGATCATCGAAACCAGCTGCAGACCGTCGCGGTCCCTAGTCGGGAACAGTTCGCACAGGGCTTGGTAGGCGATTTGCTCAAGCTGCAAAGAGTTGCCCCGCGAACGGGCGCGCAAGGTCTCGCTTTGACGTAAAAGCTTGGCAGTCTCCAGAAGCCGCGGCGCTTCCGCCTCGATGCGGGCCACGAGTCCCAGGGTGGCTTGATGGATGACCTCAATGGGTCGCCCGGCTGAGGCATTCTCCATGATGCCAGTCCGCAGTGCGTCCATATATCGGCGCTGATGCGCCAGAAGAATATCGTCCTTGCTTTTAAAGTAATAAAAGAAAGTCCGGCGAGAAATCCCAGCCGCTGCCGCAATCTCGTCGATCGTCGTTTCCTGATAGCCTTTCGCGAGAAAGGATTTCATTCCGACGTCCGCTATGCGTTGAAAGGTCAGGCGGCGCTTCTGTTCGCGCAGCCCTTCCGGCTTTGAGGTTGCATTCTGCATCGGGCCATTCTGGCATGAGTCGCAACGCCGCTCAAATCATCGGCATGCCCCACGGGCCGCTCCTGGCAATCTCAATCTCAGGTGAAATAAATTCTCCGCTTCGCTTCTCGATTGCCGCAAATTGGCCGATATTAATATTACACTCAGTGCGATATTTAATGATGATGCTGATGTTCATAACCCGGTACAGGAGCGCAAACATCAATGCCAGTCGCTACACTCTCAAATCATGCTGTAAGCAGCGCCTATGGTCCGTCTGCCGCTGAAAGCCGTCGGAGGGTTGATATGTGGTCGATCGCCGTGCTGATGAGCGTGCTGGGCGGCTGTGCCTCCGCACCGCTGGATCGGGCGGGATCTTTGCGATCTTATGAGGGACTGACCCGATCGGACGGGCTGGTCGCACACTCGCTTCTAAGGGTAAGCAAGGATGATGTTCTTGCGGCCAAGACCGTGAAGATCATTCCCACGGCCTTTTCGATGCGCGCGGAAAGCGCTGCTTTCACACCCAAACAGCGCGATCTTGTCACCAATGCCGTCGATAGAGCGCTTTGTTCCGGATTGAGTGAACGCTTCGCCGTGGTCGGTCTATCTGAGCCGGCAGATCTCACCGTTCGCGCCGTCGTGACGCAGGTAAAGGCAACGAATGCAGCCGCCGTCGGAGTCTCGAAAATTGCCTCTGTGGGCAAGAGCGTGTTGTTGCCGGGTGTACCGGTGCCCGTTCCGCGTATTCCGATCGGCATGGGCAGCCTCTCGCTGGAGGCGGAGGCTTTCAATCCGCAGGGTGCGCAGAAGGCTGTCATGATCTGGGGACGTGGTGCTAACGCATTTTTTGATTCGGGCACCGTCGCCAAGGAAGGGGATGCCTACAGCCTCGCCGCCAAATTCGGTGGCGATTTCAGCAAGATGCTGGTCAAGGGCAAGACGCCGTTCGGCGCGGCGCCCTCCTTTCCATCCAGGGCGAAATTGGCGTCACTCGTTGGCCGGGCATCGAAAGACGACGCCTGCAGGGTATTCGGGAAGTCGCCGGGCGTGACGGGCTTCGTGGGCGCGCGCCTTGGTCTTCCGCCGGCATGGACGGACAAGGCTCCGCCGGAAGCAGGAACCACAGCATCCAAAGCTCCTTGATCAGCCTTCGATACCGTCCTGCCGAAATCCGGCGGACAATCTCAGTGGCGGAACAGGACGCTTGCACCCTGATCCGCCGGTCCCGCGGCGTGGCGGAACGGAACGAAGAGCTCCCGGCCCATACCGAATTCATTCTCCGAGAGATCGGCCACGACCGGCTCGCGCTCCGCCATATCGGCGGCATCGACCAGCACCTCCAGCGTACCGGCAATCGCATCGATGCGGATGATGTCGCCTTCCCTGATGCGAGCGATCGGGCCGCCCTCGACGGCTTCCGGTGTCACATGGATGGCGGCAGGCACCTTGCCCGATGCGCCCGACATACGGCCGTCGGTCAAGAGCGCCACGCGGAAACCACGGTCCTGCAGCACGCCGAGCGCCGGCGTGAGCTTGTGCAGCTCGGGCATGCCGTTGGCCTTCGGTCCCTGGAAGCGGACGACGGCCACGAAATCTCGGTTCAGCTTGCCGTCCTTGAAGGCTTGCTGCATTTCCAGCTGATCGTGGAAGATCACGGCCGGCGCTTCGATGATGTGGCGCTCCGGCTTGACGGCGGAGATCTTGATGACCGCCTTGCCGATATTGCCCCGCAGCATCTTCAGGCCGCCATTGCTTTGGAAGGGTGTGTCGATGCTTGCCAGCACCTTCGGGTCGTGGCTTTTGTCCGGGGCGGGTTCGCGCACGACATTGCCGTCGGCGCCGAGCTTGACGTCGATGGAGTAGCTGTCGAGGCCCTGGCCGTAGACGGTGCGGACGTCGTCGTGCAGCAGACCCTTCTTTAGGAGCTCCTTGATGAGGAAGCCCATGCCGCCGGCGGCGTGGAAATGATTCACGTCGGCAAGCCCGTTCGGATAGACGCGGGCGAGCAGCGGGATGATGTCGGAAAGCTCGGAAATATCCTGCCAGGTGAGCACGATGCCGGCCGCGCGCGCCATGGCGACGATGTGCATCGTGTGGTTCGTCGAGCCGCCAGTCGCATGCAGGCCGACCACGCCGTTGACGATCGAGCGTTCGTCGATCATCTCGCCGGCCGGTGTGAACTCATTGCCCATGGCGGTGATGGCGAGCGCGCGCTTGGTCGCCTCGCGCGTCAAGGCTTCGCGCAGCGGCGTGCCGGGATTGATGAAGGAGGCGCCCGGCATGTGGAAGCCCATGATCTCCATCAGCATCTGGTTCGAATTCGCCGTACCGTAGAAGGTGCAGGTGCCGGGACCGTGATAGGACTTCGATTCTGCCTCCAGCAATTCGGGGCGGCCGACCTTGCCTTCTGCATAGAGCTGGCGCACGCGCGACTTCTCGTCGTTCGGCAGGCCCGAGGTCATCGGCCCGGCCGGAATGAAGACGGCGGGCAAATGGCCGAAGGAGAGGGCGGCGATGACGAGGCCGGGGACGATCTTGTCGCAGACGCCGAGGAAGACGGCCGCATCGAACATATTGTGTGACAGGCCGACGGCTGCCGACATGGCAATCAGGTCGCGCGAAAAGAGCGAGAGCTCCATGCCCGGCTGTCCCTGCGTGACGCCGTCGCACATGGCCGGCACGCCGCCGGCAACCTGGGCAATGCCGCCCGCTTCGGCCGCCGCTTCGCGGATGATCGCAGGATAGGTCTCGAAGGGCTGATGCGCCGAGAGCATGTCGTTATAGGAGGTGATGATCCCGAGATTGGGCACCTGGTCTCCCGCCAGTGCGTCCTTCTCGGTGGGGGAACAGATGGCGAAGCCATGCGCAAGGTTGGCACAGCCTAGCACGGAGCGTTGCGCTCCCTTGGTTGCAGCACTGCGCAGGCGGTCCAGATAGCGCTCGCGCGTCGGCTTCGAGCGCTCGACGATACGTGCGGTAATCGCTGATATGCGGGCGTCAGCGGCCATGGTCGATCTGCCTCCGTCTGTTCTGCGCAATGCCCTTGATACCTATTCGCCAGAGGGCACGGCGCGGGGTCTAAAAGTCAATGCTTTGCCGTTGCGCCCGAGGGGCACATGGCGCAGCACAGGTTGCTGTGTCTGTCAGGGTTCGATGACCAGGCCTTCCGGCCGTATCACGGAGCCCAATAAATCTCGACCGGGGAAGCCGCCCGGCGCAGCATGGCGCGGATCGGCATCTCGGTTTCTTCGCCCGGCGCTTCGGCCTTGGCCAAAACATCCTTCTTTCCTTCTCCCTCGATATGGAGCACCAGCAATCGGGCATCCTGAAGGCTGGAGAAAGTGAAGGTCAGCCGCGGCTCGCCGGCACCTTCCGCTTCCATCGTGATGATACCACGCGGGGTGTTCGGATCGAGTGCGGTCTTGAGATTGCTGCCGCCCGGAAAGAAGGAAGCCGTGTGGCCGTCATTGCCCATGCCGAGGATGGCGACATCGAAGGGATGGCCGATAGCCTCGGTCTTTTCGGTGGCGATGACGGCGGCCTCCTCGACGGAAGCCGCAGCCTGATAGAGCGGAAGGAAGTTGGCGGCTGCCGCCTTGTCCTTCAGCAGGTTTTCCTGGACGAGCAGATGGTTCGAACGCGGATTGTCCGCCGGCACGAACCGCTCATCGACGAGGGTGACCGTCACCTTGCCCCAGTCGATCGAGTGCGATGACAGCGCTTGGAAAAAGGCCTTCGGCGTCGAACCGCCGGAGACCGCGATGCTTGCGGAGCCGCGGACGGTAATCGCAGCCGAAAGCGTTTCGGCCACCTTGTCCGCGAGCTTGCCGGCGAGTTCGGCACCATTGGCAAAAGCATGCATGTTGGCTGTCATCGTTCTCGTCCCGGTTTAGATATCGTCGTGCCAGGTACGGCCGTCACGCTCGATGAGCGCAATAGCCTGGCTCGGACCCCAGGTGCCGGCCGTATAGCCCTGCACCTGCTGGCCAGCGTGTTCCCAGCCCTTGAGGATCGGATCGACCCACTTCCATGCGGCTTCCACCTCGTCGCGGCGCATGAACAGCGTCTGGTTGGAGCGGATGACGTCCATCAGCAGGCGCTCGTAGGCATCCGGATTGCGGACGTTGAAGGCCGAAGCAAAGCTCATGTCGAGCGAGACGTTGCGCAGGCGCATGCCGCCCGGACCCGGGTCCTTGATCATCAGCGACTGCTTGACGCCTTCGTCCGGCTGCAGGCGGATGATCAGCTGGTTGGCAACGATGCGGCCGGCGGCCTGATCGAAGATGGTGTGCGGAATGTGCTTGAAGGTGATGACGATCTCCGACATGCGGCCGGCCAGGCGCTTGCCGGTGCGGATGTAGAAGGGAACGCCCGCCCAGCGCCAATTGCCGATCTCGGCCTTGATGGCGACGAAGGTTTCGGTGTTAGAAACGCCGCCTTCCAGCTCGTCGAGATAGCCCTTGACCGGGCCGCCCGCCGAAGCGCCGGCGCGATACTGGCCGCGAACCGTCGCCTGCTCGACGTTCGACGCGTCGATCGGCTTCAGTGCGCGCAGAACCTTGAGCTTCTCGTCGCGAACGGCTTCCGAATCCATGGAGGAGGGGATTTCCATTGCGGTCAGGCAAAGCAGCTGCAGGATGTGGTTCTGTACCATGTCGCGCAGGGCGCCAGCCGTATCGTAATAGCCGGCGCGGCCTTCGAGGCCGACCGATTCCGCCACCGTGATCTGCACGTGGTCGATGTGGTTGGCGTTCCACAGCGGCTCGTAGAGCGCATTGGCAAAGCGCAGCGCCATCAGGTTCTGCACGGTTTCCTTGCCGAGATAATGGTCGATACGGAAGATCTGCTCTTCCTTGAAGACCTTACCGATGGTGTCGTTGAGCTGCAGAGCCGAGGCAAGATCGCGGCCGATCGGCTTTTCGACGACGATGCGGGTCTGCTTGGTGATCAGCTTGTGATCGTGGATCTTCTGCGAGATGTCGCCGAAGATGCCCGGAGCGACAGCGAGATAGAAGGCGCGCACGCGCTCCTTGCCTTCGTCCAGGATCTTCTTAAGCTGATCCCAGCCGGCATCGCTGCGAGCGTCGACGGGCACGTAGAACAGGCGAGCCAGGAACTTCTTGACCTCGGCGTCGTCATATTCGCCCTTCTTCAGGTGTTCTTTGAGGGCGGCATCTGCAAATTTGCGGTATTCTTCATTGGAAAGCGCGCTGCGCGAAGCGCCGATGATGCGCGTCGGCTCGGAAAACTGGCCTTCGACCTGACGATGGTAAAGAGCGGGCAGGAGCTTGCGTTCGGCAAGGTCGCCGCTGCCGCCGAAAACGACATAATCAAATGGTTCAACGGGAATGATCTGGCTGCTCATGAGCTATCTCTCAATCGGTCTTGGTTGAGGCCCCTTTTAATCTAATCGATTTAAAAAGGCCAGTGTGCATCGCAAAAATCAGATGCGGCTTTTTGGAGCGGATTGCCGGCGGAAGAAATTATCCTCCGGTTTTCAAAACCTGTCGCGCAACGCAAACCATGAGAGCGCCAGGAACAGCAGAGGCGCCCGCATGCGCGCACCGCCGGGGAAGGGCGGTATGTTCAGCTCTCTGAAGAGATGAAGTTCATCCGCATTCCCGAGAACCGTTTTCGCATAGAGTTTACCGCAATAATTTGACAACATTACCCCATGGCCGGAATAGCCGCCGATCGATGTGACACCCGGCATGACCTCGCGCACGAAGGGCTGGCGCGGCATGGTGATGCCGACCGAGCCGCCCCAGGCATAATCGATGCTGATATCGCCAAGAGCCGGATAGATTTCGGTGATTTGCCGGCGGATGTGCTGCGTTATGTCGCGCGGATTGTCCGCTGTATAAGCCTCGCGCCCGCCGAAGAGCAGGCGTCCATCTTTGGATTTGCGGAAATAGCGCACGACGAATCGCGAATCGGCGACGGCCTCATTGCCGGGCAGTACCGCCGGAAAGCGGTCGAGCGGTTCGGTCGCGCCGATGAAGGAGCGGATCGGCATGACGTGACTTGCTGTCACCGGCTCCAGATTGCCGATATAGCCGTTGCAGGCGATCAGCACCCGGTCGGCTGTGATCTCGCCGCCATCCGTTTCGACGATCGTCTTGCCGCTGGCTTGCCGAAAACCCTTCGCCTTGGTCATTTCAAAGAGCGACGCACCGGCCTCTGCCGCGACGCGGGCAAGGCCGATGAGCAGTTTCAGGGGATGGATATGACCCGTGCCCATATCCCGAACGCCATAGAGATAGAACGACGACCCCAGCCGCTCCTGGGTTTCGGCCTCATCCATGAATGTCATGTGCGGATAGCCGTAGCGCGTCGCTGCGATCTCCGCACTGTCCATATAGTCACGCTTGTAGCTGCGCTTGTGCGTGACATTCATCTGGCCGGGCAGGAAATCGATGTCGATGCCATGCTCGGCGGAAAAATCGAGAAGATGCCGCTTGGCGTCCTCGGCCAGATCGAACAGGGCCTTCGACCGCTCATAGCCGATCTTCTCTTCCATCTCTTCCGGCCACCAGCGCTGGCCGGTGCCGAGCTGCCCGCCATTGCGGCCGGAGGCGCCGTCGCCGAAGCGGTTGGCATCGATCAGCACGACCTCCGCGCCACCTTTGGCAAGATTGTATGCGGCCTGAAGACCGGTATAGCCGCCACCGATAATCGCGACATCCGCGCGGCGCGAGCCGTCGAGCTTCGGATAGCTCGCACGCGGGCCGACGGTCGCTTGGTAGAAGGAAAGGCCGGGCGCGATCGGGCTTTGCCATGTTTCCTGCAGCGTCATGGGCGCCTCCTTCACACGTTGAGCAGAAGGAATTCCCGCTCCCACGGGCTGATCACCTGCATGAAGGTTTCGAATTCGCCCCGCTTGACGCCGGCATAGATGTCGATGAAGTCCTTGCCGAGCACCTCCTCGAAGGCCGGCTCGTCCTCAAGCAGCGCAATGGCTTCCAGAAGGCCGCGCGGCAGGTCGATCGAGCCTTCATTGGCCGAATCCTCGGTCGGCGCGGTGGGTTCCACCTTTTTCATGATGCCGAGCAAGCCGGAGGCGAGTGAGGCGGCGAGTGCGAGATAGGGATTGGCGTCGGAGCTCGGCAGCCGGTTCTCGACGCGCCGCGCCTGCGGATCGGAAACGGGAACGCGGAAGGCGGTTGTGCGATTGTCGTAGCCCCAGGCATTGTTGACCGGGCACGACATGTTCGGCGCCAGCCGTCGATAGGAATTCACATAGGGAGCGAGCATTGCGAGCGCATTCGGAACGTAGCGCTGCATGCCGCCGATGAAATGAAAGAACTCCTGCGAAGGGCTGCCGTCCGGATTGGTGAAGACATTCTTGCCGGTCTCGATGTTCACGACCGACTGATGGATATGCATCGCCGAGCCGGCCTGGCTCTGCATCGGCTTGGCCATGAAGGTCGCGTAGATGCCGTGCTTCAGCGCCGCCTCGCGAATGGTGCGCTTGAACATGAACACCTGGTCGGCAAGTTCGATCGGGTCGCCATGGCGCAGGTTGATCTCGAGCTGCGCCGGACCCTCTTCATGGATCAGCGTATCGATCTCCAGACCCTGCTTCTCCGAGAAATGGTAGATGTCATCGATCAGTTCGTCGAACTCGTTGATGCCGGCGATCGAATAGCCCTGTCCGCCGAGGATCGAGCGGCCGGAGCGGCCCTTCGGCGGGTGCAGCGGATAGTCCGGATCGTCATTCTTGGCGACGAGATAGAACTCGATTTCCGGCGCCACCACGGGCTTCCACCCGCGCTCGCGATAGAGCCCCATGATCCGCTTCAGCAGATTGCGCGGCGTGTAGGACACCGCATGTCCTTCCGAATTGACGATATCGCAGATCACCTGCGCCGTCGGATCGCTCTCCCAGGGCACGACCGAAAGCGTCGAAAGGTCCGGCACCAGCTTGAGATCGCTGTCGCGCGGTTCGTAGCGGAAGCTTTCGGTCTCCTCCGGATACTCGCCGGAAATCGTATGGCGATAGATCGCGGAGGGCAGCGCCAGCGACGTGTTGGAGGTGAATTTCGACGTCGGCATCATCTTGCCGCGCGGCACGCCGGCGAGATCCGGCGTGATGCATTCTATGTCCTCGATCCCGCGTGCCCGCAGCCATTGCGCCGCTTCCTTCCAGTTTGCCACGCCGCGTGCCGATCTCAGAGAAGGAGGTACTGTAGGAGCTTTCGAGACGGGTATGGAAGCTTTCAGCGGGGTCTTTCTCGCGGGCATAAAACACCGTATTTGGGTTGATCGACGACTGCATCATAACTGCAGTTTGCCAATTGGCGAGGGGGAAACCGCTCGGACTTTCGCCGTATGATGGAAACATGGCGAGAGAGCGCGGCGAAGAATGAAGGGCTAAAGCGTGGCTGGCAGATATGATGTGATCGTCCTCGGTGCGGGCGCGGCAGGCATGATGTGCGCCATCCGCGCCGGCCGGCGCGGGCGGTCCGTCCTCGTGCTTGATCACGCCGCGGTGCCGGGTGAAAAGATCCGCATTTCCGGCGGCGGCCGCTGCAATTTCACCAACATCCATGCCGGCCCGAAGAACTTCCTGTCGGCCAATCCGCACTTCGCCAAATCGGCGCTCGCCCGTTTCACACCGCAGGATTTCATCGCCATGGTCGAACGCCATGGCATCGCCTGGCATGAGAAGACGCTCGGCCAGCTCTTCTGCGACAGCAGCGCCAAGGACATCATCCGCATGCTCACAGACGAGATGCGCGAAGCGGGCGCGCAACTGCGATTGCGAACGGAAATCGGCGATATCGAGCAGACCGCCGTCGGCTATCGCGTCAGCACCTCGGAAGGCGCCTTCGACGCATCCTCGCTTGTCCTCGCCACCGGCGGCAAATCCATTCCAAAGATGGGCGCCACCGGCTTTGCCTATCGCATCGCCGAGCAATTCGCGTTGCCTATAGTCGAAACCCGACCGGGCCTCGTGCCGCTGACACTCGATCCGCAATTGCTTCAGCGCCTCGCCCCGCTTTCCGGCATTGCTGCGCCCGCCGAGATCCGCCATGGCAAGACGGCGTTCCGCGAGGCCCTGCTCTTTACCCATCGCGGCCTCAGCGGCCCCGCCATCCTGCAGATCTCCTCCTATTGGCGGGAGGGTGAGGAGATCATGGTCGTGATCGAGCCCGATATCGATGTCTTTGCGCTTCTCAAGAAAGCCAAGCAGGGGAATGGCCGACAGTCGGCGCAGACCGCGCTTGCGGAAATCCTCCCGAAGCGGCTGGCCCAGTATGTCGTCGAGAGCGAAGGCATCTCCGGCAACATGGCCGATCAATCCGACAAGCGCCTGCAGCAGCTCGCGGCAGCCATCCAGTCATGGAGCCTCAAACCCTCGGGCTCCGAAGGCTATCGCACGGCGGAGGTGACGCTCGGCGGCATCGATACAGCTTGCCTCGATTCGCGGACGATGCAGGTGAAAACCATTCCCGGCCTCTTCTTCATCGGCGAATGCGTCGACGTCACGGGTTGGCTTGGCGGTTACAATTTCCAATGGGCGTGGGCTTCCGGCCATGTCGCCGGCGAGGCGGCCTGAATTGACCTTGCCAACAGGCCGCGAAACGGGCAAAGAGCATCTCCAGCGCGAAAATACTCAATGGAGACAATCATGACGTTTAAGGCTCTGCTATTCCGCGGCACAGTTCTTTCAGGTATCGTTACGGCCATGGCGATGCCGCTTGGCATGCTTACCGTCACGGCGTCCGTTGCGAGCGCTGCTTCTGCGCAATGTAAGAAGCTGGATCCGAACGGTCAGGATGCAGGCGGCGATACGAATTTCGCCATTGCGATCCGCGACAAGAAAGGCGATGTCGTCAAGAAGATGCTGGCCTGCGGTGCCAAGCTGGACATGAAGACGACGGAGGGCTGGTATCCGCTCCATACCGCGGCCTATTACGGTCCTCCCGAAATGATTGATTTGTTGGTTTCCAAGGGCGCCGACGTCAACGCGCCCGGCGATTACGATGGCTGGACACCGTTGCACATGGCGAGCCAGCAGGATGATCCGGCTGTCGTCAAGGCATTGTTGAAGAATGGCGCCGACAAGACCATCAAGTCTGCCTCCGGCAAGACGGCTGCGGAAACGGCGACGGATCCTGCTATCGCCGCATTATTGAAGTAGCGCGCTTCGGCCACAATTCGCGCATCTATTACGGTTAGCCGCGAGGCTTGCGGCCAACATCTGGTTTTCACGTTTTCTTTTCCTACATTTCTGTTTTGTATATTGCCTGTTGCGAAAACGGCCTTTTGCCGGTTATCGTGTCAGTGCGAAAATGGGAATATACTCATGAACAGAACACATCGTCGCGCTCGCGCCATTGCAATCGCTCAGACCCGTGACAATGCCAAGCTTCTGGCGGCAAGACTGTTGATGTTGGCGACCGGCGTGACAGCCGCTTGCATCGCTTATCTTGCCGTACGCGGCTTCTGAGTACAGCCGCCCCATTGTTCCTGGCTGCCGCCCTGCGGCAGCGTTGGCTCGCGCATATAGATAGGCCTTATCGCCCGCTTTTCAGCGTTTGGTTGTATGCTGTGGGTCGCACTACATCCTTATCTGAAAATTAATTAATCACACACACAATCTCACTCGATTTCTTGGGGCGCTCCACCGCAAGCTGGAGCCGAAGCAATGATTGCTTCCTGACTTATACTCAGGAACCCCGCCTGCGGATATTTCAAGAACGATGGTTATACATCCGGTCAGCGCCGAGGCGGCGTCGACGGGGGAGCGGTGTGAGGTCTGGGCCAAAATGTTCATTGACAAGATATTGTCGCGTTTCAACATCAGGACGAAGGTTCTGATATTCGTCCTGCCGTTCGTCATCAGCATTTCTGCCGTAGGCCTTACCGGGCTTTATGCGTCGGGCCTGCTTCAGGGACGTATGGAGATTTCCAACAGCGTCCTGCAGTCCTTGACCGGGTTCAAGAACCTGTATGGTTCCATGGATGATTTCCTGCGCATCACCAACACTCGCCAGCGCGACAAGCTCTATGAAGACATCAAGTCGCAGCAGAGCGTGCTCAATTCGACGCTGAGTCAGCTCGCTCCGGAGGCGGAGGGCCGCGACAACCTCACCGAAGCGACGACAAAGACCGCCGACATGTCCAACCTCGTCGGCAGGCTATGGTCGCTGCACGAGCAGGAACTGTCCCTGCGCAAGACGATCGACGACGGCCAGCGCGCCCTGATCAGCGCCCGCTTCAACGTCAATTTCAACAGTCAGCAGCTTGAAGACCAGATGCGCAAGGATCAGGCCGATGCGACCTCGACCCTGCGCTCGGCCGATCGGTTGCTGAAGGGCGGCGACCTGCTGGTTGCCGTGGCGCAAGACTTCAATAATGCGGCGACGCCGGCTGACAAGGTCAAGCTTCTGAAGGATCGTCTGCCGGATCTGAACAAGGCGCAGCGGTCGATCGACCTCGCATTGCCGCAGAACCAGAAGAGCGTCGTCCAGTCGCTGACGGGCACAATCAAGGATCTCGCCGCCTTTACTGAAAGCACCGATGCTCCGACCGATGACACGATCACCAATATCGGCCGGCTGCTCTCGCGCTTCCGTCAGACCTCGACCTACACGCAGCTGACGGCGACGCAGATGATGCGCCAGGCGACCACGACCTTCGTGTCCCTCGACGCCCGCGTCGCACAGACCAATTCGGTTCTGCAGGACACGCGCCGCCTGCAGGATTCCATCTATTCCCTGCAGCTCGTATTGGCGGATTTCAACGCCAATACCAACAAGGACAATCTCGTCCGCCTGCGTCAGGAAGTCTCAAAGCTCGGCGGCGATATCGATACGCTGAACCAGAGCGCCAAGAGCATGGATTTTGCCGGCGACATCGACTCGGCCATTCGTCCGGCGATCAAATCGATGGATGACGCCGGCGGCAAGCTGGTCGATACGATCAACCAGCGGATCGCCGAATATGCCGGCGCCCGCCAGCAGCTCGATCAGGTCTGGGGCCAGCTCACCGCCTTCGCCGAGACTCAGAAGCAGAGCGCCGGTAGCGAGCGCAACCAGGCAAATTCCATATCTATCCTGGCAACCGCACTCGGCATCATCCTTTCGGTTGCCGGCGGCATCGCGCTCGTCCTGACCCTGCAGCGACCGATCGGCCAGATCACCGCCGCCATGCGCCGCATCGCTGACGGTTTGCTCGAAACTTCGATCTCCGGCGAGCAGCGCCGCGACGAAATCGGCGATATGGCCCGAGCACTCGGCATCTTCAAGGAAAACGCCATCTCGAAGATCCGTATCGAGGAACAGAGTGATGAGGAGCGTGCGGCCGCAGAGCATGAACGTCAGCGCAACGACGCCGAAAAGCGCGAGCTCGACCGGCAGATCGACTATGCCGTCAGCGAGCTTGCTGCCGGTCTCGAGCGCCTTGCTCAGGGCGATATTTCGGCAACGATCGAAACGCCGTTCATTGGCCGTCTCGAACAGCTCCGCCAGGATTTCAACAGTTCGCTATCGCGCCTGCAGCAGACGCTGAGTCAGGTGCGCGACAATGTCGAGATGATTCAGAGCAACGGCAACCAGATGGCTGCTTCTGCCGAGGCTCTGTCGAAGCGCACCGAGCAGCAGGCGGCGTCTCTCGAGCAGACCGCCGCGGCCGTTGACGAGATCACGGTCACCGTCCGTTCGTCCGCCGAGCGGGCCAAGGATGCGGATGCCATCGTGCGCGAAGCCAAGCGCAGCGCCGATGACAGCTCTGTTGTTGTCGGCAACGCCATCGACGCGATGACCCGGATCGAAGATGCATCCCGCAAGATCGAGCAGATCATCGGCGTCATCGACGAGATCGCTTTCCAGACTAATCTCCTGGCGCTCAATGCCGGCATCGAAGCCGCCCGTGCCGGCGACGCCGGTAAAGGTTTCGCCGTGGTCGCCATGGAGGTGCGCGAGCTGGCACAGCGCTCGGCCGCTGCCGCCAAGGAGATCAAGGGTCTCATCAACAAGTCGACCGAGGAGGTCAGTTCCGGTTCGCAGTTCGTGCAGGAGGCCGGTTCGGTACTCGCGCAGATCAGCAGCCAGATCGTGACGATCAGCCAGCATGTGGAAATGATCGCCCGTGCCAGCCACGATCAGGCAAGCGCCCTGCAGGAGGTCAACTCGTCGGTCAATCACATGGACCAGATGACGCAGCAGAATGCCGGCATGGTTGAAGAAACCACGGCCGCCAGCCGGGAGCTTGCAGCCGAGGCCGATGCTTTGCTGCACCTCATTCAGCAGTTCAAGATCGAGGCTGGTTACAGCGCGAATTACATGCGCGAGCAGGCGGCAGCCTGACTGCAGCTATCATTGCCACTGCAGGCGGATCGGCCGATTTCCGGCCGGTCCGCCTTTTTCATTGCCTTGCGCCGAATGCCCGAAGCAGCAAATATGCGCTCAATCCATATGAAAAGCCGCGGCGGCTCGAGCCCGTAGTCGAGGTAGAATAAATCCTCGTCGCAGCGCCACTGCTCTTCGCGCGCTAGGCTTTGGATTTCTATGGCTTTCGCCAGAGCCATGCTGTCCATCATGGGATGTCTCCTTCCTGTGAGGCATCCCTTCAACTACACATTCGAATTTTCTTTATAAACAGCCATGATCGTCTTATGTTTTTCAATTATGAAAAACTCGTCATGGGATTCGTATCAGCTTTTTCTCGATGTGGCCCGCGGCGGCGGCTTGACGGGCGCAGTCCCTTCAAGCGGTCTCAGCCCAGCAACGATCGGTCGGCGCATGTTGGAGTTGGAAGCGCAGATCGGCCGCCCACTCTTCGAGCGCAGCCAGGCGGGCTACACGCTGACTGGCGACGGTCAGACGCTGTTCGATCAGCTGCTGGAGATGGAGGCGGCCGCTCGCAAGGTCGACAGCTGGCAGCGCGATGCCCAGGGCACGTCCGTGGTCCGCATCGCTGCCGGTACCTGGGTCGGCTGGCTGCTCAGCCAAAACATGCCCACGATCTGTTCGGAGCGGGACGGCTTCCGCATTGATCTGCATCTCGGCGAGCGCCGCGCCAGCCTCGCCCATCGCGAGAGCGATATCGGCATCCGTGCCTTCGAGCCGGAAGAAACCAATCTCGCCGCCATCAAGATCGGGGATGTCGCCTATGCCGCCTATCAGGCCCGCAATATGCGCTTTGTCGGCCCGCAGCGCTGGATCGCGGTGGCGGAGGAGGAAGCGATCTCGGCCTATCTGCGCTGGCCGCATCAGAATAGACACGAGGAAATCGCTTTCACGGTCAGCCGCCCGCGCTCGCTGCACGATCTGGTGCTCGCCGGATCCGGCATTGCCGTTTTGCCCTGTTTCGTCGGAGATCAGGAGCCGAGGCTGGAGCGGGTCGGCGAGGAAATCCACGAGCTGCGCCACCGGCAATGGATCGTCATGAACAATGTCGACCGCCACCGCCAGGAAATCCGCACGGTGGTCGACCGCATGATCAAGCTGTTGAAAAGCCACGCCGAACTCTTTGCCGGCAAGCGCCCGACCTATCTGTGAAAGAGCCGACGGCAATTGACCGCCGGTTCGTACTTCTTCAACGGGCCGCGTCACCCCAGCGATATTCGACAGTGGCTTCGTCAAGCTTGGTTTTGAGCTCCGGATCGAGCTGCAGATCGATGGCGGCCAACGTGTCTGTCAGTTGTTCAGGACGGCTGGCGCCGATGATGGCTGAGGTGATGACCGGATTGGCCGCAACCCAGGCGACGGCAAGCTTGGTAAGCGATTGCCCGGCCTCTTCGGCAATGCCGCGAAGCTTCTCGATGGTCGCGAATTCGCGCTCGTGCCAATAGCGCTGCAGATAGTTGCTGCCAGCGCTGCGAAGCTGCGCACTGAAGCGGCCTTCTGTCGGCGCGACATCATGCTTGTGCTTGCCGGTAAGGAGGCCGCCGGCGATCGGGTTATAGGGGATGACGGCGAGACGCTGTTCTTCGGCAAGCGGCAGCAGTTCGCGCTCGATCTGGCGGAACAAGAGATTGTAGCGCGGCTGCACCGAGACGAAGCGGGCGGTGCGCAGGAAATCGGCGCGGCCGAGCGCCAGTGCCAGCCGGTAGGCGAGGAAATTCGACACGCCGACATAGCGAGCCTTGCCCGAGCGCACGATGACGTCGAGCGCCTCCAGCGTCTCGTCGATCGGCGTTTCGCGATCGTCCGAATGCAGCTGGTAAAGGTCGACATAATCGGTGCCGAGCCGCTGCAGCGAAGCGTCGATGGCGTCGAGGAGATGCTTGCGCGACGCACCCTGATCCCAGGGAGACGGGCCGACCTTTCCGACAGCTTTGGTCGCGACGATGAAATGGTCGCGCTTGCCCTTCAGCCAGCGCCCGACGATCTCTTCGGTGCGGCCGGCAAGCTGCTCGCCGCCGCCGAGCGGGTAGACATCGGCCGTGTCGATAAAGTTGACTCCGGCATCTGCCGCCTTGTCGAGAATGGCATGAGCGATGTCTTCCTGCTCGATCTGCAGGCCGAAGGTCATCGTGCCTAGGCAAAGACGCGAGACGCTGAGACCGGTATTGCCGAATTTCTGATACTGCATGATGAACCCCTGGTGATGGGTTTGAGTTTGCCCGCTGAGCGGAGCGGCGAAACAGGTTTGAAAATGTTCGCGAGCGAGAACGTCGCGATGTTAGCAAAGCCGGCTTCCGTATTCACGCGTGAAGCAGGCCTTGAGTTCACGATTGCGTGCGAACGGCAGCCATTTGCAGAGCGCTCGATCGTTTTTGGGCAAAAAAGCTAAAGCGCGCGCTGACCTACCTTTTTCCCTTGTCGCCTTTCGATTTCCTTTCTAGTCTAACGGGAAAAACAGAGGGTTGGGCATCGGCTGGATGCCCTTGAACAAAACAGGAGAGACTATGAAGTCCATGTTCGCACGGCTTGCAGCAACGGCTTTTGCGGTCGTTTCGCTGGCGACGGTCGCTCAGGCAGAAGACAAGGTCGTCAATATCTACAATTGGTCCGATTACATCGACAATTCAATCCTGGCGGATTTCACCAAGGAAACCGGCATCAAGGTCGTCTACGACACCTTCGACCAGAACGAGACGCTGGAAACCAAGCTGCTGGCCGGCAAGACCGGCTACGACATTGTCGTGCCGACGGCTTACTTCCTGCAGCGCCAGATCAAGGCCGGCGTCTTCCAGAAGCTCGACAAGTCCAAGCTGCCGAATATCTCCAACATGTGGGATACGGTGCAGAAGCGCATTGCGACCTACGATCCCGGCAACCAGTACGCCATCGACTACATGTGGGGCACGAGCGGTGTCGGCTATAATGTCGACAAAGTGAAGCAGATCCTCGGCACTGACGATGCGCCCGATATCAACGTGATCTTCGATCCGAAGCTCGCCGCCAAGTTCAAGGATTGCGGCATCTACGTGCTGGATTCCCCGACCGACGTCATTCCGGCCGCGCTGCGCTATCTGGGCCTCGACCCGAATTCGACCAAGCAGGAAGACTTTAAGAAGGCCGAGGATCTCCTGACCGCGATCCGTCCTTTCGTTCGCAAGTTCCACTCCTCCGAATATATCAATGCGCTTGCCAATGGCGATATCTGCCTGGCGTTTGGCTATTCCGGCGACGTGCTGCAGGCCCGCAATCGTGCCGCCGAGGCGAAGAACGGCGTTAACATCGCCTATTCGATCCCGACAAAGGGCGCGCAGATGTGGTTCGACGTCATGGCGATCCCCGCCGATGCGCCGCATGTCGAGGAGGCGCATATCTTCCTCAACTACATCATGAGGCCAGAGGTCATCGCCAAGGCGAGCAACTTCACTTCCTATGCCAACGGCAACAAGGCGTCGCAGCAGTTCGTGAGCAAGGACGTACTGGAAGATCCGTCCGTTTATCCGACCGACGCGGTCCGCGAGAAACTGTACACGCTGACCCCTTGGGACTCTAAAACGCAGCGCGTGGCGACGCGCTTGTGGACAAAGGTCACGACAGGCCAATAAATCGAAGCGGCCCGGACGGCAACGTCCGGGCCTTTCCTTATGAGGATAATGCAGGAAATCACGAGCGCGCCGGGATGGGGAAGAGCCGGCGCGTCGAGCGCCCGTAGGGCATCCATTTGGGGATAGATAATGAAGTCACTCGGTAATATCCGGCGTTCCTTTGCTCCTTGGACCGACCCTTCGGCCAAGCCTTACATTTCCTTCAAGAACGTGACGAAGAAGTTCGGTGATTTCACCGCCGTCGATAACCTCTCCCTGAATATCTACAATCGTGAATTCTTCGCTCTTCTCGGCGCATCGGGCTGCGGCAAGTCCACGCTTTTGCGCATGCTGGCGGGCTTCGAGCAGCCGACGACGGGAGAGATCGTGCTCGATGGGCAAGATCTTGCGGGCACGCCGCCTTATCGCCGCCCCGTCAACATGATGTTCCAGTCCTACGCGCTGTTTCCCCATATGTCGGTGGAAAAGAACATCGCCTTCGGCCTGCGCCAGGATGGCATGCCGAAAGCCGAGATCGACGATCGCGTCGGGCAGATGCTGAAGCTCGTCAAGCTGGAGCAGTTCGCCAAGCGCAAGCCGAACCAGCTTTCCGGCGGTCAACGCCAGCGCGTGGCCCTGGCCCGCTCGCTGGCGAAACGCCCGAAGGTGCTGTTGCTCGATGAACCCCTTGGCGCGCTCGACAAGAAGCTGCGCGAGGAAACCCAGTTCGAACTCATGGATCTGCAGCAGAGCCTGGGGCTGACCTTCGTCGTCGTTACCCACGACCAGGAAGAGGCGATGACCATGGCCGACCGCATCGCAGTCATGAGCCACGGCAAGGTGGTGCAGGTGGCGACGCCGGCCGAGATCTACGAGGCGCCCAACTGCCGCTTCGTTGCCGACTTCATCGGCGATGTGAATATCCTCGACGGTAATGTCAACTCGGCACAATCGGGCATCGTCGAGATCGCGGTCGAATCGGGCTTCACGGTGCGCACGACTTCTGGCGACATACCATCGGCTGGAAGCCGCGCCAGTCTCGCCATCCGCCCGGAAAAGCTTCGGGTTTCGCCGCGTCCGCCGGCCAATGCCTCGGTCAATGCGGCAGAGGGCGAGATCTGGGACATCGCCTATCTCGGCGACATGACCGTTTTCCACGTCAAGCTGAAGAGCGGGCAAGTGGTCAAGGCCTCGTCGCTGAACGCAGTCCGCGCCGTGGAAGAGCCCTTCGCCTACGATCAGAACGTCTGGATCTCCTTCGATGAAAATGCCGGCGTCTTGCTGAAGGATTGATCATGAAAGCGCTCGGCTCCTCTATCTATCAGCGCCTCGTCATCATCGTTCCCTATGCCTGGTTGCTGCTCTTCTTTCTCGCGCCCTTCCTCATCGTCTTCCGCATCTCGCTATCGACGAAGGCCCTGTCGGTGCCACCCTATGATCCGTCCTTCGCTTGGACCGACAGTTTCGGCGACTGGTGGGACAAGCTGCAAACCATGTCGTTCGACAATTACATATGGCTTGCCGGCGACCCGCTCTACATGAACGCCTACCTGCAGAGCCTGCAGATCGCCGGCATCTCGACGCTCCTGACGCTGATCATCGCCTATCCGATCGCCTATGGCATGGCGCAGGCGCCGCGTACGATTCGGCCGACGCTGCTGATGCTGGTCATCCTGCCCTTCTGGACGAGTTTCCTCATCCGCGTCTATTCCTGGATGTCGATCCTGAGCACGACGGGCCTCCTGAACCAACTGCTGATGGCGCTCGGCATCATTCATGAGCCGCTTATCATCCTGAACACCAATACCGCCGTCTATATCGGAATGGTCTATTCCTACCTGCCCTTCATGGTGCTGCCGCTTTATTCCGCGCTGGAAAAGATGGATGGCACGCTGATCGAGGCCGCGCAGGATCTCGGCTGCACGCCGATCGGCGCCTTCTGGCGCGTCACCTTTCCGCTTTCGCTTCCCGGGGTCATCGCCGGCTGCATGCTGGTCTTCATTCCCGCCGTCGGCGAGTTCGTCATCCCCGACCTGCTCGGCGGCTCGCAAACCCTGATGATCGGCAAGGTGCTCTGGACGGAATTCTACAGCAATACCGACTGGCCGCTGGCATCGGCGGTGGCGACCATCCTGCTTCTGGTGCTCGTGATTCCGATAGTCTTCTTCCAGCATTTTCAGGCAAAAGCCGACGAGAAGGGGAGATAACAAATGATCCGCTGGTCCCGCTTCAACATCGTCTCGGTCACGCTCGGTCTGGCCTTCCTCTACCTGCCGATCCTGCTGCTGGTGATCTACTCCTTCAACAGCTCGCGCCTCGTTACAGTCTGGGGCGGCTTCTCGACGCAATGGTACGTTCATCTTTTCAGCAATGATACGATGCTGAATGCCGCGTGGCTGACGGTGCGCATCGCGCTGCTCTCGGCGACGATTGCAACGGTGCTCGGCACTTTCGCGGCGATTACCCTTGTGCGCTACACGCGTTTCCGCGGCCGCATCCTGTTTTCGGGCATGATCTACGCGCCGCTGGTCATGCCTGACGTCATCACCGGCCTGTCGCTGCTGCTGCTCTTCGTGACGTCGGGCGTCGATCGCGGATTCTGGACGATCGTCATGGCGCATACGACGCTGACCATGTGTTTCGTCGCCGTCGTCGTGCAGTCCCGCCTGCTCACTTTCGATCGTTCCATCGAGGAGGCGGCGCTGGATCTCGGCGCACCGCCGGTGCGCACCTTCTTCGAGGTGACGCTGCCGATCATCGCGCCGGCCGTCTTCTCCGGCTGGGTGCTGGCGCTGACCTTGTCGCTCGACGATCTGGTGATTGCGACTTTCGCTTCCGGTGCCGGCGCCAAGACCCTGCCGATGCTGATCTACAGCCAGGTGAAGCTTGGCGTGACGCCGGAAATCAACGCCATCTGCACCATTCTGATCGGCGTGGTCGCCGTCGGGGTCATCTGCACTTCCATCGTGACGAAACGTCGCGAGGTTCAGCGACAAAGGGATGAGCACGCCGCTGCAGCAGCTTGAAGTGCTGCAGGCAAACGGCGTGAAGAACTACGGCTGTTGTATCGGCTTTTGGAGAAGCGTTGCGACCGGCGAAATCACCGGGTTCGGCCAACTGCCGCCAATGAAGAAGGGCAGCATCGGCAATTCGTCGGCATCGGATGGTGAGGTCGCCTCGATCGCGCCGGAGAGGGCCAGCCCGTTGGTGCGGAACGGAACCACGCCGTTGAAGGTGATCGTTTCGTTGCGGCCCGTAACGGTTGCGCTCTGTACCTCGGCGGAGCCTTTGGCAAAACTTGCATCCGCGTTGATGCTGTCGAAGTCGAAAGACGAGTCGGCGATGTCACTCATCCGGAAGAATGCCTTCTGGGCGGCAAGCGTCCGGAAGGTGGCGAGATTGAATTGGCGAAACGACCCTGCCGACGAAGCGAAGTGCAGCGTGCCGGCGACGTCGCTGAGCGTGGCAACCCAGATCGGCTTCGAAGTGCTGAGCGCAAGATCCAGAGAAGCCGATGAAGGCATGGGCAGCGGGCCAATCAGCTTCAGGCGTGTGAAGAGCCCACCGAAATCGGCATTCCGGATCGATATCTGCAATTTGCCGCCGCCGTCGAAATCGCCCGGCGCGACCTCAAGATGCGCGGTCAGGGAACCATTTTCGAAGCCGCTGTCGCCTATGTCGAATTTCGCCTTGCCGCCCAACACCAGCAGGCTGGCGCCGATATCATCGAACTGGAAGGGGCCGAGAGCCGCCTTGTTCGATGACAGCCGCAGGTCGAGGTCGAGCCGCTGCAGCGGGTTGCCATTCAGCAGCGCATCGATGGCGGTTTCAGCCGCAAGGCGCATGGAGAAGGCGGCCAGGAAGGGATTGAGGTTCATCTGGTCGAAAGCCAGCGTGCCGGAAATCTTCGGTTTGCCCGCTTTCGTGTAGTTCAGGTCCATAATGCCGGAGGCAGCGGAATCGTTGACTTTGAAGCTCAGATTGTTGAAGCGCAGGCCGTTTTCGATCGCTGCGATGTTTGCGGTGAGCGAGATATTCTTGAGGGCATCTGCTGCCGGCAGGCGCTGACCGCTCCAGGCGATGAAGGAGGGAACGTTCGGCACGTTCAGATCCAGATTGCCCGAAAGCGCCGAAAAGTCCGCTATGCTGGTGATGCCGGTATAGGTCCAGTTGATCAGCGGCGAGACGAAGCTGGTCGTGGTGTTCACATTCTTGCCGGCGAAGAAGAGCAGGGGCTGCGTCGAATCGAAATTCAGCTTGATGTCCTGACCGTTGAAGCGGGCAAGGATAACGGCGCTCAGCGACTGGGAAAGTCGTGGCCATGCGATGTCGGCGTTGACGGCGTTGAGCTTATAGATATTGCCGCTGCGCTCGTCGGTCATCTCAACGCTGCCGTCCTCGATGGTCAGCATGCCGATGGCCGCGTCCTGTTCCTTGCTCATCCGCATGCCGTCGCCGGAGGAGGCCCCCGCCTGCTCGATCGCCTTGGAAAGCCGGCCTTCGTTCGTCCAGTCGATCAGGCCATTCTCGTCGCGGCGGATGTAAAGGGTCGGGCGCAGGAAATGGAATTCGTGAAAATGCGCGTGCCCGCGGATCGCCGACCACAGCGAGAAATCCGCGGAGAGGCTATCGACATGGCCGAGGACCTTGCCGTTCCTCGACGGTTCGCGGATGGTGACCTGGTTGAGCGTCACGCGTGGCGTCGGCCAGAAATCAAGTGTCGGGTCGCCTTCGATCTGGGCACGATATCCCGTCCATTCCGAAAGTGCCTTCTCGATGCCGGAGCGCACCAGGCCGCTTGAAATCAGGAAAGGTGCGGTCGCTCTGAAGACAGCGAACACGATGAGGATCGTGAGAAGAATGAGGCCGGTCGTGCGAGCAAAGGCAGGCAGCCAGCGCGAGGCCGAACGCATCGTCAACCGCCACTTGTTGTTTTTCGAAGCTCTCATGATCCCGAGGAGACTCTTGAACTGATAGGGATAGTCTGCCTGAGTTTGCCGGATATAGGAAATGTTTGCCCGATGCAAACATCACGCACTGGCAATGCCCACAACACCATGTTTTATAATGCGCTGCAACATCGCTATATAGAGCGAAAAGCGGGGAGAGAAATATGCAGGATCAGCAGCCGCTCTGGACGCCGTCGGAGGAATTTCGCAACCAGAGCCCGATGTTTGCCTTCATGCAGGAGTGCAACCGCCGCTTCGGCCTCTCGCTGGCAGATTTTGCCGGCCTCCATGCCTGGTCCATCGCCGATCGTGAAAACTTCTGGTCGGCGGCATGGGATTTCTGCGGCGTGAAGGGCAAGCGCGGTGAGCGGGCGCTGATCCATGGCGATGTCATGCTGGATGCCCGCTTCTTTCCCGATGCCGAGCTGAACTTCGCCGAAAACCTATTGTCGCGAAGCGGCGAGGGCGATGCGCTGGTCTTCTGGGGCGAGGACAAGGTGCGTGATCGTTGGTCATGGGACCGGCTGGCCGCGATGGTATCTCGCCTGCAGCAGGCCTACCGCGCCGAGGGCATCGGCAAAGGAGACCGCGTGGCGGCCATGATGCCGAACATGCCTGAGACCATTGCCTGCATGCTGGCGGCCGCGTCGATCGGCGCGATCTGGTCCTCCTGTTCGCCGGATTTCGGCGAACAGGGCGTTATGGATCGTTTCGGCCAGATCGAACCGAAGCTCTTCATTGCCTGCAGTGGCTATTGGTATGGCGGCAAGCTGCAGGATGTCACTGCAAAGGTCAGCGCCATCGCTCAGCGCCTGAAAGCGCCCACCGTAATCGTGCCCTATGCCGGCGATGCCGAGGCGATCGTGGCGGCAACGCCGGGCGCGCGAACCCTCAACGATCTGGTTGCCCCCTTCGAGGCGAAAGCGGTCGAGTTTGAGCCCGTCTCCTTCTCCCATCCGCTCTTCATCCTGTTTTCCTCGGGCACGACGGGTGTCCCGAAGTGCATCGTGCATTCGACCGGCGGCGCGCTGCTGCAGCTCCTCAAGGAGCATCGCCTGCATTGCGGCGTCGTGCCGGGTGAGAAGGTTTTCTACTTCACCACCTGCGGCTGGATGATGTGGAACTGGCTGGTGACCGGCCTTGCCGCCGGCGCGACGCTCTGCCTCTACGACGGATCGCCCTTCGCACCCGATGGCAACATTTTGTTCGACTATGCGCAGGAAGAGAAATTCGCGCTGTTCGGCACCTCGGCCAAATATATCGACGCCGTCCACAAGAGCGGCCTCACGCCGAAGACCTCTCACGATCTTTCGAGCCTGCGGCTGATGACCTCCACGGGCTCGCCGCTGTCGCCCGAGGGCTTCACCTTCGTCTATGAGGGCATCAAGGGCGATATCCAGCTCGCCTCCATTTCCGGCGGTACCGATATCGTCTCCTGCTTCGTGCTCGGCAACCCGCTGCAAGCGGTCTGGCGCGGCGAGATCCAGGGGCCGGGCCTTGGCCTCGCCGTCGATGTCTGGAACGACGAAGGCAAGCCGGTGCGCGGCGAAAAGGGCGAGCTCGTCTGCACCAAGGCCTTCCCCTCCATGCCGGTCATGTTCTGGAATGATCCCGAGCGCGCCAAATATCGCGCCGCCTATTTCGAGCGCTTCGACAATATCTGGTGCCACGGCGATTTCGCGGAGTGGACAGAGCATGGCGGCCTCGTCATTCACGGCCGCTCCGACGCCACACTCAATCCCGGCGGCGTGCGCATCGGCACGGCCGAGATTTACAATCAAGTCGAGCAGATTCCCGAGGTTCTGGAGGCGCTCTGCATCGGTCAGGATTGGGACGATGACGTCCGCGTGGTGCTTTTCGTTCGCCTTGCTGCCGGCGTCGCCCTGACCGAAGACCTGGTCAAGGCGATGAAAACCCGGATCCGCACCGGCGCCTCGCCGCGCCATGTGCCGGCCAAGATCATCGCGGTTACGGATATTCCCCGCACGAAATCCGGCAAGATCGTCGAGCTTGCGGTACGCGAGGTGGTGCACGGCCGTCCGGTCAAGAACAAGGAAGCGCTCGCCAATCCGGAAGCGCTCGATCTCTTCGCCGGGCTGGAAGAACTCAAAAGTTAAGGTGAGCCTTAAAACCGACGGGCAAACGATGACCATCGTTTGCTAACCTCGCGTTAAGAAAGCTTGGTCAAAAGTAAAGGCCAACTTGAGACCGTTCGCATGAGCTGGAGCGGATTGGAGCCACTCTCGGCTCCCGAGACATGAAGTTCCCCGACTCGAGCTGGCTTTTCGACAGCATAAACTTCAAAGGCAGCGCGATTCGCTGCCTTTTTTTCGTTTCGCCCCGCACGAAAACGCGTCTGCTCTGTACATTGCCGCCTTGAGCAAGTATGTGCACGCGTGAAGAAGAGGTTCGCGACGTGCGAGCCACGATGATCGCCGCCTGATGGCGCGCGAAGAATTCCGAAAGACAGATGATGACTGAATTCGAAGGCATCGCTCCTGCGATTGCCCAGGCTTTGGCGAAGCGCGGTTACGAAACGCTGACGCCGGTGCAAAAGGCCATGCTCGATCCGGGCCTGGCCGGCAAGGATGCGCTTGTCTCGGCCCAGACCGGCTCGGGCAAGACGGTTGCCTTCGGCCTGGCGCTGGCGCCCGGCCTGCTTGATGGCGCGGAACGTTTCGGCCGCGCCGGCGCGCCGCTGGCGCTGGCGATTGCACCGACCCGCGAACTGGCGCTTCAGGTCCAGCGCGAGCTGGAATGGCTCTATGGGCTCACGGGCGCCACGATCGCCTCCTGCGTTGGCGGCATGGATATGCGCACGGAACGGCGGACACTGGAACGCGGAGCCCACATCGTCGTCGGCACGCCGGGGCGTCTCTGCGATCACATCCGCCGCAATTCGCTCGATATCTCCGAACTCAAGGCCGTCGTACTCGACGAGGCCGACGAGATGCTCGATCTCGGTTTCCGCGAGGATCTGGAGTTCATTCTGGAATCCGCGCCGTCTGATCGTCGCACGCTGATGTTTTCCGCCACCGTGCCGCGTTCGATCGCCAAGCTCGCCGAAAACTATCAGCGCGACGCCGTCCGCATCGCCACCGCCTCTGAGGCCAAGCAGCATGTCGATATCGATTATCGCGCGCTGACCGTCGTGCCGAGCGACAGGGAAAACGCCATCATCAACGTGCTGCGCTATTATGAGGCGCGCAATGCCATCGTTTTCTGCTCGACGCGTGCTGCCGTCAATCACCTGACGGCTCGCTTCAACAATCGTGGCTTTTCGGTTGTTGCGCTCTCAGGTGAGCTTAGCCAGAACGAGCGCACCCACGCCCTGCAGGCCATGCGCGACGGCCGCGCCCGCGTCTGCATCGCCACCGACGTGGCCGCCCGCGGCATCGACCTGCCGGGTCTTGAACTGGTCATCCATGCGGACCTGCCGACCAATCCGGACACGCTGCTGCATCGCAGCGGCCGCACCGGCCGCGCCGGCAACAAGGGCGTCAGCGCCCTCATCGTGCCGCTCAGCGCCCGCCGCCGTACCGAACGCCTGCTGGAAGCAGCCCGCATCCGCGCCACCTGGGCAAAGCCGCCGTCAGCCGATGAAGTGAGCCAGCGCGACGACGAGCGTCTTCTCGCTGATCCGGTCTTTGAAGCGCCGCTTGCCGAAGACGAGGAGTCGATCGTCCGGCAGCTGTTGGAGCGCCACGGCGCCGAGCAGGTTGCTGCCGCATTCCTGCGGCAATATCGCGCCGGCCATTCCGCGCCCGAGGAATTGCAGGACGTGCCGGCCGAAGGCGAGCGCCGAAAGCCCCGCCGGGACGATTTCCCGGTCACGCCTCGCGATGAGGGCTCGTCTGCTGGACGCAACGACTTCACCGATGGTCTCTGGGTATCGCTCTCTGTCGGACGCAAGCAGAATGCCGAGCCGCGCTGGTTGATCCCCATGCTCTGCCGCAACGGCAATCTGACCAAGCGCGACATCGGTGCCATCAAGATGCAGCCTGAGGAAACCTTCGTCGAGCTCTCGACGGAAAGTTTTGAGCGCTTCCTCGCGGCCATCGGCCCTGACAAGACCCTGGAGCGCGGCATCAGGGTCAAACCGCTCGCCGGCATGCCGGATTTCCAGGCCAAGCGGGAAGGCGGCTTCGCAAAGAAGAAGCCCTTCGCTGAGAAGGGCGCCCGTTCGAATGACGGCCCGAAGCCGAAATGGAAGTCCGACCGCAAGCCGGAGCGGGCGAATGCAGGCGAGGGCAGCGTTTCCGAGCGTTCCGACAAGAAGCCCTGGGCGAAAAAGCCCGGCAAGCCGGGCTTCGCCAAGAACGACGGGCCGCCAGCAGGCAAGCAGAATTCGAGGGCCAAGCGCAAAGCCGCGCGCGTTCAGGGGGAATAATTTCTATCTCTGAGTTCAAGGGGGCGGCAGCCCCCTTGGCGCTATCTCCGCATCCCCGGCAAGAGGAGACGGGTACTCCGGGCACCGCTACTCGAAGAAGATCAAGCTTGCCGGCGATGGTGGTAGTGGCTTTACTCTCACATTATGAAAACCGGCACGCCTAGCCATCTCGGTCAGGCCCTTCTGCGTGTAGGCTTCGCCTTTTGGCGTACTGGCCAGCATCTCCCATGAGAAAGCGGCTGGGAAGGGCGGCGAGACGAGATCGTCGTTGGGCACGAAGTCCACCGCAACCACCTTGCCCTCGGCGCTCAAGGTCGCCCGGCTCTTCCTAAGCAATCCGGCGCAGGTTTCCAGGTCGAAGTGATGCAGGAAGTTCGGCAGCAGGATAAGATCATAGTCCGTGCCCCAGTCGACTTCGAATGCGCTGCCGGCAATGACCTTGTAGCGTTCGGTGACGCCAAATTGCTGCGCATTCCGTTTGGCCAATTCCAGAACGGAGCCCCAATCGACCGCAACGATCTCGGCCGAAGGAAAAGCCTTCGCCATCTCGATCCCGAAAAGCCCGTGCCCTGCGGCGATATCAAGTATCTTCCTTGGCTGTATGGGCAAGTTGGCCATTTCGGTGGCGAGGCTGATCGCGCTGCCGCCAGTGAACGAGCCCATGCCGCGAGCAAATTTCACCCACACCGGATTGTCCGGAGACATGTTTGCCAATCCAATGGACCCGCCGTTGCGGACATACGAAGACGGATCGTCCAGGATCTGCTTGAGGATCTCCGGGGCGGCCAGGAATTCGATGGCCCCGCCCATATAGGCTGGTGAATGCCGGTCGAGGAAAACTCGGCTGGATGGGGTCAGAGCATATTGATCGCCTGTTTTCGTGAGAAAGCCGTTCACAACGAGATAGTCGCACAGAATGCGCACGCCTCTTTCGGCTGCATTTGTTGCGGCCGCCAGGGATGCTGCATTGCTGCCGTCGCCAATCAAGGTAAAAAGATCGAGTTCTATGGCGGCTACGATGGCGGCCGTCTTTCGGCACGCAAACATCGCATCGACCACTAGATTGGGCGAAACTTCGCCTACGTCTGCTTCTACTGCCGTCGATGACATTGGATCCCCCTATGTGCCCAATGACCGACCGGAATAGTCGGTCGCAAGGATGAATTATCTCACAGAAGGCGCCTGAGTTTAAGTTTGCCATCGATAATACTAAGAAGATACATCAGATATTCTTGGCCGTCGGCGCGGTTGACGTCGTCGGGACCTCCCATCGTCGCGACAGAACTTCACGACAACCGCGACGTTACGATCAATTTGCAAGTGGTTGCGGAAGCCGAGGAATGTTTGCCCGGTGCGGCACGCGGTTATTCGGCTTGACATTTAAAGCACGTCAGGCAGAAAATTGATCATGGGGCTGCGATCACCCCACGAGGCTACGGCTGAAGAATCGCGTCCGTGAAACCGAGCCAACGGAGGACGCGCTATGCCGTCATTTCTGGAAATTACACCCGACAAGCTCAATCGCATTATCGGCACGCCCAATTTGCCTGCGATTATCGATGTCCGTAATGACGAGGATTTCGCCGCTGATCCTCGTCTTATTCCCGGCTCCAGTCGTCGCGACTATCGAAGGGTAGCCGACTGGGCGAGCGAACTGGCGGGGCCTGCCATCATTCTCTGTCAGAAAGGACAGAAACTCGCCCACGGAGTTGCTGCCCATCTGCGCGTCGTGGGAAAGGAGGCGGAGGTCCTCGAAGGCGGGTTCGAAGCGTGGCGCAGCGCGAAGTACATGCTGGTCGCCGAGGAAAAGCTGCCTCCCCGCGATGCCAAGGGGCGGACCGTATGGGTAACGAGGGCACGGCCGAAGATCGATCGTATCGCTTGCCCATGGCTGATTCGCCGCTTCATCGATCCGTCAGCGATCTTCCTGTTCGTTCCTGCAACCGAAGTTTCGGCCGTCGGCGATCGCTTTAAAGCGACACCATTCGATATAGAGGATGTCTTCTGGAGTCATCGCGGCGAGCTGTGCACCTTCGATGTCATGATCGAGGAATTCGGTCTCGGCACAGAACCTCTCCTTCATCTTGCAACCATCGTTCGGGGCGCCGATACCGCCCGGCCGGACCTGGCACCTGAAGTGCCGGGGCTGCTTGCGGCCTCGCTTGGGCTTTCGCGAATGTTCAACGACGACCTGCAGCAGTTGGAAGCCGGCATGGCGCTTTACGATGCCTTCTATCGTTGGTGTCGTGATGCGACGGAAGAGACGCACAATTGGCCAAATCCGAGGAAGATGTAAGAGACTATGACCGACCTCGCAAAAAATGTAGCCGAGCGATCAAGCGCGGCTGATCGGGACATCGTTCCCCTCCATGAGGCCATTAAGGTCTGGATCCGCGTCGCCGCCCTGAGTTTCGGCGGACCGGCTGGGCAGATCGCCGTCATGCACCGCATCGTCGTCGACGAGAAGAAATGGGTGGGAGAGCACAGGTTCCTTCATGCCCTGAACTACTGCATGTTGCTGCCGGGCCCAGAAGCGCATCAGCTTGCAATCTATATCGGCTGGCTGCTGAACAGGACCCTGGGTGGGATGATCGCCGGCATTCTGTTCGTCCTGCCAGGCTTCCTGGCAATTCTCGCGCTCAGTTACGTCTATGTCCTGTTCGGGAACCTGACCTTTATCGAAGGGATGTTCTTCGGGCTCAAATGCGCCGTGCTGGCGGTCGTCGTCCAGGCGGTCTTTCGCATCGGGAGCCGAGCCCTCAAGAGCAGGGTTATGGTTGCTTTGGCCGCCGCTGCCTTCGTGGCGATCTTCTTCCTGCATGTTCCGTTCCCCCTCATCATCGTTGGAGCCGGGCTTATCGGCTACCTGGCCTCTCGGGCGGGGGTCGCCGCCTTCAAGATGGGCGGCGGGCACAAGTCGGGCTCCGGGACAATTCTGGAAGATAAGGACTCTGTTCTCGGCGAGGAGATCCCTTTGCACGCTCGACCAAACCTCGCCTGGTCTTTGAAGACCTCGGGTGTGCTGGCGGCCGCATGGCTCATTCCGGTTGCGGCCCTCGTGATGACGCTCGGCCCCGACAATGTCTTTTCCAAAATCGCGATATTCTTCAGCGAGATGGCAATCGTGACTTTTGGGGGCGCCTATGCCGTGCTGGCTTATGTTGCACAGGAGGCCGTGCAGCAATTGGGTTGGCTGCGACCGGGCGAGATGCTGGACGGTCTGGGGATGGCGGAAACGACTCCGGGACCGCTGATCATGGTTACGCAGTTCGTCGGTTTCCTGGCGGGTTATCGCAATCCCGGCACCCTTAGCCCCCTTGCGGCGGCGACCTTCGCTGCCATGCTGACAACATGGGTCACCTTTCTGCCGAGCTTCCTTTGGATTTTTGCAGGTGCGCCGTTCATCGAGAAGATGCGCGGCAATGTCGTGCTGACCGGCGCCATGTCTGCGATAACGGCAGCTGTCGTGGGCGTCATCCTCAATCTGGCGATTTGGTTCGGACTCCATGTGCTGTTCCGAGAGACCACAAGCTTCACCTACGGCTCCTGGACGATAGATGTGCCCGTCCTTACCTCGCTTTCATTGCCCTCGCTGGTGCTGACCTTGCTTGCCGCCATCGCCATATTTCGCCTGAAGATGTCGGTGATATCGACCTTATTGGCATCTGCAGCTTTGGGCGTTGGCTGGACTGTCTTCGTTTCCTGACGGCAGACGCATTCGCCGTGTCGGTGGCCCGGAGTGAGAATTCGTGTCGTTCCGTGTATTTGCGGGGATTTCGTGACCAAGGCAGAATACTGCCTTCGACCAAGCAGCGAATGGAGCGGTGTACCCATGCTGATCGGCTCGTGTCATTGTGGTAAATCAGGCTGGACGCTCGAAGGCGATCCAGGCTCGATTACTGCCTGCAACTGTACGCTCTGCCGGCGCTACGGCACGCTATGGGCCTACGACTACGAAGGAGAGCGGGTCTCCGTCACGGGCCAGACTGCCTCCTATACCCGCGCCGGCAAAGACAGGCCGTCTCTCGAAATACTGTTCTGCCCGTCCTGCGCCTGCGTGGTGAGCTGGCGCGGCCTGAGGCTGCAAAAGGATGGCCGCCGGCGCATGGCGGTCAATGTTCGGCTGGCGCCGCCGGATCTCGTTGCCGACCTGCCGATCGATCACTTCGATGGGCTCGACACGTTTGAAGATCTTCCTTCAGGCGGGCGATGCGTGCGCGACCTTTGGTTTTGATGGCACGCCGAGATCATCTCAATTCGCCAATACCCGCGGCGAGGGGAAGGTGATCTCGACCAGCGTGCCCTCGTTAGGGGCTGAGTTGATCGAGAAAGTCGCCCGGTTGGCGTCGACCATCGCCTTGGTCAGAGGCAGTCCCAGGCCCGTGCCATCGCCGCGCTTGCGGGAATTGGTGGACACCTGCCGGAAGGGCTTCATCGCCTGCTCCAGCTCCGAGCGTGTCATGCCGACGCCGGTATCGCGGATGCGCAGGACGACGCTGCCATTGCCCTCATACGCAGTCGACACGACGATCTGGCCGCCCGATGGGGTGAAGCGGATGGCGTTCGAAAGGATGTTCAGCGCAATCTGCTTGATCGAACGCAGATCGGCCACGACATTCGGCACGGCTTGCGACAGAGCGGTGCGGATGATGACGCGCTGGCTGTTGGCCTGCGGCTGCACCAGCGACACCGCTTCGGTAATCGCTTCGTTCAGGCCGACCGAGGCGAAATCCAGATCCATCTCGCCGGCTTCGATCTTCGAGATATCGAGAAGGTCGTTCACGATGTCGAGCACGTGGCGGCCGGAGCGGCCGATATCGGTGGCATATTCGATGTAGCGTGAGTGACCGATCGGCCCGAAGCGCTCGCCGGCCATCATGTCGGAAAAGCCGATGATGGCATTGAGCGGCGTGCGGATTTCATGGCTCACTCGGGCAAGGAAATCCGTCTTGTGGGCATTGGCGGTTTCCGCGGCGCGCTTGGCGTTGCGCAGCTCTTCTTCGGTACGTTTCCATTGCGTGATGTCGCGGATGACGGCGCAATAGCCGTTCGATGAGTTCAGCCGGCCCATGGTCATGAACAGCGGCACGAAGCCGCCGGAAGCCTCGCGTCCGATCACCTCGCGGCCGTCGTTCAGCACACTGGCGACGCCATGGCCCGAAAGGCCGCCAAGATAATCGAGCACCGCCTTCTGGCTTTCATGGGCAAAGAGCATGACGAAGGGTTTGCCGCGGGTTTCCTGGTCATCGTAATTGAAGAGGGCGCTCGCCGAGCGGTTCATCGAGCGGATCTCGCCGTCCTGGCCGATGATGATCACACCGTCGGTTGCCGTTTCCAGCGTCGAGCGCAGCTCCTCGATCTCCACCTGCAACTTGGCGACCTTTTCGAGGATGCGCTCGGGGCGGGCTTCTTCAGGAATTGGCTGTGGCGGCGGTGCGGGCGGCTCGCTCTTTTCCACCGGCATCAACGCCAGCATCAAGGCTGTGCCGTCTTCCCACCGGATCGACTGCAGCCGGGCCGTCACCGGCACCAGCGCATCGTCGGCGCGCACGACCATCATCGCGCCGGGCTGCTCGGTCTTGCCTTCCAGGTCATTGCGCTGCAGCAGCGCATCCAACCCGCCGACCTGTTCGAGTTCATCGAGGCTGTCATAACCGGTCAGCCGTAGGAATTCCGGATTGCCGTGGATCAGGCGGTCACCGGCGTGGATGAGGATCGCGAGCGGCAGCTGGTCGACGATGTCGGACGACAGGCCCGTGCGCATCTTCACGCGTGACGGAATGGCGTTGTTCAGGACATCGAGAGGGTCGAAATCTTCCTCCGGCTCGGCTGATGCCGGCGCAACTTCGGTGGTGGCCTCGTCAGCCGTTTTCGGGCTGTTATCATCCGCCGCTTCAATGAACGTCACGACCGGCGGCGATGCTTTTTCTTCTACACCTGGTATAGCCGGCTGCTGGTCGTCGACGTGGCCATTTTCACCGCCCGTTTCGGAGGTCTCGGAAAGGATCTCGTCTGTCGCATTCGGTTGCGGCGGGGTGTCGGTACCGTCCTCATGCCGCTCGTCACCAGGCTGCTCCCCAGACGGTTCCGCGCGTTTGCCCAGAGGTTCAAGCTGTCGGGCTATTTCGCGGAAGGCTGCCTGTTCGCTGAGTGAAAGGCCGGTTTGCGCCAATGTCCGGCGCTCATGCAGGCGAACGACCTTGTCCGACTCTCGACGGTTCGGCGTCTCGGAAATCCGCAGGGCGGGCGGTTCGTAAGTGGGAGCCGGGTCGGCTTCCACACTATCCTGAGCGGAGCTCTCTATTTCTTCTGTCGTCTGAGGGGTTTCAACTTCGGGGGCGAGAGGCTCGTTCGATACCGCCTCTGCTTCCGGGGGCATTTCGGCATCCGCCGCGGCGTCGTCAGCCGCCTGCGTGCCGAGAGCCATGCCGCGCTTCATCGGATCTTCGACGGCATCCGCCAGGCGGACGACGCCAAAGCCCCTGAAGCCATCGAATTCGCGGCTGCGCGTATAGGTCGGCAGGGCGGCAAGGTCGACCGGCACGGTCAGGCTCGTCCCTTCCACCGGCCAGTAGATCGTGCGGCCAGACCATGTGTCGCGCCGCGCCAATAGTTCCGCGATCTTGCCGTCCGGATCGAGATTGAAACGGCGGGCCACATCGACAAACGCCGTGCCGGCTATCTGGGCGGCATGCGGCCCCACCGCATCGGCAAATTCGCGCGAAACCTCGCTGAAATGGCCGGCGGCATCGATCTTCCAGACGAAACGGGTGGCGCGTCCGTTGCGCTTGAAATTGAAGCCTTGTGCGGGCGTGTTTTCGGTATCTGCATGGGCTTCCCGCGAAGACGGCTCTGCAGCTGCCGTCGCCTCTGCGGCAGCATTGTCTCCGCCGTCCTTCACGGTTTCCGGCTGATGCTCATCGGCGTCAGCTTCGGTTTCGGCCATTGCGTCGGTCGCGATATCCGCATCGGCAGCCGCTTCCGTTCCGGCTTCGCTCGAGCTTCCGGCCGCCGGAGCCGCCTCCTGTTGCTCGTCCTCGCGATATTCCGGTGTCTCGTCCAGTTCCTCGATCTCAGCCACCGCATCGATGATGTCGCCGAAGGGTGCGGCGGGCGCGGGCTTCGGCTCCTCATCCGGCACTGCTGCCTCGAGCTCATTGCGGACTTCCTCCGCCTGCGGCTCGCTGGCCGCAGCGGGGCGGGCTTCGTCGGCAAGGCTTTCCGTCGGGTCGAGATGGCCAAGCACCGTTTCGACGACGAACAGCAGGTGCAGGGCCGGGATTTCGGAGAGCTTGCCGATGGCGGCGGGCAGATAACCACGCCCGGTCGGGATCGGTCGCTTGATCAGCCGATCCGGCTGTGCGCCGGCCATGGTCGTCATCATCCGCGCGGTCTGCGGCGTGACGCCAAGCGCCCTGAAGCCGGCTGAGGCGGTAACGATCTCGCCATCGCGGCCGATGACGGCCATATGGGTATCGGGATCGTCGAACCCATCGATCATGCGCTTGGCGCATTCGGCTGATGTGAGCGGCTTTGAGGAGACCGGAGAGGAGAACAGCACGGCTTCTTCGCCGGCCTGGATGCGGATGAGTTCGACAGCCGCATTGACGACGGCCCGCTGGAAGCCCGAAGCCATACGGATCAGGAATGTGCGCTGGTCGCCGACCGCACCGAGGCCACGCGCGGTCGCCTCGATCTGGCGAAACGAGATGTCGCCGGACTTCGGTCCCTGCTCGAGGAAATCGTAAATGATGTTATAGCCGAAAAGGTTGGCGCCGGCGGCGTTTGCCCATAGCACGCGGTCCATGCCGGTCGAGAACATGACCATGGCTTCACCGCGCGCGAAACGTTCCCGAACGCGCGGATGCACGGCAATGTCAATGAACGGATATTGAATTGCGGGCATTTTCCAACCTGTTTTGCGGGCGTAACCGCCTCTCGTGATTTAACGGTTTATTAATAACGGCACGCCGCTTTTCGGTCCAGCGAACGGTCCATTTTTCGGCCGGAAAGGTTAACGCCTTGTGCGGCGCACAATTATGTTGCACTGCACAATAATTTATATTATATACTCCTCACACAGGTTCACGGCGGCCCCTCAAGGAGGGCCCTTTTAGGAGCATAATCATGGCTACTGTAAAGAAAGACGACGTTTTTTCAACGGCGGCATTCGACCCGTCAAAGTTCTCCGAATCCTTCCGCGACTTCGCGGAAAAGGGCGCTGCCCAGTCCAAGGAAGCCTTTGCAAAGCTGAAGGCCGCCACCGAAGAGGCAGGCAAGACGGTTGAAGCAACCGTTCAGACTGCACAGGCTGGTTCCGTAGAAATCGGCCTCAAGGCCATCGACGTTCTGCGCACCAATGCTGAAAGCTCGCTGGCTCACATGGAAGCCCTGCTTCGCGTCAAGTCAGCGGCGGAACTCTTCGAACTTCAGACCGCTTTCATCCGCAAGCAGGCCGAAGTTACCGTCGAGCAGGCCAAGTCCATTCAGGACACCACCAAGAAGGTTGCTGAAAAGCTGGCAAAGCCCGCCAAGGACGCCGCTGAAAAGGCAATGGCCTCCTTCAAGGCCTAATCATTTCCGATAAGCCTCCCAAGGCACGAATGTCCCGTTCCCAGGTGAAAGCCGGGGGCGGGACTTTTCATTTGCAGCAGAAGCCGGCCTGACCGGTATCTGACCGAGCATCATCATTTGGATATCCGCAAAGCTTTTTCATATTGCGGGGAGATAGGACTTGAAATAATTTCAAAGTCCTCGTATGTCACCCCCGTTCGCGGCGACGCGAGCAAGTGCGGTTGTAGCTCAGTTGGTTAGAGCGCAGGTTTGTGGCACCTGAGGTCGGAGGTTCGAGACCCCCCAACCGTACCATTTTCTCCCTGGTTCGTTCGTAGAAGATGCCGACGCCTTTGGCCTTGCGGGCCTACTTCTTGTCTTCAGGCTTCTTCGAGACATGGCCGGGCGATATCGGATCGCTTGCCGGAAAAGTCTCCTCCAGCGCTTCCTCCAGATAATCGTCCTGTTCCTTGTGTTCCTTCTCGTCCAGTTTCTGCTGCTTCTTGTCGCTCATCGTCCTGGCTCCTGATCTCTCCGCGAAAATACTAGGCTTCACCCGGCCTTTGTCCAGCAGCAAGGCGTAAGGGTGGCGAACCGCGCCTCTATCGCAAACGCTGCCCGCATCCCAAATTATCTTGGAACCGGCGGCATCGCTCATCGTTGTGTCCATATCGGCAAGCAGACGAAAGGAGCGGGCATGTCTGTACCGAACGAGCCTATTCCCGATACGCCTCCGATGCCGGAGCCAGGCTGGGCGCCGAAGCCGCCGATTGGAGAGCCGGAGCCGGACAGGTTGCCGGATGAAGCTCCCGTGCCCAACCCCGACGAGAACGAGGAGCCGCCGAAGCATGCGGAGGCTCAACCGCCGCATGCGCCATCATGGTGGTGCAGCTTGATGCCGTGACCATTACCTTCGAGCCGGAGGCGCCTCCATCGGCGTCATTTACAGGAAGATCCGCCGCTCCTCGCTGACCAGTTCCTGCAAAAAGTCGGCAACAGTGCGCACACGCACGAGATCGCGAGCGCTCTCATGATAGGTCGTCCAATAGGCACGCTTGATGGAGACATCCGGCAGAATGCGGGTGAGCTCCGGAAACTGCCTTGCGATATAATCATGCAGAATGCCGACGCCTGCGCCGGAACGCACTGCTTCCGTCTGGCCGATGGCCGTGGAGATCTCGAACGAGGCGTCCCAGCTGCGCATGATCTCACCGGAAAAATTGAGCGATGCCGTGAAGATCAGGTCTTCGACATAGCCGACGCGCGGATGCAGCTTCAGCGCCTCGACGCTGTCGGGCAATCCTGCCTGCTCGAGATAGGCTTTCGAAGCATAGAGCCCGAGCGTGTAATCCGTCAGTTTCGATGAGACCAAACGTCCTTGCTCCGGCCGTTCCAGGGTGATGGCGATATCGGCCTCGCGCTGCGACAGCGAGAAGGAGCGGGGAACGGGCACGAGCTGGATGCGCAGCTCCGGATAGCGGGCGATCAGCCGCCCGAGCCGTGGCGCGAGGAAGGAAACCCCGAAGCCGTCGGGCGCACCGATGCGAACCGTGCCTGTGATCGCGCTGTCGAGGTGACCGACGCTTGCCTGCGCGCGCAGCATCTCCGTTTCCATGCGCTCTGCCGCGTGAAGGAAGATCTCTCCTTCCGCCGTCAGGTCGCAGCCATTGGTGCGGCGCACGAGCAGCCGCGTCTTCAGACGTTCCTCCAGCGTCGTCACGCGGCGGGAGAGGGTGGCATGGTTGACGCCCAGCCGTTTCGAAGCGGCCAGGATCTGCCCGGTGCGCGCCACAGCGAGAAACATGCGGACATCATCCCAATCCATCAGCATATCCTCTCTTGCACTTTAAATCCTGTGGTCTTCCGCATGTCGCTATCGCAAAAACCGCTATACACTTTTGCGCGACATGCTTTCGGACTTTAATTTTTGCACAACGGTTGCTTATAGCAGCTCATTGATTTGTGCAAATTGAAGTGCCATCCTGTCACCATCCAAGAAAGCGAGGAGGCACATCCATGCGTGAGATCGGTCATTTCATCGGCGGCAAGCACGTCGCCGGCACGAGCGGACGCACGAGCAACGTCTATAATCCGGCAACCGGCGAAATGCAGGCAACCGTCGCGCTCGCGGGCGTCGACGAACTGCGTGCAGCCGTCGAAAATGCCAAGGCTGCGCAGCCGAAATGGGCCGCCACCAACCCGCAGCGCCGCGCCCGCGTTTTCTTCAAGTTCGTCGAACTGCTGAACCAGAACATGGATGAGCTGGCGACCCTGCTCTCTTCGGAGCACGGCAAGACGGTCGAGGATTCCAAGGGCGATATCATCCGCGGCCTCGAAGTCTGCGAATTTGTCTGCGGCATTCCGCATCTGCAGAAGGGTGAGTTCACCGAAGGCGCCGGCCCGGCGATCGACATGTACTCCATCCGCCAGCCGGTCGGTGTCGGCGCCGGCATCACGCCGTTCAACTTCCCAGGCATGATCCCGATGTGGATGTTCGCGCCGGCGATCGCGTGCGGCAACGCCTTCATCCTGAAGCCGTCAGAGCGCGATCCGTCCTTGCCGATCCGCCTTGCCGAACTCATGATCGAGGCCGGCCTGCCGGCAGGCATCCTCAACGTGGTCAATGGCGACAAGGCTGCCGTCGATGCCATCCTGACGGATCCGGATATCGCTGCCGTTTCCTTCGTCGGCTCCACGCCGATCGCCCGCTACGTCTATGGCACGGCCGCGATGAACGGCAAGCGCGCTCAGTGCTTCGGCGGCGCCAAGAACCACATGATCATCATGCCCGACGCCGATATGGACCAGGCCGTCAACGCCCTGATGGGCGCCGGCTACGGCTCGGCCGGCGAGCGTTGCATGGCGGTATCGGTCGCGGTTCCGGTCGGGGAGGAGACGGCCAACCGTCTCGTCGAGAAGCTGGTTCCTAAGATCGAATCCCTGCGCATCGGCCCCTATACCGATGAGAAGGCCGACATGGGCCCGCTCGTCACCAAGGATGCCTATAACCGCGTCAACGGCCTGATCGACCGTGGCGTCGAAGAAGGCGCCAAGCTGGTCGTCGATGGCCGCGGCTTCAAGCTGCAGGGCTATGAAGACGGCTATTTCGTCGGCGGCACGTTGTTCGACCACGTCAAGCCGGAGATGGACATCTACAAGACCGAGATCTTCGGGCCGGTTCTGTCGGTCGTTCGCGCCAAGAACTACGAGGACGCCCTCGACCTTCCGATGAAGCACGAATACGGCAACGGCGTTGCCATCTACACCCGTGACGGCGATGCAGCTCGCGATTTCGCTTCGCGCATCAATATCGGCATGATCGGCATCAACGTTCCGATCCCGGTTCCGCTCGCCTACCACTCTTTCGGCGGCTGGAAGGCTTCGAGCTTCGGTGACCTCAACCAGCACGGCACGGACTCCATCAAGTTCTGGACGCGCACGAAGACGATCACCGCGCGCTGGCCGTCCGGTATCAAGGATGGCGCCGAATTCGTCATGCCGACGATGAAATAAGCATCGCAATCATTGGCTTCCATCGGCCGTCGTCCGGAATTTTTTCGGACGGCGGCTTTTTTATTGCGTTTGTTTTCGATGGAGTCATCTTGTCAGGGCCGCTGTTTTCATTTAGAACAAAACAAGAACAACGGGAGGGCCGCGCGATGGCCGTGACCTATCAGATCGACTATCTCGAATTTCCGTCGAAAGACGGCCTGAAGACCCGCCGCTTCTTCGAGGAAGCCTTCGACTGGAGCTTCGTCAGCTATGGACCGACTTACCATGTCATCGAGGCGGCCGGAATAGATGCCGGCATAGACGGGGACGCGGGGGAGGCGGCCGGCACGCCTTTGCCCGTCGTGCGCACCACCGATCTGGAAGCCGCCCAGCGCGCCGTCGAATTCGCCGGCGGCGTCATCACCCGCCCGGCTTTCGATTTTCCTGGCGGTCGTCGGTTCCATTTCCGCGAGCCGGGCGGCTGCGAAATGGCGGTCTGGATTTCCGTGCCCTAAGGTTCGAACATGGCCGGTTGGAGATCGCACGGCTGGATGGCCGGCTTTCTAAATAAGCTGAATATGAATTTCATATTTTGGAATTGTTCAAAACTAAGAAAGCCACTATATACGGGACCAGCCCCTAAGCAGCCTCGATTCCAGGAGATCGGCATGCGTTTGACCAAGCAGACCAATTACGCAGTGCGCATGCTGATGTATTGCGCCGCCAATGAAGGCCATCTGAGCCGAATTCCGGAAATCGCCAGGGCATACAGCGTATCTGAGCTGTTTCTCTTCAAGATTCTGCAGCCGCTGACCAAGGCTGGCCTTGTCGAAACGGTGCGTGGCCGCAATGGCGGCGTGCGCCTTGGCAAGCCGGCGACCGATATCAGCCTGTTCGATGTCGTCCGTGTTACCGAAGACAGTTTCGCCATGGCGGAATGCTTCGAGGATGGCGTGGTGGAATGCCCGTTGGTCGATAGCTGCGGTCTCAACTCGGCGTTGCGCAAGGCGCTCAATGCTTTCTTCGACGTTCTGACCGAATATTCCATCGACGACCTCGTCAAGGCTCGCCCGCAGATCAACTTCCTCCTCGGCCTTACCGACAAGGATCACAAGGCGATTGCGAAGAAGCCGGTAGTTGCAGCCCCGGCCGCCTGATCGGTCCTCTGAAATTCGAACATGTTTCAGTCCGCAGTTACCGCCGGTAGCTGCGGATTTTCGTTTGTATTGCCTCCTATCCGGGCAATAGGCGGTTGGCGGATTGGAAGAGGAAAACGGCAAATCGTGCTGAATCTGCTAAAAGCGTGCAAATTTTTGCCAGAAAATTACCAATTCAGAGGTTTTTTCGTCCAAAAATTTCCAAACTCTAGAAATTGGAAAAATTTTAGGCGGCGCTTGTTGCTTTCAAACTTAAAATAAAGTTCCATCGGCGCGATCCGAATAGGAACCTCTGGTGGTGTCCACGGCTTCAAAAGAATAACAAATCTGGGAAACGATATCATGAAAAAGATTTCTGTCCTGCTGGCAGTGACAGCCCTGGCTTCGGTCATGGCGACGTCCGCCTGGTCAAAAACGCTTGTCTATTGCTCGGAAAGCTCGCCGGAAGGTTTTGACCCGGGTCTCTACACCGGAGGCAACACTTTCGACGCCTCGTCGCGCACGGTCTATAGCCGCCTTGTCGAATTCAAGCATGGCAGCACCGAAATCGAGCCGGGCCTTGCCGAAAGCTGGACCGTGTCTCCGGACGGCAAGGAATACACCTTCAAGCTCCGCAAGGGCGTCAAGTTCCAGACCACCGACTTCTTCACGCCGACGCGTGACCTCAACGCTGATGACGTGATCTTCTCGATCAGCCGTCAGCTCGGCACGGACAGCCCCTGGGCGAAGTATGTCGCCGGCGGTACCTACGAATATGCCGATGGCATGGGTTTCCCGAAGCTCATCAAGTCGATCGACAAGGTTGACGACCTCACCGTCAAGTTCGTGCTGAACCGCCCGGAAGCTCCGTTCCTCGCCGACCTCGCTATGGACTTCGCCTCGATCCTCTCGAAGGAATATGCAGACAAGCTGCAGGCCGACAAGAAGATGGAGCAGATGAACCAGCAGCCGCTCGGTACTGGCGCATTCACCTTCGTCGCCTACCAGCCGGATGCCGTCATCCGCTACAAGGCGAACGAAACCTACTTCAAGGGCAAGGAAAAGATCGACGATCTCGTCTTCGCGATCACGCCGGACGCCTCCGTTCGTGCGCAGAAGCTGAAGTCCGGTGAATGCAACATCATGCCGTATCCGAATGCGGCCGATATCAAGGATCTGAAGGCCGACAAGAACCTCAAGGTTCTCGATCAGGCAGGCCTGAACGTTTCCTATCTCGCCTACAACACGCTGGTTGCTCCGTTCGACAAGGTCGAGGTACGCAAGGCCATCAACATGGCTGTCAACAAGCAGGCCATCGTCGATGCCGTTTTCCAGGGTTCTGCCAAGGTTGCGACCAACCCGATCCCGCCGACCATGTGGTCCTACAACAAGGACATCAAGGACGACGCGTTCAATCCGGAAGAAGCCAAGAAGCTGCTCGAAAAGGCCGGCGTCAAGGATCTCAGCATGAAGATCTGGGCGATGCCCGTGTCGCGTCCCTACATGCTGAACGCTCGCCGTGCTGCCGAACTCATGCAGGCGGACCTCGCCAAGATCGGCGTCAAGGTCGAGATCGTCACCTATGACTGGGCGCAGTACCTGAAGCTCTCCTCCGCCAAGGACCGCGATGGCGCGGCCATCCTCGGCTGGACCGGCGACAACGGCGACCCGGACAACTTCCTTGACACGCTGCTCGGCTGCGACGCTGTCGGCGGCAACAACCGTGCACAGTGGTGCAACAAGGAATTCGACGGTCTGGTGAAGAAGGCCAAGCAGACGGCTGACGTCAAGGAGCGCACCAAGCTCTACGAAGAGGCTCAGGTCGTCTTCAAGCGCGAAGCACCGTGGATGACGATCGATCACTCGGAAGTCTTCATGCCGATGACAAAGAATGTCACGGGCTACTTCCAGGATCCGCTCGGTATTCACCGCTTCGACGGCGTCGATATCGCCGAATAACGAAAAATCTGTGAGAATGCCCGGCTAGGGTCGGGCGACCCGGCGGTCAGGCAACTTGCCTGACCGCCGGAAAAATTTGGACAACTGTCATGTTGCGATTTTTTTTCAGCCGCCTTGCGGTTCTGATCCCGACGTTTCTCGGCGTATCGATCGTCGCCTTCTCTTTCATCCGCCTGCTTCCCGGCGATCCTGTCATGCTGCTATCGGGCGAACGCGTCATGTCGCCGGAACGCCATGCGCAGATCTCGCACGATCTCGGCTACGACCAGCCGATGGTCGTGCAGTACGGCCGATATATCTGGAATGCCCTTCATGGCGATCTCGGCACCTCGATCACGACAAAGCGTGACGTGCTGACCGACTTTTTGACCTTCTTCCCGGCCACGCTCGAGCTGTCGATCTGTGCCATGATCCTCGCGATCTGTCTTGGCATACCGGCCGGCGTTTTCGCTGCCGTGAAGCGCGGCACATGGTTTGACCAGAGCGTCATGGGCGTCGCCCTCGTCGGCTATTCCATGCCGATCTTCTGGTGGGGCCTGCTGCTTATCATCGTCTTCAACGGTTATTTGCACTGGACGCCGGTGTCGGGCCGTATCGGACTCATCTATTTCTTCAAGCCGATCACCGGCTTCATGCTGATCGACAGCCTGCTGTCCGGCCAGAAGGGCGCCTTCTGGTCCGCTTTCAATTCGCTGATCCTGCCGACCATCGTGCTTGGCACGATCCCGCTCGCCGTCATCGCGCGCCAGACGCGCTCGGCGATGCTCGAAGTGCTCGGCGAGGATTATGTGCGCACGGCTCGTTCCAAGGGCCTCTCGCCACTGCGCGTCGTTTCCGTGCATGCATTGCGAAATGCGATGATCCCCGTCGTCACCACGATCGGCCTGCAGGTCGGCGTGCTGCTCGGCGGCGCCATCCTGACGGAAAGCATCTTCTCCTGGCCGGGTATCGGCAAGTGGATGATCGATGCGGTCTTCAAGCGTGATTATCCGGTGGTGCAGGGCGGCCTCTTGCTGATCGCCGGCATCGTCATGCTCGTCAATCTCGTCGTCGACCTGCTCTACGGCTTCGTCAATCCACGCATTCGTCACTAGGAGCGGCCCATGAGCACGGTTAGCGTCAAAACGGTTAGTGTCAAATCCGACCGTCCTTCCGCTCTTGCGGAGTTCTGGTATTATTTCTCTCGCAACAAGGGCGCCGTCATCGGCCTTGCGATCTTTCTTTTCGTCCTGTTTCTGGCGATCTTCGCCGGTCTCGTAGCGCCGCATAATCCCGATGTGGCCTATGGCAGTGACATGCAGCGCCTGCCGCCCGCCTGGGCGGAGGGCGGCAACAGCAGCTTCCTACTCGGCACCGATGCCAATGGTCGCGATCTCCTGTCGCGCCTCATCTACGGCACGCGCTTCTCGCTGTTCATCGGCCTCGTCGTCGCCTCGCTTTCGGCGATCGTCGGCATTTTGATCGGACTTATCGCCGGCTACGCCCGTGGTCGTGTCGACACGATCATCATGCGTGTCATGGACATCATTCTTGCGGTTCCGTCGCTGCTGCTCGCCCTGGTGCTCGTGGCAATCCTGGGCCCGGGTCTGATCAATGCGATGATTGCAATCTCGATCGTCAACCAGCCGCATTTCGTCCGTCTGACGCGCGCCTCCGTCATGGCTGAGCGCGACAAGGAATATGTGATCGCTTCGCGGGTTGCCGGCGCGGGCCATCTGCGGCTGATGTTCAAGACCATACTTCCGAACTGTCTGGGTCCGCTGATCGTGCAGGCGACGCTCGCCTTCTCGGCTGCCATTCTCGAAGCCGCCGCGCTCGGCTTTCTCGGTCAAGGCGCCCAGCCGCCGACGCCGGAATGGGGCACGATGCTTGCCGACTCCCGCGAATTCTTCCAGAGCAACCCTTGGCTCGTTACTTTCCCCGGTCTCTGCATCCTGATCACGGTGCTCGCCATCAATCTGATGGGCGACGGCCTGCGCGATGCGTTCGACCCGAAGCTGAAGAGGTCGTAATGGCACTTCTCGATATTGAAAACCTCTCCGTCGAATTCCAGACCTCGTCCGGCTTGTTCCGGGCCGTCGATGGCGTCTCGCTGACGTGCGACAAAGGAGAAATCCTGTCGATCGTCGGCGAATCCGGTTCCGGCAAATCCGTATCCATGCTTGCCATGATGGGCCTTCTGCCCTGGACGGCGAAGATCACCGCCGACCGCATGATGTTCGACGGCAAGGACCTGCGCGGTATCTCCTCGCGTCAGCGCCGCAAGATCATCGGCAAGGACATGGCCATGATCTTCCAGGAGCCGATGTCGAGCCTCAACCCGTGCTTCACGGTCGGCTTTCAGCTCGGCGAGACGCTGCGCATCCATATGGGCCTCGACCGCAAGGCGCGCCGCGAACGCGCGATCGAGCTCTTGAATCTCGTCGGCATTCCAGCCCCTGCGGATCGCCTGTCGAACTTCCCGCATCAGATGTCCGGCGGCATGAGCCAGCGCGTCATGATCGCCATGGCGCTTGCCTGCAATCCGAAGCTTCTGATCGCCGACGAGCCCACGACCGCCCTCGACGTGACGATCCAGGCGCAGATCCTCGACCTGCTCGTGCGCCTTCAGCGAGAGCAGGGCATGGCGCTCGTGCTCATCACGCATGACATGGGCGTCGTCGCCGAAACGGCAGAGCGCGTGCAGGTGCAATATGCCGGCCAGAAGGTCGAGGAGCAGCCGGTCAAGGAACTGTTCCGCGACCCGCATCATCCCTATACGGCAGCCCTTCTTTCGGCTCTGCCGGAGCGCGCCGAAGTCGGCGAGCGCCTGCCGTCGATTGCCGGCGTCGTTCCTGGTCAGCACGATCGGCCGACGGGCTGTCTCTTTGCGCCGCGCTGCTCCTTTGCAACGCCGGAATGCGACAAGGGCGTGAGGCGTCAGGGGCCTGAACTGGGCGTAGCCCTATGCAATTATCCGCTGGAACATGGCAAGCCGCTCGGTCACCCCGGCATTGCCGCCACGCAAAAAGCAGGAGGTGCCGCATGACCGGCGCTGTTCTCGAAGGGCGCGATCTCGCCCGCTTCTACACCGTCAAGCGCGGCACCTTCAAACCGGAAGCGACCGTCAAAGCGTTGAACGGCGTCAGCTTCAGCCTGCAGTCGGGCCGCACGCTCGCTGTCGTCGGCGAATCCGGCTGCGGTAAGTCGACGCTCGCTCGCCTCGTGACGATGATCGAAAATCCGACGGCCGGCGAATTGTTGATCGACGGCAAGCCCGCCAGGCTCGGCGACCGCAGCCTGCGCAGTGCCGTGCAGATCGTGTTTCAGAACCCCTATGGCTCGCTGAACCCGCGCCAGAAGGTCGGCTCCATCCTGGAAGAGCCGCTGAAGATCAACACGGATGATGATGCCGCGACCCGACGCCGCAAGGTGGAGGAGATGATGGCACGCGTCGGTCTGCGTCCGGAACATTATGATCGTTACCCGCATATGTTCTCGGGCGGCCAGCGTCAGCGCATCGCCATCGCGCGTGCCCTGATGTTGCGGCCGAAGGTGCTGGTGCTCGATGAGCCGGTGTCCGCACTCGATCTGTCGATCCAGGCGCAGGTCCTGAACTTGCTGATGGATCTGCAGAAGGAGATGGGCCTTGCCTACCTCTTTATCTCGCATGGCCTCTCCGTCGTCCGTCACATCGCAGACGACGTGATGGTGATGTATCTCGGACGCCCGGTGGAAACCGGCACGGCGGACGAGGTCTTCAGCCGGCCGCGCCATCCCTATACTGCGGCCCTTCTGTCGGCGACGCCGATCGCCGATCCGGATCGCGAAAAGAACCGCATCCGCCTCCAGGGCGAGTTGCCGTCGCCCCTCAATCCGCCGAAGGGCTGCCACTTCAATCCGCGCTGCTGGCGTGCCCAGGACAAGTGCCGGCAGGTCGAACCGGAACTGGCGGGCGACGGAACGCATAAATTTTCCTGTTTCTTTCCGCTGGATTGATCCAAGTTGTGAGTCGGGCATGGCTGAAGAGCGCCGTGCCCGGTTTGAAATCAATCATTTCGGATAGGCCTATGCGCGATAATCAGGACACCCCGCTTGCCATCATCGTCATGGGTGTCAGCGGCAGCGGTAAATCCTCGATCGGTGAGGGTGTGGCGGCCAGGCTCGGCATCCATTTCATCGAAGGCGATGCTCTGCATCCGGCAGCCAATGTCGAGAAGATGAGCAAGGGCATTCCGCTGACGGATGAGGATCGCTGGCCCTGGCTGGAAAAGATCGGCCAGGAAATATCGGCAAGTCTTGCGAAAGGCGAAGGCGTTGCCGTGACCTGCTCGGCGCTGAAGCGCGTCTATCGCGAGCGCTTGCGGGCCTCCGCCGGCGGTCACCTCTATTTCATCTATCTCGAAGGCTCCAAAGAGCTGCTGACGAAGCGCATGGGCGAGCGCAAGGGGCATTTCATGCCGACCTCGCTGCTCGAAAGCCAATTGCAGACGCTGGAAGTGCCGACGGGCGAGCCCGGTGTCGTCACCGTCGATATCGACGCCACGATCGAAGAAATCGTCGATGCGTCTGTCAAAAGCCTCCGGGCAATCCTCTGAAGCAATTCCAGGAAAAGTGCGTAGCGGTTTTCCGTCCGGAATTGCGTGAGATAGAGCAGTTCAGGGAGCAAACCGGCCCGGAGCATAAGCCGAAATATCGATGAAGGGCTTCTCGCCGGTGATGAGCTCGGCGAGCACGCGGCCGGTCACAGGCCCGAGCGTCAGCCCGTGATGGGCATGCCCGAAGGCGAACCATAGGCCGTTATGGCGCGGCGCCTTGCCGATGATCGGCATCATGTCGGGCGTGCAAGGCCGTGCTCCCATCCAGGGTTCCGGATCGAGCCGTTCGCCGAGCGGGAAGGTGGTGCGCGCGACGGCTTCGGCACGGTCGAGCTGGACCGGTGTCTTCGGAGCATCGCGCAGGGCGAATTCGGCGCCGGTCGTCAGCCGGATGCCCCGGCTCATCGGCGCCAGCAGATAGCCGCGCTCGGCATCCAGCGTCCAGTTGTTGAGGATGGCGTCGCCCTCGGTGGCGTAATGCATGTGATAGCCGCGCTTGACGCCGAGCGGGAAGGCATAGCCGAAGCGTTTCGTGACGATATCGGCCCAGGGGCCGAGTGCGACGACGACATCCTCCGCCTCGATCGACCCTTCCGCCGTCACCATTCTCCAGGCCGAGCCGGCCATTCCGAGTGAGACGGCATCTCCCGTCGTCACACGCCCGCCAATGCTTTCGAAATATCGGCGATAGGCTGATGTCAGCCCGTGCGGGTCGAGCACCGACCAGGGATCACGCCAACGAAGCGCGCCGGAAAAATTGCCTCTGAGATGCGGCTCCATGGTTGTGATCTCCGCACCGCTCAAAGCGTCGTAGCCGATCCCGAATTCACGGTTGAGACGCTCCGCTTCTGCAAACTCGGCGTCGCGCTTCTCGTTCGAACGGAACAGCTCCACCCAGCCGTTTTTACGAATGAGCTCTTCGGCATGCGAGGCTTCGATGAGATCGTTGTGCTCGCTGACGGAATGTTCGATCAGCGGCGCATAGGCACGCGAAATCATCTCGTGGCGCTTGGTATTGGAGTTCCACCAATAGCGCGCGAGGAAGGCGATTTGCGCCGGCAGAGCGCGCAGATGATAATGCGCGTCGATGCGATTGTTGAAGGCATAGCGCAGCAGCAGGCCGAATTGCTGCGGGAAGCCGTAGGGCACCACGCCCTCGCGCTGGATGAGGCCGGCATTGCCGAAGGATGTTCCCTGGCCTGGTGGCTGGCGATCGACGAGGACGACTTGCCGTCCCCGCCGCTGCAGATGGATTGCCGTCGAAACACCGACGATGCCCGCACCGAGAACGATTGCGTCCTTTGTCATTTTATCCTGCTATCCGCATGCCTATTGCATTGCCGCCCGGTCGTTCCGTATTGTCTGACCGCGCTCTAAGCATCGAAAATGCCTGCCAAATTTCGCCGGCGCAATTGAAAAATGCGGTCAGGCCGTACTCTGTTTCAGGCAGGCGTTTTCGGCGTGGATGCGGATCGTAAGAATGATGCCGTTGAGCAGCGAAAAGATCGCGGCGTAAAGCGGCATGCCGAAGGCAAGCGGCAAGACAGCGATCTCGCCGACGACGACGGCATAGTTCGGATGGCTGAGGAAGCGATAGGGTCCTTTGGTCACCAGCGCCGCGTCGGGCAAGATGATGATGCGCGTCGTCCAGCGTTCCCCAAGCGTCGCCAGCACCCAGAGGCGCATTGCCTGCAGCACCATGAACAGCACGAACCATAAGGGATCGACCGGCCGGCCGATGGCTAAGAACCACAATCCGATCAGCCAGGCCGCATGCGTCGCCACCATGAAGGGATAGTGCTCCGCTGCATATTCACGGGCTCCGCGGGCAAGGAGCGCTGCGGTGTTATGCTTTGCATAGACGAGCTCCGCCAGCCGCTGCAGCGTCACGAAAGTCAGAAGTGCGATCGATGGCCACGGCATTAGGCGACCTTCCTCAAGGTGATGCAGCTTGCCGAAAATCCCGGTCCCATGGCGAGCAGGGCGGAACGCTCCGGCAAGCCGGTCGCAATCACCCGCTCCAGCACGAACAGTATCGTGGGCGAGGACATGTTGCCGTAGTCGCGGATCACCTCGCGTTCGATTTCGAGCGAACCCTCTTCAAGGCCGAGTGCGCTTTCGAGCGCCGCCAACACCTTGGCGCCGCCGGGATGGCAGATGAAGCGGTCGATATCGGAGATCAAAAACCGGGATCGCTCCAGAATGCCGGCAACGGCGCCCCTGAGATGCGTCTCGGCAAAGACCGGCAGTGATTGTTCGAGGATGATGCCGAAGCCGGTGTCATCGATCTTCCAGCCCATGATGCCGAGGCTGTCGGGGAAAAGATGTTCGCCCGTCGATTCGATCTCTGCAATTCCGCCTTCGCCGGTCCGCAGCACGCAGGCTGCCGCTCCATCGCCGAACAGCGCGGTGGCAATGATGTTGGGCCGTGTCAGTTCGTCCAGCCGAAAGGCAAGGGAGCAGAGTTCGATCGAGATAAAAAGGACGACGGCGCCCGGCCGGCTTCGTGCCATCTTCGTCGCGACCGCGAGACCGGATACGCCGGCTGCACAGCCGAGCCCGAAGACCGGCACACGCTCGATATCGGTACGGAAGCCCATCAAGCCGGCGAGCCGCGCGTCGAGGCTCGGCGTCGCAAGTCCGGTGGATGAGACTGTAACAACGCAGTCGACATGCCGGGCCTCAAGACCAGCGCGTTGCAGCGCCGCCGTTGCCGTCCGGCAGAAAAGCTCAGAGGCCACCTCCGTATAGGCAGCCATACGGTCCTGCCAGCCATGCGGCTGTTCGAACCAGGACAGAGGCCGCGCCACATGGCGCTTGCGAATGCCCGTGCTCTCGAAAACGCGGGCGAGATATTTGAAATCTTGAAAGCGGCTCGAGAAGAGGCGGCTCGCCGTCTCGGCGGCGTCAGTCTGGAGGATGATGTTATCGGGCGTTGCGACGGCAAGGCTTAGAAGTTTGACGGTATCGGTCACGAGTTTCTCCTGCGCCCTTGAGGGGCCTGGGATGGAAACACGTGGCGAGGGTGGTCTATTCGATGCCGGGGCGGTCACAAAAGAGTGACGGCGTCCCGGCTTGGGATGCGCCGAAAAAATTTTGCGCATCGTCCGAATAAAAGATGCCGATGGTGTGTTCTCCCCTCGCAACGTTCATTTTGCAAGGAGACATTCCATGACGACCAAAGCAATTCGCCTGGCTTCCATCGCTCTCGGCGCAAGCCTGACCCTCGGCGCTTTCGCCATCCCGGTCTTTGCTGCCGGCGACGATTCCAGCACGACGCCGACCTGCAAGAAGGGCGAGATCTACGACCAGAAGACGAAGAAGTGCGTCAAGCAGCAGGGCGCCAACGTCACGGACGAAAACCGCGCGGATTATGCCTACTCGCTCGCCAAGAAGGATCATCGCTACGAGGAAGCCCTGGCTGTGCTCGACACGATGAAGAATCCGAATACGGCAGAAGCGCTGAACTATCGCGGCTACGCCACCCGTAAGCTCGGCCGTACCGACGAAGGCATCTCCTATTACCAGAAGGCCGTCGCCATGGACCCGAAGTATACGCTGGTTCGCGAGTATCTCGGCGAAGCCTATGTCATCAAGGGCCAGATGGACCTCGCCAAGGATCAGTTGAGCACGATCAAGACGCTCTGCGGCAATACGAGCTGTGAGGAATATCGCGATCTCCACGCCGCGATCATGAATCCGTCCAGCCTGTGATCGCAGGTCAGCGCCGGAGATAAAGACGAGAAGCAGGGAGCTTTGCGAGGGATATGGGAGTGATGCCAGTCGCTCGTGGCGCAATTTCTGCTTATAGTCTGACGGCAGCGGAGCCGCCAAAAAGATCGGCGGCTCCCGGACATGCGAAAGTGGCGGAGGATGTCATAGCGAGCGAAGAGGATATCAGGGCGGGCCTGTCCCAACATCTGACGCGGCTGTGGCGCTATGGCGTGGTGCTATCGCGTCAGCGTGACGTGGCCGACGATCTCGTGCAGGCGACCTGCGTCAGGGCTCTGGAGCGAGCGGCTCAGTTCACATCGGGCACGCGGCTCGATCGCTGGCTCTTTGCCATCCTGCATTCGATCTGGCTGAACGAGGTCCGCTCGCGCCGAGTGCGTATGGGGCAGGGCTTTGTCGATGCCGACGACACGCTGGTTTTCGACGGTGCTCGGGAAACCGAAACGCATATTTTGGCTGGGCAGGTGTTGCAGCGCGTTCAGGCCCTGCCGGAGGCGCAGCGCACTGCGGTGTTCCTGGCCTATGTCGAAGGGCTTTCCTATCGCGAGGTGGCTGACGTTCTTGATGTGCCGATCGGAACGGTCATGAGCCGGCTGGCGGCGGCGCGGGCGAAACTCGCCGAGGGCATGGGAATGGCGGCTGACGGAAAATCGTCCGGAGGTGAGCGACTGGGGAATGGAAATGAGTGAATTGCATAAAGGACAGATGCCCTCGGACGAGCAGCTCACCGCCTTCATCGATGGCGAGCTGAATGCCTCCGAGCGCGAGCGGATCGAACGATTGATCGCCGACGACGAGCGCGTGGCGGAACGATTTGATTTTCTGTCGCGCAGCACCTTGCCCTTCGCAGAGGCATTCCAGCCGATGCTTGCCGAGGCTCCGGCTGCGAAGCTGGATGCCATGCTTGCCGGCATTCCCTCGAGAGAGGAGAGCAAAGCCAGCACTGCCGGCATCGGCCGCCGCGGTTTCCTTGCGGCCGTCGCCGCAAGTTTCGTCGCTGCCATTGCCGTCGACCGTGCCGTGATCGGCATCGGCCACCGGCTTTCGAAACCGGACGAAGATACAGAATGGCGTGCCGTAGTGGCGGAATATCTCTCGCTCTATACGGCGGATACGCTGAGCGCGCCGGCCGGTGATCAGGCGCAGCAGGTTGCGCAATTGAATGAAGTCGGCGCCAAATTGAATCTGTCGCTGGCGCCCGAAGCCGTCGCCATGCCGGGTATCGAGTTCAAGCGTGCTCAGATCCTGAATTATGACAGCAAGCCGTTGGCTCAAATCGCCTATCTCGATCCGGAAAGCGGTCCCATGGCGCTCTGCATCGTCCGATCCGCCAAGGGTGCGGCGGCGCCGGACACGGAAAATCGCAAGGGCATGAATGTCGTCTATTGGTCGAGCGCCACCCACGCCTTCATGCTGATCGGGCATGCGCCGATCGACCGGATGGAGCAACTTGCGGCTGATGTCAGGGCGCATCTGGTCGCCTGAGGGCTGTTTGGCGCGCGACTAAAATGGCGTGATTCAAAAAGAATTTGGCGAAAACCCATCCTGCTGGTATTCTTTGCCCAACGAAAATCGAACGAGCGCCAGCAGCATACCTTCAGGGGCCTTGCGCGGCGCGGTGGAAAAGATACGTGAGTGACCCCGACAGCGGCCTAGCGCCGCAGGCAGACGGGGCGTCGGCAGCAGAGCGCAGGAAGGGTAAATCCTCCCGGCGCGCGAAGCGTAAGCGCGGTCACGGCCGTCCGAACGCTCATTCTGCGGAGGCCGCCCAGGCAGGCAAGTCCAGCCAGGTGGCGCAACGCCCAGCAGAGGATGAGGCCGGCTTACCGGCCAAAAAGCGTAAGCGGCGGCGCCGTGCACGCGCAGCCCAAGGTGGCGCGCAGCCTGCTTCCCAGACACAGCAGCTTTCGGCACCGGCTGAGCATCGTGCCTCGCCGGATCATGGCCATCCGTCTTCGTATAAAAGCGGCAAGAACCGGCGCAAGCATCGCAGCAAGCGTGGCCTGCAGGGCCGGCCTCTGGTGCATGAGAAAGTGGCGCAGATCGTCGCTCCTGCCAATGCGCCTTCGAACGCGCATGCGTCAGTGGCCCATGACGAGCATCGCCAGATCAGGCAATCGCCGCCGCGCCGTGAAGGGCAGGGCCAACATCACCACTATGCCGACGCCGATTCCCGGCCACTCGACCTCTATGCGGCCCTTGACCTTGGCACCAACAATTGCCGCCTGCTGATCGCGCAGCCGACCCGCCCCGGCCAGTTCCGGGTGGTCGATGCATTTTCTCGCATCGTGCGCCTCGGTGAGGGGCTCGGTGCCAGCGGACGTCTGTCGAGCGATGCCATGGATCGGGCTGTGGAGGCGCTGCGCATCTGCGCGGCCAAGCTGAAGACACGCGAAATCCGGCGCATGCGGCTGATCGCGACCGAAGCCTGCCGCGCCGCCGACAATGGCGAGGCATTCCTTGCGCGCGTAACTGAAGAAACAGGACTCCAGCTCGAAATCATTGATCGCGAGACCGAGGCGCGGCTTGCCGTTTCCGGCTGCTCGTCGCTGGTGGGACCGGAGGCGCGCTCCGTCGTGCTGTTCGATATTGGCGGCGGCTCTTCCGAGATTGCCGTCATCCGTATCGGCGAGAATCGCTCAAGCCGGCTGGCCAATCACATCACCCATTGGACCTCGCTGCCAGTCGGTGTCGTCACACTCTCCGAGCGGCATGGCGGTCGCGACGTGACGCCTGAACTGTTCGAGACGATGGTGTGCGAAGTTCAGCGCATGCTCGAGCGTTTCGATTGCCCGCCGGTGCATGGCGCCGCACGCGACAGCGGCGACTTCCACCTGATCGGAACTTCGGGCACGGTGACGACGCTCGCCGGCGTTCACCTCGATCTTCCGCGCTACGACCGGCGCAGGGTCGACGGCGTCTGGCTGTCGGATGACGAGGTGAGTGCGATGCAGGCGAAGCTCTTGTCCTGGGATTTTGCCGGCCGCGCTGCCAATCCCTGCATCGGGCCGGATCGCGCCGATCTCGTGCTGGCAGGATGCGCCATTCTAGAGGCGATCCGCCGCCGTTGGCCGAGCCCGCGCATGCGCGTTGCCGATCGCGGCCTGCGCGAGGGATTGCTGACCGATATGATGGCAGACGATGGCGTTTGGCGGCGGGGCCGCTCGCGCCGGGGTCATCGACCGAGGGATATGAAGGGGCCGCAGACGTGACCAAGCCAACCATCGCCGGCAACCGCACGGGCCGCAAGCTCGGCCAGCGCGTCAAGAAAAAGAAGCTGAAGGCTTCGTCGCGCCAATGGCTGCAGCGCCATATCAACGATCCCTATGTGCAGCGCGCCCAGCTTGAAGGTTATCGCGCCCGCGCCGCGTTCAAGCTGCTGGAGATCGACGAGAAGCATCAGATCCTCAAGGGTGCTCGCCGCATCATCGATCTGGGTGCCGCTCCGGGCAGCTGGTCGCAGATCGCCGCCAAGGTGACCGATTCGACCGAGGAGGATATTCGCGTCGCCGCTATCGACTTCCTCGAAATGGCGCCGATCCCTGGCGTCAGCATCCTGCAGCTCGACTTTTTGGAGCCGGATGCGCCGCAGCTGCTGATCGATGCGGTCGGAGGTACGCCCGATCTGGTGCTGTCGGATATGGCCGCGCCGACGACCGGTCATCACCGGACCGACCATCTGCGCACGATGCATCTTTGCGAAGTCGCAGCGCATTTCGCCGTCGAGGTGCTGGCCGAAGGCGGGCATTTCCTCGCCAAGACCTTCCAGGGCGGCACGGAGCGAGACCTGCTGACCTTCCTCAAGCAGAATTTCCGTCAGGTCGTCCATGTAAAGCCCGGCGCATCCAGAGCCGAGTCGGTGGAAATGTTCCTGCTGGCGAAAGGCTTCAAGGGCCGGAAGCCGGAAGGCGAGACGGAAGAAGAGCAATCCGCCGCCGACCGCTGAATCCGGCGACCCTCAATCGCTAAACTGACGAAACCCTCATTGCGCTGCCGTTTAGCTGAAGCGCAAGGAGGGCTGGACCGTCACTTTGCGACCGTCTGCTCCACCTGCGGCTGTACCGCTGCGACACGCTTGAGGCCAGCCTTGTGGCCGGAAACCATGGCGCCGGCGCTGCGATCCATGCGGATGAAGGGGATGGTGGCGACCACGGTCAGGATCGAAATGCAGAAGAACGCGATATGGAAATCGCGAACCTGCAGCTGCGTGCCGCTAAAGAAGGTCGAGGCTTCCAGGATCATGGCGGCGACGGCAACGCCGAGCGCCAGGCTGATTTGCTGCATGACCGAGCTCATCGATGTCGCCTGGCTCGCCTGCTTGTCGGTGATATCGGCAAAGGCGAGTGCATTGATGCCGGTGAAGAAGAACGAGCGCGAGAAGCCGCCGATCAGCAGGATGCCGACGATGATGAGGTGCGGCGTCCACGGCTGGAAAAGACCGGTGCAGATCGTCGTCACTGTCGTGACGGCAGCAGCTGAAAGCAGCGCCGTTTTGAAGCCGACGGCGGTGAAGACGCGGCGCGCGATGAACTTGGTCGAGATCGCACCGATCGCGCCGGCAAAGGTGATGAGGCCGGACTGGAACGGATTAAGGCCGAAGCCGAGCTGCAGCATCAGCGGCGTCAGGAACGGCATGGCGCCGATGCAGATGCGGAACAGCGTGCCGCCCGTCACCGAGGCGCGGAAGGTGGTGTTCTTCAGCAGCGTGAGATCGAGGATCGGCGCCGGGTGTCGGCGCGCATGACCGACATAGAGGAAGCCGCAGACAAAGCCGATGATAACAGCCGAGATGCCGACATAGGGCGGCAGCGCCGGCAGGCTGATGACGGACATGCCGAAGACGACCCCGGAGGCGGCAAAGGACGTCAAAAGGAAACCGATGACATCGAGTTTCGGCGGCTTGGTCGCTTCCACCTCCGGCAGGAAGATTGACGCCAAGATCACGCCGAGGATGCCGACGGGAACGTTGATCAGGAAGATCCAGTGCCAGGAAGCATAGGTGGTGATGAAACCGCCGAGCGGCGGGCCGGCAAGCGGGCCGACGAGCGCCGGGATGGAAAGCAGCGCCATGGCCGAAACCAGGTCGCTTTTCTGCGTGGTGCGCACCAGCACAAGCCGCCCGACCGGAGTCATCATCGAGCCGCCGACGCCCTGCAGGAAGCGGGCGAAGACGAATTCCAGCAGGCCGCCCGAAAAGGCGCACATGATGGAACCGATGACGAAGACGCAGATGGCAACACGGAAGATGTTCTTCGCGCCGAAGCGATCCGCCATCCAGCCGCTGATCGGGATGAAGACGGCCAGCGACACCATGTAGGAGGTCAGGGCCAGCTTGAGCGTGATCGGGCCGACATGGAGATCGTTGGCGATGGCCGGCAGCGCTGTCGCGATGACGGTGGAATCCATCTGTTCCATGAAGAGTGCGACGGCGAGGATCAATGGAACGATGCGATTCATAGGCATCCGCCTTGATAGGTCTGTCTCGGTAAGGCTATCGCTGTTGGCGCGATCAGCCGCTCTGTAGTCCTATGCGAGGCCGCTGCCAATCCCGGATCTTGCTCCATGAATGCTTGGGGATCACGTCTTCGTGACGGCCGCCGTCGCTGGCGCAGAACACAGGGTTTGACATATGCTAAGAGCATGTAAATGCTAAACGCATAAAACATCGTTCGGTGTATTAGCGGATTCGGATCGTCTTGTCATGACCAATTTTCGGTCAAGCAGCATGTGTTCCAGGCCGTTGCTACCGACGACGTCGATAGGCGCAGCTTACGTTGCGCATCAGCACAAGGAGTAAGTTCATGACTGCCGTCCTGCCCCCGGATACGCATCAGTTCAAATTGGGATCCTGCACCGTAACAGTCGTCAAGGACGGCGCCAGCATCATGGATAATCCCTGGGAGACCTTTGGCTCGAACCAGGCCCCCGATACGGTTCGCAAATTGCTGGAGCAGAATTTCCTGCCGACGGAAAAGCTCGTGAACACCTATGCGCCCGCCATCATCGATACCGGTTCCGACGTGATCGTCGTCGATACCGGCTTTGGTGCAGCCGGACGCGCGCGTGGCCTTGGCCGTTTTCGCGAGGGGCTGAAGGCAGTCGGCTACACGCCGGAGCAGGTCACCGTCGTCGCGCTCACGCATCTGCATGGCGATCACATCAACGGACTGATGGAGGAGGGCGGCCCGGCCTTTCCGAATGCTCGCTATGTCAGCGGCGAGATCGAGTATGGGTTCTGGACCGATAAGGCGCGCGAGGGAACGCCGGCGGAAGGCGGTCACAAGGCCGTGCTCGCCAATGTCGCGCCCTTCGCCGAGAAGATGACCTTCTTGAAGGATGGTGACCAGATCGTCAGCGGGATGACCGCCATGCTGGCGCCGGGCCACACCCCCGGCCATCTCGTTTTTCACCTGGAATCCGGCGGCAGGCAGCTCGTCATCACCGGCGACACCGCCAACCATTATGTCCTGTCGCTCGGCCGCCCGGACTGGGACGTGCGTTTCGATCTGGACAAGCCGCAGGCGGCCAAGACCCGCCGCCGCATCTTCGACATGATCGCCGCCGACCGCATCCCCTTCCTCGGCTTCCACATGCCTTTCCCCGCCGTCGGCTTCGTCGAAAAGCAGCCGGAAGGTTTTCGCTATGTGCCGAAGTCCTACCAGTTCGATGTTTAGCGCGAGCTGGGGAAGATTACGGCCTATTTTCAAAGTAAGATCACAAGGCTGATCGGCAACGAATATGCGGATAGTTTCTGTCGTGAAAGTCAGTAGCGCAAATCGGGTTTTCGAGAGCAGGCTTGCGACAGAATTGTTCCTGACGTCTCATTATTGGTAGCTTGTCGCTGACTTTAGGAGTTTGGCGACAGCATCACCGCTGCTTGGAAAGCATCTGGTCGTGCTGCGAGATGCTTGGCCACGAAATCCACAAAGGCCCGGACCTTCGGGGACAATTGGCGATTGGACGGCCAGACGAGCGATAATGAGCCAAACGCGACCATATGTGAGGTCAGCACAGGAACAAGCGACCCTGCGCGGATATGTGCCGCCGCGACATAGATCGGCAGGTGGGCGATCCCCAAGCCGTCCAATGCTGCCCGCAAGCTCGCGTCTGTATTGTTGAAGATCAGGCTCCTCGGCAAGGTCAGCTTTTCGTTTGAAGGAGCAAAGGCCCAGGGTGCCAGCCGGCCGCTCGTTGGATATTTAAAATGGATGCACGCATGTAGGGCGAGGTCGGCCGGCGTCGTCGGAAGAATGTGGCGATCGAAATAGGCAGGGCTTCCACAAACAGCGAAATGCTGCTCCCCGAGGTGTCGGGCAATCAGACGGGTATCGGCGAGTTCGCCGCTGCGAACGGCGACATCCACTCCTTCCGTCACCAGATCGGTGACGTGGTCTTCAAAGTCGATTTCCAGCTCGATCTCGGGATATCGTGCGACAAAGGTCGGCAGTATGGGCATCAAGAGGTGATGACCGACGATATGCGGGACGCTGATGCGCAGGCGCCCCCTCGGGCGCATCCGGCTTTCTATAAGGCTGGCCTCCGCATCTTCGAGGTCGTCGATGATACGCTTGCAGCGTTCATAGAACGCTGAACCTTCCTCAGTCAGGCTGATGTTGCGCGTTGTCCTGTTGAACAACCGGACGCCAAGCCTGGCTTCGAGGCGTGCGATGGCCTTGCCGATGGCCGATGGCGACAGGCCGGCGACGCGAGCCGCCGCCACATAGCTGCGTTGCTCGGCAGCGCGAACGAAGGCGGCAAGACTACTGAAGCTATCCATAGCGATACCAATTGAAGACTTATTGTCCTTAATGAAAGTCCATTTCCCATAATTGATCAATATTCAAGACTGGATATCGTTTCTCCCACGGGAAGCCCAACCCCACCCTGCTTCCCCTAAGCCGGAGATACAAATGAAGTTGGTTAGGAAAGAGCCTCGCTGGGCAGGGGCCAATTCATCGCTCGCAGTGTTACTGACCGGAAATTTCGTCACCATCCTCGATCTTTTCATCGTCAACGTCGCGCTCCCGAATATTCAACGGGACTTGCACGCCTCGAACGCCGAGTTGCAGATGATCATGGTGGCTTACAGCGTCTCCTATGGCGCAATGCTGCTCAATGGCGCCCGGTTGGGCGATCTCTACGGCCGGCGGCGGATGTTTCTCTCCGGCATGGCCATCTTTGCGGTCGCATCTTTGCTGTGTGGCCTCGCTTCATCGCCCTGGAGCCTGATTGCTTCGCGAGCACTGCAGGGGATCGGCGCGGCGCTGCTCATGCCGCAGATCTATGCGTCGCTGCGATTGCTGTTCGATGGGGACGAGCGTCGCCGGGCGTTTGGGATGATGGGAGGGGTACAGGGCGCGGCCGGTGCCGCCTCGCAAGTGCTCGGCGGTGGCTTGATGGCGCTCGATATCGGCGATCTCGGCTGGCGCCTGATCTTCTTCGTCAATCTACCGGTTGCCGCCTACGCCATCATTGCCGGGAAGTGGTTCATCGTTGAAACCAAAGAAACTGCATCGGCGAGGCTCGATGTTGTCGGAGCATTCCTAGGGGCTTCCGCTCTCACGGCAATCCTCCTGCCAGCGATGATGGGGCGAGAGCAGCATTGGCCGTGGTGGACGATCATCGGCCTCTTGTCATCCGTGCCCTTGTTCGCCGCCTTCATCGCCTATGAAAACCGCCTGACGCGGCGAGGCGGTGTCCCGATTATTGATCCCCTGCTGTTCAAGAACGGCGGCTTCGCCTTCGGTATGCTGGCGTCGTTCCTGTTTTTCTCTGCGATCAGTTCCTTCTCGCTGTCGCTGACGATCTTTTTACAGGTCGGCCTCGGCAGGACCCCTTTGCAGGCGGCGATGCTGTTTCTCCCCTCCACGATCGCTTTCTTCGCGGGTTCCCTGGTTTCGGCCTTCTTGGCGAAGCGGATGGAGCATCAGGCGCCAATCTTCGGCATGGGCATCTTCAGCTTGGGCTTGCTAATCGCGGTTGCTGACGGCTTTCTCGGCGGAGAGACGTCGACCTTGACTATCTCGGTGATACTGCAAGGATTTGGGCAGGGAATTGTCATTCCGCTTTTGCTCAATATGGTTCTGAGCACCATTGCCGATTCGGAAGTCGGGATGGCGTCCGGCGTCTTCAGCGCCATTCAGGCGGCAGGTTCGGCCTTCGGCCTGACGATTGTCGGCATCATCTTGTTCGGCGTCATTGACGACAGCGGTGTGCAAGCAAACTCTATAGTCCCGGCCGCCGGCTATGGGGCGGCATTCGCAGTCGCGACGCTCTATAATTTGGCTGCCGTCACTCTAAGCCTTGTTCTCTTCCATACGTTACGTGGGCGAAGGAGATCATACGCATAAATCAAGGGGTTACGCAGTTTCGAAAACCCCGGTCAAAGCGTCCGTCTTGCATCTGATCTTTCTACTGTTTGCGAAACGGGCGTTTCCGGCGGGCTGCCTCTCGCACACCTTGTATGGAAATCTTTTCAAAGTTCCATCATGTCACAATGGGACGCCGTGAATGGCTTCGATCCTGATGCTGCAACCGAAGACAGGGTTTGGCATAGCTGCCCATCGCTTTTTGCTATTCCCTTCCTGTCATAGACGTGTTACCAGCCCTCGCCAACTTCCAAGCAACACTTGCAAGATCGCCCGGTAGACGATTCGTTCCGGGCTTTCCTGTTTTTCACAGACGAAGGAATTGGCCATGGCACGCATCATTGAAACGTCAACCGGGTTGGATGCTCTGACATTCGACGACGTGCTCCTGCAGCCGGGACACTCCGAGGTCATGCCGGGCCAGACGAATATCGCCACCCGCATCGCCCAGGACATCGAGCTCAATCTCCCGATCCTCTCCGCCGCCATGGACACTGTGACGGAAAGCCGCCTTGCGATCGCCATGGCCCAGGCCGGCGGCATGGGTGTTATCCACCGTAATCTGACGCCGGTTCAGCAGGCCGAAGAGGTCCGCCAGGTCAAGAAGTTCGAAAGCGGCATGGTGGTCAATCCCGTGACCATCGGTCCTGACGCCACACTTGCCGAAGCGCTTAGCCTGATGAAGGCGCATGGCATTTCCGGCATCCCGGTCGTCGAAAAGTCGCACCGCCTCGTCGGTATCCTCACCAACCGCGACGTCCGCTTCGCCTCCGATCCCGAGCAGAAGATCTACGAGTTGATGACCCGCGAGAATCTCGTGACGGTCAAGGACGGTGTTCAGCAGCATGAAGCCAAGCGCCTGCTGCACACGCACCGCATCGAAAAGCTACTTGTCGTCGATGGCGACAGCCGTCTCGTCGGCCTGATCACCGTCAAGGATATCGAGAAGTCGCAGCTGAACCCGCATGCTTCGAAGGATGCCCAGGGCCGTCTTCGCGCCGCAGCCGCCATTAGCGTCGGCGACGATGGTTATGAGCGGGCCGAGCGCCTGATTGACGCCGGCGTCGACCTTCTGGTCGTCGATACCGCCCATGGTCACTCGCAGCGCGTTCTCGATGCCGTCACCCGCGTCAAGAAGCTGTCCAACTCCGTCCGCATCATGGCCGGCAACGTCGCGACCTATGACGGCACCCGCGCGCTGATCGATGCAGGTGCGGATGCCGTCAAGGTTGGTATCGGCCCCGGCTCCATCTGCACGACCCGTATCGTCGCCGGCGTCGGCGTGCCGCAGCTGGCCGCCATCATGTCGGCTGTGCAGGCCGCGCAGGATCAGAACATCCCTGTCATCGCCGATGGCGGCATCAAGTTCTCCGGCGACCTTGCAAAGGCGATCGCCGCCGGCGCATCCGCTGCGATGATCGGTTCGCTGCTCGCCGGCACGGATGAAAGCCCGGGCGAGGTCTATCTCTATCAGGGTCGCTCCTTCAAGGCCTATCGCGGCATGGGCTCCGTTGGGGCCATGGCGCGCGGTTCGGCGGACCGTTACTTCCAAGCCGAGGTCCGCGACACGCTGAAGCTTGTGCCGGAAGGCATCGAAGGCCAGGTTCCCTATAAGGGGCCTGTCTCTGGCGTGCTGCATCAGCTCGCAGGCGGCCTCAAGGCCGCCATGGGCTATGTCGGCGGCGCCGATCTCAAGGATTTCCAGGAGCGCGCCACCTTCGTGCGAATCTCCGGCGCGGGTCTGCGCGAAAGCCATGCCCATGACGTGACGATCACCCGCGAAAGCCCGAATTATCCGGGCGCAGGCGGCTGATCGATGACAGATCGCGCTTTGGACAACGCCAGGTCCTTACTGCATAATTCCTTAAATCGTGATCGATTTAAGGAAAAAATTATGCAGCAGATTAAAAGTGCTACAGCGACCTTTGCGTGTCACATATGACACGCGGCGCTGTAGAGGGCCTGGCGGCGATCCTTGCGGCTCTTTCCCTCGCACTTTTTGCCTGGATTCAGGCTGGCTTCGTAAGGGTATTCAGCGATGCCGCAGCCGGCCAGCAGATGCTCGATGCGCGTATCGGCGGCTATGAGCGCGAAGACGTCGTCGCCATGCTGCGCTATCTCAGGGATCATCCCGATCCGGCCGCGATCCTGCATTCCATGTATCTCGGGCCGGAGCTGATCTTCCCGCTGGTATTGGGCGGCTTGTTGTTCTGCCTGATGCGGCTGGTCGGCCCCGGCGGCTTTTTCTTCGGCCGGCCGATTCCACCCGGCGCGACCGCAGTCATCTTCTGCCTGCCGATCTTCTACACGCTTGTCGATTATGCCGAGAATATCGCCGGCCTGATGCTCTATCCGCCGGCAACGCCCTCCGATGCCACAATATCGCTGCTGGGGGCCTTGCTGCCGATCATCGTGCGGCTGAAATTCCTGACGCTGGTTGTGACGGTTATTCTACTGGCCCGTTTTGCGATTTTTCGCTACCTCTCGCCGGACGGTACGCGGTCGTCCTGATTGTCCCTATCCGCTTTCGAAAGTTCCAAAGGAGTTGGCGGCGTGACTGGCTATGAAATGTTCTGGCCCATGATGGCGCATGCGGTACTGGTCTTCATCCTCTATGCGCTCCTCGGATGGCGCCGCCGCGTGCTGGTGAAGGCCGGCCGCATCCAGCCAGCGCAATTCCGCGAAAACCATACAGCCGACGAACCGGCGGAAAGCCTGGTGGTGCGAAACAGCCTCGCCAATCAGTTCGAGCTGCCCTTGCTCTTCCATGTCGGCTGTATCGTCCTCTACACCGCTCAAGCGGATAATCTGCCGGCCGTAATCCTCGCCTGGATCTTCGTTGCCACGCGCTACGCTCATGCCTTCGTGCATGTGACCAGCAACGATCTGCGCTATCGCAGCCCGCTCTTCACTCTCGGCTTTGCAGCCCTGGTCTGCATGTGGGGCTGGCTTGGCATCTGGCTCGCCTTCTCCTGAGGCTGCCTGCATTCCGCAAGCCGCAACCTGCGGTAACGCGTTTGTGTTTTTCCTTTGCCGTTGCGCTGAGACCCACTGACCTATCTTGTCAGCGGGTGGCCGGTCGTTTGTTGCCCGCTGCCGGGGAAACAGGGAGAAGAGGATTATGAGCACGGAAAAGCCGGTCGTGACGCAGGCGATGATCAACGCCTATGACGAATACACGCATCTGACGCTCGATCGTCGGGGCTTCATGGAAAAGCTGACCAAGCTCGCAGGTTCGGCCGGTGCCGCCGCTGCCATCGCGCCGCTGCTCGCCGCCAACAAGGCAAGCGCCGAGATCATTGCCGCCGATGACAGCAGGCTGGACGCAAGGGATGTGACGTTCGCCGGCAGCAAAGGCGAGATGAAGGGCTATCTCGTCCGCCCGAAGGACGCGGCCGGCAAGCTCGGCGGTGTCATCGTCATCCACGAGAATCGCGGCCTCAATCCGCATATCCGCGATGTCGCCCGCCGCATGGCGCTGGAAGGCTTCGTGGTGCTGGCGCCCGACTTCCTCTCCCCGCTCGGCGGCACGCCCGAGGATGAGGACAAGGCGCGCGACATGTTCACCAATCTCGATCCGGCATTGACGGCCGCTAACGCCGAGGCGAGCCTGACCTATCTCGCCAAGACGGATGGCGCCAACGGCAAGGTCGGCGCGGTCGGCTTCTGCTGGGGCGGCGGCCTCGTCAACCGTTTCGCGACCATCTCGCCGGAGCTGAAGGCGGGCGTTGCCTATTATGGTGTGCAGCCGCCGGCGGACGACGTGCCTGACATCAAGGCTGCCCTCTTGTTGCACTATGCCGGGTTGGACGATCGCATCAACGCCGGCATCGAGGCCTATCGCAAGGAGCTGCAGTCAGCCGGCAAGACCTTCGAGATCTTCGTCTATGAAGGCGTCAATCATGCCTTCAACAACGATACCTCGGCTGCGCGCTACGACAAGAAGGCGGCCGATCTTGCCTGGGGCAGAACCATCGATTTCCTGAGGAAATACCTGTCCTAGAACGGCACAGGTTCAGGAGGCGGGCTTACCGATTACGAGGGCCGAAACCATGTTTTGGCCCTCGTTCCGGAGTTCGCGCCGGCTCCTAAGTGATGATTAAAATTGGACTTTTCCCGTTTACGCGCATTGAACCCGCCAAGTGTCATAGCGTCGAGCGCACTGGCGCGCCGTTCAGTGTGAGAATGAAACGGGAAGAGCATGAATCCGGATAATCCCGACCGCATTACGCTCCGAAAGAGGCCACAGCAGGAGCGAAGCATCCAGCGTGTCGATGCCATCCTGTCGGTTGCGGCCGCGCTGATCGCCGAGAAGGGGGTGAGCGCAATGAAGATGACCGAGCTGGCTACGGTTGCCGCAATCCCGATCGGCTCCGTCTATCAGTATTTTCCGGACAAGGCGGCGATCGTCCGCGCCTTGCTCGAACGGCATTCCAGCCGCATCCGGCAAAAGGTTGGAGAGGCTTTTGCCTTCGTGGCATCGCTCGATCATGCTATCGAGCTCGTCTGCACCATGATCGACTGGTATTATCGCGAGTTTCGCGGCGATCCCGCCTATATCGGCGTCTGGCTCGGCACGGATATCGACAGGGATATCCTCCAGCTCAACATTCAGCACAGCAATCGTGTCGCCGAAATTTTTCTAGAGAGCATCCGGCCTTTCCTGCCCGCTGAAAGTCGCATCGACCTTGAAGCACGCACGCAACTGTTCAGCCATCTGATCGGCGCATCCATCCGCTTCGCCATCGTGAGCGAGGACGAGATGGCGCTACGTATGCTGTATGAATTGAAGCAGGTGATCCGCGCTACCTTGCTGGCAGAGCCGGCGCAGTAACGATTCCCGAAGGCGATTGGCTGGTGATCCCCGAGCTCACCAGCCCGGCAGAATGTGCCCGGCGCGCAGTCGCGGATAGAAGCGCGTATAAGTTTTCACCTCGCCATCGAGATCGTCATCCACCGCAGCCGGCGTGATGTTGTCCAGGCAGGCCGAGATATGGGCGGTGATGGCGTTCATCAGCGACACGGATAGGCCGGCCCGCTTCATGATGCCGATCTGCACCGGCGGCAGCGGTGGGAAGCCATCGGCCTGGGTCAGCACCTTCATGCCGGTCCTGAGCGCTGATTCCGGCATGACCGAGACTGCCATGCCCGCGAGCACGGCCGCGGCAACGACGGTGCAGGACCAGCTGGTGAACAGGATCTGATAGTCGCGGCCGCCGGCATCGAGAGCCGAACAGGCGAGTTGGCGCCACTGACAGTCGCGACGGCCGACGGCGAGCGGAATGGGCGCATCGTCGCGCAACGGATGATTGGCCGAGCCGACCCAGCAGAGCGGCTCCGTTCGCACGACATCGGACATGCGTTCGCGCGGATTGTGGGTGACGAGCGCGATATCGAGCTCGCCGCGATGCATGCGCTCGGCGAGATCGACCGAGGGTTCGCAGACGATGTAGAGCTCGACATTCGGGTGCGTCTTGGCAAAACGGCCGATGATTTCGGGCATGTAGCGATCGGCATAATCGTCCGGCGTGCCGATGCGCAGCGTACCCTCGAGCCGATTGTCGTCGAAAGCCGCCATCGCCTCATTGTTCAGGCGAATGATGCGGCGCGCATAGTTCAGCAGCTTGTCGCCTTCCGCCGTCAGGCGGTTGCCGCGGCCATCCTTGATAAAGAGTTGCTTGCCGACGCGCTCTTCCAGCCGCCGCATCTGCATGGAGACGGCCGATTGCGTCTTGAACACGCGGTCGGCTGCCTTGGTGAAGCTTCCCGAATCCACGATTGCGATGAAGGTCTGCAACTGATCGATATCAAGCGGCGCGGACATGGGTTCACCTATAAAGGAGTTTGATAGTTATCATTAGAAACATTCGTTGGACTGATCAATAGGGCTTTGGCATCTTGAATGCAATTCAGCATACCAATCGAACAGAAACACCTGTCGAACTCCTCCCGGCCTACGCCCCTTTTCCGGATCATCGGAAAGGGGCTGGGCTCGCGTGTGCCCAAAGAAAGGAACACGGAAATGCGCACGACAGATCGGACCCTTGACCTCGGCCTAGCAACGCCATCGCTGTCGCTGACGGCACGCGTGGGGCTTGCTTTGAGCAATGTCGCATCGATCTGGCGCGCAATCCGAAATCGTAACGAAATCGAATATCTGAATGAGCTGAACGACAGTCAGTTGAGCGACATCGGCCTCACCAGGCAGGATTTGAACGCCGCGCTGACCACCTCGACCTTCTTTGGGGATCCGTCCGGCCATCTTACCAATTCCGCGCGGCGCTGCGCGCGCCTCTCCGCCTTCAGCAGCTTTAGAGGCTGATCGCGGACATAGTTTCCCCGCAGGGTGATAGCCAATAAGCCCTGCCTCTTTCCCGGTGTTCGGCCCAAGGGCCAACACCGGGTTTTTTCTTTCTGAAGACCGGGTTTTCGTCATGGATCACGCGGGCAAGTTGCCTCCTGCAGCAACTGTCTTATCTAACGACCTGATCCGAACACCAGGGAAGCGATGATGGCAACGGTGATCTTCTTCCACTCCGTCTATGGTCTGCGGTCGCTCGAGCATGAGGCAGTGGAGCGCGTGCAGGCCATGGGACACAAGGCCTTCGCGCCGGATCTCTATGATGGGCTGATCGCCCGATCGATCGAAGAAGGGTTCGAATTCAAGGACGAGATTGGCTGGGAAACGATCTGCGAGCGCGCCGAATGGGCGTTGGCCGGTCTGCCGGCCTCGACCGTATTGGCCGGGTTTTCAATGGGGGCCGGCGTTATCTCCAGCCTCTGGCCGAAACGGGAAAAGACGGCCGGCATCCTTTTACTGCATGGCGTCGCCCCGATCGCTGAGAACGCGCGCAAGGGTCTGCCCTTGCAGCTGCATCTGGCCGAACCGGACCCGTTTGAACCGGAGGAAGATGTTGCCGCCTGGCGGCAGGCCGTCGAGCGCTCCGGAACCGCGGCAGAGATTTTTCGATATCCGGGCGGCGGCCATCTCTACACCGATGCCAGCCTGCCCGATTATGACGCCAGGGCTGCCGATCTTACCTGGAAGCGGGTCATCGACTTCCTTGACGCCATCGATGCCAACGCGTGAAATGCTTGCATCTTCACTCGCAGGACTTGAACTGAAGATACTGCTCGCCTAATTTATGAGCATCGTTGATACCAACAGGATGTGTGCAGCAATGGATTCCACCTCGACCGCAATGCCGTTCAGCCTTGCCATCGAGGACATTCTTGCTCATGCCCATATCCATCGTTCTATCCAATCTTTCGTGGTCCACGCCTGACGGCCGGCCGCTTCTTTCCAATCTCGATCTGAGCTTCGGCGCCGAGCGCACCGGCCTTGTCGGACGCAACGGCGTCGGCAAAACGACGCTGATCAAGCTCATCTCCGGCGAGCTGCAGCCGCAATCCGGGAGCATCTCGTTCAACGGACGATTGGGGATCCTGCGCCAGAGCGTGCAGGTGGAGGCGGACGAAACCGTTGCCGATCTTTTTGGCGCAAGCAAAGCCCTTGCCGTCCTGAAGCGGGCGGAGGCCGGCGAGGCGACTAATGATGAACTCGCTTCAGCGGACTGGACGCTCGAGTCGCGCATCGCCGCGGCCCTTGATCGCGTCGGGCTCGACGTCACCCCGGAAACGCGTCTCGTGACACTGTCGGGAGGACAGCGCACCCGTTGTGGTCTTGCTGCCCTCATTGTCGACGATCCCGATTTCCTCATTCTCGACGAACCCACCAACAATCTCGATCGCGACGGTCGCGCCGCTGTCATCGATCTGCTTGCGGGCTGGAGGGCAGGCGCCATCGTCATCAGCCATGACCGCGAGCTGCTCGACACCATGGATGCGATCGTCGAACTGACCTCGCTCGGCGCCTCGCGCTATGGCGGCAACTGGAGCCAATATCGCGAACGCAAGGCGCTAGAGCTTTCCGCGGCCGAGCACGATTTCGCCGAGGCGGAGAAGCGTGTCGCCGAAGTGGAGAGAAGCGCACAGGCCGCCGTCGAGCGGCAGGCGAGGCGGGACAAAGCCGGCCGGAAGATGGCGGCCAAGGGCGGTATTCCGCGCATCATGCTCGGCGGTTTGAAGGAGCGGGCCGAAATGACGAGCGCCGAAAAGACGCGGCTTGCCGAACGGCGTCGTGGCCAGGCCTTAGAGGATGCCGCCGCCGCTCGCGAGAAGATCGAGATCCTGCAGCCCCTGACCGTGAAGCTGCCGACATCGGGATTGCCGGCAAACAGGATCGTCCTCAGGATGGAGGGCGTCACCTCTGGCTACGAGCCAGAACGACCGATCCTGCGCGACTTCAATTTCGTCATGACGGGGCCGGAGCGTGTTGCCGTTACCGGGCCGAACGGCTCAGGCAAGACGGCACTGCTGGCGCTGGTCTCCGGCACGCTAAAACCTTGGAGCGGCACGGTGCGGGTCCTCCATTCCGCCCTGCTGGATCAGCGAGTGAGCCTGCTTGATCCATCGCTGTCAATTCGCGACAATTTCCGGCGGATCAATCCGGAGGCTGACGAAAATGCCTGCCGAGCCGCCCTGGCGCGCTTCATGTTTCGGGCTGATGCCGCGCTGCAGATTGTCTCCAGCCTGAGCGGCGGCCAGCTTTTGCGGGCTGGACTTGCTTGTGTCCTCGGCGGCGCGGTGCCGCCTTCGTTGCTGATCCTCGATGAACCAACCAACCATCTGGATATCGACTCCATCGCCGCGGTTGAAGCCGGGCTGCGGGCCTATGACGGCGCGCTACTGGTTGTCAGCCACGACGAGGTGTTTCTCAACAATATCGGTATCGAGAGACGGCTCGAGCTCTCTGCCCGAGCCGTCTCGGATCGGTGAGGAGGCGCCTCAGGCGTGGCTGGTGTTGGCGATGCGATCGAGTTCTGCGATCGCATCCTCCGGCAGCTTGAGTTCAGCGGCCGCGATATTTTGCCTGAGGTGAGCAAGCGACGAGGTGCCTGGGATGAGCAGGATATTCGGCGCGCGCTGCAGCAGCCAGGCAAGCGCCACCTGCATTGGCGTGGCGTTCAGGCGCGCGGCCACATCGGAAAGCGCCGATGATTGCAGCGGTGTGAACCCACCGAGCGGGAAGAAGGGCACATAGGCGATGCCGTCGCGTTCCAGTTCATCGACCAGTGCGTCATCCGTGCGCTGCGCCAGATTGTAGAGGTTCTGCACGCAGACGATCTCGGTAATCCTGCGCCCTTCGGCGATCTGGTCTCGCGTGACGTTGCTAAGCCCGATGTGACGCACCAGACCCTGCTGCTTGAGCTCCGCAAGGGCGGTCAGCGGTGCCTCGATCGAACCCTCGGTCGGGTGATGCGGATTGATCATGACGCGAAGGTTGACGACATCGAGCACGTCGAGTTGCAGATTGCGCAGATTGTCGTGCACCGCCTGCTTCAGCTCATCGGCGGAAAAGGCCGGCAGCCAGGAGGCGTCAGCGCCGCGCCGCGCACCGATTTTGGTGACGATAACGAGATCGTCGCGATAGGGATGGAGCGCTTCCCGGATCAGCTGGTTGGTCACATGCGGGCCGTAAAAGTCGCTGGTGTCGATGTGGTTGATGCCGGATGCGATTGCTTCGCGCAGGACTGTGAGCGCCGTGTTATGGTCCTTCGGCGGGCCGAATACGCCGGGGCCTGCAAGCTGCATGGCGCCGTAGCCGAGCCGTTTGACCTTGCGGTCGCCAAGGGTAAAGCTGCCGGATTGATCGATGCTGGACATGGCTATCTCCTTTTCAAGATGAAATAAGAAATAGGCTCAGTCTTAGTGTGTGATAATCGGGTGCAATCCGCACGGCCTGTACGGAACAGCGAACAATGGAACGGAACACGACCAGCCGCGCCTCACTTCCGTTCCGGCGCTGGCTTATCCTCGGTCTTCAAATAGCTGTCGAAGATCGCTTCCATGTTCTTTTGATAATTCTTCTGCACTTCGAGACCGCTGTCGAACATGGCGTTGAACATCTCGGTATAAGCGGCCATGTCGATGCCGGGGGCAGGCTTGGCCTTCGGCTCTTCCTTCGGCGGCTCTGCCGGCATGGGGAAGTTCTTCATCATGTCCTGAAAGGCCTTGGCGAAGGGATTGTCGAGGAAAGGGTTGGTCGGCGCCGGCTTCTCGCGCTTGACCGCATCGGCGCCGAACATCAGCTCCATCGCCTGCGTGAAGGGGTTGTCGAAGATGCTCGCCTGCGGTGTTGGCTGCTGCTTGGGCGCAAAGCCGATGCTCTGCAGCCAGCCTTGCATCATCTCGCCCATATCGGTGTTGAGGAAGGGATTGGCCATCTGCGGGATCTGGCCGCTTGTTTCCTTGAAGAGACCGCCCATCAGCGTATCGGCCATGACGGGCAGCATGCGCTTGTAGATTTCCTGCCCGATGCCGGTCATCTGCGCTGCCTGCGCCGCGATCGCCCGGGAAACGTCTTTGGAACCGAACAGCCGTCCGAGCACCGCATTGCCGTCGGCAATGCCCTCGGGCGTAAAGGCCTTGGTCATGTCTTCGAAATATTTGGCGTAGTTGCCGGAACTGATGTCCTGCATCACGCCCATGAAATTATAGGGATCGGTGGCGCTGCGCTTGAAGCCGGAGGAAAAGGCCGGCATCAGCGCGGCCATCGCCTTCGCCGCCTGCTCCTGCGCAAGACTGAACTGCTTGGCCATGGCCTCCGTGGCGGCGCCATTCTGTGCCTGCATCATCATGTCGAAGAGTGGCAGCATCGAAGTCCCTTTCCCCGCTAGAGCGTGATGCCGAAAAGTGTAGGCGGTTTTCGGATGACATCACGCTCTACTTCTTTGATTCTAGAGCGGATTCAGATTTTAGGTCGATTCGACCTAAAATCATCCTGCTCTAGGAGGCCGCTTCGGAATCAGGCGGCGCTTGATTCCAATAGTATAGCGGAAAAAAGAGGGCGCATACCGGTTTCTGCCGTGAACTCGCCAGGCCGCGACGGCAGATAACCGCCTATCAGTATTGATACTCCTCGAAGATCGGTTCGACAGACTGGTTCCAGCGGCCATTGTAGAGCATCAGCAGATCGTCGGCGAGAGTACCCTTCTTGGCAAGCACTTCGTCAAGCGGCGAAAGGAAGACGGTTTCGTCTTGGCCGTCGCCATTCAAGCGATTGCGGTTCTTCAGGCCAAGGCGCGAAATGCCGACCACTTCGCGTGCAATATCAAGCAGACCGTGGCCCTTGATGGAAGCCTTTAGGCTCTGCGCCGGCACCGCATCACGCAGTGCGTTGACCTCCTGAAAGTTCCAATCCTTGGTCAGCTCGTCGGCCGCCGTCAGCGCCTCGTCGTCATAGAGCAGGCCGACCCAGAAGGCCGGCAACGCGCAGATGCGGCGCCACGGGCCACCATCTGCGCCGCGCATTTCGAGGAAGCGCTTGAGGCGAACATCCGGGAAGAGGGTGGAGAGATGGTTCGTCCAATCGCCCATCGTCGGTTGCCAATCGGCGATTTCGCCCTTCAGCGCTCCATCCATGAATTGACGGAAAGTGACATGCGTACAGTCGTGATAACGGCCGTCGCGAACGACGAAATACATGGGAACGTCGAGCGCCCACTTCACATAGTCTTCGAAGCCGAAATCGTCGCGGAACGTGAAATCGAGCAGGCCGCCGCGGCGGTTGTCAGTATCTTTCCAGATTTCGCCGCGCCAGGAGGAAAGCCCGTTCGGCTTGCCCTCGGTGAAGGGAGAGGAGGCAAAGAGCGCCGTTGCCAGCGACTGCAGTTTCATCGACACGCGCATCTTGCGGCGCATATCCGCTTCCGAGGAAAAGTCGAGATTCACCTGGATCGTGCAGGTGCGATACATCATATCGAGACCCATGGTGCCGACCTTCGGCATGTAGCGAGTCATGATGTCGTAGCGCGATTTCGGCATGCGCGGCGTTTCGGCAAGGGTCCACTTCGGGCTGCCGCCGACACCGAGGAAACGGATGCCCATCGGTTCGGCGATCTCGCGCACCGTTGCCAGATGATTGTTGGATTCCTTGCAGGTCTGGTGGATGGTTTCGAGCGGCGCGCCGGAAAGCTCGAACTGACCGCCCGGCTCGATCGAGATCGCGCCCATGCCTGTAGGTTCGCCGAGCCCGATAATGTTGTCGCCGTCCATGATCGGATCCCAGCCGCTCTTCTTCTGCAGTCCCGTGAGGAGCGCGGAAATGCTGGCTTCGCCGAAATAGGGGACCGGGCTGTTGTCGGCGCGGAAAAACACGAATTTCTCGTGCTCGGTGCCGATACGGAATTTCTCCCTCGGTTTGTTGCCGGCGGCCAGATAGGCCGTCATTTCCGAGACCGAGGAGAGCGGAGTCTGGTCGGTGGTATCGCGCGCCATGGTATTACCTTAGATCTCGGAGCAGAGCCCGCGTCAGTCGCAGGTCAATTGGAGGGTGATTGACGCGGATTGACGTACGGCGCAAGTGAATTTCTTTCAAGGGTCGTTCAAAAAAATAGGATTTTATGTCTCGCAAGGGCATCACGCCAGTGGCAGGCACAAGCATATTTGCACAAGCGTTCAAGACGCCTCTCTATTCACGCCGCTAGTTTTGCTTCCACTGACATCAAGTGGAGCACATCGATGAACGGTCCGAACGCCCTTTACTATTCCATACTGACACTGCTACTTGCTTCGGTGGTCATCATGGGCAGCCCAGGCCCGTCCACGATCAGCGCGACGGCGATGGGCGCCGCCTACGGTTTCAGGCGGTCGCTCGCTTACGTTTCCGGTCTCATCGCAGGCACCGTAGCGGTCTTGCTGGCCGTCGCCGCCGGCGTCGTTGCGATTCTGCTGTCCGTGCCCCACGGCGCATTGCTGCTGACGGTGGTTTCCGCCGTCTATATCCTCTACCTCGCCTTCAAGATCGCCACGGCGCCGCCGCTGTCTCGCCGCGACGATCAGGTCGCGGCGCCTGCCTTTTCTGGCGGTTTCCTGCTCGCCGTCGCCAATCCCAAGGCCTATCTGGCGATCGCGGCCGTCTTTGCCACTGTCAGCCTCTTTCAGGATCGGCGGCTGCTCGACGTCGCTGTCAAGATCGCGCTGCTGACGGCGATGATCGTTGCCATTCACATGGTTTGGCTGCTCGTCGGTGCTTCGCTATCCCGTTTCCTCCGAGATCCGAAGATCTCGCGGATCGTCAACATCTCGCTCGCAATCCTGCTGGTCGTTGCGACCATCGTTGCCGTCTTGGAGTAAAGGGTCAGTTCCAGTCGCCGATCGCGGCCTGGATTACCGCCATGGCGGCAACGGCGGCCGTATCGGCGCGCAGGATGCGCGGCCCGAGCGGAATGGCGGTGACGAAATCGAGGCTGCGCAGGAGGGCACGCTCCTCTTCCGAAAAGCCGCCTTCGGGGCCGACCAGCAGCGCCAGATGTTTCTCCTTCACTTTGGTCAGCAGTGGCAGCGGATTCTGGCCGGCATCGCCCTCGTCGCAATAGATGATGCGGCGCTCGCGCGGCCAGCTTGCCAGCAGATCGGTAAGCTTGACCGGCTCGGCGACGTCGGGAATGCCAAGAATGCCGCATTGCTCGGCAGCCTCGATGACATTGGCCCTGACCTTGTCGAGATTGGTGATCTTGCCTTGCACATGCTGTGTCATGACCGGCTGCAGAAGGCCGGCACCCATCTCCACCGCCTTTTGAACGAGGTAGTCGAGGCGCCCGACCTTCAGCGGCGCGAAGAGATAATGCAAATCGGACCGGGCAGGCTGAGGCCGCGTTTCCTCCAGCGGCGTCAGCAGGATGCGCTTGCGAGAGGGGAAGGAGACGCCGGCTTTCCATTCGCCATCGCGGCCGTTGAAGATCAGGAGTTCGGCGCCATCGTCCATGCGCAGCACATTGGCGAGATAGTTGAATTGATCATGATCCGTCTCGATGGCGGCACCTGCCTTGATGTCGGACGTCACATACAGCCTCTGCATGCGGAAATTGGCGCGCATGGATGATCCCCGGAATTACCTAGAACAATGAGATAGAGCGGTTCGGAGGGATCGAACCGCTCTAAATGAAGAGCGCGACCATAACCCAATATACGACGGCAGCAAGCAGAGCTGCGACCGGCACGGTGATTGCCCAGGCGGCGATGATGGTCATGAAATGCGAGCGGCGCACGAGCCTGCGGCGATGAACCTCATCGGGATTGCGCTCGTCGGTGGCTTCCGGCTCACTCCAGGGTATGCCCGCCGCCTCGGCCTTTTTGCGCATGTACTCGAATCGCCGCTTGGAACGGACGGTGGACCACTCGCGAAAGAAGCCGACGCCGAAGACTGCGCCAACGGTAATGTGGGTCGAGCTCACCGGGAAACCGAACCAGGCGGCCACGATGACGGTGAGGGCCGCAGACACGGCGACGCAATAGGCCCGCATCGGATTGAGTTTGGTGATCTGCTCGCCGAGAAGACGAATGAGCCGTGGCCCGTAGAGGAGAACGCCGACAGAGATGCCGCAGCCGCCGATCATGACCACCCAGAAGGGAGCCTTCTGCGTCGTCGTTTCAGCGAAGACGTTCAACGAGCCGCCAAGCCCGATATCGCGGACGATCGCGGCCAGTGGCCCGATCGCGTTGGCGACGTCGTTGGCGCCATGCGCAAAGGACATCAGGGCTGCCGAACAGATCAGCGGCAGGCGGAAAAGCTTGCGCAGCGAGCTGTTCTTGTTTTCCAGCCCGACCGATTGCATCTTGACCAGCGGCCGCGCGCCAAGCCAGGCGATGATGCCGACCCCGAGGCCGATCGCCAGATTGAGGATATTGGGTATCGCGCCTTTAGGTTCGAGCTGGACCACGAGATAGCCCGAGAAGGCACCAGCCATCAGCCCGATCAGGATGGGAATCCAGTATCTGGCGGCGGCAATCTTGTCGTCGCGATAGATGATGCATGTCTCGATGAAATAGAGGATGCCGGCGGCGATGGCACCGCCGAGAAAGGGAGTTACAACCCAGCCTGCGGAAATGGCCGCCAGCGTGTTCCAGTTCACGAGCTCGGGGCCGACGGCGGCTGAACCTGCGCCGACAACGGCGCCGACGATCGTATGCGTGGTCGAAACGGGCGCTTTCAGCCAGGTGGCGAAATTGATCCAAAGGGCTGCGGCGAGAAGGGCTGCCATCATCAGCCAGGCAAGCTTGCCGACACTGATGATGCGGTTGGTGTCGACGATATGGGTCGAGATCGTGTTGATGACCGGACCGCCGGCGATCGTCGCGCCGAGAATCTCAAAAATCGCCGCCATGACGAGCGCCTGCGCCATGGTGATCGCCCGCGCACCGACGGCGGCGCCGACATTGTTGGCGACGTCCTTGGCGCCGATGTTCATGGCCATGTAGCCGGCAAGCGCCACCGCAGCAAAGATCAGCGTCGCCCCCGGCTGGTCGAGCACATAGATGCCGGCAAAGACCATGGCGAGACCGAGGAAGATCAGGCCGATGCCCGGCGCCACCAGACGCCTCGTGACGTGATGCGTCGCGTCCTCGACATAGGTGAATTTGTCGAGGTCCTTGTCGAGCGTCCTTTTTATAGGTGTGGCCGGTCGGTCGGGCATGCAATTCCCTGAATCAAAACTCTCGTATTGCGGTGACCGATGAGGCGCGCAATATCCACCATGCACACTGGCACAGTTTTTTGTGCCGAATGTGGCTTATTTCGCTTGGATCGCAGCGGAAGGTGCCGTCACCCGCTGAGCGAAGGCAAGAATGAGATCGTGCAGCTCCGGTTCGCGAACACGTTCGGCGGCTTCCTCGAAGGACACCCACTCCATGGAGCGCTCGCCCTTTTCCTTGAAGTTCTTGACGAGTTCGCTGACTTCGAGGGCATAGACCTGCACCCGGCACGGCACCTGAATGCCGTCCTTCAGCAGCTTGTCATAGCCGAACGAGCCGAGCGGCTCGGTTTCCACCACACCGCGCACACCTGCCTCTTCATAGGCTTCGCGGGCGGCGACCTCGTGGGAGAGCTTGCCCGGCATCGGCCATCCCTTGGGAATGACCCAGCGACCGGTGTCGCGGCTGGTCAGCAACAACATCTCAAGATGACCGGTTTTCTTCTTCACTCGATAGCAGAGCGCAGCATATTGCTGTCGCGGCGGACGCCGAAACATGAGTTGCACATCATTTGCTATACGGCTGAGAAAGGCCAATTGTCGGTTCACCTTTAGGAGTTGGAGTGACAGCTTGATTCTATATTATCACTTTGGGGAAAAATTTTGCGTTCCACAGAACGCTATATGGTATTTCCCCACATATTTATTGAGTGCTACGTAGATAAAAATACAAAGTTTTGCCTTCTGATATTCGCCAACGCTTATGCTGAAAGCGACATTCCACAGCGTTTCCGTGCCGCATATGGCGCAATTGCTTGGATGTGGCTGCTATCGTTTTGGAAAGAGAGAAAAAATTTATTATGTCCGGACGCATCCCGCCTCGACGCTTTGCCGCCTTTGAACGCGCTGCGTGCCTTCGATGCGGTGGCGCGCTGCGGCAGCATTCTGAAGGCGGCTGATGAGCTTGGCGTCGTGCGCGGGGCTATCAGACAGCAGCTGAACCTGCTGGAGGCACATTTTGGCGTACCCCTGTTCGACCGGGAGAATGGCCGGCTGGTGCTGACAGCGAAGGGCCGGGCATTCGCCGATTCCGTTGGCGTCGCCTTTGGCATCCTGACGCGGGCCTCCGCCGAACTTTCCGTTGGCCAACGGCGGTCGATCCGGCTCGGCGTTCCCTCGGCCTTTGCCGTCTGGTGGCTGATGCCGCGTCTCGCGGCGCTTCAGGCGGCACTTCAGGATATCGATATCGACATCGTGCCGATGGTTACGGTCGAGCCGCTTGCCAAGCGCGCCGACCTGGAAGCGGTCATCATGGGCGGCGAATACCGGCCGATGCGCGATATCACGGCCATTCGTTTCATGGAGGATGAGTTCGGTCCCGTCACAACGCCGGATATCGCCGATCGCCTCGGGCTTGCCAGTGGGGTTTCGGCACTTGCCGGAGCCGTCGGCCTTGCCAGCCGTTCCGCCCCGAGCCTGTGGGAGGATTGGTTTGCTGAAAGCGGTCGCGCGCCCATCCCCTTTGCCGTCGATCGCGAATTCGAGGATTTGCTGCTTGCGATCGGCGCCGCCCGCTCGGGCCTCGGGGTCGCCATCGCCCCACGCACCGCCATTGGCGAGGATATCGATCGCGGTACTCTGGTCGCCCCCTTCGGCTTCATCCGCAGGCCGGCGGGCTACAGCCTCAGCATTCGCAGCGGCGACGTGAAGGACCCGGCGTTGGTACGATTGGCGGATTGGCTAAGCGAGATAGGGGCCGAACCGGCTTAGCAAAACATCAAAACGAAGCACATCGACATGGCAGATTTTCTGCCATGCAGCGCATTGCAATGTCCATCGACACCTCCTTTGCGATCATGCCAGATCGCGGCATCGAACCAACCGGCAAGAGCGCATCATGGATCAGTCTTCTTCTCTTTCGCGTATCGACTGGGTGGCGCGCAGCTGCCGGCTGCTGGCCGCAACGGCCGCGGAATTCCGCGACACAAAACCCTTTGCTGGCCTCACCATCGGCACGGGTATCCATCTAGAGCCGAAGACGGTTGCGCTGCTGATGACGCTGCGTGCCGGCGGCGCCGATCTCGTCTGCACTGGCAATCTCAACAGCACCCAGCCGGAAACGGTGGACTATCTGCGCGCTCAGGGCATCAAGGTTTTTGCGACGCAGACCCGCGACGCAAAGGAGCATGGTGCAAGCCTCGATGCGATCCTGGCGGAAAAGCCTGACCTGCTGCTCGACAATGGCGGCGATCTCTTCGCGCGCGCGGCCGACAGGCCCCGTGCCAACCTGCTTGGCGGCACCGAGGAAACCACATCCGGCCGCACCCGCCTGATGCCGATGCGCGACAAGCTCAACATGCCGATCCTCGTCATCAACGACAGCCCGATCAAGCAGTTCGCCGAAAACCGGCATGCCGTCGGGCAAAGTCTGTTCGAGAGCTATCTGCGCTTCACCAACCGTTCCACCAACGGTAAACGCGTGACCGTCTTCGGCTACGGCGCTTGTGGCAAGGGCACGGCGGCGTGCTTCCGCAACGCATTCGCCGCCGTCAGCGTCGTCGATATCGATCCGGTGACCACACTCGAAGCTCATCTCGATGGCTTCACAACGCCGCTGCGTGAATCAGCGATCCGCTCTGCCGATGTGCTGGTCACCGTGACGGGCTATCCGGACATCATCACGGTTGCCGACCTGCCCTCGATCAAGGACGGTGCGATCCTGATGAATGGCGGCCACTTTCCGCATGAGATCAATGTCGAAGGCTTCCGCAGCAGTCCCGATGTTGTTGGCGTCGATGGTTACGAAGCTGAGCAGATCGAGACTGTTCGCATGCGAGACGGCCGAGCCTTCCACATTCTCGGCGGCGGCCACATGGCCAATCTGGCCGGTCCGCGTCCGCTGGGGAATACCGTCGAATCCATGGATCTCGGCTTCGCCCTGCAGGCGCGATGCCTGGAGCGGGTCGCCAAGGGCGGCCTTGGCAAGGAGGCCTGCGTCATCCCCGTTCCCACGGATATCGATGCCCTCGTCGCCTCCGCCTATCTCGATCTGGCGCGATAGGCATCAGGCTCGGGATAGCGCCTGCGGCAGCAATTCGTCGTAGAGTGCCGCCGTCTCGTCGCCGAAGCAGCAGAAGATGATTTCATCGAAGGCACCATCCTTGCTCTCGGCAAGGGTGGTGCGGATCGCAATCCTAGCCGCCGGCTCGGCGGGAAAGCGATAAACGCCGGTGGAGATAGCCGGGAAGGCAATGGTCTTCAGACCGTGTTGCCGGGCAAGGCCGAGGCTGTTGCGATAGCAGTCAGCAAGCAGCTCCTCTTCGCCGCCGTTTCCGCCATTCCAGACGGGGCCGACCGTATGGATCACATGCTTTGCCGGCAGGCGATATCCGCCGGTCATCTTCGCCTGGCCGGTCTTGCAACCATTCAGCGTCCGGCATTCGGTGAGGAGATCCGGCCCAGCGGCGCGATGGATCGCCCCGTCTACGCCACCGCCGCCGAGCAGGCTGCTATTGGCGGCATTGACGATGGCATCGACCTTGAGCTTCGTGATGTCGCCAAGCGCCACGGTGAAGTGTGTCTTCGAATTCGAGATGAGATCGGAACGGATGGTTTCAGGCGCGGACATGGCGGTCTCCTCAAGCCTCCAGGTGGCTTTATCGCTCCCAATCGGGAACAGGCCCGTAAAGTTCCGCCAGAAAATCGATGAAGACGCGCACTTTTGCCGGCAGGAACTGTCGGCTGGGATAAACGGCCGAAAGCGTGACGTTGTGCGAGCCTTCATAGGCCGGGAGCACCTGCACGAGGCGGCCGTCGCGCAATTCCCTCCCGATGTCCCAGGTCGAGCGCAGCGCAATGCCGAGGCCGGCAATGACGGCTTCGCGCACGACTTCGCTGGAATTGGTGATGAGCCTGCCCTCGGGCCGAAAGATCAGGCTGCCTTTCGGCCCCTCCAGCCGCCACGGATCGAGATTGTGCGCGGGCAGGCAGATATGCCGGCGCAGATCGTCGATATCCTCGGGCATGCCATGGGCGTCGATATAGGCAGGCGAGGCGCAGAGCACGCGGCGCACCGGCGCCAGCCTGCGCGCGACAAGGCTGGAATCCGTCAGCTCGGCAATGCGGATGGCAAGATCGAAGCCGCCGCCGACGATATCGACGAATTCGTCGCTGAGAACGAGGTTAAGCGCCAGTTCGGGATGGGCCTGCATGAAGGATTTCAGATGCGGCGCGATGTGGAGGCGGCCGAAGGACGTCGGGGCGGAGATTTTCAGTGTGCCGTGCATCTGTGAGGAACGCCCGGCAATATAGGCTTCCGCCTCTTCCAGCCCGGCGAGGATGGCGAGCACACGGTCGTAGAAGCCCTGGCCCGCCTCCGTCAGCGAAATCTGCCGTGTGGTGCGCTGCAGGAGCCGGGTGCCGAGCCTGTCTTCAAGGCGCTTGATGCGCTTCGAAATGACGGCGGGCGAAAAGCCGAGCGCGCGGCCGCTCAAAGACATGCTGCCGGTCGCCACGACGCTGGCGAAGATTTCGAGATCTCCCAAATTGGTCATGCAGAATTATTTCCTGTTTTGGAATAAGTGCTTATCATTTGCTCCAAACTTGGGAAAGCGCTAAGCCTTTAATGCACCTAGAGCCGGATGATTTTAGGTCTATTCGACCTAAAATCTGAATCCGCTCTAGTATCAAAAAGTAGAGCATGATGTCGTCCGAAAACCGATCACACTTTTCGGCATCATGCTCTAAAAGGGGCTGTATCCGAAAGCGGATGCAGGAGGAGGACGGCATGGGCGAGGCCATTTCATTTCTGGAGCCGCGTGCGGATGTTCTGGCGCGCCGGAGCGAGATCGTTGCCGATCTCGCCGATCTCCTGGCTCCCGAATGTTTGATCCATGAGGCGCGCGAGCTCGTGCCTTTCGAAACCGATGCCTTCGTGTCCTATCGCCGTCTGCCGCTCGCCGTCGCCCTGCCGCGCTCGACGGCGGAAGTTGCGGCCGTCATGAAATATTGCCATCGCTACGGCATTCCCGTCGTGCCGCGCGGCGCCGGCACCTCGCTTTCCGGGGGCGCGATACCACAGGAGGATGCCGTCGTCCTCGGCCTCTCCAAGATGAACCGCATCCTCGATATCGATTATGCCAATCGCACCGCGACCGTGCAGGCAGGGGTGACGAACCTCCACGTTTCCGAAAGCGTCTCGGCTGACGGTTTCTTCTATGCGCCCGACCCGAGTTCGCAGCTTGCCTGCACCATCGGCGGCAATATCGGCATGAATTCCGGCGGCGCCCACTGTCTGAAATATGGCGTCACGACCAACAATCTCCTCGGCGCCAAGCTGGTGCTGACCGACGGCACCGTCATCGATCTCGGCGGCAAGGCACTGGATGCGGCGGGCTATGATCTGCTCGGCCTCGTCTGTGGCTCTGAAGGCCAGCTTGGCATCGTCACCGAGGCGACGGTGCGGCTCATCGCCAAGCCCGAGGGCGCCCGGCCGGTGCTCTTTGGCTTCGACAGTTCCGAAGAGGCGGGCGCCTGCGTTGCCGACGTCATCGCCGCCGGCATCGTGCCTGTCGCCATCGAATTCATGGACAAGCCGGCAATCGAGATTTGCGAAGCCTTCGCCAAGGCCGGCTATCCGCTGGATGTCGAGGCTTTGCTGATCGTCGAGGTCGAGGGGTCGGAGGCAGAAATGGACGACATGCTGGCTAGCATCGTTGCCATCGCTCGCACTCACAAGGTCAAAACGGTGCGCGAATGCCAGTCGGCAACGGAAGCGGCCTTGATCTGGAAAGGCCGGAAGTCGGCCTTCGGCGCTACGGGACGCATCGCCGATTACATCTGCATGGACGGCACCGTGCCGCTCAGTCAGCTCTCTTACGTGCTGAAGAAGACAAGCGAGATTGTCGATCGTTATGGTCTGCGCGTCGCCAATGTCTTCCATGCCGGCGATGGCAACATGCACCCGCTGATCCTCTTCAATGCCAATGACCCCGATGAGGCCGCCAAGGCGGAAGCGGCCGGCAACGATATCTTGCGCCTCTGCGTCGATGCCGGCGGTTGTCTCACCGGCGAGCATGGCGTCGGCATCGAGAAGCGCGACCTGATGCGGCACCAATATGCCGATGTCGATCTTGCCCAGATGATGTCGGTTCGATCAGCCTTCGACCCCGGCTGGATACTCAATCCATCCAAGGTCTTCCCGCTCGACGGACGCAACGCCGCATGACCGAGTTTCATCCGAGAAGCGAGGATGAAGCGGCCTCCATCATCGGCGATCATGCGGCGCGCGGCGCGGCCCTTGCAATCGTCGGCGGCAACACGCGATCCGGCTTCGGCAATGCCGTCAGTTCCGATGCGGTGCTCTCGTCACGTGGCCTGACCGGCATCGTCGCCTACAATCCGGGTGAGATGGTGATGACGGCCCGCGCCGGCACGCCGGCCGCCGAGATCGAGGCCGCTCTTGCCGAGGCCGGCCAGATGATGGCCTTCGAGCCGATGGATCACAGGCCGCTGATGGCAACCGAAGGTGAGCCGACGATCGGCGGCATTTTCGCCGCCAATGTCTCCGGCCCGCGCCGCTTCGTCAGTGGTGCGGCGCGCGATAGCCTGCTCGGCGTCCGTTTCGTCAATGGCAAGGGCGAGATCGTCAAGGCCGGGGGGCGGGTGATGAAGAATGTCACCGGTCTTGATCTGGTCAAGCTGATGGCCGGCTCGCACGGAACGCTCGGCCTTCTGACCGAAGTAACGTTCCGTGTGCCGCCGAAGCCAAAGACCGAGGAGACGATTATCCTCTCCGGTCTCAACGATGCGGAAGCCGCCAACGCGATGGCCGCCGCCATGGCCCTGCCGCTCGAAGTATCGGGCGCCGCGCATCTGCCGCTAACGGTCGCCTGGTCCTTTCTCGACGGTAAGCTGCCGCAAGGCGAGGCGACGGTGCTGCGCATCGAAGGTCTTCCAGGCTCTGTTTCGGTCCGCGGCGAAAAGCTTGCCGCCGCCATGGGCCGGCTCGGGTCGGTGAAACGTCTTGAGGGGGATGACAGCCGCAGGCTCTGGCGTGAGATCCGCAATGTGAAGCCCTATGCCGATGGCACTTCGCGTCCTGTCTGGCGTGTCTCGGTCGCCCCCGGCACCGGCCACCGGCTTGTCGCCGCCCTTCGACTGGAGGAGGGTGTGGATGCTTATTACGATTGGCAGGGTGGGCTCGTCTGGATGCGCATGGAAGCCGAGCCCGAGGGCGACATGCTGAGGCGCTACATTCATGCTTTGGGCGGCGGGCACGCGACCTTGATGCGAGCTACCCCGGCCCACCGCGCAATGACACCGGCCTTCCAGCCGCAGCCCGAAGCGGTGGCGCTGCTGTCGGCGCGCGTAAAGGAAAAGTTCGATCCGGCGGGGATTTTCAATCCGGGGAAGATGGGGTGATGCGGATGGTGTCCTGTCTACGATTGCTCCTCACCCTAACCCTCTCCCCGCGGGCGGGGAGAGGGGACGACCTCTTTTACTCGGCAGCATCGGATGTAACAAAGCTGAGGGACGACGGAGGCTGCGTCAATCCTCTTCTCCCCGTTAAAACGGGGAGAAGGTGGCCGATAGGCCGGATGAGGGGCGGGGTCTTGCTCAAACGGGGACATGTGTAAATGCAAACCAATTTCACGCCCGAACAGCTTGCCGATCCGCATATAGCCGAGTCTGAGGCTATCCTGCGCAAATGCGTGCATTGCGGCTTCTGCACCGCCACCTGTCCCACCTATGTCACGCTTGGCAACGAGCTCGATAGCCCGCGCGGCCGCATCTACCTCATCAAGGACATGCTGGAAAACGGCCGGCCCGCCGATGCCGAGGTGGTGACGCATATCGATCGCTGTCTCTCCTGCCTTGCCTGCACGACGACCTGTCCGTCCGGTGTCGACTATATGCACCTGATCGACCATGCGCGCGTCCATGTCGAGAACACCTACAAGCGCCCGCTGATGGATTGGCTGACCCGCAATGTGCTGGCAGCCGTGTTGCCTTATCCCGGCCGTTTCCGGCTGGCCTTGCGGCTTGCAAACCTCGGCCGGCCGTTCAAGGGTCTCTTGAAGCGCATCCCGGCTCTGAAGGCTTTTGCCGCCATGCTCGATCTTGCGCCGCGCAGCATTCCCGCGCCTTCGCCTTTTGCAAAGCCAGGGCTGCATGCAGCGCAGGCCGAGCGCCGCGGTCGCGTGGCGATCCTGACGGGCTGCGCCCAGCCGGTGCTCGATCCCGAAATCAACGCAGCCACCATCCGCCTGCTGACGCGTCTCGGTGTGGAGGTCGTGGCGCCGGAAGGGGAGGTCTGCTGCGGCTCGCTGGTCCATCACATGGGCCGCGAGGAACAGGCGCTCGCCGCTGCCCGCGCCAATGTCGATGTGTGGCTGCGCGAGGTTGACGCCGGAGGGCTGGACGCCATCATCATCACCGCGTCGGGCTGCGGCACGACAATCAAGGACTATGGGCATATGCTGCGCCTCGATCCGGCCTATGCGGAAAAGGCTGCGCGGATTTCAGCTCTCGCCAAGGACATCACGGAATATCTCGCAAGCCTGGATCTCCCATCGCATATGCCGCGCGGCATCGCGGTCGCCTATCATTCCGCCTGCTCCATGCAGCACGGGCAGAAGATCACCATGGCGCCGAAGCTCTTGCTGAAAGCCGCGGGTTTTACGGTGCGCGACCCGGCTGAAGGGCATCTGTGTTGTGGTTCGGCCGGCACCTACAACATCATGCAGCCGGAAATTTCGGCCGAGTTGAGGGCGCGCAAGGTCAGGAACATCGAGGCGACGAAAGCCGATATCATCGCGACGGGCAACATCGGCTGCATCACGCAGATCGCGACGGGAACGGGCATTCCCATCCTGCATACGGTGGAGCTACTGGACTGGGCTTATGGCGGCGAGATGCCGACGAAACTGAAAGGCCTGCAGCCGGCGGCTGCTTAGAGCATTTCCGGGAAAGTGAAGAGCGGTTTCCGTCCGGAATTGCGTATTAATGCAGCTTGTCCGGCGCGGGCAGGCGATGAGCCTGCCATTCGACTTCGAACCGATCGGCGGCAATGCGCGTCATGCTGATGCGATCCTGCCCTTCCTCGAAGAAAATGCCATCCACCAGGCCGGTAATGCCATCGTAAAACGAGCCTTCGACGAGGCTGGTGATCTCCAGCATGTCACGTCCCACTGCAGTAAAATCGACAACCGACATGCATTGCCGGCGACCATCGGCAAACACATCGATCAGCCGCGGAACATCACCGGCGATATCGACCTCATAATAAACGATGACCGGCTCCTCGTTTTCCGGATGGATCCAGTCGCAGCGATAGTAAGAGAAGCTCATGCGCTGGATCATAGCACAAGACCCCCCCATGCCTGAACCGGTTTGAGGGATCGATTGCGACTTCAGCCTGAGGAACGTCAGAAGTTGAACGAAACGCCGAAGTTGAGAGCGTGGGTGAAAACCCTGGTCTTCAGCGTGTCGCCGCTGTCGATCGAGACGTTGTTCACGAAGTTGTAGTTGCCCTTGTATTCTACGAAGGTCGACCAGTGCTTGGCGAATTGGTAGCTGACGCCCGCCTGCGCCTGCAGCGAAGCGCCGCCGAACTGGTAGTCGAAAGTCGTGCCCGACGAGCGGGTGACTTCGACGTGCGGCACGTTGATGCCGGCACCGAGACCGACATAGGGTGTCCAGTTGCGGCTCGAATCCTGGAAGCGGTAGAGCGCATTCAGCGTCAGCATGTTCAGGCCGTCGGTGAATTCGAAATGCGACCAGCCTGGCGTATTGCCGAGATCGCCGTAGACCTTCGCATGGGTATAATCGAGCGACACGCCCCAGTTCGGCTTGTCGAACTGGTCAAGCCACCAGATGCCGCGGAAGCCGAAATAGGGCGGCATCTTGAAGGATTTTCCGGACCAGTTGGGGTCGAAATCAGCGCCGTCCGACGTGGTCACATTGCTGCCTGTCGCGCCCTGTATGCCGCCGTAAGCGGAAAATTGCATCTCCGCCGAGGCAGAGCTTGCTGCAAATATGAATGCGGAAGTCGCAAGCGCGGCGAATGCCGGCTGCTTGATGCGAAATGCACGATGCATATGAAATCCCCGGATGCCAAAGTGCCGCCATCTAAACGCGCTTCCATGACACTTCTATTGCAGTCATGGGTAGGCAAGTACGGCTTAGGCGGGAAAACTGACGGTAAACTGAAGGCGACGAGCCATTTTTCGGCGATGCAGCGTGATAAGTTTCAGGCTGTAACACTGGCGCAACAGTGTCTCCATCCGCGCCTGCACCCAATAAACTATTGCAAGCGATACGGGCGCCTTCCCCGGCGTGAATGATGTCACGCGAGGGAAGAGCGCCCGTTATGTTGGTGCCTGATTCGGGTCGGATTCTATCAGCCGCCGAACAGCGTCCTCAACACATCGACGCCGCGATCCTGATAGCTGACTTCGCCCTGCTTGTTGCCGGGGCCAACGACGATGACCTTGGTGCCCACAGGAACGCGATCATAGAGATCCATGACGTCCTTGTTCATCATGCGGATGCAGCCGGAGGACATGTTGAGGCCGATGCTCCAGGGCTGGTTGGTGCCATGGATGCGGAAGGCCGTGTCGTTGCCGTTACGGTAGAGATACATGGCGCGCGCGCCGAGCGGATTGTCCTCGCCACCTTCCTGGTAGGCTGGCAGTTTGTGGCCCTTCTTGGCTTCGCGCACGATCATTTCCGGCGGCGGCGTCCAGCCGGGCCATTCCGCCTTGCGACCGACCTTGACGACGCCGGACCAGCCGAAACCATCGCGGCCGACGCCGATGCCATAGCGTCTCGCGCGGTTATTGCCTTCGACAAGGTAAAGATACTTGTTATTGGTGTCGACGATGACGGTGCCCGGCTCCTCGTTCGTCGCCAGCCGCACCATCCGCCGCTGGAACTGCGGCTTCACCTGGCCCTGCGGCTCCATTGCGACCCGGATCACGTCGGTGCGGGCGACCGGCGCCGTAATAGGTGTCGAAGCGGTGAAGGCTGCTGCGTTCGACGCTGTAAGAAGACACGCCGCGACGACACCTGCCGTCACGATCGACAATGCTGCTTTCATAATTGGCATTCCCCTCGTTTAATCCGGTAGGAAATTACCGGAACCAACGAAGGGATCAAGGTCAAAATGACCAATGTTGGGTACGTTCAGGAAGAACTGCCCTCTTGTCTGTCGCCGATCAGACTATAGTCTGAACTATAGTGGAGGGTTTTCCCATGCGGCGAATACTGCCCCTCCAATGGAGTAGTATCGCCGCGCAGGACGGGACTTTTTTCGAGATTACATGACGGTGACGCGGGTGCCGACCTTTACGCGGTTGTAGAGATCGATGACATCCTCGTTGCGAAGGCGGATGCAGCCGGAGGAGACGGCACTGCCGATCGTCCAGGGGGCGTTGGTGCCATGGATGCGATAGAGGGTTGACCCCAGATACATGGCGCGGGCGCCGAGCGGATTGCCTTCCCCGCCTTCCATGTGAGCGGGCAGATAGTGACCCTTGGCGGCTTCGCGCGAGATCATCTCGGCCGGCGGCGTCCAGTCCGGCCATTCCTGCTTGCGGGTGACGGTATGGGCGCCGGCCCATTCGAAGCCCGGCTTGCCGACGCCGACGCCATAGCGCCGCGCCTTGCCGTCATCCATCACCAGATAAAGAAAGCGGTTGTTGGTATCGATGACGATGCTGCCGGGCTTTTCCTTGGTCTGGTAGTCGACGATCTGCGGCAGGAACTGCGGATCGATCTGGCCTCGGACTGCCGGATATTGCGGGCGGGCCATGGCGACCTGCTGCACGGCCGGCCGTGCGAACAGACCGCGCGGCTGCACGACCTGACGCACCCGCGGATTGGCCTGCTGCTCCATTCTGGGATCGGCGGCGCGCCGCGTCATTGGGCGGGGATAGACGACCGGCTGCACGTTACCGCCACCGAGCTGCATCACCCAGGGGGCGGTCAGATCGGGACTGACGATGACGGGCGGGCGCGACTGATAGCGATCGTCGGCAAAGGCGGTGGAGGCAAGCAGGCTCAGGGCGCCGGCGGCACACAGAACGGCATGTTTCATCATCGGACAAACTCTCTACACATGGGCCGAAGAGGGGCACAAAAGCGCCCGGTCGAAACAATGGTGCCACTTGCACGCGAGCGAATGGTAAACATCTATTCATCAAAATGCCGCGAAGCCGATAAAGCTTTGTCAGGGTTACCGCATGGTTTGGAAAGATGGTTTGCAAGTGGTAAATCATGAATCGGAATGCGCGGTCGTCGAAGTCAGTCTATGAATTTAAGCATTTGATTGATCTCAATTTATCCGATAGTGGCTTACCGGTTTCCGGTAGCGCGTGCTGAAATAGGGGACGAATCGCGAAAATGGCCGAAACGGGCATCATCACCGGCGAAGATGGCAAGGACCGCTGCTTCTGGCACGGCAATCTGCCGGAGTATCAGCGCTATCACGACGAGGAATGGGGCCGTCCGGTCGTCAATGACGTCAGGCTGTTCGAGAAGATTTGCCTCGAAGGCTTCCAGTCGGGCCTGTCCTGGCTGACGATTCTGCGCAAGCGCGAGAATTTCCGCGCCGCTTTTGCCGGCTTCGATTTCGAGAAGGTCGCCAAGTTCGGCGAAGCGGATATCGAGCGTTGCCTAGCCGATGCCGGCATCATCCGCCATCGCGGCAAGATCGTCTCCACCATCAACAATGCCAATCGCGCCATCGAGCTGCGCGACGAATTCGGTTCGCTCGCCCGTTATTTCTGGAGCCACGAACCGGGCGCTTCGGAGCGCCCCGAAGTCTTCGATCTTGCCCATCTGCGCGCCAATCCGACGACGGCGGCTTCGGTGCGAATTTCGAAGGATCTGAAGAAGCGCGGCTGGACCTTTGTCGGTCCGACCACAGTTTATGCTTTCATGCAGGCCATGGGCCTCGTCAACGATCACATCGAAGGCTGCTACTGCCGGAAAGAGGTGGAGGCGATGCGTTGCGCATTGGTGCGGCCGTGAGGGATGCGCTTCTTGGTCTTTCGCTGACGATGATTGCGCTGTTCGGCGCCGCAGCCGCCTATGCTCAAAGTGATACCCAGCAACAGCAGCTGCCGCAGCTCGATCGTGGCGAAAAGCTCGAGAAGATCGCCCTGCCGGCCGTCCTCGAGAGGCTGACGGGCTGGACGAAGTTCGGCAAGGGCAAGGTCTACACGCTGCCGCTGAAGAAAGGCCAGCATGTGCGGATCACCTTCAGCTCGAAGAGCAAATACGCCTATATGGCGATCTTCGATCTCTCGTCGAGCGAGGATGAATCTTTCTTCGGCACGGATGAAGATGGCAATACCGCCGACGTCACCGTCAACGAAGATACGACCTGGCTGATCAAGCCCTATTATTCGCGCGTCACGCGCCGGCGCGGTCTCGGTGCCCCCTACGAAATTCTCATCGATCCCAATCCGCCGGCTGCGCAGCAGGCGCCGGCCGATCAGCAGAAGGACCAGGGACCGATGCTGTTTCCCCCACGCTCAAAGCAGGGACAGTAAGGATTACTGCAACGCTTCGATCACACCATGCAGCTCGCCGAGATGGCCGATCTTGCGGAAACGCGGTGCGTCTGTCGGTTCCTCGACATGCTCGAACGACCATGTGAGCTCGTGCGGCACGAAGACGCCGTAGCTGCCGGCAGCGAGCGCCGGCACGATGTCCGATTTCAGTGAGTTGCCGATCATCATCGCCCGTTCCGGCCCGTCGCCCACTTTGGAAAAGATGCGGCGATAGGTTGAGGCATTCTTGTCCGAGACGATCTCGACGGCATCGAAGAGATCGCCGAGCCCGGATTGCGCAAGCTTGCGCTCCTGATCGAAAAGATCGCCCTTGGTGATCAGCACCAGCAGATATTTTCCCGAGAGGGCCTCCAGCGTCTGGCGCACATGCGGCAGTGTCTCGACGGGATGGGCAAGGAGATCGCGGCCGATATCGAGGATTTGGGCGATGACGGTCGATGGCACCTCGCCCTCGGTGATCTCAATGGCCGTCTCGATCATGGAGAGGGTAAAGCCCTTTATTCCGAAGCCGTAGTGACGAAGATTGCGCTTCTCCGCCTCCAACAGGCGTGCGGAGATGACGTCGCTTGGGGCGTGATCGGCGAGTAGTTCGGTAAACTGCAGTTCCGTCAGCCGGTAGAACTGTTCGTTCTGCCAGAGCGTGTCGTCGGCGTCGAAGCCGATTGTCGTTAGGGGGCGTTGCGTCATCGGTGTGTCCGTTTTGCGCATCAAATAAAAACCGGAGTCTAGTCCGCGCGCGCCCGGACGCAAGAGCATGCGTCGGTCACCGCATCGTGATCGGCCCGAGGTCTCGCGTTGAAAATGGTTTCGGGTGCATTATGTGCTTGTTGTCTCGATTGCCGCGGAGCTTGAGTCCGGCCTCGACGACCGTCTTATGACCTCCCCAGGGCAGCCCCGACTGCGGCTGTCGTGCCGAGGCCAATTCATAGCGAAAAGATAGCGTTCACCGGTCGGGAGAGTCTTCCGGCTGACCACAAGGGAATTTCTCCTATGCGTTACAATCAACTCGGCAATACCGGCCTGTTCGTCTCCGAACTCTGCCTGGGCACGATGACCTTCGGCGAAGCCAATCCCAACACTCCCTGGGGCTCGATCGCCGATGTCGACCAGGCGCTAGCCGACAAGATCGTCGAAGGCTCGCTTGCTGCCGGCGTCAATTTCATCGACACCGCCGACGTCTATTCCTTCGGCAATTCCGAAAAGCTGCTCGGCCAGGCCCTGAAGAACCTCGGCATTCCGCGCAAGGATGTCGTCATCGCCACCAAGGTCTATGGCGTCATGGGCGACAAGCCCAACGATCGCGGCGCCTCGCGCGGCCATATCATGGACTCGGTGCAGGCCAGCCTTGACCGTCTGCAGACCGATCATATCGATCTCTATCAGATCCATGGCACGGATATCGTGACGCCGATCGACGAGACGTTGCGGGCGCTGGATGATCTCGTTTCGCGCGGTATGGTTCGCTATATCGGCGTTTCCAATTGGCAGGCATGGCGCATCGCCAAGGCGCTCGGCATTTCCGAACGCCGCGGCTTTGCCCGCTTCGAAACGGTGCAGGCCTATTATTCCATCGCAGGCCGCGATCTGGAGCGCGAAATCGTGCCTGTCATGGCTGAGGAAAAGCTCGGGCTCATGGTCTGGTCGCCGCTGGCAGGTGGTCTGCTCTCGGGCAAGTATGGTCCGGGCGCTCCCGGCAATGGCGAGGGACGGCGTGCGAGCTTCGATTTCCCGCCTGTCGACAAGGACCGTACGTGGGCCTGCGTCGCCGCCATGCGCGAAGTGGCGGAGAAGCATGGCTCCAGCGTCGCAACAGTGGCGCTTGCCTGGATCCTGGCGAAGCCTTTTGTCACCAGCATCATCATCGGCGCCAAGCGTCTCGACCAGCTCGACCAGAATCTGGCCGCTGTCAAGCTGAAGCTCGATGCCGACGATATGGCCAAGCTCGATGAAGTCAGCGCGCTAGCGCCCGAATATCCCGGCTGGATGCTCGCACGCCAGGGCGCACAGCGCGTGCCGCAGCCCTTCGAGCCGAAGGGCTGATATCATAGGTCGGGCCGCCAGCTTTTCGCAGCGGCCCGGCTTCACGTTAGAGCTCGATGACGATCTTGCCGAAGGGGCCCCGATCGAGATGATCGAAGGCGGCGGATGCCTCGCCGAGGGCATAGCGATGGTCGATGACGGGCTTCAGGCCGATGCTGTCGACGGCACGCACGAAATCTTCGAGCGAGCGGCGGTGGCCCACGCTGATGCCTTGCACGGTGGGAGATTTCAACAGCAGCGGTGCCACCGGACCGGAGATGTCGAAGCCCTCAAGGACGCCGATGACGGAAATGCGGCCCTGCGGCGCCACCGCCTTCAGCGATTGGGCGAAATTCGGCCCGCCGGCTATTTCGAAAATATGATCGATGCCCCGATCGTTGGTGAGGCGATAGACCTCTTCCACCCAATCGCTTTTATTGCGGTCGATGCCGTGATGAGCGCCCAAAGCTTTAGCCCGTTCGAGCTTTTCCTGTCCGGAGGAGGTCACGAACACCTCGGCGCCCTGGGCCGCGGCGATCTGCAAGCCGAACAGCGCCACGCCGCCCGTTCCCTGCACCAGCACGCTATCGCCAGGCTTGACCTTGCCGCGCTCCACCAGCGCAAACCAGGCCGTCAGGCCAGCGCAGGGCAAGGTGCTTGCCTCGGCATAGTCGAGGCTCTTCGGTGCCGATACGAACCAACTCTCCGGCATGGCAACATATTCCGAGAGCACACCGGGATAGAACCCGCCAAGCGTCTTGTAAGGAGGTGTGCGGGCATCGCCGAGCGGCTTGCCGTCGATCCAGCCGGGATGGAAGGTCGAAATGACCCGATCTCCAGCGGCAAATCTGGTGACATCGTCTCCCACCGCTTCGATGACGCCTGCCATATCGGACGCCGGTACGAAGGGAAATTGGATCGGCAGGCCCATGCCGGTTTCGCGGACGAGCTTGTCGCGATAGTTCAGTGAAACGGCCTTCACCCGCACGAGCACTTCGCCGCGCGCCGGCGAGGGAATTGCCGTTTCCGTCAGATTCAAGGGCGCCCCGACGGCGATCGTCTCGAGGGTCCAACGCTTCATGGTCTTCGTCATCATGATCTCCTGAGAGGAATTGAAAGCAATGGATGGAGCATATCGTTGCTTTCTGATCGCCAGTGGCGATATTATTTCCGCTAACTGGTTCCTTGGAGGAAGCAATCATCATGAACGACATGCTCAACGGCATTCCCGAATTCGTGGAGGCGGTCGAGGCCGGCGGCTTTTCGGCAGCGGCGGCGCGCATGAATCTCTCGCGCTCGGCGATCGGCAAGACGATCGCGAAGCTGGAGGGACGCCTGAATGTGCGCCTGTTTCACCGCACCACCCGCATGCAGAGTCTGACGGATGAGGGGCAAGCTTTCTACGAGCGCTGCCGCCGAGCGCTGGACGAGATACAGTCCGGCGAGGCCATGCTGGAATCGGGTAAGCGCGAAGTTACCGGACGTCTGCGCATCTCCATGCCGGTTCTCTTCGGTCGCCGCTGTGCTGCACCGCTGCTGCTGGAACTGGCACGTGTCCATCCCAAACTTGAACTCGACCTTTCCTTCAGTGATCGCGTGGTCGACCTCTTCGACGAGGGCTTCGATCTCGCCATTCGCAATGGCGTCTTGCGGGACGAAGCCGGCCTCGCTGCCCGCAAGATCGCCCTCCATCGCATGACGCTATGCGCCTCGCCGGATTATCTCGCTGCTAGAGGTACGCCGCAGACCATTGCCGATCTCGATAGCCACGATCTCGTCGTCTATGCGAGATCGGGGGAAGCCAAGAGATGGACCTTCCTGCAGGACGACGGTGCGGCCGTCGACTATTTTCCGCAGACGCGATTGCGTCTGGATGACCTGGAGGTCATTGCGGATGCCGCCGCCGCCGGAATGGGCATTACGTGGCTACCCTGCTGGCTGGTACGGGGCTATGTGCATGCGGGCAAGCTCATGCCGGTGCTCAATGTCTCCAGCCGGCCCGTCAACGTCTACGCCGTCTGGCCGCAGGTGCCGCAGCTTTCGCTGAAGATGCGCGTGATCATCGACCTGCTCGCTGAGCGCCTGCCTGGAATCATGGGTTGAGCTGGTAGCGATACCCCGATCAAAGAAGTGCGCTCTCCGCAAATACCCGGTTCCAGATGAAGACCTGCACGGATTTGCGTAGACCTGCCGCCCAGAATGGATCTTCCTTCACCAGACGGTCGACTGTATCGGCAGTCTCAGCTTCGACAAGCCACAGGCCACCGGCAAAAGTGTCACCCTCGCGGCTGAGCGGTCCGGCCGTTCGGATGGACGCGGCATTCGCCTTCAGGAAGGCGAAATGGCGCGGCAGATACTCCTTGCGGATCGTGGCGGCGTTTTGCTGTTCGTCCTCGAACAGAACTGCGAACAGGGTCATCGTCATCTCCTTGCTGGATATTTCCAGTCTAAGGCTGCAATAGTGCTGATACACGCAGTAAGTTTGCCGTCAGGAGCTGCAAAATTGCACGACATCGACTGGAACGATCTGCGCCACGTTCTGGCGCTTGCGCGTGGTGGGTCCTTCGCTGCTGCCGGCAGGGTGCTTGGCACGGATGCGACGACGGTCGGTCGCCGTCTGCGTATTCTGGAAAACCGCCTCGGCACGGCGCTGTTCTCGCGCGATGCAGGTGGCACCCTGTCGCCGACGCCGACGGGCGAGATCGCGGTCGCGAAGGCCGAGGCGATCGAGGCCGAAGTTATGGCGCTGTCGGGCGCATTGGATGCGGCCGATCCCATGGCACTCGGCAAGGTACGCCTCACGGCGGCGCCATCCTTCATCAGTCGGCTGTTGATCCCCTCGCTGCCTAGTCTGCTGAAGCAACATTCCGGCCTGCAATTGGAACTCATCGGCGATTCCAGAAATCTCAATCTGACCCGGCGCGAGGCGGACATGGCACTGCGCCTCGCAAGACCTGCCGATATGACAAACGGCAAAGTCGTCGCCAGGCGGATCGCGACGTTGGACTATACTGTCTATGTCGCTACCGGGCAGGAGAGGCGTGCGGAAGATTTGCCCTGGATCATCTATGAAGAGGCAATGGCGCATCTGCCGCATGCCCGCTGGATTGCCGCACAGGCGGAAAAGTCAGGTCGTTCCAGCCAGCTTGCGGTCAATGATGCCGAGGCTCTGCTGCAGGCCGCAGCTGCAGGATTAGGGCGCGCGTTGCTGCCGAAAATCCTGGCCGAGAATGTGGGGGGTCTTTGTCGCGTCGATAGCGGCGACAGCAATCTGCCGGTGCGAGAGATGTGGCTGCTGATGCATGCCGAGCTTCGTCCGCTCGTGCGTATTCGCGCCGTTTCCGATTGGTTGGATGGGATCTTCCGCCGTCCGCATCTGGAGCAGTGAGAGAGACGGCACGAATGCCGCCTCTTATTTGCCAGATAATTTACTTGCCGTGCTTCTTCAGCCAGGCTTTCATTTCCTTGATCTCGGCTTCCTGCGCGGTGATGATGCCCTCCGCCATTTTGCGCAGTTCGGGATCCTTGCCGTATTTCAGCTCGATCTTGGCCATGTCGATCGCGCCTTGATGATGCGGGATCATGCCGCGGACGAAATCTGCGTCCGCATCGCCGCTGTAGTGGATCATCATGTCCTTGTGCATCTTGCTCATGACGTCGTTGAAAGCCTTGCTAGAAGCACCTCGGTCTTCCATCGGCTTGCTCATATCCATGCCCTTCATGTCGTCGGCAAAGGCAGGAAGGCTGATGGCAAGGACGAATGCGCCGGCCAGCATCAGCGATTTTGAGGTGGACATAGGTATTTTCTCCGTTTCTGAACGGTATCTGGATTTGAGCGGATGAGCGCTCGTCGATTGAATACAGATGATCGTCAGGCGAGACGGGGAGGGGGTGCTGTCGGTTGTGGTCGGGAGTCGGCAAGACGCTGTCCGGGCTCCGGTGCCGGATAGGAGAAGGCCTGTTTGCCTTCTTCCGCCATAAGCGTCGATGTCAGGGCGAGGCAGGCGGCGCAGGACGCCACATGCGCCATGCCACCGGCACAAGGGTTTTGCGGCTTCTTCTCCTGATGCTGCGCCATATCGCCATGGCTGGCCATGCCCGGCATATCAGCCATGGTCGCATGCATGCTCATGTTTGATGCGGCGGGCATTGCGCCGACAGAATCACAAATCGGACAGCTCGCCAGTACCGGCATGGCACCGTAGAGCAGCCAAGCAATTACCATCGAGAGGATCGCAAGCAAGCGCATGAAGGGGAACCTAGCGGCGCCGGCCGCGAAGGCAAGCGCAAATTCAACCGCGGAGGACACTGGGAAGGCGATCAAGACGGCAGTTTGACTTCCTGCAGGATTTCGATCGGCGGAAAGGTGATGCAATCCACCACGTCGAATGTGAGCGTGAACTTCGCAGGCGTCGCCTTTGCCCATGTTAGCGCCTCTTCTCTCGCGCCTGTGGGGATCTTCATCGCAATGGTGCAATGCGGCTGCCAGCAATCGGGGCGGGAATGCTCGTGGCAGAGGGCAGGGTCGATCTCGTCGTGAATGGCTCGGTGTATCCGTCTGAGCACATGATCATCGACAGGGCGTGCCCAGAGCACCAGCATCTCGTTGGGAAAATGGCCGATCCCGGAGAATTCGACCGATATGGGCGGCACACCCGCGAAAGCCTTTTTGGCCGCTGTGAAAAGTGAAGGCAGGGCGATATCCTGATAGACCGCGAAGGTCAGATGCGGCGGATAGTTCAGTGCTTGCATCGATGGCGCGGTTTCGAAGCGGCTCGCCTCCCGCCAAAGATCCAGAACCGGCGTGGCCGTTTCATCCGTGCATTTCAAGACGATCGCGTATGGCATGGTTCCTATGCCGCCTTCTCTGGCTTTTGTCGGTTTTGTCGGCCGTTAACTTATAACAATCCTTGCCGCATTCAGCCCAATCCGCTAGTTAACCGCGACTGTTCCCATACCGGATTACCCTAGAGATGAGCGACAAACAAAAGAAACCACAGAAGCTCAAGGCCCGCCTGCCGCGTGGCTTTGTCGATCGTTCGGCCAGCGACATTCGCGCCGTCAACGAGATGACCTCCAAGATCCGGGCCGTATATGAGCATTATGGTTTCGATCCTGTCGAAACGCCGCTGTTCGAATATACCGATGCGCTCGGCAAGTTCCTACCCGATAGCGACCGGCCGAATGAAGGCGTGTTCTCGCTTCAGGATGATGATGAGCAGTGGATGTCGCTGCGCTATGACCTGACGGCGCCGCTTGCCCGTCACGTCGCCGAGAATTTCAACGAGATCCAGCTTCCCTACCGCACCTATCGTGCCGGCTATGTCTTCCGCAACGAGAAGCCAGGCCCGGGCCGCTTCCGCCAGTTCATGCAGTTCGACGCCGATACCGTCGGCGCGCCGGGCGTGCAGGCGGATGCCGAGATGTGCATGATGATGGCTGATACGCTGGAGGCCTTGGGCATCAACCGTGGCGACTATGTGATCCGCGTCAACAACCGCAAGGTTCTCGACGGCGTGTTGGAAGCGATCGGCCTCGGCGGCGACGACAAAGTCGCACAGCGCCTCAACGTGTTGCGTGCCATCGACAAGCTCGACAAGTTCGGCCCCGAAGGCGTGGCACTGCTGCTCGGCCCCGGCCGCAAGGACGAGTCCGGCGACTTCACCAAGGGTGCCGGCCTCAACGCCGATCAGATCGAGAAGGTGCTCTTCTTCGTCGGCATCAAGGACTACGCCGAAAGTGCCGCCCAGCTTGCCGAGCTTGTCGCCGGTACGTCCAAAGGCGGCGAAGGCGTCGAGGAACTGAATTTCATCGGCGGCCTCGTCACCAGCGCGGGCTATCAGTCGGATCGTATCAAGATCGATCCTTCCGTCGTGCGCGGCCTCGAATACTACACCGGCCCGGTCTACGAAGCCGAGCTCACATTCGACGTCACCAACGAGAAGGGCGAAAAGGTCGTCTTCGGCTCGGTCGGTGGCGGCGGTCGTTATGACGGGCTCGTCTCGCGCTTCATGGGCCAGCCGGTGCCGGCCGCCGGTATTTCCATTGGTGTGTCGCGCCTGATGACCGCGTTGAAGAACCTCGGCAAGCTCGGCATGGACGAAGTGATCGAGCCTGTGCTTGTCACCGTCATGGATGGCGATGTCGACGCCATGGGGCGCTACCAACGTTTCACGCAGCAGCTGCGCGCTGCCGGCATCCGCGCCGAGATGTTCCAGGGCAATTGGAAGAAGTTCGGCAATCAGCTGAAATACGCCGACCGTCGCGGCTGCCCGATCGCCATCATCCAGGGCGGCGACGAGCGTGCACAGGGCGTCGTCCAGATCAAGGATCTGATCGAAGGCAAACGCCTTTCCGGCGAGATCGAGGACAATGCCAGCTGGCGTGAGGCTCGCGTGGCGCAGGAAACGGCGCCGGAGGCCGAACTGGTCGAGAAGGTCAAGGCTATCTTGGCGGCACAGGCGGATGACCGGAAGAGGGCGGGCTGATGCCCCTGATCAACCTTCCGGATTTTGCCAGCGATCTGCTGCACGAATTCTCCGTCCGCGGGACGGAGCGGGTGGATACGCCCATCATCCAGCCGGCCGAACCCTTTCTCGATATGGCCGGCGAAGATCTTCGCCGGCGCATCTTCATGACCGAAAGCGACACCGGCGCCAGCCTTTGCCTGCGTCCGGAGTTCACCATTCCGGTCTGCCTGCGCCATATCGAAACCGCCACAGGCACGCCGAAGCGCTATTCCTATCTCGGCGAGATCTTCCGCCAGCGCCGCGAGGGCGGCCATGAGTTTTATCAGGCCGGTATCGAGGATCTGGGCGATAATGAAACGGCAGGCGCTGACGCTCGCGCCATCGGCGATGCCATCGATATCCTGAGCCGGCTGGTGCCGGGTAAGGCACTTTCGGTGACCCTGGGCGATCAGGCCGTATTCGAGGCGGTGGTGCAGGCGCTCGGCCTGCCGTCGGGCTGGCAGAAGCGGCTGATCCATGCCTTCGGCAACATGATGCAGCTAGAAACCCTGCTGGCGCGGCTCGCAAGCCCGCAGCCGGTCACCGGGCTCGATACGCACGTACTCGATTTCCTCAATCGCGGCGATGAGCAGGGGCTGATCAAGCATATCGACGCCACAATGCATGCGACCGGCTATTCCACCAATGCCAGCCGTTTGCCGCAGGAAATCGCCCGGCGCCTTCGCGAGAAGCTGGTCCTGTCCGAAACGCGGCTCGACGATGCGGCCTTCCGCGTGCTGGAGGAGTTCTTGTCCCTGAGCGTGCCGCTCTCGGATGCTTCCGCGGCGCTGGCAGGTTTTGCCGACGCCGCAGGGCTGAAGCTCGGGAGCGCATTGAAGAGCTTCGATGCCCGTGTGGCGGCACTAGCCAAAGCCGGCGCCGACGTTTCGAAGATTGATTATCGCGCCGCTTTTGGCCGTCCGCTTGATTACTATACCGGCCTTGTCTTCGAAGTGACGGTGGAGGGATCGAGCGCGGTGCTGGCCGGTGGTGGCCGCTTCGATCGGCTGATGACCCTGCTCGGAGCCAAGGATCATATCCCAGCTGTCGGCTTCGCGCTCTGGCTCGACCGTATCGAAACCGCGAGGGCAGCCTGATGACCATCACCATAGCGCTTCCCTCCAAGGGCCGGATGAAGGAGGATTGCGCCGCGATCTTCGAGCGTGCCGGAATGCCGATCGTCGCCGTCGGTAACGATCGCTCCTATCGCGGCCGTGTCGAAGGTTGGGACGGGGTCGAGATCGCCTTCCTGTCAGCCTCGGAAATCTCGCGTGAGATCGGCAATGGCGGCGTCGATTTCGGCATCACCGGCGAAGACCTCGTGCGTGAGGGCATGGCGGAGGTCGATCGCCGCGTCGAATTCTGCGCTAGGCTCGGCTTCGGTCACGCCGATGTCGTCGTCGCCGTGCCGGAAATCTGGCTCGACGTCGATACCATGGCCGATCTCGGTGATGTCGCCGCCGATTTCCGCGCCCGTCATGGCCACCGGCTGACGGTCGCCACCAAATACTGGCGGCTGACGCAGCAGTTCTTCTCCAGCCAGCACGGCATCCAGCTCTATCGTATCGTCGAAAGTCTCGGTGCGACGGAGGGGGCACCCGCTGCCGGCTCGGCCGATATCATCGTCGACATCACCTCCACCGGCTCGACTCTGAGAGCGAACCATCTGAAGGTCCTGTCTGATGGCATCATCCTGCGCTCGGAGGCTTGTCTGGTGCGGGCACGCAAGGAAAGCCACGAGGGTGATCCGATGGTTCAGCGCATCATCTCGGCCGTTCGCAGCGCGCTCTGATTTTTCAGTTTCCTGTTCATGCAAAAAACCCGCCGGAATTCCGGCGGATTTTTTGTCTTGGAAACTATGCAGCGCTTACGCGGCTGCGTAGGCACCGCGGCGAGCGTCAACCGAGTAGACGCCTGCACCGTTGGTGGCGAGCATGATGTAAGCGCCGGCCAGCGTGACGTTCTTCAGGAAGTTCACGAAGTTCAGGCCGTTGATCCAACCATTGGCGGCAGCCGGGAAGTCCGGAACATTGACCGTCGGCAGGTGGAAGACGATGCCGGTGAAGACACAGAAGAGGGCGAGCAGCCAGCCGACGATGCGGACCTGGAAGCCGATGAGGACGCAGACGCCGGTGACGAATTCAAACGCGCCGGCAAGATAGGTGAGCAGCGTTGCGGCCGGCATACCGGCTCCGGCGATCATGCCGGCCGTACCTGCAGGATCGGTCAGCTTGCCGAAACCGGCAAAGATGAACATGAAGGCGAGCAGGATGCGCGCCACCAGAATGATGATGTTGTTGCTATTGGACATGAGGGTCTCCAGTAAATTCGCTTGGGATCACGTGGCAGTTATTCTCTGGAGATGGATATTCGTGATTTTTGAGGAGTTGGAAAGATAAACAACTGCGCACAATTAGTTCACAATCATTGAACAATGGTTCACAGAGATAACTCTTCCCATACAAGCCCCATCGGCTATTGTGGCGGCAAATCAGTTGTCAAATCAGACCCTTCAGGAACAAGCCCATGGCCGATCTGTCATCCTTTCCGATCACGAAGCGCTGGCCTGCCAGCAATCCGGATATTATCCAACTCTATTCTCTGCCGACGCCGAACGGCGTAAAGGTCTCGATTGCGCTGGAGGAGCTTGGCCTGCCCTATGAGCCGCATCTGATCTCCTTCGGCACCAATGATCAGAAATCGCCGGAATTCGTTTCGCTGAACCCGAATGGCCGCATTCCGGCAATCATCGATCCCAATGGCCCCGACGGCAAACCGATCGGCCTGTTCGAATCCGGCGCGATCCTGGTCTATCTGGCGGAAAAGACCGGCAAGCTCATGCCGAGCGATGCTGCCAGGCGCTATGAGACCCTCGAATGGGTCTTCTTCCAGATGGCAGGCGTCGGTCCGATGTTCGGCCAGTTTGGTCATTTCTTCAAATTCGCCGCCGAGAAGGTCGCCAATAACTCCTATCCGGTCGAGCGTTATCGCGATGAGGCCAAGCGCCTCCTCAGTGTGTTGGAGAGCCGCCTGCGGGGACGCGAATGGATCATGGGCGATGAATACACCATCGCCGACATCACCACCTTTCCCTGGGTTCGCGGCGTCGACGTCTTCTATGGCGGCCGCGAGGTGCTGGAGTTCGAAAGCTTCCCCTCCGTGATGGCTTGGCTGGACCGCGCGCTCGCGCGCCCGGCAAGCCAGCGCGGCCTCAGCATTCCCAAGCGGGATTGATTGTTCTTTCCGCCTTGGCAGGTCAGGCAAACCCTTCTCCGATGCGCCTATGTGCCTGGCCCCTCACCCCAGCCCTCTCCCGTAAACGGGGCGAGGGGGTAGGCTCAGGCATTGCAACGGATTTTGCGTGCAGCAGCGAAGGTGTTGATGTTGAAAAAGGAAACTCCCTCTCCCCGCAGGTGGGGAGAGGGTTGGGGTGAGGGGCCAGGTCTTGAGTGCGGCTAACGGCGAACTCGCTTGACCATCATCGGCAGCCGTTTACTGCCGGGTGGCGAGTTGGCTGCCCGGCTCCAGCTTGAAGCGCGGAAACAGGAAAACGCCGACCATGCTGCCGGCATGTTGCTTATCCGCGGCAACGGACTCGCCGACACAGAAGACCGGCCGGCGATGACCACCTGCGCCGAGCGTGGTCGTTGAATAGCAGAAGCAGGAATTGGCCGTGGCCGCCTGCTCGAAAAGATCGAGGATACGGGCCCGATCCTGCAGATCATAGCAATGCATGAGGCTCAGCAGGCCGCATTCCGAAGAACTCAGCCCATGCAGCATTGTGCCCCACTGCCCGAGTTTGATGATGCCGCTTGAAAGATCGCCCGTCCATCCCTCGGAAACACAGAACTGAGCCAGAAGATCGGGGTCATGACCCTCGAACTCCAGCGAGCCCGGCGCAAACGGTGCGGAAAAATTGGCCTTGGCAATCTTGAACAAGATGATCCCCATTTGAGCGCCAGGTCCCCCCCTTGCGCTCTATTCAAATTCCCCTGCGTCTTCCGGATTGAATGTCTTCCCGCATGCCGCATCCGATGAAAAGCAGAGCATTCGGCTCTGCTGCTTCCATTTTCCGCCATGCTTGGTCCGACTTGGCGATCCAAGCTATGAAGTCATTTCAAGTAAAAAATCCGCGCGCCCCTCAATCCTTAAGATCATAGCCACGTGCAGACGCCGATTAATCGTGCCGAATATAAGTAAAATTTGCGTGCATTGCAGCTAACCCTCCAAAATCGCTGCGCCGCGATTTATAAGAGCTTTTTCGAAAACGGCAATGGGGCAATTTGCGTAAATTTGCGCTACCAGAAACTTGCCGGTCTGCATCGAAACTATAGGCCACAAACAAAAAGGGCGACCCGAGGGCCGCCCTTTCGTCAATTCCGGATGTCGGATTGAACAGTCGTAACAGGCCGCTGGCCTATCACATCATGTCCATGCCGCCACTTCAGGCCGCTTGGCGGCCTGAAGCACTAAAGTGCATGGGCGAAGCTTTATGGACATTCCTGTGATGAGGCCGTTGGCCTATCACATCATGTCCATGCCGCCACTTCAGGCCGCTTGGCGGCCTGAAGCACTAAAAGCGCATGGGCGAAGCTTTATGGACATTCCTGCGATTAGGCCGCTGGCCTATCACATCATGTCCATGCCGCCCATGCCGCCCATGCCGCCCGGCATGCCAGCAGGGGCATCCTTCTTCGGCAGTTCGGCGATCATGGCTTCGGTGGTGATCAGCAGCGAAGCAACCGAAGCTGCGTTCTGCAGAGCCGTACGAACAACCTTGACCGGGTCGACGATGCCCATAGCGATCATGTCGCCGAATTCGGACGTCTGGGCGTTGTAGCCGTAGTTGTCTTCGTTCTTGTCGAGAACCTTGCCGACAACGATCGAAGCTTCGTCACCAGCGTTTTCAGCGATCTGGCGAACCAGCGACTGCAGGGCACGGCGAACGATGTTGACGCCGGCTTCCTGATCCTGGTTTTCACCCTTGGCAGTGATCTTCGTGGAAGAACGCAGGAGCGCGATACCGCCGCCCGGTACGATACCTTCCTGAACAGCAGCGCGCGTCGCGTTGAGAGCGTCGTCGATGCGGTCCTTCTTTTCCTTCACTTCGACTTCCGTCGAGCCGCCAACGCGGATCACGGCAACGCCGCCAGCGAGTTTGGCAAGACGTTCCTGCAGCTTCTCGCGGTCGTAGTCGGAGGTGGTTTCTTCGATCTGAGCCTTGATCTGGGCAACGCGGCCTTCGATGTCGGACTTGGCGCCAGCGCCGTCGACGATCGTGGTGTTTTCCTTGGAGATCGAAACCTTCTTGGAACGGCCGAGCATGTCGAGGGTGACGGACTCAAGCTTGATGCCGAGGTCTTCGGAGATGACAGTGCCGCCCGTCAGGATGGCGATGTCTTCCAGCATGGCCTTGCGGCGATCGCCGAAGCCCGGAGCCTTGACAGCAGCGATCTTCAGGCCGCCGCGCAGCTTGTTGACGACGAGGGTCGCAAGAGCTTCGCCTTCGACGTCTTCAGCGATGATGAGGAGCGGCTTGCCGGTCTGAACGACGGCTTCGAGAACCGGAAGCATGGCCTGCAGGTTCGAGAGCTTCTTCTCGTGCAGCAGGATGAACGCGTCTTCGAGGTCGGCGATCATCTTTTCCGGGTTGGTTACGAAGTAGGGGCTGAGGTAGCCGCGGTCGAACTGCATGCCTTCGACGACTTCGAGTTCGGTTTCGGCGGTCTTGGCTTCTTCAACCGTGATGACGCCTTCATTGCCGACCTTCTGCATGGCTTCAGCAATATCGAGACCGATCTGCTTTTCGCCGTTTGCGGAGATCGTGCCGACCTGGGCAACTTCTTCCGAAGTGTTGATCTTCTTGGCCTTGGCCTGGAGATCCTTGACGACTTCTGCAACAGCGAGGTCGATACCGCGCTTCAGGTCCATCGGGTTCATGCCGGCTGCAACAGCCTTGGCGCCTTCGCGAACGATCGCCTGGGCCAGAACGGTTGCAGTGGTGGTGCCGTCACCGGCGACGTCGTTGGTCTTCGAAGCGACTTCGCGGACCATCTGGGCGCCCATGTTTTCGAACTTGTCTTCGAGTTCGATTTCCTTGGCGACGGAAACGCCGTCCTTGGTGATGCGCGGAGCGCCGAAGGACTTGTCGATAACGACGTTACGACCCTTCGGGCCGAGCGTGACCTTCACTGCGTCAGCGAGGATATCGACGCCACGAAGCATCTTTTCGCGGGCGCTGCGGCCGAATTTTACTTCTTTAGCTGCCATGTTTGAAACTCCTGAATTCGCGTTTTCGGGGCTTTAGGGCCCGTCAGCTTTATCGGAAAAGGGAACCGGCTGATTAGCCGATGATGCCCATGATGTCGGCTTCCTTCATGATCAGAAGGTCTTCGCCGTTGAGCTTGACTTCAGTGCCCGACCACTTGCCGAACAGAACGCGATCGCCGACCTTGACGTCGAGTGCTACGACCTTGCCGGCCTCATCACGAGCGCCAGAACCGACGGCGACGATTTCGCCTTCCTGCGGCTTTTCCTTGGCGGTGTCGGGAATGATGATCCCACCCTTGGTCTTTTCTTCCGACTCGACGCGACGAACGACGACGCGGTCATGAAGGGGGCGGAAATTGGTGCTTGCCATTGTCTAATCCCTCGATCAAATGACATTCACGGATCAGCGGGGATCCGTATGGATTTTGTTAGCACTCATCCTCTGAGAGTGCTAGCGACGGTGATTTAGGGGTGGCTTCCGGACGAGTCAAGGACAGCACTGTGAATTTTTTGCGGCGCGCCTCGGCTTGTTTTGAGGATGATTAACGCCCAGGGCGCCGCCGCGTAGCATCTCGTTGCAAAGGTTCTCTCATTTTGCCCTCGTGAAGACAGGGTCGGGTCACGCCTTTTCCAGAGCGTCATCCCGTTGCTTCCGCTGCGCAATCTTGCCGCTCGCCGACCTTGCCCACGCCTGCTGCTCAGGCCTTGTGCGACGCAAAAACCTTGCGTGCCGCTCTTGTAATTTGCCGGCCGGTTTGCGATGTCAGCCCGTGATTTATTTGATGCGAGGACGGCATGGGCAAACGGATCGAGAGCTTTCGCGACATCGGCGGACTTTATGATGTTGCGCTCTGCGATGTCTGGGGTGTGCTCCATAACGGCGTCACGGCCTACAAGGAGGCCTCGATCGCGCTCGAAGCGGCCCGCGGCGAAGGCCTTGCGGTCGTCCTCATCACCAATTCTCCGCGCGTCGCTCCGAAGGTCGTCGAGCAGCTGCGGGCGATCGGTGTTCCCGACAGCGTTTACGATCGCATCATCACCTCGGGCGATGTGACACGCAAGCTGATTGCCGAGGGGCCGAAGAAGGTGTTCCTGCTCGGCCCGGAGCGCGATATCGGCATCCTCGAAGGCTTGGACGTTCAGCGCGTCGAAGCCGGCGAAGCGGAAAGCATCGTCTGCACCGGCTTTTTCGATGACGAAACTGAAACGCCTGACGATTACACCGAAATGCTGACGGCCTGGTCGGCCCGCAAGGTGCCGCTGATCTGCGCCAATCCGGATCTCGTCGTCGAGCGTGGCCATCGCATGATCCCCTGCGCCGGCGCCATGGCCGCCTATTATGAGCGGCTCGGCGGCCAGACGCGCATCGCCGGCAAGCCGCACCAGCCGATCTACGATGCAGCGATCGCGGCGGCCCGCGAGGTGAAAAGCGAGTTTCCGCTGTCACGCGTGGTGGCAATCGGTGATGGTATGCCGACCGACGTGCGCGGCGCACTCGATTACGGCCTCGATCTTCTTTATATCAGCCATGGCATCCACGCCCGCGAATATGTCGTCGAAGGGCATACGGATGAGGCCGCTCTCGGCGCCTTCCTGGCGCGCGAACAGGCCTCGCCGAAATGGTGGATGCCGCGCCTTGTCTGAGGAGAGTGGCAGTCGATGACCGTTTTCCACCGCAACGAAACCCGCGAGCCGCTTCCCGATGCGTTGAAGGACGGCGTGGTCGCCATCGGCAATTTCGACGGCGTGCACCGTGGCCATCAATCGGTGCTGACGCGTGCGCTGGAGATCGCCAGGGAGCGCGGCATTCCGGCTCTGGTGCTGACTTTCGAGCCCCATCCGCGCACCGTCTTCAAGCCGGATCATCCCGTCTTCCGCCTGACGCCTGCGCCTTTGCGAGCGCGGCTGCTGGAAGCGCTCGGCTTCAACGCCGTCATCGAATATCCTTTCGATCGCACTTTCTCGCAGCGCTCGGCGGATGAATTCGTGCATTCGATCCTGATCGACTGGCTGCACGCGTCGGAAGTCGTCACTGGCTTCGATTTTCATTTTGGCCATGATCGTCAGGGAGGCCCCGCCTTCCTCATGAATGCTGGCAGCCATAACGGCTTCGGCGTGACGCTGATCGATGCCTTCCGCGACGAAAACACGGAGGTCATCTCGTCGAGCCGCATACGCACACTGCTTGCGGAAGGCGATGTCGCCCAAGCCGCCGGTCTGCTCGGCTATCGCTATACCGTCCAGGCCCCTGTCATCGGCGGTGAGAAGCTGGGCCGCACGCTCGGCTTCCCTACGGCAAACATGCAGTTGCCACCCGAGACATCGCTGAGGGCAGGCATCTATGCTGTTCGCTTCCGAACTGCAGATGGCATCATCCGGGATGGCGTCGCCAGTTATGGCCGGCGTCCGACGGTAACGGACAACGGGGCGCCGCTGCTGGAAACCTTCGTCTTCGATTTCAGCGGCGATCTCTACGGACAGGTCTGTTCGGTCTCCTTCTTCGGTTATCTCCGCCCCGAACTGAAGTTCGACGGTCTCGATCCGCTGGTCGCGCAGATCCGCAAGGATGAGGACGAGGCACGTGCGCTGCTTGCCGGTGTCCAGCCGCTTAGCGAGCTCGACCGGGTCATCGCCTTTTCCTGATTTCGTTGGAAACGATTACGTGCGGGGATTGCGGCGACGCAATATCTTTTTGCCTTGAGCGACTGGAAAGATGTTGCAATACCTACATCGTAGGGCGCGAGTCGCAGCGCCCGTTTTCCGAAAGGCGAATGGGATGGATAAACGTTTCGGAACGGCGGCCTGCTGGCTGCTCGTCATTCCTTATATTGGTTTGCTTTGGGTGCCCTTCTACAACAGCCACGATCCGGTGCTGTTGGGTTTCCCTTTCTTCTACTGGTATCAGCTGGCCTGGGTGCCGATCACCGCTGTTCTGACCTGGATCGCCTATCGGAGCATGCGCCATGATGACTGATATCGATCCGACAGCTCTTGCCGTCTTCATATTCTTCCTGGCCCTCGTGACCGTGATGGGCTTTGTCGCTGCCCGCTGGCGTAGGCCGAAGACCCTTGCCCATATCGACGAATGGGGCCTTGGCGGCCGCACCTTCGGTACCTGGATCACCTGGTTCCTCGTTGGCGGCGATTTTTATACGGCCTATACGGTCATTGCCGTCCCGGCGTTGGTCTACACGGTCGGCGCCTATGGCTTCTTCGCGCTGCCCTATACGATCGTCGTCTATCCGTTCGTCTTCATGGTCATGCCGCTTCTTTGGAGGCGAGCGAAGGATCATGGTTACGTCACGGCCGGCGATATCGTCCACGGCCAATACGGCTCGCGGGCGCTGGAACTGGCGGTCGCTCTGACGGGCGTTATCGCCACGATGCCCTATATCGCCCTACAGCTCGTCGGCATGACGGCGGTGTTCAAGGCCTTGGGGCTCCACGGCGAATTGCCGCTCGCTGTCGCCTTTATCATCCTGGCGCTTTATACCTATTCGGCCGGCCTTCGCGCTCCGGCGCTGATCGCCTTCGTCAAAGACATCATGATCTACATTGTGGTGATCGCGGCCATCGCGCTCATTCCGGCGAAACTCGGTGGCTATGCCAATGTCTTTGCCGCGGCTGATGCGGATTTCAAAGCCAAGGGGGCGGGTAGTCTGCTGCTTGGCGGCAACCAGTATGTCGCCTACGCGACGTTGGCGCTCGGCTCGGCGCTGGCGGCGTTCATGTATCCGCATACGCTGACCGGCATCTTCGCGTCCAACAGCGGCAATACCATCCGCAAGAATGCGGTGCTGCTGCCGGCCTACACTCTGCTGCTGGGCCTACTGGCGCTGCTCGGCTATATGGGCCACGCGGCAAATCTGAAGCTGGACAGCGCCAATGACGTGGTGCCTGCACTGTTCCAGACCCTATTCTCCAGCTGGTTTGCTGGCTTCGCCTTCGCGGCCATCGCTATCGGAGCGCTTGTCCCTGCAGCCGTGATGAGCATTGGCGCTGCCAATCTCTTCACCCGCAATTTCTGGAAGGCCTATGTCGATCCGCAGGTTTCCGATGCCGGCGAGGCGAAGGTCGCCAAGATGACCTCGCTTGTCGTCAAGGTCGGCGCGCTTCTCGTCATCATTTTCCTGCCGACGCAGTTCGCGCTCGATCTCCAGCTTTTGGGCGGCATCTGGATCCTGCAGACGCTGCCGGCTCTGGTCTTCGGTCTCTATACCAAGTGGTTCCGTGCACCGGCACTGCTCGCCGGCTGGTTCGTCGGCTTCTTTGGCGGCACCTATCTCGTATGGGATGCTGGCTGGAAGCCGCTGCACATGGTTCCGCTCGGCGAAGCCGGCTTCACCGTCTATACGGGGCTGCTGGCGCTTCTCGCCAATATCGTCGTGGCCGTTATCGTCAATGCGGTCGTGCCGGCACGGGCAGCAGCACGAGCCTGATTAGATAGACCCTCAAATTGGCCGCGGACGGAAACGTCCGCGGCTTTTCTATGGATTGGCGCAACTGTTTCCTCTTCCTTTCCCTGGAAAAAACGCCTATGAACCGGCGACCATGACCCAATTTCGGCTGAGCCACGCGATACGAATTATTGGCCCGGCCTTCCGCGCGCTTTAAGCTGCCGGAAGGTCCGGGTTTTTGGCGTCTCGCTCAAGAGATGCTTTCCGCCGCCGAAAAATCCCCGTATGGCTGCGCCAGTTGAGGCGCAAGACGCCCGAGACACCGAGGCAATTGTCACGACTATGACCGATACCGCTGAAAAGATGGATTACTCCAAGACCCTTTACCTGCCGGAAACTGATTTTCCGATGCGCGCCGGACTGCCGCAGAAGGAGCCGGAGCTGGTGAAGCGCTGGGAGGAGATGAGCCTCTATAAGAAGCTGCGCGCCTCCGCCGCTGGCCGTGAAAAGTTTGTGCTGCATGATGGCCCGCCCTATGCCAACGGCCACATCCACATCGGCCATGCGCTGAACAAGATCCTCAAGGACGTCATCACCCGCTCGTTCCAGATGCGCGGCTATGACAGCAATTACGTTCCGGGCTGGGACTGCCATGGCCTGCCGATCGAATGGAAGATCGAGGAGAAATATCGCGAGAAGGGCAAGAACAAGGACGAGGTCCCGGTGAACGAGTTTCGCCAGGAATGCCGCGACTTTGCCGCCGGCTGGATCAAGATCCAGTCCGAGGAATTCAAGCGCTTGGGCATCACGGGCGATTTCGACAATCCCTATCTGACCATGAACTTCCATGCGGAATCCCGCATCGCCGGCGAGCTTTTGAAGATCGCCCGTACCGGTCAGCTTTATCGTGGCTCCAAGCCGGTCATGTGGTCGGTGGTCGAGCGGACGGCGCTGGCCGAAGCCGAAGTCGAATATGCCGACGTCGAGAGCGATATGATCTGGGTAAAGTTCCCGGTGGCTGAAGGCCCGGCGCATCTCGCCGGCACCTTTGTGGTCATCTGGACGACCACCCCCTGGACGATCCCCGGCAATCGCGCGATCGCATACTCCTCGCGCGTGTCCTACGGACTCTATGAGGTCACGGAAGCTGCCAATGATTTCGGCCCGCGCCCGGGCGAGAAGCTGATCTTCGCCGACAAGCTCGCCGAGGAATCCTTCGCCAAGGCAAAGCTGCAATACAAGCGCCTCGGCGACGTGACCGCTGCCGATCTGGCCGCACTCACCTGTGCTCATCCGCTCGCCTCGCTCGGCTATGGTTTCAAGGTGCCACTGCTCGATGGTGACCACGTCACCGATGATGCCGGCACGGGTTTCGTGCACACGGCGCCCAGCCACGGCCGCGAAGACTTTGACGCCTGGACGTCGCATGCCCGCGATCTTGAAAAGCGCGGCATCTCCTCCGCTATCCCGTTCCCCGTTGATGACGCTGGCTTCTACACCGCGGACGCCCCCGGCTTCGAAGGCGGCCGCGTCATGGACGACAACGGCAAGAAGGGCAATGCCAACGACCTCGTCATCAAGGCGCTGATCGAGACGAACACGCTCTTTGCGCGCGGCAGGCTGAAGCATTCCTATCCGCACTCCTGGCGCTCGAAGAAGCCGGTCATCTTCCGCAACACGCCGCAATGGTTCGTCTACATGGACAAGGACTTTGCCGACGGTTCGACGCTGCGCTCGCGCGCCCTGAAGGCGATCGATGACACCCGCTTCGTGCCGGCTGCCGGCCAGAACCGCCTGCGCGCCATGATCGAGCAGCGCCCGGATTGGGTCCTGTCGCGCCAGCGCGCCTGGGGTGTGCCGATCGCGATCTTCGTCGACGAGCAGGGCAACATCCTACAGGACGATGGCGTCAACGCGCGCATCCTCGAAGCTTTCGAGCAGGAGGGCGCCGATGCCTGGTTCGCGGAAGGCGCGCGCGAGCGCTTCCTCGGCGAAAAGGCCAACGAGCCCTGGACACAGGTCATGGATATCCTCGACGTCTGGTTCGACTCGGGCTCGACGCATACCTTCACGCTGGAAGACCGCCCGGATCTGAAATGGCCGGCCGACGTCTATCTCGAGGGCTCCGACCAGCATCGTGGCTGGTTCCATTCGTCGCTGCTCGAAAGTGCTGCGACCCGTGGCCGCGCGCCTTATGACACCGTCGTCACGCACGGCTTCACCATGGATGAGCAGGGCCGCAAGCAGTCGAAGTCACTCGGCAACGTCGTTGCCCCGCAGGACGTCATGAAGGACGCCGGCGCCGATATCCTGCGCCTCTGGGTTATGACGACGGACTATTGGGAAGACCAGCGCCTGGGCAAGGCCATCATCCAGACCAATGTCGATGCCTATCGCAAGCTGCGCAACACCATCCGCTGGATGCTCGGCACGCTGGCGCACGACAAGGGCGAGGTGATCGCCTATGCCCACATGCCGGAGCTGGAGCGGCTGATGCTGCACCGTCTCGCCGAGCTCGACGAACTGGTACGGGAAAGCTACGACGCCTTCGACTTCAAGCGCATCGCCCGCGCCCTGATCGATTTCGCCAATGTCGAGCTTTCGGCCTTCTACTTCGACGTCCGCAAGGATGCGCTTTACTGCGATGCGCCGTCGAGCCTGCGGCGCCGCGCCTCGCTGGCCGTCATCCGCACGATCTTCGACTGCATGGTGACGTGGCTGGCGCCGATGCTGCCTTTCACCACGGAAGAGGCATGGCTGTCGCGCAATCCGTCTGCGGTCTCGGTTCATCTCGAGCAGTTCGTCACCATTCCCGTCGAGTGGAAGAACGAGGCGCTGGCCGAGAAGTGGAAGAAGATCCGCGCCGTGCGCAGCGTCGTCACCGGCGCGCTGGAAATCGAGCGCAAGGATAAGCGGATCGGCTCCTCTTTGGAAGCTGCTCCGGTCGTCTACGTCGCCGATCCCGAGCTGCTGAAGGTGCTCGAGGGCCAGGACTTCTCGGAAATCTGCATCACCTCCGATATCACCATCCTGGGTGAGCAGGGCCCTGCGGATGCCTTCCGCCTCGACGACGATGCCAAGGTCAGTGTCGTGCCGAAGCTCGCGGAGGGCCGAAAGTGCGCCCGTTCCTGGCGCATCACGACGGATGTCGGCTCCGATCCGGAATACCCGGATGTCTCGGCGCGTGACGCCGCGGCACTGCGCGAACTTGCCGCTGTCAACTGAAGAAAATTGCCGGATGAATTGCCTTTGCGGCGTTCATCCGGTAAAAGCTGCCTGAAAATGGCCAGAATTTTACGGCAGTTGCCGTTGAATGGGGTCATATTGCGTTTATTCCGGCATGGCTGGGAAGGGTTTTCATGAGAGCGATGCATAAGGTTCGTGTCGGCGTCAGCTTGGCGGCACTTGTGGTTGGCTGCGGCGCCATGTCCGGTTGCCTTAGCAGCCCGACTTACGGCACCGACAAGACGGCCGGCGTCCAGCTCCTGGATGACCTCGGCGACATCGCCTCCGTTTCGGCCGCAACGCCGAAGGACAAGGGTGTGAAGTATCCGAACCGCCCCGGTCTCGTTGTTGCCGGAAGCAAAGACACTCTGACCGCTCCACAGCAGTCCCTGGCAAGCAAGGACAACCCGGCCTGGCTCGAATCGCCGGAAGACGCCCGCAAGCGCCTTGCCGCGGAAGCCGACGAGAAGAAGAACGACGTCAACTATCGTTCGCCGCTGGCTCAGGCCGACAGCGCCAAGAATCACATGAGCGAAGCGCAGCAGACGGCAGCCTATCGGGCCGCGCGCCAGGATCAGGCCGGCAGCTATATCGATCAGCGCCGTTACCTCATCGACCCGCCGCAGCAATATCGTCAGGTTGCCGACCAGGCGGCCCTCAACGATCTCGGTACGCCCGAGTCGAAGAAGGAAAAGAAGCGCAAGAAGGACGCCGAGGCCGCGCAGCAGACCAGCAACAGCAGCTGGTGGAAGCCTTTCCAATAAAAGCCCTCGAGGCGGCGGCATCAAAACCGCCGCTTTTCAGTCTTCGAAGCGTTTCGCTTGAAAGAAACCTCTGAGGATGTCGGCGGATGCGGTCTCGCCGAGGCCGGAATAGACCTCCGGCGCATGATGGCAGGTAGGCTGGCGATAGAAGCGCACGCCATTGTCGACACCGCCGCCTTTGGGATCCTCGGCGCCATAGTAGAGACGTCGGATGCGCGCGAACGAAATGGCCGCCGCGCACATGGTGCAGGGTTCCAGCGTCACATAGAGATCGGCGCCCGCAAGACGTTCCTGGCCCAATTCCTCGCAGGCCAGGCGGATGGCGACGATTTCGGCGTGGGCGGTGATGTCGTTGAGCTCGCGGGTACGGTTGCCGGCAGTGGCGATGACCTTGCTGTCGAGCACGACAACGGCGCCGATCGGCACTTCGCCGCGCTCTCCGGCACCGCGCGCTTCGGTCAAAGCAAGCTCCATGAATTGATTTGTAGCCGCCATTCAAGTTTTTCCACTTAACCGCAAGGGCGTGACCTGATAGGAACACGCGTTAAAAATTCAGGCAAACAACAAATGACGATGAATGACAAGCCCAAGCGGCCTGGGTCTAAACCCTTCGCTGGCGACAAGAAGACGATAAAGCGCGATGGCGCGAAGCCTGCGAAGGTCGCAACCGTCAAGGCTGCGGATGAAACCGCAGTCGAGGATGGAAAGGCCGAGCGCATTTCCAAGGTGATGGCGCGCGCTGGTGTGGCCTCGCGCCGCGATATCGAGCGCATGATCCTCGATGGCCGCGTCAAGCTGAACGGCGTGCTCCTTGATACGCCGGTGGTCAACGTGACCCTGACTGATAAGATCGAGGTCGACGGCGTACCGATCCGCGGCATCGAGCGCACCCGCCTGTGGCTCTATCACAAGCCGGCCGGCCTGGTGACCACCAACGCCGATCCTGAAGGACGCCCGACCGTTTTCGATAATCTGCCGGAAGAGCTGCCGCGCGTCATGTCGATCGGCCGCCTCGATATCAACACCGAGGGCTTGCTGCTGCTGACCAATGACGGCGGCCTTGCCCGTGTTCTGGAATTGCCGACGACCGGCTGGCTGCGCCGTTATCGCGTGCGCGCCCATGGTGAGATCGATCAGGAAGCGCTCGACAAGCTGAAGGAAGGCATTGCCGTCGACGGCGTGCTCTATGGCTCGATCGACGCGACGCTCGACCGCACCCAGGGATCCAACGTCTGGATCACCATGGGCTTGCGCGAAGGCAAGAACCGCGAAATCAAGAACGTGCTCGGCGCGCTTGGCCTCGAGGTCAACCGCCTGATCCGCATCTCCTATGGCCCGTTCCAGCTCGGCGAGCTGCCGGAAGGCCATGTGCTCGAGGTACGCGGCCGCACGTTGCGCGACCAGCTCGGCCCGCGCCTGGTCGAGGATGCCAAGGCGAATTTCGATGCGCCGCTTTACAACGCCCCGGCCATCGCCGAGCCCGAAGAGGCGGATGCCAAGCCGGCGCGGACGGCCCCGGTTCGCGCGGGCAAGGAAGAGCGCCCGCGTCGGGAGCGCCCCGAGGATAAGCGCGAGCGTGCGCTCAGCCGTCTCGATACCAAACGCGATGCCAAGCGCGACGATCGTCGCGAGGGCGGCCGCGATGGTGGGCACAAGGACGATGACCGTCAGAAGCGCCAGCCGCTCGGCCCGCGCCGCAGCGCCAATGTCTGGATGGCGCCCGGCGCCCGCCCGCTCGGCGAAAAGGCAGCCGCGAAGGCGGCCAAGAATGCAAAGACCGCCTCCCGGCGCGGCGAGCCCGAACGCCCGCAGCGTAGCGGCTTCGACCGTCCGGACGAAGGCCCGCGCGTTCGCATCAATCGCGTCGACGAGGGCGATGGCGAGTGGATCCGTTCGAGCGAGGAAGCTCCGCGTCGCTCGCGTGGCGATGATGAAGGTTTTGATCGCAAGCGTTCGCGCGGCGACCGTCCGCAGGGTGACCGTCCCGCTCGTGGGGATCGTCCGTTTGGCGATCGTCCGCGTGGTGAACGTGGTTCGCGGCCAGAGGGTGGCGATCGTCCCCGTGGGAAATCTTTCCAGGGGGAAGCCCGCTCCGAGCGCTCCTTCGGAGATCGGCCCGCGCGTGGCGATCGGCCTTTCGGCGATAAGCCCCGTGGTGACCGGCGTCCGCGCGCCGAGGGAGACGAGCGTCCGCGCAGCAAGTCTTTCGGCGGCGAGCGCCCGCAGGGGGATCGTCCGCCGCGCGATCGGCCGTTTGGTGATCGTCCGTCCCGGGGCGACCGGCCCTTCGGTGACCGTCCGCAAGGCGAGCGTTCCTTCGGTGATCGTCCGGCCGGCAAGCCCTTTGGCAAGAAGCCAGGCGGCGGCAAATCCTTTGGCGGCAAGCCCGGCGGAAAGCCCGGTGGTTCGCGCGGCTTTGGCGGCAAGCCCAGCGGTGCAAGTCGCCCCTCTGGCGGTCCGCGCGGCGGTTCCGGTCGGGGTGGCCCCGGCAGGGGCGGTCCCAAGGGCGGCAGGGGCTGACGCGCGGTGAGGATCGTCGGCGGTGAGTTTCGCGGTCGCTCGCTTGCAACGCCGAAGTCGAACGACATTCGTCCGACGGCGGATCGCACGCGCGAAAGCCTGTTCAACATTCTGAACCATGCCTATCCCGAAGCTATCGACGGCACGCGGATGATGGATGTGTTTGCCGGCACCGGCGCCGTCGGGCTGGAGGCAGCCTCGCGCGGCTGCCGGCATGTGCTCTTCGTGGAAAGCAGCGTCGAGGGCAGGGGCCTCCTTTGGGAAAACATCGAGGCGCTCAGCCTGCACGGCCGCACGCGCATGCTGCGCCGTGACGCGACGGATCTCGGCAGTGTCGGCAATCTCGAGCCCTTCGATTTTCTCTTCGCCGACCCGCCATATGGCAAGGGGCTGGGCGAGAAGGCTTTCGCGGCCGCTGCCGCCGGTGGCTGGCTGGTGCCGGGCGCTTTGGCGATCCTCGAGGAGCGCGCCGATGTTACAGTTGCTGCGCCGTCGGATTTCCTGTTTCTGGAGGAGCGAACCTTCGGTGACAGCAAGATGCATTTCTTCCGTTACCAGCCGCTGGCGGCCTGACGGAGGAAGGAGAACAATATGGGCGATTATGCTGATTTCGTCGGCAGCGACTATCCGCTCGCCGCTTCCGGCACGCCGAGCGTCGCAGTCGCCTTCGGCTGCGGCGGTGCGCGCGGTCTCGCCCATATTCATATCATAGAGGCGCTGGACGAGCTCGGTATCCGCCCCGTCGCCATAGCAGGCTCCTCCATCGGCTCGATCATGGGCGCGGCCATGGCCGTCGGCATGAGTGGCGCTGAGATCCGCGACTATACGCTGGCAACCGTCGGCAATCGCCCGGCCGTTCTCAACAAGATCTGGAGCCTGCGGCCAGTCAGTATGCGTAGCATCCGCTTCGGTCAATTCAATCTCGAACGCATTCTGCGCACCTTCCTGCCGCCGGCCATTCCGGAAAGCTTTTCCGAGCTGCACATCCCGCTGAAGGTGGTCACGACCGATTATTACGACCAGGCGGAGGTTGTCATCGAGAAGGGCGAGCTTTTCCCCGTGCTCGCCGCCTCTGCCGCCATTCCCGCCGTGTTCATGCCGGTCAAGCTTGGAGACCGCGTGATGATCGACGGCGGCATTATGAATCCGGTTCCCTATGAACATCTGGCCGGGCTTGCCGATATCATCATCGGCATCGACGTCGTCGGCGGGCCGGAAGGCAGCGGCCGACAGGTTCCGAACCGCATCGAGAGCCTGTTCGGTGCCGGCCAGCTGACCATGCAGTCCAACATTGCCTTGAAGCTGCGCCTGCAGGCGCCGCAAATCTTCCTGCGCCCTGCCGTCGGCCGCACTGGCGTCCTCGATTTCCTGAAGGCACGCGATATCCTCGCCATGTCGGCCGGCGTGAAGGACGAGCTGAAATTCGCCCTCGACCGGGTGATGACAGCGAAGAACTAAGTATTCGCCGATAAGTTGATGCCAGTCCGTACAAACAAGACCGCTAAACCCGCTCCGGCTCCTCCTGCGGCAAGGCAACAAGATCGTCTGCATCGCTGTAGGTGTCGACTGCACGCTTCGGCTTGACCAACGGCTCCGGCTTGACGGGGCGCGAGTAGAGCATGTCGGTGCCGGCTTGCAGCCCCTCGCTGACCTGCAGCACGAGCCGTTGCTCATCGCGTTTGCGGATATCCTCGCCGATCTCATAGGCTTCCGCCTCGCTGACGCCGAGCGCCTCCAGCGTACGGCGGCCGAAGAGCAGGCCGGATTCCAGCGTCTCGCGCAGCTCATAATCCACGCCCTTGTGACGCAGTTCGATCGAATGAATGCGATCGTAGGAGCGCACGAAGATGCGCGCGTGCGGATAATCCGTCTGCACGAGTTCGACGATCTTGTCGGTCACCTCGCGCAGATGCGTGCTGACGACGACGATCTTGGCGCGATCGATGCCGGCGGAGCGCAGCACGTCCTTCCGTGTGCCGTCACCGAAATAGATCCGGAAGCCGAAGCTCGATGCCTGGCGGATGCGATCGGCGGAGAAATCGATGACGGTCACGTCGCGGCCGCTGGCAAGCAGGATCTGCGCGGCAATCTGGCCAAAACGCGAAAAGCCGATCATCAGCACGTCGGAGCCGGCACCCTCGAAATCCTCGTCCAGCTCTTCCTGCGTGTCGCCCTTCACCAGCCGCTTCGCCAGCGCGGAACTCAGCGGCGTCAGCGCCATCGACAGTGTCACGATGGCGATCAGCGTCGATGCCGTATTGGCGGAGAAAAGCCCGCCGCTGGCGCTGGCGGCGCTGAAGAGCACGAAGCCGAATTCGCCGCCCTGCGGCAAGAGGCCGGCAATACGCACGGCATCGTTATGCGGGGAGCCTGTGACGCGGCAGAGTGCATAGATCACGATCGCCTTGATGAACATCATCACCGGAACAGCGAGCACGATCAGCACCCAGTTGTCGAGGATCACGTCGAGTTTCAGCGACAGACCGACGGCGATGAAGAAAATCGCAAGCAGCACGCCACGGAAGGGCTCGATATCCGCTTCCAGCTCATGTCGATAGGAGGATTCGGCCAGCATTACGCCGGAGAGAAAGGCACCCATCGCCATGGAGAGGCCGGCAAGCTGCATCAGCGTTGCCGATCCCATGACCACAAAGAGGGCGGCTGCAATCATCGCCTCGCGGGCGCCGGTGCGAGCGATCACCTGGAACAGCGGCGTCAGCAGATAGCGGCCGGCGATAACCATTGGCGCCACCGCACCGACGGCGATTGCCAGGCTCGGCAGGGGATTGGCGGTTTCCTGCGCGCCGTCGAGCACGGTGATCAGCGCCAGCAGCGGCACGATGGCGAGATCCTGCAGCAGCAGCATCGAGAAGGAGCGCTGACCGTATTTCGTGTTGACGTCGCCTTGCTGTTCGAGGATCTGCATCGCGAAGGCAGTCGAGGAAAGCGCCAGGCCGAAGCCGATGATGATGCTGCCCTTCCAGCCCGCAATGCCGCCGAAATAGGCTGCCACCATCAGCGCAAGTCCGCTGAGAACTACCTGTGCCGTGCCGAGGCCGAAAATATCCCGGCGCATCTGCCAGAGGCGGGACGGCTTCAGTTCCAGCCCGATGATGAAGAGCAGGAAGACCACGCCGAGTTCGGCAACCGCAAGCACGGCCTCGCTGTCACTGATGCTGTGCAGGATCGGGCCGATCACCACGCCGGCGGCGAGATAGCCGAGCACCGTGCCAAGCCCCAGTTTCTTGAAGATGGGCGCCGTGACGACGGCGCCTCCGAGCAGCAGCAGGGTTTCGGTGAAAAGCGTATTGGGGGCGGACATCGTCTGTTTCTTTCCGTGGGGCAGGCGGTGTTGCGACGCGCGGCCATCATAAACAACCATGCGTGAAGAGATTAGAACAAGAATCGGCTTTGCCGCCCTTGATGCTTTATGTAGTGCACAATAAATGGAACGCGAAGGAAAGGCCAAGTCATGACCTCTGAAATCGATTCCGCCGCTCTGCTTTCCCGCGCCAGCCAGTTGATCGACCTCGCCCGGAAAGCCGGTGCGGATGCGGCCGATGCCGTTGTGGTGCGGTCGCGTGCCCATTCCGTCAGCGTCCGCCTCGGCAAGGTTGAGGGTACCGAATCCTCCGAGAGCGACGATTTTTCGCTGAGGGTCTTCGTCGGCAACCGCGTCGCCAGCGTTTCGGCCAATCCCGGCTTCGATCTGAATGCTCTTGCCGAGCGCGCGGTAGCCATGGCCAAGGTTTCGCCGGAAGATCCCTTCGCCTGCCTTGCCGATGAGGCGGATCTCGCCAAGAGCTATCCCGATCTCGAACTGTTCGATCCGACCGAAGTCTCCACGGAGCAGCTACGCGAAGCGGCGCTTGCGACCGAGGCGGCAGCTCTTGCCGTTTCCGGCGTCACCAACTCTTCCGGGGGCGGCGCCTCGGCCGGCATGGGCGGTCTTGTGCTCGTCACTTCGCATGGTTTTTCCGGCCACTATATGGGCTCGCGCTTCGGGCGTTCCGTCAGCGTCATTGCCGGCGAAGGCACAGGCATGGAGCGCGACTATGATTTCGACAGCCGTCTCTATTTTGCCGATCTCGATGCAGCTGAGGAGATCGGCCGCCGCGCCGGCGAGCGGGTGGTCAAACGCCTCAATCCGCGGCAGGTTCCGACCGGCAAGAATGTCACCGTCGTTTTCGATCCCCGTGTCGCCCGCGGCTTCGTCGGCCATATCGCCGGCGCCATCAATGGCGCGTCTGTCGCCCGCAAGACCAGCTTCCTGCGCGACAAGATGGGCCAGCAGGTGCTGAAATCAGGCCTTTCGATCACGGACGATCCGCTGATCGTGCGCGGGCCATCCTCGCGCCCCTTCGACGGCGAAGGCGTGTCTGGCAAGCGGCTCGTCATGATCGAGGACGGTGTGCTGAAGTCCTGGTTCCTGTCCACCGCGACGGCGCGAGAAATTGGCGGCGGGCTGAAGACCAATGGTCGCGGTGTCCGCGGCGGCACGTCCGTATCGCCTGCTTCCACCAACCTAGCGCTGGAACCCGGCGATATTTCGCCCGAGGAACTGATCCGCAACATCGGTACGGGCTTCTATGTCACCGAGCTAATCGGCCAGGGCGTCAATATGATCACCGGCGAGTATAGCCGTGGCGCCACCGGCTTCTGGATCGAAAACGGAGAATTGACCTTCGCGGTTTCGGAGGTAACCATCGCTTCCAACCTGAAGGACATGTTCATGCGCGTGACGCCGGCGAACGACATCGACCGAGATTTCGGCATCGCTGCTCCGACGCTTGCTATTGAGGGCATGACGCTCGCGGGCCGCTGAAAACGAGCGGAGATTGGAATTCGTCAATGATCGATAGCAAGGCCGGCCAATTGAGCGACGTGGACCTGATCGTGGGTGCCGCGCTCGAGGCGGGCAAGATCGCTCTCGGTTTCTTCCGGCAATCGCCGGAAGTCTGGTGGAAGAATAACGGCCAGTCCCCGGTCAGCGCCGCGGATTTTGCCGCGAACGAAAGCCTGGCCGCCACGCTTCGTACCGCAAGGCCCGATTATGGCTGGCTTTCCGAGGAAACCGATGATGACGCCGAGCGTCTGAAGCACGCGACCGTCTTCGTCGTCGATCCGATCGACGGCACCAGGGGTTTTCTCTCTGGCCTGGATCTATGGTGCGTCAGCGTTGCCGTCGTCACTGACGGTCGGCCGGTGGCGGGTGTCCTCTACGCGCCGGCGCTGGACGAGCTCTTCGTGGCGACGGCTGGCGGGCAGGCCTTGAAGAACGGCGAGCCGATCAGCGTTTCCCAGAGGGTCGGCGACGATATCAATCGTCTTGCGACCGGCGAGGAGATGCTGAAGGGCTTCGACCCGGATTTTCGCAAGACGGTCGAGCGGGTGAAGCACGTGCCGTCGCTCGCCTATCGCCTTGCCATGGTGGCGGACGGCAGGCTTGAGGGAACAATCGTCAAACGTAACTCCCACGACTGGGATCTCGCCGCCGCCGACCTTATTTTGGAGCGTGCCGGGGGCGCCCTTGTCGATCTTTCCGGCAAGGCATTGCGCTACAACCGCGCCGAAGTATCCCATGACGAACTTTGTGGTGCGTCGGCAGCACAATTACCGGAGTTTCTCCATCAACTATCGAACCGACGAGACGGTTGACCTTTCCGTCAAAATCCCGCAGATGAAGGACGGAGGGGGACGACAGTAGAAAGAGACGAAAATGACTGATACCAGCGGCAAAAAGCAGCTCCTGCACCTTGTCTTCGGCGGTGAATTGGAAAACCTCGAAGAGGTCCAGTTCCGCAATCTCAATGAGCTCGATATCGTCGGTATGTATCCCGATTATGCGAGCGCGCTGGTGGCGTGGAAGTCCAAGGCACAGCAGACTGTCGACAATGCCCATATGCGTTATTTCATTGTCCACCTGCATCGTTTGTTGGATCCGCAGGAAAAAGCGGCATCCTGAGGTCGCATTACTCCGAATTTTGCATTTGATATCTCCATCCGGGAAAGCGTTGTCGCTTTAAATCCGGCCATGAAGCAGTATCTTTGACACAATAAGAACGAAAATTCGGCTGCTTATTCGGCCGCGTGGTTATCGGGATTTGGCATAGATGATGATCAGCTGGGATGGGAGGCGGTCGAAATGAGTAGCCTCAGGGCGCGTCTTGCCTTGAGCGCCTATCGTTTCGGCGGAATTGCCGTTTATCCGTTCATCGGGCCTTATCTCGCCGTTCGCGCGGCGAAGGGCAAGGAAGATGGCTCCCGCAGGCTGGAGCGCTCGGGTTATGCTAGCGCCAACCGCCCGCAGGGACCGCTGGTCTGGTTCCATGCCGCAAGCGTCGGCGAAACCTCGGCCGTCATTCCGCTGATCCGAGAAATCCGTCGTCGCGATATCCATGTCATCCTGACGACGGGCACGATCACCTCTGCCAAGGTCGCGCATCAGCGGCTTGGCGACGAGGTAATCCATCAATACGTTCCGCTTGATCTCAAGCCTGCCATCAAGCGGTTCCTCGATTATTGGCAGCCCGATTGTGCCATTTTCGCCGAATCCGAGATCTGGCCGACAACGATCATGGAGCTTGGCCGCAAGCGCATTCCGCAGATCCTCGTCAACGCCCGCATGTCGGATCGATCCTTCGCGCGCTGGAGCCGGCATCCCTCGCTTGCCGAGGCGCTGTTCGAAAATCTGGCGCTGGTCGTGGCACAGTCCGACCTCGATGCCGAGCGCTTTCGTGATCTCGGCGCCCTGCAGGTTCTCAAATCAGGCAATCTCAAGGTGGATACGGACGCGCCGTCCTATGACGCGCCGACGCTTGCCGGTTACATGAAACAGGTCGGAGACCGCAAGACCTGGGCAGCTGTCTCCACCTTCGAGGGCGAGGAGGGTGCTGCCGCCTCCGTCCATTCGATGCTCAAGGAGCACAACGGCCAGCTCACCATCATCGTGCCGCGCCATCCCGAGCGCTGCGATGCGATCGAGGCGATGCTGGTCGAACAGGGCCTGAAAGTGGCGCGCCGCACCCGCAACGACATCCTTTCGCCCGATGTCGATGTCTTCCTCGGCGATACGATCGGCGAGATGGGGCTTTACCTGCGGATGACCGAAGTCGCTTTCATGGGCAAATCGCTATTCAACGAAGGCGGCCAGAACCCGCTTGAGCCGGCTATGCTCGGCTGCGCGATCCTGACGGGCGGCCATGTCCAGAATTTCCGTGACTCCTATCAATTGCTCGCCCGCCGCGGCAGCGCCCGCATGGTGCGCGATACCGAGATGCTGGCGCGCGGCGTGCATTATTTGCTCACTAACGACACGGCACGACGCGGTATGATCGACGCCGGCTTCGCAGCCGTGCATGAAATGCGAGGCGCGCTGGCCGCAACGGTCAAAGGCCTGGAGCCCTATATCAATCCGCTTTCGGTCAAGGCGCGGCTGATGCCGAAGACAATGGCGAACGGATAAGAAGGGAAGGATATGACAGCGGCGAAGCTGGGAGCGATTGCGGGTATTCTTTTCGACAAGGACGGCACGTTGCTCGACTATGATCAGAGCTGGTTGCCGGTCAATCGCGAGCTTGCCAGGATCGCTGCTCAGGACGATCCCATTCTTGCCGATCATCTTCTCTCCGCCTGCGGCATGGACCCGATCACCGGCCACATCGTGCCGGATAGCCTGCTTGCGGCAGGTAACACCCGGCAGATTTCCGAGGGCCTGGTGGCTGCCGGCTCGAAAGTGGATGTCGCGGAGCTGGTGGAAAAACTCGACGCGCTTTTTGCGCATGCGGCCGATTTCTCCTCGCCTGTCACCGATCTCGCTGCCTTCTTCCAGCGCCTGCATGAGCGTGGCTACAAGCTTGGCGTTGCCTCCAGCGACAATGAGCGCTCCATCCGTCAGACCGCGCGCCGCTTCGGCTTCATCGACTATATCGATTACATCGCCGGCTATGATAGCGGCTTCGGCACGAAGCCGGAGCCGGGCATGGTGCTCGGCTTCTACGCGGCGACCGGTCTTTCGCCGGCACAGGTCGCTGTCGTCGGCGACAACAATCACGACCTCCATATGGGGCGCAACGCCGGTGTCGGCCTGACTGTCGGCGTGCTGACAGGCACCGGCTCGCGCGAAACGCTGACAGCCGCATCGGATTATTGCCTCAACGACATTACCGAGCTTGAAAGCCTGCTCATGCCTGTGGCGCAATCGGCCTGATCCCGGCAATGGCTTGCTTTTTCATGCAATCTGCCCTTTCTTGCCGGTTGGTCGCAGGCACAGGAATAGGGCTGGATTAGACGCATGGTATCGGAAGCCCCACCTTTCTGGTGGCGAAAGCCGGATTGGCGTGCCTGGGGGCTCTCACCCTTTTCCTTCCTATATGGCCGTATCGCCGGGCATCGCATGGTGCATGGCAAACGCGCCCCCGTGCCAGTGCCGGTCATCTGCGTCGGCAATTTTACGGTCGGCGGTGCCGGCAAGACGCCGACGGCGCTTGCGCTTGCCCAGGCCGCGAAGGCGAAGGGGCTGAAGCCGGGGTTCCTCAGCCGCGGCTATGGCGGCTCGCTCGACGTCACGACGGTCGTCGATCCCTCGCATCATCATGCCACGGCCGTCGGCGATGAGCCGCTGCTGCTTGCCCGCGAGGCGCTGACAGTCATTGCCCGTCGCCGTGCCGATGGTGCAGAAAGGCTCGTACGCGAGGGGGCTGATCTCATCATCATGGATGACGGCTTCCAGAGCGCGCAGATTGCGATCGACTATGCCCTTGTGGTGGTCGATGCCGGCAGGGGCATCGGCAATGGCCACCTGGTTCCAGGCGGTCCCGTGCGTGCGCCGCTGCGCACGCAGCTCCTCTATGCATCCGGCCTGCTGAAAGTCGGTGAAGGCACCGCCGCCGATCGCGTTGTGCGTCTTGCGGCAAGGGCGGGGAAGCCTTTCTTTTCAGCGAGCGTCAGAGTGCGTGGGCATGAGGATTTGCGCGGACGTAAGGTACTTGCCTTCGCCGGCATCGCCGATCCCGCCAAGTTCTTCCGCACGGTCGAGACGCTGGGGGCTGAGATCGCCGTCCGGCGCAGCTTCGGAGATCACGAACATCCCGGCGAAGACGACGTCTCCGACATGCTCGACATAGCCGCGCGCGAAGGGCTGGAGATCGTCACCACGTCGAAGGACTACGTGCGCCTGATCGGCCATCATGGCCGCGCCGACGAACTGCTGCAGCGCTGTAGGGTGATCGAGATCGATATGGTCTTTGACGATCCCCAGGCCCCAGCCCTGATTATCGACAGGGCCATTGCAGCCGCACGAGAGCGGCGCTTGGGGGAAAAGCGCAATAGCAAAGCGGCCTAGGGCCATGTCTCGTTATTCAGCGAGAGAAATCAGCGCTTTTGATTGGGTAGTGCGCCGGCGCGCTTTTCGGCTTCGAGCGAAGTGATGACGTCGGCATAGGGCTCCTGCCGGGCAACGCTCCAATAGCGCAGCTCATCGAGTGCAATATGCTTGCCGGTCATGGCGCAGACGACATAGGAACCCGGCATCAGGATCTGGAAATCGCCGTCGAGGTAGCGAATCTTCGCCTCGCGATTTCCATGTCCCTCGAAAAGATTCATCTGGTGCCGTCCTTGATCTGTCCTATCCGTTTGCCATACCGCACTACAGCGCCATGCGTCAAATATGACGCGTAAAGATCGCTGCAGCAGGCGCGACTTCCAGCCTATTTCTCGGAAAAGTTCCTTTTGGAAATAGCTTAGGTCAGCTGCGCCCGAACAGCCGCTCGATGTCTGTGAGCTTCAATTCTATATAGGTCGGCCTGCCGTGATTGCATTGTCCGGAGCCCGGCGTCGCCTCCATCTGGCGCAAAAGCGCGTTCATCTCTTCCGGGCGCAGACGTCGGCCGGACCGTACCGAACCGTGGCAGGCCATGGTCGCGGCCACATATTCCAGCTTCGCGGCAAGGCCTGACGCCGTATCCCATTCGGCGATCTCGTCGGCCAGTTGCCGAACCAGGCCCTGCGCGTCGACCTCGCCGAGCATGGCCGGCGTCTCCCTAACGGCGACTGCGCCCGGCCCGAAGCGTTCGATGGCGAGGCCGAGTTCGCCGAGCTCTTCGGCAAACGCCATCAGCCGGTCGCAATCCTCCTCGGGCAGGTCGACGATCTCGGGAATGAGCAGCACCTGCGAGGGCAGCCGCTTCGAATGCAGGGCCTTGCGCATAGCTTCGAACACCAGCCGCTCGTGGGCGGCGTGCTGATCGACGATGACGAGCCCGTTTTCCGTCTGAGCGACGATGTAGTTCTCGTGCAATTGCGCTCGCGCGGCACCCAGCGGAAAGCGCGCCGGCTCCTGGGCTCGCATTGCTTCCACCGGGGGCGCCACTTCGGCGCGCGCGGTGGGCATGGCAAGGCCGTCGAAGGCGGCCTGCGGTCTTTCGGCAAATCCGTAGCCCGCCGGTGCCGCTGCTCGCTCATAGGGACGAGATGGCGAAGTTTCCGCCGTCCAAGGAGCCGCTGCCGGCGAGGGGCGCCAACCCGATTGGAAGCCGGAGCGGCCAGCGCTAAACGCCCGCAGCATGCCGTCCGCGCCGGTGGTGGCCGCACGATCGCCCTCGCGCGCCAGTGCCTCGCGCACAGCCCCGACGATCAGGCCGCGCACGAGACCGGGATCGCGGAAGCGCACATCGGATTTCGCCGGATGCACGTTGACGTCGACCAGCGCGGGATCGAGCCTCAAGGAAAGGACGGCGACGGGATAACGTCCGGAGGGAATGGTTTCGGCATAGGCGCCGCGGATTGCCGAAAGGATCAGTTTGTCCTGCACCGGCCGTCCGTTGACGAAGGCATATTGATGCGCGGAGTTGCCACGGTTGAAGGTGGGCACGCCGGCAAAACCGCTGAGGCTCACATCCTCTCGCACCGCATCGAGCGCGATGGCATTGTCCTTGAAATCGGCACCCAGTATCTGCGCCATGCGGGCGAGATGATCATCGCCGGTCGCTGGAAATTCGAGCGTCGAGCGGTCGCTGCCCGACAGCACGAAGCGCACGCGCGGAAAGGCGATCGCCATGCGCTTGACGACTTCGGTGATCGCGGCCGCTTCCGCCTTCTCCGTCTTCAGGAATTTGAGGCGCGCCGGCGTCGCGAAGAACAGGTCGCGTACCTCGACGATCGTGCCCGGATTGGCGGCGGCTGGGCGCAGGTGCAGAACCTTGCCGCCGGCAACTGCGATCTCGGCGCCACCGGCCGCACCCACCCTGCGGCTTGCGATCGAAAGCTTCGCCACCGAGCCGATGGAGGGCAGGGCCTCGCCGCGAAAGCCGAGGGTTCGAATGTCTTCCAGTGTCTCGGAAATCTTAGAGGTACAGTGGCGCCGGACCGCGAGTTCGAGGTCGGCTTCTTCCATGCCCGAGCCGTTGTCGGTCACTCTCAACAACGCCTTGCCGCCGCCTGCGGTGGCGATCTCGATGCGGGTCGCACCGGCATCGAGCGCATTTTCGATCAGCTCCTTGGCCGCGCTTGCCGGGCGCTCGATGACTTCGCCGGCGGCGATCTGGTTGATCAGGGTCTCGGAAAGTTGCTTGATGGCCATGGCTGCATTCTCGTGGATTCGCGCCGGTGTGGAAAGAGGAAAGGCGATCCGCACGCGCTTACCCACTCGTTTCCCACCCGTGCTTTGTTGAGAAATTTAATCAATGTTTAAGGGAATGATGACAGGTTGCCGAGACAGAACTTGAAATGACCGCAGGTGGCGCGTTTCGTGCATGCTGACGGCTCTCGATGGCAGGTTGGTGGCCATCAGTCAAAATGGAGCCAGGTGCCATCTGCTTCAAGTGTCAAGGCCAGCATGCAACTTCCATGAATTTGCCTTGCAGAGCGAATGCCGCTTTGTCGATTTGCCGTGTTGTGAAACTGGTTGAGTGTAGGAATCCGACGAATGACTGCCGAGATTGAAAAGGCAGCTTTGGCAATGACGACGGCTGATGCGCCTTTCGGCGGCAGTCTGCAGACGATGTTCTTCGATGCCCTTTGCGATGGTCTTTCCAGCGCCTTTTTCGCCTATGACAAGAACGACCTATTGCTGTTTGCCAGCCGTCAGGTTCTGAACTTTTTCCCGATTGCCCCTGATTTCCTGCAACCCTCGACGCGACTGCGCGATTTTCTGGGTGCCGTCTTTGATAGCGGTGTACGTTATCAACGCAACCAGAGCAAAATGGCTGCCAGCCGTGACGATTGGATATCGCAGCGCATAGCTTCGCATTGGCGTGAGCGCTTCGAGACCACCGAGCATTTTGCCGACGACCGCTGGGTGCGCGTCCTCAACCGGCGGCTATCCTCGGGTATCGGTTTCTGCATTATCGCCGATGTGTCCGAAGCCAGGAAACGGGAAGAGCAATGGCGCGTTGATATGGAGCGCGTGCAGCTGACCGAGGATATTCTCGACAATCTGCCCTTTCCGGTTTTCGTCAAGGACCAGAATCTCGTCTATGTCGCGGTCAACCGGGCATTCTGCGACAAGTACCAGACGGCGGCGGACGAAGTGCGCGGCCGCAAGAGCATCGATATCTTCTCCACCGACCTCGCCAATCGCTTTCATGAGAGCGACCGGCATGTGATCGAGACCGGCGAAATGTCGATTTCCCGGCAGCGCCAGATTGCGCGTGACGGCGTCGAGCGCGACATCGTCACCCGCAAGCAGCGCATCGGCAAGCCCGGCCGCTATTTCCTGGTCAGCACCATGCAGGACCTGCCCAAGGATGGCGGCGACTTCGACGAGTTCGCGCTGGCATCGAGCATCCGGGAAAACAGCGATCGCTCCTATCGCCGCGCCTATGTTCCGATGGTTGCGCTGCAGACCATTTCTCGCCGTCCGGCCGCCATGGAAACCTTCGTTCCGGAGAATTTCAACGGCCGCAAGGTGCTCGTCGTCACACCGGATTTCGCTGCCGAAACGGCGGCTCTGAAGACGCTCGAGAAATATGGCTTCGAAGCCTGCGTCGTTCACAACGAGAATGAAGAGGCGGCTTTTCTGGACGTGGCGAGCGCGCATGGCGTCAAGATCGACCTGGTCATCGTCGACAACCAGCTTGGCAAGCGCGGGATTGAGCTGGCCGAACGGCAGAACCTTACCGCGCTGTCGTTGGACGGATCGCAGCTTGCAACCGAGCTTGCCTTCCTGATCGCGCGTCATTTCAATCGCAACATCCGTGGCGAACTGGGCGAGATCGTCGAACCCGGGCTTGCATCCGAATGGCGGCGTGCGGCCGGTGAGGAGCGCCGGGCGCAAATCCTGGTCGCTGAAGACAATGACATCAATCAGATCGTCTTCTCGCAGATCCTCGAAGGGTTGGGATACAGCTATGTGATTGCCGCAAGCGGTGATGAGGCGGTGCGCCTGTGGCAGGAGCATCGTCCGGAACTGATCCTGATGGACATCTCGCTGCCGGGGCTGAACGGTTTTGAATCCACCCGGCTGATCCGCGGCGCGGAAAAAGGCAGCGGCACCCATACGCCGATCATCGGCGTCCTGACTCAGGCTTTCGAGCGGGACCGCAAGGAATGCGCCGAGGTCGGCATGGACGACGTCATTCTAAAGCCGGTAAGCCCCGACATCATCGAGACCGTCTTCCAGAAATACATGCGCGGTGCCCTGAAGGCGCAAAATAGATAAATGCTACAATGATATCACCACCGACGGCAACTTATCGCCGGTGCCGAATGACCGTCTCCTCGGCATCCTTTGTTAAGACTTCCCCGGCATGCTTTTCCCCCGGGTGGAGAAAAGGTCGGAACCAAATATGAAGTCGACTGAGATGCTGCCGGGACCAGCCAGTCAAGAACCGCAGGCAATTGCCTATACCGACCCGCTCACGGGGCTCGGCAATCGATATCGCATGCGTGAACGCGCGCGTGCGCTTTCGCGCGAACGTGCCGACGATCCCGCACCCTTTACGATCGGGATCGTCAATCTCGATGCCTTCAAGCCGATCAACGACCTGTTCGGCGTCGAAGCGGGTGACGAGATCCTCTGTCAGGTTGCCCATCGCCTCAAGGCTTGCATACCCGATGGCGCGCTAGTGACACGTCATGACGGCGATGAGTTCGCCTTTGTGCTGCCGCTTGTCTTCGAACGGGTCGGTGCTGAGAAATTCGGACAGATGATCCGCGAAGTGCTGTCGGCGCCCTATGATCTCGGCGATCGCAATGTCCGCCTTTCCGCCTCCTTCGGCTTCGCCATCCATCCTTTCGCCGGAGAGGAGTTCGATGATCTCCTGAAAAATGCGGATACGGCGCTCTATCGCTCCAAGCGTCGCGGCCGCGGCCAGATCACCGTCTATTCCCGGGAGATTGCACAGGAAATGAGGCGGGCGACGCAGCTTGAGCAGGCGCTGCGCAATGCCATCATTTCCGATTCCATAGACGTGCACTTCCAGCCGATCGTCTCGCTTGCCAACAACATGGTTCTCGGTTTCGAGGCCCTGGCGCGCTGGAACGATCCGGATCTCGGTTTCGTCTCCCCCGCTGTTTTCGTGCCGCTTGCCGAAGAGAGAGGCTTCATCGACGCGCTGTCCGAAACCCTGCTGCGAAAAGCAGCGGAGGCGGCACTCTCATGGCCGCGCGAATTGTTCCTGTCCTTCAATCTCTCCTCAGCGCAGCTGATGGACCCCGGCACGAGCAGCAGCATTCTCGCGATCCTGACGCGCGCTGGCCTAGACCCGCATCGTCTAGAACTCGAAATTACCGAAACCGCGGTGATGAGCTCAGCCGAGACGGCCCATCGCATTATCACCGACCTGCGTGCGGTCGGCGTGCGCATCTCTTTGGATGATTTTGGCACCGGCCAATCCAGCCTTGGGCGTTTGCGCGAGTTCATCTTCGACAAGGTGAAAATTGACCGGGCGTTCGTCTCGCGCATGAATTCGGATAGGGCTTCCGAACATATCATCAAGGCTGTTCTTGCCATGTGCGAAGGACTTGATCTGCGTGTTGTCGCGGAAGGTATCGAGGACCACGCCGAAGCGGCGAAGCTGAAGGCGCTGGGCTGCGCCATGGGGCAGGGCTATTATTTCGGAAAACCGGTCGACGGCGCTGCAACGCTTCGTTACCTGCAGACCCATTATTTCGATCTCAGCCACGAACGCGAAATCGCTTGAGTTTGAAAAAGGTCAAAAAAAGCGGCGATCCGTAAGGGTCGCCGCTTCTGTATTTCGCCAGACTTCGTCGATATTTACTTGTTGGTGGTCGACGAAGTCGTCGTGTTGTCGGTTGCCGGCATTGTCGACGTTCCGGACGATTGAGCCGCCTTTTCGGAAGCCTGCATCGAGAGGGTCTTGAACTCCGGTGCAGCCTTCAGGGAATCGGCCGTTTCAGTCGTCGTCAGCTTCACCGTCCCGTCCTGAGGGTTTTGGGTGGCGCTGATCTTATCGAAAGGAACGGCGACGTTTTTCTGGCCCAAGCCAAGGAAGCCGCCGACACCGACGATGGCGGCAACGACGCCGCCCTGCTTCTGCAGGATCAGGTCGTTGATGCTGCCGATGCTTTCATTCTGACCGTTATAGACCGACTGGCCCATATAGGTCTTGGCGCTGATCTGATCCGCGGATTGTGTGGTCAGATAGCCAGCTTGGCCGCCCGTTGCGGGGGCAGGAGCCTGAGCACTTTTCTGTGCTGCCGAGCTATCAGGTTTGGTGACGCCTGGCGTTGCCGGTGCGCTTTGCGTCACCGGCGCGTTATTGCCTGCGCCGCCGTTCGAGGGCTGTTGCGCCTGGGCAAAAGCCATGGGTGAAAGCACGGACGCCGTAGCAAAGATGGCGCCTGCGGCAACGGAAGTGAAGAGTTTCCCAGTCATCGTGAACCTACCTTTCATTCTGATGGGCATGCTTCGTCATACGCGCATGCTTACCAGCGCGAGTGGAACTTTTGTGATGCCGGCCGTTATCGGACCGGTCCTAGAGGCAATGGCTCAGGGAGGTTTTGGTTCCGTCAAAAGTTGCAGAAAGTTGCGTCGCGCAGCTCGGAAACAAAAGGAATATGTTGGGGAATCAATAGATACCGCGGCAAAAGACAACCGGAAAGATTATTAGGATCGCAGAGAACGATCGAGCTCAGATTTCAATTTGTTTCGAGGCCGAACGTGTCTTGCGGCCTGCCTGACGCGTCAAAATAATACCGCCCTCAGCCTGATCGGCTGAAGGCGGCTTTCAATCAAAGCTTGTATGGAGGGTCGAAAACGCCCTTCACCGTCAGGCCAAGCTCCAGAAGAGCACCAGCCTGCGGCTGCATCGAGCGGGCCTCTTCATCCAGCCCTTCCCAGGCGGTCGTCACGGCCAGCCGGTCCGCATTCTTGCCGATGAAGGCGGGGCAGGATGGCTGCATCGCAGGTACGCGATAGCGCTCGATGCGCAGGCCGTCCGGGCTGTATTTGTCGACGAAGCCGGAGCCCCAGCGCGCGTTCCAGATATAGCCGTCGGCATCGCAGACCGAGCCGTCTAGGCCGCCTGGATCTTCCATGCTGTCGACCATGACGATCGGCTCGCCCGCCGGAAGCCCCGTCTCGGGATCCACGAGCACGCGCATGAGCTGGCTGACGCGGGTATCGGTGAAATATCCGATCGTGCCATCGGGCGAGAAGCAGATGGAATTCGGAATGCTGATCTGGTCGAAGATCTTGGTCACCTTGCCGCCGGCGACATGATAGATCGCGCCTGCCTGCATCTCGGCGCGCTTGCCCATGGTGCCGATCCAGAGCGATCCGGAAATATGCGTGCGTCCGTCATTGGAGCGGTTTTCGGGCTTGTCGGCTTCAATGGCCGCATAGAAGCTCAATTCGCCAGTTGCGATATCGCGCAGGAAGAGGCCCTGTTCGGTCGCGATCATCTGTCGTTCCGCATCGACACGTGCCAGCACGCTCGCCATCATCGGCAGCTCGTGAACCTGCTTCTTGCCGGTCGGCAGGTGCAATTCGTGCAATTCCTTGCCGAGGATGTTGAACCACCAGACTGTATCCGTATCAGGGTCGTAGGTTGGGCCTTCGCCGAGGACGGAGGAGGTGTTGCAGAGAATATTCCCCTGAAAATCATGAATATCGGTCATAGATCAGGCTCCTACGGCTGCATCATAGGCATAAATGGTCATCTTGGCGCGTTCGGCAACCTCCGCTGCCGTCATTGCCGGCTTGTAGAGGCTGGTGCCGAGACCGAAAGCGAGGATGCCTGCCTTGGTGTAATCGGCAAAATTCTTGTCCGAAACGCCACCCACCGCGGCGATAACGAGTTCCGGCGGCAGCACTGCGCGAATGGCCGTGATGCCGGAGGCGCCAAGCACGCCGGCGGGGAAGAATTTAAGCCCGGTGGCGCCGGCGCGCGCGGCCGAAAGCGCTTCCGTGGCGGTGAAGACGCCGGGCATCGTCACCATGCCTTTGTCGCGGGCGCGGCTGATGACCGCAGGCTCCACATTCGGTGTCACCAGGAGCTTGCCGCCGGCGCCATCAAGCCTGTCGACATCTTCGACCGTCAGCACCGTGCCGGCGCCGATCAGGCAATCGGCCGGCGCCATCTTGGCAGCGATTTCTATGGAGCGGAACGGCTCCGGCGAATTCAGCGGGATTTCAATTGCCGTGAAGCCTGTTTCGATCAGCGTGCCGACAATGTCAGCCGTTTCCTCGGGCTTGATGCCGCGAAGAATGGCAATGAGCGGGCGCTTCATGGGCGGAAAGGGGGTGCGAGTTGTCATCAGCTTTTACTTTCTTTCTTGAACCAGATCGCTTCGGCCGCAGCGGAAAGTCCGCGACGGACGGCGGCATCGGCGTCGATCGTCTTAAAGGGGAGGGAGAGGGAGCGGAACGCGTCTTCGTAGAGCGCCTGGAGGCGGCCGGAGGCGACGAGCGTGATGGCCGCATTCTGCCCCGCAGAGGCGCGCGCGCCGGCGATTTCTGCGCCGATCAGTGTGCCCGATATGAGCGCCTGCGCTCCGGCTGCCGTCAGTCCGTTCAGAAGCTGGCCGGAGCGAGCCGTGAACAGCAGATTGGTGAGGAGCGCCGGCTTATCCAGGGCCGTCTTGAGGGCGATCTCGAATGTCTTCGTGTCGGCCGGCATGTCTGCAGTACTGGCAACCGCATGCGATAGGATGCTATGCTTGGTAATGACGTCGAAAAGCTCGCCCGTCATGAAGGTGGAAAAGCCTGTCACCTGACCATCCAGCACGCGCACCCATTTCGAATGGGTTCCTGGCATGCAGACGAGTTGTTCGCCCTTGGCGTCGGCGGCAACCGTGCCGAGCAGCTGCGTTTCCTCGCCGCGCATGACGTCAGGCACCTGTTGGCTGCGTTGCGCCAGGCCAGGCAGGATACGGATATCGCGGGATTGCCCGGGCACGGAGACAGCCGCGGTGAGAATTGCGGCAAGGGAAGTCGGCGTATCGATATAGCCGGCTTCCACCCAGCCTTGGCGCGCGCCGGCCATGCCGCAGATGATGACGGGAATGGCGTCCGGCGCCGATACGGCGTCGAGATGTGCCTGCAGGACCTTGTCAAAGCCGGTTTGCGCGGCCGTGGTCATGCCTTCGCCGCTGCGGCGTTCCGCGAGAATGCTGCCGTCTTCGCCGATCAGCCACAGCCGGAAACTGCTGGTGCCCCAGTCCACGGCGACATATGCCGGTTTCGTCATGTGAAATGCTCCAAGTCTTGCGTCAGAAATCTTGAGATTAGAAAATACCGCCATCGACAGTGATGGCTTGTCCGGTCATGGCGCCGGAGCAGTCCGAAGCCAGAAAGAGCACTGGACCGACCAGATCCTCGGGGCTCAGCACGCGCTTCAGGCATTGCCGGTCCATCATCTTCGCCATGCCGTCCTCCGTCAGCCAGAGGTCGAGCTGGCGCTGTGTGACGATCATTCCAGGCAGAACGGCGTTGACGCGGATATTCTCCGGCCCGAAGCGTCCGGCAAAGCTCTTGGTCAGCCCGATGATGCCGGACTTTGCGGTCGCGTAGGATGATAGAAGCGGCGGGTTCATCTTGAAGACGATCGAGGAGAAGTTGATGATCGCGCCGCCGCCGGCTGCGCGCATGCCCGGTGCCGCCGCCTGTGAGACGAAGAAGACTTGCTTCAGATTGATCGCCTGATTGTTGTCCCAATATTCTTCGGTCGTGGTGTCGATGTCGTGCCGGTCGTCCCAACCCGCGTTGTTGACGAGGACCCGGATCGCCCCGAGATCGGCCTCGACGGCTGCAACCGTGCTTTTGATCGCGCCGACATCGCGCAGGTCGGCATGGTAGAAGGCAACGGGATGGGCGGATTGATCCGAAAGCTTGGCCGCAAGCGCCTTGCTGGCTTCCTCGGCTATATCAATGAAGGCAACTTTCGCCCCCTGACGGGCAAAAGCCTCCACAAGGCTTGCGCCGATGCCGGAGCCTCCGCCGGTGACGAGAACCGTGCGATCTTTCAGATCGGGAAATTGCGCCTGACTATCGGCCAAGATGTCTCCTCCCAAGATCAATGAAAAGTTCCATTATTCGGAACATAATTTGACTATATGGAATTATCGGACTACCCTTGCACAGTGTCAAGGACAGTGCGGTTGTGCCAGAGATAAATGAATGAGTATGGGTCTGGGTTCAGAGGCGGGAAAAAATAAAAGGCATCGCGATCGGGAAACGGGGACGCTCGGAAAGCTCGTCTCCCTGCTTGATCTCGTCGCACTGGCTGATGGGCCTATGCGCTTTACCGACATTCTCTCGCTTTCCGATCAGCCGCGCGGCTCGCTGCATCGGCAATTGTCGCATCTTGTCGAGGAGGGGTTGCTGGAGGTCGACCGCGACGGGCGCTATCGGATCGGTTTGCGGCTCTTGACCCTTGCCTCGCGCAGTTGGGCGCGCAACGAGTTTCGGGCGATTGCCGAGCCGCATCTTCACCGTTTGCAGGAGGTGACGGGTGAAACCGTGCATCTCGGCGTCCTGCGGGGCGCGGAGGTGATCTATCTCGACAAGGTGGAGGGTCAGCAATCCGTGCGGATGTATTCGCAGGTCGGCAATGCTTCTCCCGCCTATTGTACCGGTGTCGGCAAGGCGGCGCTTTCTGCGCTCGACGACGCCGAGCTTGCAGAGAGAATCTCAGGTCTCGAATATCGCCCCTACACAGAGCATACCCTTCGCTCCCCCTCGGAACTGCTCTCCGATATCTCGCAAATCCGGGCGCGCGGCTACGCCTTCGATCTTGAGGAGCACGAAAACGGTATCTGCTGCGTCGCTGCGCCGATCCGCTCCGATGATGGTCATATGCTTGCCGGAGTCTCGGTGACCGGCCCGGCCTATCGCGTCACGCAGCAGAGGCTGCAGGCATGGGCGCCACGGGTGGTCGTTGCCGCTGATTCGATCATGATGGACATGCGCAACCGCATGGGCCCCAAACGCTGATCCCAGCAGATCTGGCGCAACGACTGCGGGAATTCCGGGGATTTAATGCTGCCGGCGCGGGATCTTAGCGCAATTGCTCGTTTATCTTGAATTTTACCGTTGAGATATGGCAAAGAACTGCCATTATCTTCAGGTGATTGCTGAAGCCGTCGAGGATTTAGCGAGATGACGAGGGGGAGATAATAGTAACGGGCGTCGACGCAATCATGATTTTGGAAAACTTATATTTTGCCGAGCGGCCGATAGTGGCGCCGGGACGTTAATCGTGAAGGGCAGCGAGCGGAAGCTTCGTATTTTTGCCCTCTTTTACATAAAGAAGACTGATGATGGCGGCATTGGTACAAGCAGGAATGTCCCCTCGCGACGAGGATCTGATCGAGGAAATCACCAGGCTTAAGACGCAGTTCGATGTGTTCCGTTTCATGAAGGGATTGACGGAGGCCTACCGGTGCCGCGCCTTCATGGTCCTTAATCTTCCGCCGATCACATCCTCCGACCTGCAAAGCAGTTCGGTAATCAACAACTGGCCGGCCGAGCTGCTGTCGATCTACGATCAGGAGAGCCTGCTGTCGACCAGTTCCGTGTTGCTGCGTCTGCGCGCCTCCACGCTGCCTTTTCTTTATGACGTGGTGGCAAATCCCAATCGCGAAGAAAACAAATCGCAGCTTGCCGTGGCTTTGTTTGAGCGTTTCCGCATGACGCGTTTCGCTTATTTCCCGACCCATGATGCCTCGGGTCTTCGCGGCGCTGTTTCTTTGGCTGGCGATCGCGAACACTTTTCGCCGCAGGAGATCAAGGATCTCTTTTATATTGCGGTTCACGTGTTCGACCGGCTTGCCGAGATTCGCAGCTTGGATGTTCGCGTCGTCGATACGCTTACCGACCGTGAAATCGATTGCCTGAATTGGACGGCCGCTGGAAAGACCAGCGCCGAAATCGCCGAAATCCTCTCCCTGTCGGAGCATACGGTCAATCACTACCTCAATCGCGCAACCAAGAAGCTCGACACTGTCAACCGCACGCAAGCCGTCGCCAAGGCCCTGCGTGTCGGATTGATAAAATAGTGAGGCCTCCCATTGCGGCGATGTCATGATACGGCGGTGATGGGAATTTGCGCAGCATGTGAATAATTTTTGTGCGCTGCAAATAAAATATGATGAAGTCTGCAGCGACCATCCGCTCTCCGGTTCCAGGTGCGATTCAGATAACGTGCTGAAGACTCGTCGCTTTCCGGATTTTTGGAAACTGGCACGCTTCCTGCTTCTTAGGAAACAGAGGTCCAGAGGGGACTTTGATAACAGCGCCGATGAAAACGTGCGCGGATCAAGCGACCGCCGCCGACACCTTCGCCATAGCTTCTCCCGGCGAAGGGATCGGCGGCGGTTGTTACTTATTTGGCACGCTGATTAGGTTCCGACGCAGTTTCGAGACGATTTTCGCGCCGTTGCCCTATATATTTCAAATGAATGATCTATGTCGGCCCGCGGCCATGTCTTCCCGAATTGGGAGAGCGTTGCGGCTGGTAAGGGTTTTTCTTTATGGACCCGGCGGACCTGCCGGCCGCAACGAAGACGTTTTTATCGACGGCGTCCCGAATTTCGTTTGGCGAAGCCACGCCTCTCCACTATCTAAGCCAGAATGATTTCGGAAAGCGCCCACCTATGCCGCGCTGCCGAAAAGATTCTGCAGTGAGGATGAAATGGCAGACATCACCAAGGAACAGGTGCTGGAAACGTTGAAGACGGTTCGAGGCCCGGACCTGGAGCACAATATCGTCGAGCTCGGCATGGTTTCCGATGTCTTCATTTCCGACGGCAAGGTCTATTTTTCCATCACCGTTCCCGCCGAGCGTGCCAAGGAGTTGGAGCCGCTACGGCTTGCGGCCGAGCGTGTCATTAAGGACATGCCCGGCGTCAAGGGCGCCCTGGTCGCGCTGACGGCCGACAAGAAGGCTGGCGCTCCAGCGCCCAGGCCCGCGCCTGCACAGGCTGCCCCGCACGCCCATTCCCATCCTCATCAACACGCGCCGCAACAGCCGCCGCGCGCCGCCAAGATCGGCGTTCCGGGTGTCAAGGCCATCATCGCCGTTGCCTCGGGCAAAGGGGGCGTCGGCAAATCGACGACAGCGGTCAACTTGGCTCTCGGCCTACTCGCCAATGGCCTGCGCGTCGGTATTCTGGATGCCGATATCTACGGGCCTTCGATGCCACGCCTCCTGAAGATTTCCGGACGCCCGACTCAGATCGATGGGCGCATCATCAATCCCATGGAGAATTATGGCCTCAAGGTCATGTCGATGGGTTTCCTCGTTGAGGAGGAAACCGCGATGATCTGGCGGGGGCCGATGGTGCAATCCGCGCTGCTGCAGATGCTGCGCGAGGTCGCCTGGGGCGAGCTCGACGTGCTTGTTGTCGATATGCCGCCCGGCACCGGCGACGTGCAGCTCACCATGGCGCAGCAGGTGCCGCTTGCCGGTGCCGTCATCGTCTCGACGCCGCAGGATTTGGCGCTGATCGATGCGCGCAAGGGCCTCAACATGTTCCGCAAGGTTGAGGTTCCGGTCCTCGGCATCGTCGAGAATATGAGCTACTTCATCGCCCCCGATACCGGCACGCGCTATGATATCTTCGGCCATGGCGGCGCTCGCAAGGAGGCGGAGCGCATCGGCGTGCCTTTCCTCGGCGAAGTGCCGCTGACCATGGGCATTCGCGAGACCTCGGATGCGGGAACGCCGCTTGTCGCCGCCGAGCCGAACGGGGTGGTTGCAAAGATCTATCGCGAAATCGCGGCTAATGTCTGGAAGCAAGTCGCGGATAGTCCACAGCGCGCGGCACCGGCGATCGTATTTGAATAATTCACCAGGACGGATCTGCTTTCCCTGTGGCGGCGGATTGTCTTGTCGGCATCCTGTGCTATGACTTCGCAGGATTGGCCAAACTGCGGCGAAGCATGCGATGAAGAGGTTGTGACTTGATTCTTTGCGAGCTTTGCTGCATATGCGCCGCCTGCGTGGAACTGGTCGGTCGTTTCCGATGACCAATCTCCGCCAAATGGTGGTTTTATTTCGGCCGCGCAGGCGTCTTCGCCCGGACGGACGAGGGATTGGTACAGCAGCGCAATGGAACATGAACACGGATTCCCGGCCGGACGGGCGGGATATGACCGGGGGTTTATGAGCTTTTTTTGTCGGCCATTGGTGAGATCGCAGCGGGCGCGGACAACGCGCTCTGATCCCGCCTGCATCTATGCCGCCGCAGGAGCGCGCAGTTGATAACTGCCTATTGCTCAGGTTCGAAGCCGCTCGAGCTTCCCGATCTCTCGGCGACCGATCGGCTGCCCGACGATGCCGTGTGGATCGACATGGTCGATCCGTCGCGCGAAGAGGAAGCCAATATCGAGCGGCTGCTTGGGCTCGAAGTGCCGACGCGTGAGGATATGAAGGATATAGAGCCCTCGAGCCGGCTCTATATCGAGGACGGCTCGGTCTTTTTGACGGCCTCGCTTCTTTGCAAGGCCGATACCAGCCTGCCGATGTTGACCGATGTCGCGTTTATCCTGGCGGGACACCGGCTGATCACTATTCGCTATGCCCAGCCGAAGTCTTTCGCTCTCTTCATTGCTGCCCTTCCGCGTATCCCGCAGGAGCGACGCACTGGCGTGGCGCTCCTGGCGAAGCTGCTTGAAACGATCGCCGATCGGACCGCCGAGGTCCTTGAACAGACGGTTGCCGGTGTCGATATATTGTCGGTGCATGTATTTGGCGATCGCGTGAAGAAGGTCCGCCGGCCGGGGAACTATCTTGAGGAAAAGCTCAAGGACATAGCGCGCTATCACCGTATGCTCAGCAAGATACGTGACAGTCTGAGTTCGCTGTCGCGCCTGCTGACCTTCCTTCAAGCTATCCCCGCCATGCAGCAGGACCACGAAGCCAAAGACCTCTGCCGCAATGTTTCGAGGGATGTTCAATCTCTTTCCGAGCATGCGTCCTTCGTCGCGGGCAATATCACCTTCTTGCTCGATGCATCGCTGGGGCTGATCAACATTGAGCAGAACGCCATCATCAAGATCTTCTCGATCGCTTCCGTGGTGTTCCTGCCGCCGACGCTTGTCGCCTCCGTCTATGGCATGAATTTCGAACATATGCCCGAATTGCATTTTGCCTTCGGCTACCCTGCATCGCTGTTGTTGATGGTGGTTTCCGCCATCGTTCCGTTTTTCTTTTTTCGCTGGAAAGGCTGGCTCTGAGAGTCTAGTGATCCTGAATGTCTAACGAAACCCATCATTCTCCCGACGGGAAAATGGACGCTCGCAAGCTCGCCTACCTCGCCCTCGGTTCGGTCGGCGTTGTTTATGGCGATATCGGTACGAGCCCGCTCTATGCCTTTCGCGAAGCATTGAAGCCGGTGGCCGCGGACGGCCTGACGCGCGGCGAAGTCATCAGCGTCGTCTCGCTGATGTTCTGGACGCTGACGATCATCGTCACGATCAAATATGTCCTTTTTCTGCTCCGCGCGGACAATGACGGCGAAGGCGGCACGCTCTCGCTCCTGGCGCTGTTGATGAAGACGGCGAACGGCCATACCGCCATCCTGATGTTGCTGGGATTGCTGGGTGCTGCGCTTTTCCTCGGCGACGCGATGATTACGCCGGCGCTTTCGGTCCTTTCAGCCGTCGAAGGCCTGAAGCTCGTGACCCCGCAATTGTCGGATTATATCGTGCCGATATCGGTGGCCATTCTGGCATTGCTTTTTGCGATCCAGTCGCATGGTACCGGTGCCGTTGCCCGTTTCTTCGGCCCGATCACCGCGCTGTGGTTCATCGTCATGGGTCTTGTCGGCATCATGCACATTTCTGATGATTACAGCATTCTGGCAGCGCTCAATCCCTGGTATGCGGTGACCTTTCTGATGCGCGAGGGTTTCCTCGGCGTCGTCGTTCTCGGTGCCGTGTTCCTGACGGTCACGGGCGCGGAAGCGCTCTATGCCGACCTCGGCCATTTCGGCCGCCGCCCGATCCAGTGGGCCTGGTTCGTGCTGGTGTTTCCGTCGCTTACCTTGAACTACTTCGGCCAGGGCGCGCTGGTGCTGCGTGACCCCATGGCCATGTCGGACCCGTTCTTCCTGATGTTTCCGCACTGGGCGATCCTGCCGGTGGTCATTCTTGCCACGATGGCGACGATCATCGCCAGCCAGGCCGTCATCACGGGTGCTTTCTCGCTCACACGCCAGGCGATTCATCTCGGCTTCCTGCCGCGCATGGAAATCCTCTTCACCTCCGAGACCAATACCGGGCAGATCTTCCTGCCGTCGGTCAACACGGTCCTGTTCTTTGGCGTCATCTTCCTGGTGCTGGCTTTCAAGACCTCGGATGCGCTGGCGACCGCCTATGGCATCTCAGTGACCGGCGCGATGGTCGTTACCTCGATCATGGCCTTTGAATTCGTCCGCGTCCGTTGGAACTGGACGCTGCCGATGGCGGTTGCCGTGCTCACGCCGCTCTTGCTGCTGGAATTCGTCTTCCTGGGCGCGAACCTCCTGAAGATCCACGATGGCGGCTACGTGCCGGTGATGATCGCGACGGCCTTTACCGTCATCATGTGGACCTGGCGCCGCGGCACCGCGATCCTCATGGAAAAGACACGCCATACCGATATCCCGCTGTCGTCCTTCGTCAGTTCGATCGAGCGCAAGAGCGATCATTCGCCCGCGCATGTGCCAGGTACCGCGATCTTCCTGACGAGCGATCCGGAATCCGCTCCCGCCGCGCTGCTGCACAATCTGAAGCACAATCACGTCCTGCACGACAAGAACGTCATCCTGACGATCCGCACCATCAACAAGCCGCGCGTCGCCCAGGAGGATCGTTATACCGTCGAGAAGGTTTCGGACCGCTTTTCGCGCGTCGAGCTGCGCTTCGGCTTCATGGAATCGCAGAATGTCTCGCAGGCGCTTGCGACCCTGCGCAAGACCGGCCTGAAGTTCGACATCATGTCGACCTCCTTCTATCTCGGCCGCCGCAAGCTGGTGCCGGATGCGAAATCGGGCATGCCGCATTGGCAGGACCGGCTTTATATCGCCCTCGCCAACGCCGCGACCGATCCCTCGGACTACTTCCGACTGCCGGCCAATCGCGTGGTGGAGCTGGGATCGCACGTCATCATTTGACACGAATATTCTTGCTGGTTGTTCAAAGGCCCGGTGGATATCCGCCGGGTCTTTGTTTTCGGTTCACCGCCTGCATGACCATAGATTCGCCCAAATTAACCATCCATCAAGGTTAATGGGAGATTATTCCGGCTCCTGGTTTCGAGTGCCGTTTGGAGTCCGGTGTTGTCTCGCTCGCGTTATGTCAGCCGCAAGTCGCGGTTCCTGCCACAAAATTGGACCTCTCCAGTCGTCTTCGGGCTCTGTGCCTGGCTTATTTTTCCGTCGACCGCCGCCTATGGCGATCTTGCGGGCCTGCTTGCGGGTATCGATAGGGAAGGCGCCAACTGGCGCATGGTGATGACAGACTCGCCGGCCGGCTCCACCCACCAGGCGGAACTGGCTTTCGGGGATGTCAGGACCTCTGCCGCCGTTGGAGAGGGCGGTCTGGTGTTGCCGGACGGACGCCGCGTCGCGTTCCAGTCCGAGGCCAAGGGCAGCGATCCCCGGCCCGATGAGGACCGCATCAACCGGCAGGACAAGAAGGGCAGAGTGGTGGCCATCACGCCGATGCTGCCGCCGAAGGATTTTTCCGCGGGCTCGGTGCTGCAGCGCCAGAGCATGCTGTTTCGGCCGGAATCCGCGACCGGCGAGCGCACCGCCTTCCTGAAGCCGCAGCTCGGCGGCAAGGAAATCCAGATTGCCACGGCCTTCTATAAGAAAGAACCGCCGAAGCTGGACGAGAGCGTGCCGGCCTATATCGCCAATCTGGTCACCAACCAGAATGCCGATGTTCTGGCCGCCGCCTATGCCTCGCCGGCGCCGGATTATGCCCGAGTCTCGCCCTTCGATTCCATTCTCGCCAAGGATCAGGACGACGAGGGGCGCTTCGTGCCACAAATCGGCCCGAAGGATCATGCCTGGGCCGCCAATGTCCTGCCGCCATCGGTCTTCTCCTCCGACGAGCAGCAATGTCTTGCGACCGGCATCTATTTCGAGGCGCGCGGCGAGTCCGTGAAAGGACAGGCCGCTGTCGCCCAGGTCATTCTCAACCGTGTCCGTAATCCCGCCTATCCAAAGACCATCTGCGGCGTCGTCTATCAGAATGAGGATTGGACCAATGCTTGCCAGTTCTCCTTCGCCTGTGACAACGTCAAGGAGCGCGTCAATTCGCCAGAACACTGGCGTATTGCCCGCCAGGTCGCCATGGCGGTCACAGCCGGCAAGATCTGGCTGCCGGAAGTCGGTTCCGCCACTCACTATCATGCTGTCTATGTTCGGCCGAAATGGGCTGCCGAAATGGTGAAGGTTGGCCGCATAGGCATGCACATCTTCTACAGGACCTATGGCGGCGGTTGGAGCTGAGGCGGCCGGTTCCGGCAGATTGACACGGCGGCTAGGGCCACTTCCCCCGGCAAAAAAGCCGCAGGAAAGCATGGGCTGAAGAGGATTCTTCCGCTCAGTTTTCGGTCAATATGGCTCTTTCGGTCTAAACTCATGATTTAATTGGGCTAATTTATGGCTGGACAGATGGTGTCTACGCCTTGACTATACTTTTTCCTAAAACTATGTTGCGCGCGACTTCAAAACGGGCCGAAAGGTGGCGAAACCTGCTGTTCGTTTACGCGTTGACCGGGGTAAAGGGATTGCGCGCAACGAATAAAGGGGAGGATGCCACCATGACGGATGACCGCGACGAGGGTCTGGAACAGCGGCGAGCGCAGCTGGGAGCCGAATTGGCGAACAAGCGCGCTGCGGTGAGAGAGGATGAACGCGAGGAGGTTCACGCCGAGGAAAGCCGCAAGGGCTACGCTCAGGCGATGAAGCTTTCCAGTGAGTTCATTGCTGCAATCATCGTTGGAGCCGTTCTGGGCTATGTCTTGGACCGTTTTCTCGGTACGACGCCGTGGGGCATGATTATTTTGCTGCTTCTCGGATTCTGTGCCGGCGTGCTGAATGTGCTGCGCTCTGCAGGCAAGGTGGCGACACCGGAGCCGCAGGGACGTGAGCCTGGTAAGAAATGAGCGGAAGCGACGCAGCGGCGTTGTTTCCAGATAAGAAGCATCTGCTCGGTGGAGCGGAATAATGAAAGAGAACAAGCGGTGGCAAACGATCCTACCCATCAGTTCCTGATCTTTAAGATTATCCCGATCGATATCGGTGGAATTGATTTTTCGTTCACCAATGCTTCGCTGTTCATGGTTGCCTCGGCAGTGCTGTCCGCGGGCTTTCTGTATTTTGCCAGCGCGCCGCGCGCCGTTGTCCCGACGCGCTCGCAGTCCGTTGCGGAAATGGCCTATGAGTTCATCGCCTCGATGTTGAAAGAGGGGGCGGGAACGAAGGGAATGAAATTCTTCCCGTTGGTCTTCTCTCTCTTCATGTTCGTCCTGACGGCGAACCTGCTCGGCCTCGTTCCTTACTTCTACACCGTCACGAGCCAGATCATCGTCACGCTGGCGCTCGCACTGCTCGTTATCTTCACCGTTATTTTCTACGGTTTGATCAAGCATGGCTTCGGCTTCTTCAAGATCTTCGTTCCTGAAGGTGTTCCGGGAGTTCTCTTGCCGCTGGTGGTGGCGATCGAGATCATCTCCTTCCTCTCCCGCCCGGTTTCACTCTCTGTTCGTCTTTTCGCCAACATGCTGGCCGGTCATATCACGCTCAAGGTATTCGCAGGCTTTGTCGCCTCGCTCGGAGCCCTCGGCGCGCTTGGTATCGGCGGGGCCGTTCTTCCTCTTATCATGACCGTCGCCCTCACCGGTCTCGAGTTCCTTGTCGCCTTCCTTCAGGCTTACGTCTTTGCGGTGCTGACTTGCATGTACCTCAACGACGCAATCCATCCGGGCGGCCACTAAGGATAAAGACATTGGCGTCTAACGGCGTCAGTCATTCACCGCACAACCATTTCAAAGGAGTTCAACATGGACGCGGAAGCAGCAAAGTTCATCGGCGCAGGTTTGGCTTGCTTTGGTATGGCCGGCACGGCTCTCGGCCTCGGCAATATCTTCGGCAGCTACCTGTCCGGCGCACTGCGCAACCCGTCGGCTGCTGACAGCCAGTTCGGCCGTCTGGTATTCGGCTTCGCCGTTACGGAAGCTCTGGGCATCTTCTCGCTGCTCGTCGCTCTCCTCCTGCTCTTCGCCGTCTGATATCAGCGGCGTCATAGATCACGGTTCGCGAGCAGCGAGCCGTGATTCTTTGTATTTGCAGACCACCTGGAGGTGAGCATGTTTGTGACCCCGGCATATGCTGAAGAAGCACCGCCGGCCGCCGGAGCGGTGCACACGGAAACGGGTGCGCCGAATGAAGGCCATCACGGCGGCGTATTCCCGCCGTTTGACCATACGACGTATCCGTCACAGCTGCTTTGGCTGGTGATCACCTTCGTCATCTTCTACGTGGCCATGCAGAAGATCGTTATTCCGCGCGTCGGCACCATTCTGGAAAGCCGGCACGACCGGATCGCCCAGGATATCGAGGAAGCCTCGCGTCTGAAGGCTGAAGCCGACGCCGCCGTCGCGACCTATGAAAGCGAATTGGCCGCTGCGCGCGCCAAGGCAAATTCCATCGGCGCTACCGCCCGCGATGCCGCCAAGGCCAAGGCCGAAGAGGATCGCAAGGCAATCGAGGCGAGCCTGGCTGAGAAGCTCAAGGCCGCAGAAGGCCGCATTGCTGAAATCAAGGCGAAAGCCTTCGGTGATGTCGGTGCAATTGCCGAAGAGACGGCCGGTGCCGTCGTCGAGCAGTTGGTCGGAAATGTCGCCGGCAAGGCCGATGTCGCCTCTGCGGTTGCGGCAGCTGCCGCAAAGCAGGAGGGTTGATCCATGGAATTTTCTTTCGACAACACCTTCTTCGCGTTTGTCAGCCTCCTCATCTTCCTCGGCCTGATCGTTTACCTGAAGGTTCCGGGCATGATGGCAAAGTCGCTGGACGACCGCGCCGATCAGATCCGCAACGAGCTGGCGGAAGCCAAGCGCCTGCGCGAAGAGGCCCAGCACCTGCTGGCCGAATATCAGCGCAAGCGCAAGGAAGCCGAGGCTGAAGCAGCACATATCGTTGCCGCAGCCGAGCGCGAAGCGGAAATGCTGACGACCGAGGCGCGCAAGAAGACCGAGGAGTTCGTCGCCAACCGCACGGCTCTGTCCGAGCAGAAGATCAAGCAGGCCGAAGCCGATGCAATGAAGGCGGTCCGCTCCGCTGCCGTCGATCTGGCAATCGCCGCTGCTGAATCGGTGCTAGCCAAGAAGGCTGACGGCAGTGTTCAGTCCGGCCTCTTCAGCGACGCCGTCAAGGAAGTGAAGACCCGGCTGAACTAAGCCTTGGAACTAGCGAAATTCGAAAGAGCCCTGCTTCGGCGGGGCTTTTTTTGTTTCATGCTCAGTCATGATTGATCATCGCTGCAATGGGAGGCAAGATCACTGCATGAGAGGAGAGTGGATGCAGTCAACGACTGGCAGCGAACCGTTTCGTCAAGACGATCTCATCGTGAGACCAGCGGCTACCTGGACACCGGGCGTCCACGCCTTGCTGGCTGCGCTACATCGGCATGGCTTCGATGCAGCTCCGCGTCCGGCTGGATATGACGAGGTCTGGGAACGGGTAACCTATCTGCCCGGAGATACCGGCGATCTCGATGGCCACGCCGCTATGCGCGGCGAAAAGGCGCTGGGGTCGGCTGCGTCGCTGCTGCGTCGCTATCACGATTGCTCCGCCCTGTTCGCAAAAAGCCTTGCGGCCAGCTACGCATGGCAACTGTCGGCCCGCTCGCCCTGCGAGGTCATCTGCCATGGGGATTTTGCCCCCTACAATGTCGTCCTGAACGATGGCGAAGTGACGGGTATCATCGATTTCGAGGCTGCGCATCCCGGTCCGCGAATGTGGGATCTGGCCTATGCCGTCTATCGCTGGGCGCCGCTGTCCTCCGGCGTCGCTATCAAGGAAATGGACACTCTTGCCGCCCAACTCGGTCGCGCCCGTATCTTTGTCGATGCTTATGGCCTGTCCATTAACGAGCGCCTTTCATTGCCTGATGTCATTATCGCGCGGCTTGAAGCTCTATTGGCTTTCATGGAGCAGGAGGCCGCCCGCGGCATCGAGAGATATCGCCGGAATCTCCAGCAAGGACATGATCGCATCTACCGGGAAGACATCGCCTATATCAGAAAATGCTCGACTGAAATCGTCGCCGGACTGACGGGCTGAGTTTCAAACGGCCTCTTTGCGCAGCGGGCGGAAGCTCATGCGATGCAGGGAGCAGGGGCCATGCTCTTCAATGCCAGCGCGATGCTGAGGAGTGCCATAGCCGGCATGGGCTGCGAAACCATAGGCTGGAAAGACAATACCCGCGCGCGCCATCATCCGGTCGCGGGTCACTTTGGCGACGATCGATGCGGCAGCGATGGAGAATGAGCGCGCGTCTCCCTTGACGACGGCCTTTCCCGGGCATGCAAGCCCGGCTGGCACATCGAGCCCATCGGTCAGCACATAGCTTGCCGGCACGGCAAGTCCGCAAATGGCACGGCGCATCGCATCGAGGCTTGCCTTGCGGATATCGGTCGTGTCGATACGACCGGCACTCGACGAGGCGATAGAGACCGTTGCTGTTGCGAGAATCTCCACGAACAGCTCTTCGCGCCTGGCCGCGGTCAGCTGTTTGGAATCGTTGAGCCCTTGCGGGATCCGCTCAGGGTCGAGAATAACGGCGGCGGCGACCACCGGTCCAGCAAGCGGGCCCCGGCCAGCCTCATCGGCTCCGGCGACAGGCCAATGGCCGGCCCGGCGCGCAATCAGCTCCAGCTCAAACGTGGGAACGAGCGGGGCATCCTCGAAAAGCATTGGAGAATCGGGTGATGTGCTGCGTGTCATGCGGCGAAGCTCGCACACCACCCGATCTCCTGCAAGCCCCCGGTGGATCAGGGCGGCGAACCGGGGGGCTTTTCCAGCGGGGTCAGGGAAAACCCGCAGGGAATATCAAAGCAGCGACAACTGGACGCCGCTGCCATCTGGCGGCACGAACAGATCGTCGCGCAAAGCGATATTGCGGCGCGTAAGCTCGAGCCGGCGCGTCGCCATTTCGAAGCGGCGGCTGATCTGCCAGGCATAAGGTCCGGCACCCTTCATGCGCTTGCCGAACTCCGCATCGTAATCCTTGCCGCCGCGCATCGAGCGGATCAGCGACATGACGTGGCGATAGCGATCCGGATAATGCTGCAGCAGCCAATCGCGAAAGAGGGGGCTCACCTCCAGCGGCAGCCGCAAAATGACATAGCTTGCCTCCTGCGCGCCGGCCGCCTTGCCCGCATCGAGAATGCGCTCGATTTCATGATCGTTGAGGGCAGGGATAATCGGCGCCACCATGATCGCGGTGCGGATGCCGGCCTCGTTCAAAGCCTGGATCGCTTCCAGCCGCCGTGGCGGCGTCGCCGCCCGGGGCTCCATGGTGCGCGCGAGCTTCCGGTCGAGTGTCGTCACCGATATTCCCACCCGCACTAGGTTCTTGGCGGCCATCTCCTTCAGAATGTCGATATCGCGCATGACCAGCGCCGATTTGGTGACGATAGCAACGGGATGGTTCGCCCGGTTCAGCACTTCGAGGATCTGGCGCATAATCCGCCATTCCTTCTCGATCGGCTGGTAGGGATCGGTATTCGTCCCTATGGCGATAACGCGCGGCTTGTAGCCGGGCTTTGCCAATTCGCGCTCCAGCAGTTTGGCCGCATCCGGCTTGGCAAACAGCTTCGATTCGAAATCCAGCCCCGCCGAAAGGCCCATATAGGCATGCGTCGGCCGCGCGAAGCAGTAGATGCAGCCGTGCTCGCAGCCGCGATAAGGGTTGATCGATCGATCGAAGGGTATGTCGGGCGATTCGTTACGGGTAATGGCCGTGCGCGGCTTCTCCACCTGCACTTCGGTTTTGAAAGGCGGCAGCTCCTCCCAGCTCTGCCAGCCGTCGTCGAAAGCCTCGCGCTGCTGCGGCTCGAACCGGCCGCTCGGGTTCAATCCGGCCCCGCGTCCGCGCCGACGCTCGACGTCGACCCTGAGACCGGAATCGGCGATCAAAGCGTTGGCAACGTCTGCCGTATTGGCTGGCGCGAAAGCGGCCTGCCCTGCAAGGGACTGCTCGTTCATCGGTAGCTCCAGGGCGGCTTATGCCATCGCACGCCGCATCTAAGATGATTAAATTCCTATCCGACAAATGAGAACATTGCAAGAACAAAAATCCGAAATCACCATTTTCCACCTCGTTGAGAGGAGGTATTTGGCGATACCGGCGGTGAGCGTTTCCGGCGGCATATGATGCTTTTCTTAAACGTTTGGAGCCGAAGGTTGGGTGCTGGCAATAAATTATGCGCCGCTCTATAAATGGGCAATGTTGACGGTCATCATCGAATGCCAGGATCACGAACCCGAACTGGCGCAGACATTGGCGGCATTGGTGGCAGGCGCGGTCGAGGGGCTGGTCAGCGACGTGGTCGTGCTCGATCACGGTTCGAGTGATGGCACATCGAAAGTCGCAGATGCCGCCGGCTGCCGCTTTTACTCGCAGTGGGATATCAAGGACATATTGCGGGCGGCCCGCGGCGAATGGCTGTTGCTGGTCGAGCCGGGCGCGCGGCCGCAAGCGGGCTGGATCGACGAGGTCGCCGAATATGTCTCCCTGAACAAAGGCCCGGCGCGGTTTACGGCGTCGCGCGGCTATCGGCGCCCCTTTCTGAAGCGGATCGGCCGCCGTTCGCCGCCATTGGAGTTGGGCCTGCTGCTTTCGAAACACCAGGCCATCGCCATCGCCAGGTCGGGCATGCAGCTCGCGGAATTTGCCAAGGGCCAGAAGGGCCGGAGGCTTTCAAGCGAACTCATTCCCTCCTGGGTGGCGCGCGCGGCGCGATAGGGCCTAGAACATTTCCGCTTTCCTTCGGATCGCGAAAACGCTCTATCTTCTTGTTTTTACGCAGCTCCGGACGCAAAACCGCTTCGCACTTTTGCTGGAGCTGCTCTAGCGTTCCGCAGATTCCATTTGTAAACGCCGCAATAGCTGCGATAATTCGTGTGTGGCGGCACCTTACGCGTGTCGCGTTGGTGACCGACCATGAAGATGCCGATATCAGGCGGAACTGGTCAGCGGAATTCTCCTTTTTCGCCGGGATTTCGGCGAAAGGAGGTGCGTTATGAAACGCACGATGCTCTACCGCCTCATGGCAACTCTCTTCGTTGCAAGTGCAATTCTTTTCCCCGGCAATGCCGCCGCTCAGGTAACCTTGGCCTGCGCCAAGCGCGTCGATATCGTCGCGTTTCTTGGCGACCATCTTTCGGAAAAGCTTTCGGCTGTCGGCAAGCTCGATCAAAGCACGATCGTTGAGATCTATGCTGCTGAGAGCGGCAACTGGACACTGCTGATGAGCGACGTATCCGGCCGGAGCTGCATCATACTCAGCGGCGATTCCTGGGAATCAATTCCCATCCTGCCGAAGGCATGACCGCCACGCAATATCGCAGCGAGCAGAAGACCTACCTCGAGCCGGCGCCGCGCTTTAGATGCTCGTCGAGGCGCGGCATGATCTCCACGAAATTGCAGGGCATGTGGCGATAGTCGAGCTGCGCCTTCAAGATGCCATCCCAAGCATCCTTGCAGGCACCGGGAGAGCCCGGCAGCACGAAGATGAACGTGGCATTGGCCACACCGCCTGTCGCCCGTGACTGGATCGTCGCCGTGCCGATCTTGTCATAGGAGATGCGATGGAAGACTTCCGAAAACCCATCCATCCGCTTCTCAAACAATGGCTCCAACGCTTCCGGCGTAACATCGCGGCCGGTAAAGCCCGTGCCGCCGGTAGTGATCACGACATCGACCGCATCATCCTTGGTCCAGGCTTCCACCTGCGCGCGGATGCGCTCCCTGTCATCCGGAACGATGGCGCGGGCAGCAAGCCTGTGGCCGGCTTCCGCAATGCGGGCAATCAGCGTATCGCCCGATTTGTCGTCGGCGAGCGTGCGCGTATCGGAAACGGTCAGCACGGCGATGCCGACGGGAATGAAGGATCTTTCGTTGACTGGACCTGCCATCATGCCTCTCCCGCGATCGTCTCCGTTACCTGGAAATACCAGTCCGGCTTCTGTCTGTGAAGCGAGGCGGCGGCTTTCTTCGCCCGTTCGGCATCGGCGAAGATGCCGAAACAGGAGGCGCCCGAGCCGGACATGCGCGTCAGGATCGGGGATTCGCTTTCGATCAGGCCGGAAAGCACGCCAATCTCGCCGCAGATCGAGCGCGCCGGCGGTTCGAGATCGTTGCGCAGGGCCTTGATCGTGTCGATCCATTCGCCTTGACCCTGCGGCATTTGCGACGGAAACAGCAATGGCGGATTATCTTTGCGCGACAGTTGGCGGAACACGTCGGGCGTGGAGACGCCGACGAGCGGATTGCCGAGAACCATCGGAAAAGAAGGAAAGGAAGGCAGCAAATCTATCGCCTCGCCAATTCCACGCGCAATCAGCGGTCGGCTCGAAAGACACATCGGTACATCGGCGCCAAGCTTCAGGGCGATCGTTTTGAGGGTGCCTTCAGGCAGGCTGAGGCGCCAGAGCCGCATGAGCCCCCGCAATGCCGCCGCCGCATCCGCCGAACCGCCGCCGATGCCCGATGCGATTGGCAGGTTTTTTTCCAGATGAATATGGACGGCGGGAGCATCGAGACCGGACGAATTGGCTGCCTGGCGCAAGAGATCGCGCGCCTTGAGCACGAGATTGTCGCCAGCCTCGGCATCGGCGGAAAGCAACGGGCCGAACCGTCCCGAAAGGCTGAAATCGTCATCCGCACTTGCGCGAAAGAAAAGACGATCGCCGTGGCGGGCAAAGCTGACGAGCATGTCCAGCAGATGATAGCCATCGGCGCGGCGGCCGGTGACGTGTAGCGCAAGATTGATCTTTGCGGGCGCTTCTTCCGTAAGGTCGAAATCACCCGCTGCCAAGATCGTGCTCATGGAAGTCTTAGGACTTCTTGTCGACCGGCGCCGGAGCGTTCGTGTCGGGCGAGGGGGCGGGCGCTGGATCGGGCTGCTTGCTCTTGTCGACGGTCTTTGGATCGTTGTCGAGTGGCGGCAAGCCCTTCTCGACCTTCTCCTTGATCTTCGGAATATCGGCCTCTTCCGGCTTCGAGGCGAGCGCCCGATTCCACTGATAGACGGCTTCGAGCTTGCGGTTGACGCGCCAGTAGGCGTCACCGAGGTGGTCATTGATCGTCGGATCGCCCGCCTTGAGCTGTGCCGCCCGCTCCAGTTCGCTCACGGCATCGTCGAAACGGTTGAGGCGGAAATAGGCCCAGCCAAGCGAATCGACGATATAGCCGTCGTCCGGCCTGAGATCGACGGCCTTCTTGATCATGTTCAGACCCTGGTCGAGGTTCATGTTCATGTCGACCCAGGAATAGCCGAGATAGTTCAGCACCTGCGGCTGATCCGGATTGAGCTCAAGCGCCCTCTTGAAGTTCGGCTCGGCATCCGCCCACTTCTTCAGCCGCTCATAGGCAATGCCGCGCTGGAAGAACACCGCCCAGTCGCTGCGCTTCGGCACGGGGCCGATGATCTGTACGGCCTTATCGTAATTGTCGGCCATGGCCTGGAAGTCCTTGGCATCCGAAAGGACGCTGCCATAGGCGAGATAGCTGCGGACATCGTTGGGATCGGAATCGATCAGCGCCTTCAGATGCTTGCGTGCATCGTCGACTTTACCTGCCTGGGCGAGCGCAAGGCCGAGCTGCAGCTCGGAGATGCGGGCCATTGGCGAGTCATCGGGCACCTTCTTGTAGAAGCCGATCGCACGATCGGTCTGCTCCTGCTTTTCGGCCAGCCCGCCGAGCAGCACCAGCGTATCGGCCGCTTTGGGGTCGAGAGAATTGGCAATCTGCAGATAGAGCGAGACGACATCCTCGGCCCCGTCGCGGTTCAGCGCGGCACCGATGGTGAAGAGAACGGCGGCCGCACCCTCGCTGGCATTGGTGACCTGCTGGTTCGGCGTATCACCCTTGCTGATGCTGTCGCGCAGCGCATTCAACGGAGCATAATTGCTGACGAGATTGTCGCCGACGGAGATTGCATCCAGGGCCTTCTGCTTGTCGCCGGCCTTGGCTTCGAGACGCGCAAGCGCCATGACGGCGCGCATGAACGTATCGGGAGCCGTCGCTCCGCCCGTCTTGTCGAGGATCGCATCGTTGAGGTGCGAGCGTGCCGATTTCAGGTCGCCCATCGTCAGTGCTATGGCGCCGGCATGATAGTTCTTGAAGATGTTGAACCAATCCGGGCCCTTCATCTTGTCGATCATCGAGATGGCTTCCTTGCCCCGGCCGGATCCGGCGCGAGCCCAGGCGGCGAGCAGATTGGTCATCATCCGGTCGAGATCGTTCGGACCGTTATACTTGAGGATTTCCTGGGCGGTACGGTATTCGTGACGGCGAATGGCATCCATGCCGCGTACGATGGTGGTCACGCGTTCGACGGAAGGGTCGCTCTTCAGCTCGTTGGCGTATTTGACGCCTTCTTCCAGATTGCCGTTCAGCAACAGCGAGATCATCAGCCGCTGGCGGATCTCCGGATTGCTCGGGTCGATCATCAGCGCCTTTTTGTAGAGCGCGATGGCAGTATTGTAGTCGTGATCGACATCGGCGGTGCGGGCGGCGAGGAAAGCGCCTGCGAAGGTATCGACACTATCCGTATCGAAGGCGACCGGGGCGCTGGCCTCCGGTGCTGTCGCCGGCTTATCATCAGCGCGCGCGACATTCAGGGCGGACACCGAAAGGACCGCCGCCAAGGCTACGCCCGAGAGGAAACGGATGGCAAGTCTCTGCCGCATTAGAAAGCCTTTCATCAAGGGACAGCCGGCGAAGACCGCCGGCGGCATAAAGCGTTCGTGTCAACTGATTCACAACAGGATGGCTTTTTTGAAGCGGCCCTGCAACAAATTCAGGCCGCCGCCATCAATTAACGCGTTCGATGCAGAAATCGATCACTTCCAGAAGTGCCGATTTCCAAGGCGTTTCCGGCAGGGGTGCCAGGGCGTCGCGCGCGATGGTGCCGTAATGGACGGCACGGGCAATTGTGTCGGCCAGCGCGCCATATTTCGTGATCAGGCCGAGAGCCTTCTCGAGATTCTCGTCGCTGTTGTTGCCGGTTTCGATGGCCTCGCGCCAGAAGGCGCGCTCCTTCTCCGTGCCGCGGCGATAGGCGAGAATCACCGGCAGTGTGATCTTGCCCTCGCGGAAATCGTCGCCGACATTCTTGCCGAGATCGGCGGCCTTGCCGCCGTAGTCGAGCGCGTCGTCGACGAGCTGGAAGGCGAGGCCGAGATTGGTGCCGTAGGACTTCAGCGCATTGCGCTCCGCCTTGCCGGCATTGGCGACGATCGGGCCGACTTCAGCTGCAGCGGCAAAGAGCGCTGCGGTCTTGGCGCGGATGACCGAGAGATAATCGTCTTCCGTTGTCTCCATGTTCTTGGAAACGGAAAGTTGCAGCACCTCGCCTTCGGCGATGACGCAGGCGGCCGAAGAGAGCACGTCGAGCGCTTCGAGCGAGCCGACTTCCACCATCATGCGGAAAGCTTGGCCGAGCAGGAAATCCCCGACCAGCACGCTTGCCTGATTGCCCCAGATCATCCGGGCGGTGGACTTGCCGCGACGCAGATCGCTTTCATCGACCACATCGTCATGCAGCAGCGTCGCCGTATGGAGGAATTCGACCGATGTCGCGAGCTTGATGTGATTGTCGCCCTGATAGCTGTAAAGAGCGGCAGACGCGATGGTCAGCATCGGCCGCAAACGCTTGCCGCCAGAGGAAATGAGGTGCTCCGCAACCTCCGGGATCATCTGCACATCAGAGCCGGCCTTGGACAGGATGAGCTGATTGACGCGTTCCATATCCGCCTTGGTCAGGTCCACCAACGGCTTGATGGATGCCAGTTTATTCTTGCTTTCTTCCAGCGGTATCACGACGCCCAACGATCCGGACTCCTGTTCATTTTCTGCAAAGCACAATAAGAAGGGGCGAAACGGGCGGCAAGAGGCGAATTGTCTCGTCGCGTAAATTTGACAGGAATTCTAAGGCCTATGCACGAGTTGATCCGTACCAATGACCCGGTCCTTCTCTCATTCGCTGAGAGCCTGATGAAGGATGCGGGAATTCATTGCTTCATTGCGGACCAGGCCATGAGCATTCTGGAAGGCTCCCTCGGGATGCTGCCGCGCCGCTTTCTGGTGGAGGAAGAGCGTGCCGATCTGGCCCGGCGTATCCTGATCGATGCCGGCCTCGGCGACGAGTTGCGCCCGGCCCGGTCCTGAGGTCCGCCATGACTGAAAGCCCTTCCGAAACCATTGATGCCTTCCACCGCGGCGCCTTCCATGTCGTGCAACCGAAGGGCAGGGGGCACCGCTCCGGCATGGATGCCATGCTGCTGGCAGCGCTTGTCGCAGATGAGCGCGCGATCCGGGTGGCGGATCTCGGTGCGGGCGCCGGAGCCGCCGGAATGGCCGTGGCCTCGAGACTCGACCGGGCGGAGGTCGTGCTGTTCGAGCGCTCGTCCGATATGGCCGAGTTCGCGCGCAAGAGCATCCTGCTGCCGGAAAATGCCCGTTTTGCCAACCGCGTCTCGGTCATCGAAGCCGATGTCACGCTGACCGGCAAGGATCGCAACGAGGCGGGTCTTGTCGACGACAGCTTCCACCACGTCATCATGAACCCGCCCTTCAACGATGCCAGTGACAGGCTGACACCGGACGCGCTGAAAGCCGAAGCGCATGCCATGACCGACGGGCTGTTCGAACGGTGGATCCGCACGGCAGGCGCGATCATGATCCCGGGCGGCCAGCTCTCGCTGATCGCCCGGCCAGAATCGATCGGCGAGATCATCGCCGCCTGCGGCCGCCGCTTCGGCGGCATTGAAATCACGCCGATCCATCCCCGCGAGGGTGAGAGTGCGGTGCGCATTCTGGTGACGGCAATCAAGGGTTCGAGGGCCAGACTGGCGCTTCGGGCGCCATTGATCATGCATGGCGAGGGAACGCATAAATTCACCGATTTCGTCGATGATATGAACAACGGCCGCACTTCGTATCCGCGCCGCTAGCCATTCGGCGCGCTCAGCATCAGAGCATCAAATACGATCCGCAATATTGCGTTTGGCGTTTCCGTGCATACATCACGGGGCAGCAAACATCATGATTCAGGGATGACGAATGGTTGGGTTCTTGAGACGCATGCTTCCGAAGCGCTTCCGCAAGGAGGAGGTGATCGTCCCCGTCGTCCGTCTGAGCGGCGTCATCTCTTCCGGTGGTGGTCCGCTGCGGCAATCGCTTAATCTGGCGGGCTCATCCCAGGCTCTTGAAAAAGCTTTCGGCATGAAGACGGCGCCGGCTGTCGCCATTATCGTCAATTCGCCGGGCGGCTCTCCGGTGCAGTCGCGGATGATTTACAATCGCATACGCGATCTGGCCGCCGAGAAAGATAAGAAGGTCCTGGTCTTCGTTGAGGATGTCGCAGCCTCTGGAGGTTACATGATCGCGCTGGCGGGAGACGAGATCATTGCCGATGCCACCTCGATCGTCGGTTCGATCGGCGTCGTCTCCGGCGGGTTCGGTTTTCCGGAGTTGTTGAAGAAGATCGGCGTCGAACGCCGCGTCTACACAGCCGGTGCGAACAAGGTGATCCTCGATCCGTTCCAGCCGGAGAGGGAAAAGGACATCGAATATCTGAAGAGCCTGCAGCTCGAAATCCACAAGGTCTTCATCGACATGGTGCTCGAGCGTCGCACAGGAAAGCTCTCGGCGGACGAAACGGTATTCTCCGGCCTGTTCTGGACCGGCAGCCGTGGGCTGGAGCTTGGCCTGATCGACGGCCTGGGAGACATGCGTCAGGAATTGAGGAAGCGCTTCGGCGACAAGGTCAAGCCAACGCTGATCACCACGCCGCGCAGCCTTTTCGGCCGCAAGGCTCCCGGCATTTCGCTTGGCGGCATGGATGGCCTCGGCGCCGGGATTGCATCCGGGCTTGCGGAAGCAGCAGAGGAAAAGGCATTGTGGGGCCGGTACGGATTGTAGGCGGGAGCGCTGGCTAATGTCCCGGATCATCTTCTTCATCATCGCCGTCGGCGGGATTTGGTTCCTGTATCGGCGTTTCGTCCGCGATGCCCAGCGGCTCGCCGAAAAATCCCGCCGCGCCGAAACGGAACGCCGTACCGGCGCCATGGGAACGCTGGTCAAGGATCCAAAGACCGGCGAGTATCGTGTGAAGCGGGAGGATGAATAAACCCATGTGCCTCGGCGAGGCAGGCTGCAGCGCCGTTTATGCTGCAAAGCCTTGACCCATTCGCCACGCCGTGGCACCTGTCCGCCAAACAATTCGCTAGCGGAAGAAATCAATTCCCATGACTGCCAACGTGCCCGACCATATGAACCCGAAGCGCTCCTTTCAGGCGCTGATCCTGACGCTGCACAATTATTGGGCCGACAAGGGTTGTGCGGTTCTGCAGCCCTACGACATGGAAGTCGGCGCTGGCACGTTCCATCCGGCCACTACGCTGCGTTCGCTCGGGCCGAAGCCTTGGCGGGCCGCCTATGTCCAGCCCTCCCGCCGCCCCTCCGACGGTCGCTACGGTGAGAACCCGAACCGTCTGCAGCACTATTATCAGTACCAGGTCATCTTGAAGCCCAATCCTCCGAATCTGCAGGAGCTCTATCTCGGCTCGCTGAAGGCGATCGGCCTCGATCCGCTGCTGCATGACATCCGCTTCGTCGAGGACGATTGGGAAAGCCCGACGCTTGGTGCTTGGGGTCTCGGCTGGGAATGCTGGTGCGACGGCATGGAAGTCTCGCAGTTCACCTATTTCCAGCAGGTTTGCGGCATCGAATGCGCACCCGTCGCCGGTGAGCTGACCTACGGTCTGGAGCGTCTTGCGACCTATGTTCAGGGCGTCGACAGCGTCTATGACCTGAATTTCAACGGCCTCGAAGGTGAAGACAAGATCACCTACGGCGACGTCTTCCTCCAGGCCGAGCAGGAATATTCCCGGCATAATTTCGAATATGCCAATACCGAGATGCTGCACCGCCATTTCATCGATGCCGAGAAGGAATGTCAGGCATTACTGGCAGCCGGCGCGCCCGGCGACAGTGAAAATCATCGCCTGCACAAATGCGTCTTTCCGGCTTACGACCAGTGCATCAAGGCGAGCCACGTCTTCAATCTGCTCGACGCCCGCGGCGTCATCTCGGTCACGGAACGTCAGAGCTACATCCTGCGCGTGCGCACGCTGGCCAAAGCTTGTGGCGAAGCCTTTCTGCTGACGGATGCCGGCGGCGTCAACTGGAATCAGCAGGCCGCCTAAGGCAAGCTTCCCCGGGATTGGGCATCGCTACAGCCTATCTTGGCTCTGCGCCGCCGTTAAAGCCGGGTGACATTGGCGTGAAATCTGCCTAGTGTCCCTTGGGTTGCAGTCGCCACGGGGGATTTCAGATGCTTGTTCTTCTCGCGATCATAGTGCTGGCCGCGCTCTATGTCGTCTTCATTTACAACGGGCTCGTTCGTGCACGACAAGTCGCAGAAGAGGCATGGTCCGGTATCGACGTGCAGTTGAAGCGCCGCGCCGATCTCATTCCCAATCTGGTCGAGACGGTCAAAGGCTATGCCGGTCATGAAAACAAGACGTTGGTCGAGGTGACCCAGGCTCGTGCCGCAGCGCAGGCCGTGCCCGCTGGCGATGTCGCCGGCCGTGCCGCCGCCGAAGGCGTTCTCAGTCAGGCGCTTGGCCGCCTGATGGTCGTTTCTGAATCCTATCCCGACCTGAAGGCCAATACGGGCTTCGTCGAGCTGCAGCAATCGCTGGAGACGACGGAAAACGAAATCCAGATGTCACGCCGCTACTACAACGGTGCCGCACGCGATCTGAACGTCAAGGTCGAAACCTTCCCGAACAATCTCATCGCCGGCCCCTTCGGCTTCGTGAAGAAGGCCTATTTCGAGATTACCAACGAAGCGGACCGCGCTGTTCCCACGGTAAAGTTCTGAGATTTCCGCTATCGGTTTTTCATGCGAGGCGGTAAAGGATGCCGACCGCCGGCCATCGGCCGCTTTCCTGACTGACCAAAGAGAATGATGATGGGTAGAGCCAAACTCACGATTATCCCGCCGGGCAAGCCCTTGACCGGACGAGCCATGCCGCCGGGATCGAAGTCGATCACCAACCGGGCACTGCTGCTGGCGGGCCTTGCCAAGGGCACAAGCCGGCTGACCGGCGCGTTGAAGAGCGACGATACCCGCTATATGGCCGAAGCGCTGCGCGCCATGGGCGTCATCATCGACGAGCCCGACGATACAACCTTCATCGTGACCGGCAGCGGCAAGCTGCAGGCGCCGGCTGCACCGCTTTTCCTCGGCAATGCCGGAACGGCGACACGCTTCCTGACGGCAGCTGCGGCGCTGGTCGACGGCAAGGTCATCGTCGATGGCGACGCCCATATGCGCAAGCGGCCGATCGGCCCGCTCGTCGACGCGCTGCGTTCGCTCGGCATCGATGCCTCCACCGAAACCGGCTGCCCGCCCGTCACCATCAACGGCACCGGCCGCTTCGAGGCAAGCCGCGTGCAGATCGATGGCGGCCTGTCCAGCCAGTATGTTTCGGCCCTGTTGATGATGGCGGCCGGCGGCGACCGCGCTGTCGATGTCGAACTGCTCGGCGAGCATATTGGTGCTCTCGGCTATATCGATCTGACGGTTGCTGCCATGCGCGCTTTCGGCGCCAAGGTGGAGCGTGTGAGCCCGGTTGCCTGGCGCGTCGAGCCCACCGGCTATCATGCCGCCGACTTCGTGATCGAGCCCGATGCCTCCGCCGCGACCTATCTCTGGGCGGCCGAAGTGCTTGGTGGTGGCAAGATTGATCTCGGCACGCCGGCAGAACAGTTCTCGCAACCTGATGCGAAAGCCTATGACGTGATCTCGAAGTTTCCGCATCTGCCCGCCGTCATTGACGGCTCGCAGATGCAGGATGCTATCCCGACGCTTGCCGTTCTCGCCGCCTTCAATGAAACGCCGGTGCGCTTCGTCGGCATCGAGAACCTGCGCGTCAAGGAATGCGATCGCATCCGCGCCTTGTCGAGCGGCCTGTCCCGCATCGTGCCGAACCTCGGGACTGAAGAGGGCGATGATCTCATCGTCGCATCCGATCCGAGCCTCGCCGGCAAAGTGCTGCCGGCAGAAATCGACAGCTTTGCCGATCACCGCATCGCCATGAGCTTTGCGCTCGCCGGCCTGAAGATCGGCGGCATCACTATTCTCGACCCCGATTGCGTTGCCAAGACCTTCCCGTCCTACTGGAACGTGCTGGCGTCCCTTGGTGTCGCTTACGAAGACTGACGCTCCGCCATCTCAAGGGAGGCTGAGCGCAGGCATGTTCCTGACGTGAAGCGGCGCCGGCAACGGCGTCGCGGCCATCCTTTGGGGGAGTGATGACACGGCTCTGCGGGTTCTTCCTGGCTTTGTGCCTGCTGCTTTGTGCAACGGCGGTGACGGCAGCCGAACTCATCACGAACTTCGATCAAGCGATCGCGCTGCATCGTGACGGCTCCATGCGCGTCGTCGAGACGATCTCCGTCAATGCCGAGGGCCAAAGCATCCGCCGCGGCATCTTCCGGGATTTCCCGCTGACGATGACCGATGCCGGTGGCCGCGAGATCGAGGTGGATTTCAAGGTCGTATCCGTCGAGCGCGATGGGCAGCCGGAGGATTGGCACAGCGAACGTATCAAGGGCGGCGAGCGTATCTATATCGGCAACGCCGATCGTATCCTGAACCCAGGCTCGCACATATTCCGCCTCACCTACGACACCAATCGTCAAATGCGCTATTTCGGCGATCATGACGAGCTTTATTGGAACGTGACGGGCAACGGCTGGCTGTTCCCTATCCTCAATGCGAAGGCAACAGTCACCTTGCCCGATGGCGTGCAGCCGCAGCAGTTTGCCTTCTTTACGGGGCAGCTCGGCGCTACCGACAAGAATGCAAGTGCGAGCCAACAGGGCAATATCGTTACCTTCGCAACGACCAGGCCGCTTGCAGTGGCTGAAGGCCTGACGATCGCCATCAAGCTGGCCAAAGGAGCGATCACACCGCCGAGCGACAGCCAGCAATGGGGCTGGTTCCTTCGGGATCACCTCGATACGATTATTGCCATCGGCGGGCTGATCCTGCTGTTTGCCTACTATATGCGAAGCTGGATCGCGGTCGGCCGCGATCCTCGGCCGGGCGTCATGGTCCCGCGCTGGGATCCACCCGAGGGCATTTCGCCGGCCCTCGTGAACTATATCGACAATAGAGGCTTCGCCAGTTCCGGCTGGACGGCATTCTCCGCAACCGCGATCGACCTTGCCGTGCGCGGCTATGTCATTCTGGACGACCTGAAGGGAAAAGTCGTCATCCGCCCGACCGGCAAGGCCGGCAGCGATCTCAGCGGCGGCGACAAGGTGCTGATGCAGGCCGTCGGGCCATTCTCGCCGCTTGTTATCGAGAGGGCGAATGGCGAGGCGGTGCAGCAGCTCGGCTCGAAATTCCGCAGCGCCATCGAACGCGATCATCGCGACGAATATTACAAGGCCAATTCGCTCTACGTCATAACAGGTATTGCGCTATCAGTTCTAGTTCTGGCGGCGATCGTCATCTTCGGTCGCCTGCATGAAAATGCCCTGCCGCTGATCATTGTGCCGGGCTTCCTCTCGATTTTCGTGACGATCTTTGCGAGTTCGATCGGCCGCAGGTTTCGCAGGCATAGTGCCAGCCTCGCCCAGCGCATCATTTCGTTGCTGATTTTCGCCTTCTTCGGCTTCGTCTTCGTCTCGATTGCGGTCAACGGCTTTGCCGCCGCAGTCGTGCCGCTGTGGGAGGCGGGCCTGCTGCCGCTGGTCGCCGCCATCGTCGGCATTTTTGCGCTCAATGTCGTCTTCTATTTTCTGATGGGTGCGCCGACGCCGCTCGGGCGCAAGATGATGGATGGCATCGCCGGCCTCAGGCAATATCTGACGCTTGCCGAACGCGACCGGATGAACATGCAGGGCGCGCCGCAGATGTCGCCGCAGCATTTCGAGAAGCTGTTGCCCTATGCCGTCGCGCTCGGTGTCGAAAAGCCTTGGTCGAGCGCCTTCGAAACCTGGCTCGCGACGGCTGCCGGTGCAACTGCCGCCGCAGCCTATGCGCCGGTCTGGTATTCCGGCGATTTCCGCCCGGGCAATATCGGCGGAACGATCGGCGACTTCTCCTCTTCCATGGCGTCGACCATAGCCTCGACCATTCCCGCCCCAGTATCGAGCTCCTCATCCGCTTTCGGCGATGGCGGAGGAGGTGGCGGCTCCTCCG
>NZ_JBXSOU010000013.1:0-168269 GCF_057784395.1 Martinezella sp. CNPSo 3957
TGGCCGCTTCATCTGGCCATCAGCGGCCGATGGCACGGTGGTGATCACGCCCGCGCAGCTCGGTTATCTGCTGGAAGGTATCGACTGGCGGATGCCGCAAAAGACCTGGCGGCCGACGTCGGCCGGATGAGCAAAAACACTGGAATGACGGGGTCGAATATGATTCCATCCTGTCATGAGCAATGCGACCGAAGAGCTTCCGGACGACCTTGCCAGTGCGCTTGCACTGCTGGCCCAGGAACGCGCTCGAAGGGTCGCAGCCGAAGCAGAAGCAGCGACCGCAAAGGCGGAAGCCGCCAGTGCAAACGCGCTCGTATCGCATTCCGAGGCGCTGATCGCACGGCTGAAGCTGGAGATCGAGAAGGTTCGCCGTGAACTCTACGGCAGCCGGTCCGAGCGCAAGGCGCGGCTCCTGGAGCAAATGGAACTGCAGCTCGAGGAGTTGGAAGCGGACGCCGGTGAAGATGAACTGGCGGCGGAGATCGCAGCCAAAGCTTCAACCGTCAAAGCCTTCGAGCGCAGGCGTCCGGCACGTAAGCCCTTTCCCGAACACCTGCCACGCGAACGCGTCGTCATCGCCGCTCCCGCCAATTGCGCCTGCTGCGGCTCGGCCAAGCTGTCGAAGCTCGGCGAGGATATCACCGAGACCCTGGAGGTCGTCCCGCGTCAGTGGAAGGTCATCCAGACGGTGCGGGAGAAGTTCACCTGTCGCGAGTGTGAGAAGATCACGCAGCCACCAGCACCCTTCCATGTGACGCCCCGCGGTTTTGCCGGGCCGAACCTGCTGGCAATGATCCTGTTCGAGAAGTTCGCCCAGCACCAGCCGCTCAATCGTCAGAGCGAACGCTATGCCCGCGAGGGCATCGATCTCAGCTTGTCGACGCTGGCCGACCAGGTCGGAGCATGTGCCGCGGTATTGAAGCCGCTTCATTCTCTGATCGAAGCGCATGTCCTTGCCGCCGAGCGCCTTCATGACGACGATAGTGTGCTGCAGAGCACGTGGAAAGGATGGTCTATATGGCCTGACAAACTGTGTGCTTGAAGCTGCGATAATGATGAGGGTTGGCCCCTCGGGCTCGGCTTTCAGGAGCTGGGCTCAAACCACTCCAAGCGGCTGCGTTTAAGAGACGTGGTCGTGAGCGTTGGAGGTAAGTCCAGGGCATACCTTGGGCGGTACGCATCCGAGAGACGAATGAAAATGAACCTTCCGATGAAGCGTCGTAACGTGCAACCTGTCGTCAAAACCAGAGGTGTGTCGTCTCTCTGGGATGAGCTTGTCAGATGCCTGGTGACCGGGCAAGCGGCGACCGGCGTTGAGGAGGCGTGAAGCGGATGCAGGCGTTGTCGCGGAACTGCAGGAACCAGTCGCTCCGATGCAAAGGGAGAAGCACAAGCGGAGAAGACCGTAAGGCGAGAGTACCGATGCGGGGCACTGGGACGGACCGATCTGTAGTAGCGATGAAGGCTCGTAATGGAGCTGGAGCGAAGAGGTCGGATCAGGTGGGCGTATTATCAACGCAACTGGCAACAGGAGGACGTTGATGGATACGCAAGGCAAGCCGTTCAATATCAGCAAGCAGAAGGTGTACGAAGCTTATCTGCAGGTGCGATCCAACGGAGGCGCAGCTGGTGTGGATGGAGTAACGATTGAGCAGTTCGAGGCCGATCTGAAGAGGAATCTCTACAAGATCTGGAACAGGATGAGCTCAGGCACTTACTTCCCTCCGCCAGTCCGCGCCGTCTCCATTCCTAAGAAGAGCGGAGGCCAGCGGATCCTCGGGGTGCCAACAGTGGCAGATCGCGTGGCCCAAAGTGTTGTCAAACAGATGATTGAGCCGGATCTGGACACAGTCTTTCTGGCAGATTCTTATGGCTATCGGCCCGAAAAGTCGGCGTTGGATGCCATCGGCGTTACGCGCAAGCGGTGCTGGAAATATGATTGGGTCCTGGAATTCGACATCAAAGGGCTGTTTGATAATATTGACCATGACCTGCTGCTGCGGGCTGTTCGTAAACACATAACGTGTGCCTGGGCGCTGCTCTACATCGAAAGATGGCTGACAGCACCAATGCGGAAGGAGGATGGGACAAACGTCGAGCGAAACCGCGGCACGCCACAAGGCGGTGTCGTTAGCCCGATACTTGCCAACCTCTTCCTGCATTATGCATTCGACGTGTGGATGGGCAGACAGTTCCCTGACCTGCCATGGTGTCGTTACGCGGATGATGGACTGGTGCATTGCCGGAGCGAGAGTGAAGCGCGGATCGTCAGAGAAGCCCTCGCAGCTCGTCTTCTGGAATGCCGAGTGGAAATGCATCCCGCGAAAACGAAAATCGTCTACTGCAAAGATGATCGACGGAGGGGTAGGCACGAGACTGTCAAGTTTGACTTTCTCGGGTATTGCTTTCGTCCGCGATCCGTCCAGGGTCCAGTTACGCAGAAAACGTTTTGCGGATTTACCCCGGCCGTCAGCACATCGGCGCTGAACTCGATGCGGGAGGGGATTCGAAGCCTGAAACTCCGTAAACGAACGGAGGTGACGTTGGATGACATTGCCCGCGAGATAAACCCGATCGTTCGGGGATGGATCGCATACTATGGGCAATACTCGCGCTCGGCGCTCTATCCGATGGCGCGATACATCAATGAAACCCTCTATGTTTGGTTTAAGCGGAAATATAAGCGCTTTCGCAAACGCCTGGGGCAAGCGCGTCTCTTTGTTGCAAAGATTGCGCGTGAAAACCGAAAGCTGTTCGTACACTGGCAACTTGGTAATGGCACGGAGCTCGCTTGATGGGAGCCGGGTGAGGTGAGAGCCTCACGCCCGGTTCTGAGAGAGGCTGGAGGTGAGATTCCTCCGGCCTACTCGCCCGACCGTGCCGATCCTGGCCAAGGGAAAGACCGATACAGGTCGCATCTGGACCTATGTTCGGGACGATCGGCCGTTCGGAGGGCTCTCACCGCCGGCGGCCCTTTATTATGCCTCGCGCGATCGGAGGCAGGAGCATCCGGAGCGGCACCCTGAAGACCTTCAACGGCATTCTGCAGGCGGACGCCTATGGCGGCTATAATCCGCTGTTCAAGGCTGATCGCGATCCAAATCCGCTAAGGCAGGCGTTTTGTTGGGCACACTCGCGGCGCAAGTTCTTCGTGCTCGCCGACATTGCCGCAAACGCCAAGCGTGGAAAGAACGCCGCTCCGATCTCGCCTATGGCGCTCGAAGCCGTTAAACGGATCGACGGCCTGTTTGATATCGAGCGGGAGATCAACGGGCTTGACGCCCATCAACGGCTGGATCGTCGCCGCAAGGAAAGCCTGCCGCTCGTCAATGATCTGCAGGCTTGGCTTCAAACCGAGCGGTTAAAGCTGTCACGCAGTTCCCCGGTCGCCGAGGCGATCGACTACATGCTCAAGCGATGGGACGGCTTCACGTCATTCGTAGACGACGGCCGGATTTGCCTGACGAACAATGCGGCAGAGCGAGCCCTGCGAGGCTTCGCACTCGGCAGGAAGTCCTGGCTCTTCGCGGGATCGGATCGTGGCGCTGATCGTGCCGCTTTCATGGCCACGCTGATCATGACGGCAAAGCTCAACGACATCGATCCGCAGGCGTGGCTTGCCGACGTTCTTGCCCGCATCGCGGACACGCCGATTACCAGGCTGGAGCAACTACTTCCGTGGAATTGGACACCGCCGACCGTCAACGCTCAAGCGGCATGATCTGCGGTCCTTACCGTAGGCTTACGTATAAAGAACAACGTTGATCCAACAGATCCGGGGGATCCTTCTCGGGCGCGGTCTCATCATGTCTACCAATGATTGTGCCTGTTGATATCCTCTTGTGAAGGCGATCTGTTGCAGGCGCGATTGATCGGCACATAGGAACCGCACGTCAGCAAATATGCGTCACAGCCACTTCTCAGCGGAGATTAACACCTTCCATATACGGAGCCAGCTGTGAGCACGCTTCCGCATTCTGATGTCCCCGATCGTGGTCTTTAGCACAACTTGATCACCCGGAATGATAGTCCGCCCTGCCCTTCGCAGTGAGGTCGCTTCGACGCAAGTGGCGCGTCGCCAAGCATCTTCAGCGAAGCATCACTTCTAGATGGAACAAAGTCAGCGACTATTGTTTTCGCCTATCTTGCATCAAAGTGTCGGCTCGCGATTGGGCATTTCGCAACGCTTGTCTCGGCGATAGCGCGCCGCGGAGCATATCGTGAATCTCCTCACCGCATATGGAGATTATCCTGGAAATTTCAGGGATGGGTGGCCGGGGCCAAAACTGCAGCTCGTCTCGCCAGGACATGGCCTCGACAGCTTCGAAGATTGGTGAAAGTCGGCGAACCTCTGGATCTGCTCCCACCGAATATCTCGGGGCTGTTCTACTACCGTTGGTTATATACAGCTTTTGAGCTTCAGGGGACGTAAATGCAAGCAAAGCTTCAGCCGCTGCCGCCCTTCGGTCATGCGGAAGATTGCTCGGCACACACAAGGCATATCCACCGATAGGCGCAATCGCCGTTGCGCCCGGCCCGGCAGGATGGGGAAGATATGCCGTGTTCCCGAAAGCCGGAGAGTTGGAATTAAGTTCAAAGTAGGGAGCGAGGAGCGTGTAACCATAAGCCATCGCAACTTCCCCTGCAGCATATGGCCGAACACGTTCGTACCATGACATCGACAGAATGTAAGGAGGTGAATACTGAAGCAACGCCAAAAGATATTCGGCAGCCTCCAGTCCGCGCGAGGTGTCTATTGTGGCGTGGAGATCGTCTGTCGCAAGGCTGTTCAAATCGAATCCACCATAAATTTCCCGAAGGTTTAGAATGGGCTGCCCAAAATCTGCGCAGGTCATCATAAAGGTGTGCCCCAAAGCGGTTCCGCGCGCCGCATTCCAGGCAATTCCATACCGACCGTGCGAAGGAGCGTGAAGAGCCTTCGCCGCGTTCAACAAGCTTTCCGTTGTCGACGGGGGCGCGAGACCGGCCTGCGCAAACAGATCGCGCCTGTAGAACAGAAGCTCAGGTGTTGTCTGGCTTGGCACGCCGTAGGGCCGGCCATGCCAATGCGCGGCTTGCCAGCCTGCAGTATGAAAGTCACTGGGGTCAAGCCGTTCGACATCCATTATCTCTTCGATCGGCAGCAGGACGCCTTTATCGACCAATTCGCCAATCCACGGAAGATCTACAGCGATGATGTCATATCTGCTGAGCTTGCGCTCGGCATTTTTCAAAATCTCCTCATGCAGCCGGTCAATAGAAAAGGCACGCTGATGTATCTTCGTACCGATGATCTGTTCAAACTGTCGCTTGAGGTTTTCCATGACCATGAAAGTCGGATCACCATGCACAAGAACGCGTATACCACCCGGGATGGCCAAGGGTTCGGACAATACTTGCGGCGTACCGATTGCTCTGCTCTGGAGATAGGTCTCCCCGAAATAATATTCAGATTTGTCAGTGGGAGTGGCGTAGCGCTTGGTCGCAATGCGCTGCAGTCGTTCGCTTAGCTGCTCAAAGCTTGAGATAAGCCGGGCACTCGGATGCAGTGAAAAGCTCTTGCCGGTGCGAGACCGTGTCCGCTGCTCGACTAGCCCTGCTGCCTGCATGTCTTCGAGTTTTCTCATGGCAGTCGCATAAGGCACTCCCGATTCTGAAACCAGCGAGGTGGCAGTCACAGTTTTGGCCTCGATATGTGCGCGCATAAGATGGAGCGTCATCGAAAGATAAGGATCCTGCGTCGTCAGGTCGAGAACCGAAGCTACCTCTGACATCAGAGTTTCCAGAAAATCCAAGGACTCGGCCAACGCGGCACGTTTGTGCTTCGACATCGCTGCTGCAAGTCCAGTCTCACCCATCTTTGAACTTGTATGCCCACTGAGTTGCAATGTAGAGTTAGAACCGCTCGCCGTCTTGCCACCCCCGACCATGGCGGCCCCTCCCTTTTCGACCGATCATCCATGGCGAACACTAACAGAAATATCCACAATGGATATTCTTTTATCGACTTCGGACAAATATGCCGTGGTTCTGGTCGCGCATTTGCATGAGCTTCCAAAGCCGTGCAGACGCGCAATCTGTGACTTGTTTGGGATGGAGAAGTCACGGATAATCATGAAAACACTGGGAGGAGCCAGTTATGACAAAGCAGAAGATCGCTTCGCTGTTCTGTGGAACGGCACTTGTGGCAGTAACCGCTTTCGGCGGTCTAGCAGCCGCGGCCGATCAGATAAAGATCGGTATCACGCAGAACAATGTCGGCGTCGATAGCTATCAGACGACCTATGAGAAGGCTTTCAAGGAAGCGGCTGCCGCAGATCCAAACGTAAAGACGGTAGTGCTTGACGCGGGCGGCGACGTTGCACGGCAGATCGGGCAGGTGCAGGACCTGATTCAGCAGAAAGTCGATGCAATCATCATATGGCCAACGAACGGGAAAGCGGTCGTGCCAGCAGTCCGAAAGGCTAAGGAAGCGGGCATTCCGGTTATTGTGACCAACTCCAATATTGCACCCGAAGGCACCAAGTATATTGCCTCCTTTTCCGGACCGAACAATATCCAGCAGGGCGCTTCCGCTGCGGAATTAATGTGCGAAGCTTTGCACAACAAAGGACAGATCGTCCAGATTTCCGGCCAACCCGGCTATACAACGGCGATCGAGCGCGAAAAGGGCTTCGAAGACCGGCTCGCTCAAGCCTGCCCAAACGTGAAAATCCTCGAAACGCAGCCTGGAGACTGGAATCGTGAGAAATCGCAGCGTGTCATGGAAGCGTTCCTTGTAAAGTATGACAAGATCGACGGCGTCTACGCTGGCGACGATAATATGGGCATTGGCGCTCTTAACGCCGCCAAGGCTGCCGGTCGGGCTGGTCAAATCGCGTTCGTTGGCGCCACCAATTTTGCCGTTGGCTATGATGCCATGGAAAGAGGCGAGTACTACGGTTCGATCTATCAGTCGCCCGTCGATGACGCTAAGAATGCTCTGAAGACGGCGATCGCTGTCGTCAAGGGCGAGAATGTATCTGCGCTAAATTACTTCGACACGCCAAAGATCACCAAAAGTAACATGGCCCAGTTCGCCAAGCCGGTCTTCTGATCGTCCTAGCCGAACGGCGCGGGCTCTGCCTACGTCTGGTGCCCGCGCTATTGCCTGAATAGAAAACCGGAGTTTTTGTTATGGGACGTGTTTCCGGGCTTTCATGCCTCGTCTCGGGTGCTGGGCGCGGAATTGGACGCGCTATCGGCCAAGCCCTTTTGGATGAGGGTGCCAATGTCTGTTTCGCGGACATCAACGGCGACCTTCTTGCAAAAGTCGAAGAAGAGAATCGCGATCGTGCTGCCAAGGCAGGCGGGCGTGTCATGTCCTATGTTGTCGATGTAACGCGCAGAGATCAGGTGCGCGCGATGGTTGCGACGGTCGCCGACAACTTCGGCCGACTTGATGTGAACTTCAACAACGTCGGCGTAAACAAGCCGATGAATTTTCTCGACGTCACCGACGAGAACTGGAATTTCATCATGTCCGTCAACGCGATGGGCGTTCTCATCGGCACTCAGGAAGCTGCCCGTCAGATGATCGCTCAGGGCGGCGGCAAGATCATCAATACCGCTTCTGTCGCCAGCCGCCAAGGCTTCGACAATGTCGCACCCTATTGCGCGTCCAAATGGGCCGTTGTATCGCTGACGCAATCCGCCGCCCGCGCGCTGGCTCCCCACAACATTACTGTCACGGGTTTCGCTCCCGGCGTGGTTGCAACAGAGATGTGGGACGAAGTCGACCGGGACCTGATGAACATCGGAGCGGCCCAACAGCCGGGCCAGGCTATGGCCGAATTCTCGTCAGACATTTTGCGCGGACGGGTTGCGAGGACATCGGACATAACTGGTACGACGACATTCCTTGCATCATGCGAAAGTGACTACATGACCGGTCAAATCATCATGATCGATGGCGGGATGACGCTCATTTAGAGTGATGCGTACGACTTAGAGCCGAGGCAAATACAAATGGAGGAACTAGCGATGAAGGAGGAGACCCTGGAACCGTTAAAACGTATGTTGGCCCAGCAAGGCATAGTGCTAGCTTTCGCTTGCTTTATGGTCGGATTCGCCATCTTTTCCGATCGCTTCCTTGATCCCGAAAACCTGATGTCTGTTTTCCGCCAGGCTGCGATCATCGGTGTTACGGCGGTTGGCGTTACAGTCGTCGTCATTGGCGGCAATCTGGATCTCTCCGTTGGATCCATCCTCTCGCTTGCCACCGTACTCGTTGTCGATCTGCACGACAGGATCGGTCCCGCCGGAGCGATCGTTGTCACGTTGCTCGTTGCACTTATATTGGGTGCGGTGAACGGTTTGTTGGTCGGCATGTTCAAATTGAACTCTTTGATTGTGACGCTGGGAATGCTTTCCGCCATCCAGGGGCTGACGCTGATCTACACTGGGGGTCAGAATGTCGATATCAAGGACCAGGATGCGACCTGGTTCACTGTATTTGGCAGAGGCTCGGTTCTTGGAATGCCGACTGCCATCATCATCCTAACGTTATTCGCTGCGTTAGTCCACGTTCTGCTGGCTTATACACCCTTCGGCCGCAAGGTTTACGCATGTGGCGGCAACCCTACTGCAGCGGCGTATTCAGGTATCCGAAGAGGCAAGATCGTTTTCCTTTCATACCTCATCTCCGCTTTTGGCACGGGCATTGCCGCCGTCATACTCGGTAGTCGTGTCATGGGTTCGCAAAACAACGTAGGCCAAGGTTACGAACTTTTGGTGCTATCGGCAATTATTCTAGGCGGTACGTCGCTACTCGGTGGCTTTGGAAGCATCGTCAAGACGATGATCGGAGTGCTGATACTCGGCTTTATCCAAAATGGACTATTGCTGCTGGGTTTTGCTTATTATGTGCAGTGGCTTGTAACCTGGCTGGTTATCATCATGGCTGTCTGGCTCGACATTGCGACCAAACGAGGCCGCGTGTTTTCTCCGATTGCTTGAGGACAGATCATGCAAAAGTCTACTTTGGCTAAATACCTGCGTTGGTTTTCGAAGAACCCTATATGGGGCTTCGTCATACTGATCTTCGGCGTGTTCAGCGTTGCCAATCCGTTCTTTTTCGACCTTCAGAATTTCGCAAATATCCTGATACAGACGTCAACGGTCGGCCTGATCGCGCTTGGCATGACACTTGTCATGATCAACGGCAATATCGACCTCAGCGTGGGCGGCGTCCTTGCCCTGTCGGCAAGCCTCATGGTCGACATTCAGGGTTGGGAGGTCTTCTCTTCCTGGGGGGACTGGCAACTGCTGCCTGCGGCGCTTGCGGCCCTTCTCGCCGGTGCGACTCTGGGCGCGCTAAATGGCTGCATCGTTTGGTGGACCGGCGTAGACGCCTTCATTGTCACGCTAGGCGCGATGCTGGGCGTGCGAGGTCTAGTCTTCGTCTATACCCGCGAGCAATCTTTTTATGCGTCCAACTTCACTTTCTCCGATATTGGATCGAGCACGATTGGCTCTGTGCCGACGCTTGCGATTATCTTTCTCATTTGCGCCGTTGCCACGCATTGGCTTCTCTCCCAGACCGTCCACGGCCGAAATACCTACGCGGTCGGCGGCAACCGCTGGGCGGCAGTCAATGCCGGTATCCGCACCGGCCCGCACATGATGATCAACTTCATCATCGTTGGTGTATACGCGGCGTTGGCTGGCATAACGCTCTCAAGTCAGATGGGCGCATCGACACCGACACTGGGACAGGATTATGAGCTGTGGGTGATCACCGCAGTCGTACTTGGTGGCACGAAGCTCACTGGCGGTGCCGGCAGCGTTCCAGGCACAGTTGGTGGCGTTCTAGCCATTGGCATACTTCGCAACGGGATGAACCTCATGCAGGTGCCCGCCTTTTACGTGCTGGTCATCCTTGGCGTCATTTTGATCGCAGTTCTGATGCTAGACAAACAATTGAACAGAAGAGGAAAAGAGGAGTTGCGACTTTGACGAACGGCAGCCCTGTTCTTCGCCTCGACAGGATTGGCAAATCTTTTCCCGGCGTCAAAGCGATAGATGACGTCTCCTTCGAGGTCTTACCGGGCGAGATTCATGCATTGCTGGGCGAAAATGGCGCCGGCAAATCGACGCTCATGAAAATCCTGGCTGGAATGTACCATCCGGACGAAGGTCATGTCGAAATTGATGGCCAGCGCGTGTCCATGAGAACGCCCTTGGAAGCCAAAGCTTTGGGTATTGTTCTCGTCCATCAGGAACTGAGCCTTGTCAAGGAACTCAGCGTCGCCGAGAACATCTATCTCGGCGAATTACCCAGCAAGTCCTTTGGCCGCGTTGATTGGAAAACGTTGCGCGGCAACGCGGAAAGCATAATCAAGCGGCTGAATTGCAAATTTTCAGCCCGGACACGGACTGGCGATCTGTCCATCGGCAACCAGCAGATGGTAGAGATTGGTCGCGTCCTGACGACCGAGCCAAGGGTCGTCATTTTCGACGAACCGACCGCGTCTTTGACCGACGCGGAAAAGGTAGTTCTCTTCGATATCATAAGGGATCTGGCCGCTCAAGGTGTCGGCATTGTCTACATCTCACATAGAATGGACGAGATTTTTAGGCTATCCAACCGCATTACGGTGTTGCGTGATGGAAAGCACAGTGGAACGTTCGTGACGTCGCAGACCAACGAAGATGAAGTGACACAGCGTATGATCGGACGTAGCCTTGATCTTTCGCGAACTTTCCAGGCAGAAACACCGGGAGCCGATCTTATAAGGATCGAGGATCTTTCCTGCGGCCGCCTTTTCAGCGATGTGTCATTCAAGATTGGTGCCGGCGAAGTCGTGGGCTTCTATGGTTTGATTGGCGCGGGTCGCAGCGAAATCGCAGAGACATTGTTCGGTCTGCGCACTCCGACGTCAGGTCGAATTCTGGTCAACGGAAAGGAAGTTTCCATAGCCTCTTCAGCCGAGGCAATTTCCCATGGCATCTCTCTCGTCCCGGAGGACAGGAAGGAGCAAGGGCTTGTCCTTGGTTTAAGCTGCAAGGACAACATTAGCCTTGCGCGGATCGACAGGCTAGCCAAGGGGCCCTTTATCTCTGTAAGGCGTGAAATCGAGCTTTTCGAGAGCTATCGGAAGCGTCTGAAGATAAAGACGTCTTCCTGGCGGCAGCCGGTCGGGAACCTGTCGGGAGGCAATCAACAGAAAATCGTTATAGGCAAATGGCTCGCGATGGAACCAAAATTGCTTATCCTGGATGAACCGACGCGCGGGATCGACGTTGGTTCAAAAGCGGAAATACATGCGCTCATTCGAGATCTGGCCAAGTCCGGCCACGCAGTCATGGTGATTTCATCGGAAATGCCAGAGATCCTCGCTCTCTCCGACCGGATCATCGCCATGTATCACGGCAGGATATTTCGTGAATTTTCCGCGCAGGAAGTGACCGAGGATAGCCTCATTCAAGCCGTGTCCGGCATCGAAGCAAGTGAGCCCGGGAGCCCCGCTTCCGATGAGAAAGTCGGCAGTCACGTCTGATTCTCGCGGCAATTGACGCATCAAGACCCGGCCCCATGGCCGGGTTTTCGATTTCAGCACGTCGCAAATAGCAGATCCATAATGGATATTTAAGCATCCATTTCGGACATCTTCGCTGGCTGCGCGTGCTCAATTTTTGCTCGATACAACATCTGCTACCCGCATTGATAGGGGTCGCGGCACGGTGCGTTCGGACGCCCGCAGCTGGGCCTGTGACGGGAAGGAAAACGGGTCAGGAGGATTTTGAATGGACCGCGATCGTCTAAAGGGCAAGAACGTTTTGATCACCGGCGGCGCACAGGGGATGGGCGCCGCAATCGGAGAATATTACGCGGCGCAGGGCGCAAACATTTGCCTGGGGGACATCAATTTCGCCGGTGCGGAGGAAGTCGCCAGCCGGATCAATGCAGCCGGAAATGGTCGAGCGATCGCTGTCAAACTCGATGTCACGAGGCGTGCCGATAATGCGAAGGCGGTTGCTGCCGCAGTACAGGCATTCGGCTCTCTTAACGTAGCTCTGCTGAATGCGGGAATCAACAAGCCATTGATGTTCCTCGATATCACCGAGGAAAACTGGGATATGATCATGAACGTGAATGCCAAGGGGCAGCTTTTTGGGATGCAGGAAGCCGCAAAACAGTTCATCAAGCAGGGTAAAGAAAACGGCCCGTACAAGATCATCAATGTCGGCTCGATCGTTTCTCGCCAGGCTTTCCTCGATGTCGTTCCTTACTCTGCTTCGAAGCACGCAACCTTAGCTTTGATCAACGGCGGGGCAAAGGCGCTCATTCAATACAACATTACCGTGAACGGCTACGGGCCTGGGGTGGTCCGGACCGAGCTGTGGGAGCAGCTCGACAAGGATCTTGTCAAGATTGGCATGTTTGAGAAGGAAGGCCAGTCGATGGATCATCTCGCAAGAACGATGATCCTCATGAAACGCTATTCCTATCCTGAGGATGTCGTTGGAACAGCCGCGTTCCTCGCTAGTGCCGAGTCTGACTACATGACCGGTCAGTTGCTCATGATCGATGGCGGGATGGTGATGCAATAAGCATCACAACGCTTTCCGCAACGATCAAGTCTGAATAGCGCCGCGGCTCTAGGCTGTTGCAAGGAGAAAACCTATGAACACGACCGCATTGAATCCGAGAATACTGCAACCAGGCGATATCGATCCAAACTGGAGATGGGATCGGCACCTGCCGGCTCTGGGCCATACGGCCGTAGATTTCGAGCGCCGCGTCGATCATGATCGCCTTCGGAAATACCGGCTTAGCCGTTCGAAAGAGGCACTGCGGAAATCCAGCTGCGGCGCTCTGCTTCTCTTCGATGTAAACAACATCCGCTACGTCACAGGTACAAAAATCGGCGAATGGGAGCGCGACAAGATGTGTCGCTTTGCTCTCCTGGCCGGTGACGAGGAGCCTTTCGTCTGGGATTTCGGTTCCGCCGCCGTGCATCACAAGCAATATTGCGATTGGCTCAACCCCGATCACTGTCGCGCCGGCGTCGTCGGAATGCGCGGTACAATCCCACCATCTTTCGGGCTGATGAAATATTACGCCGAAGAGATTTACAGCCTGCTGAAAACAGCGGGCGTGGCGGATATGCCCGTCGGCGTCGATTATGCCGAAACGGCGATGTTCTTCGCGCTCAAGGAAGCGGGCGTCAATGTCGTGGATGGCCAGCAGATCATGCTTGGCGCCCGCGAGATCAAGAACGTCGATGAAATCCATCTGTTGAACCAGGCGGCGAGCATGGTGGACGGGGTCTACCACATGATCTGGGAGGAGCTGAAGCCCGGCGTCCGGGAAAATGACATCGTCGCGATGGCCAACAAGATGCTCTACGAAATGGGCTCCGACGATGTGGAAGCCATCAACGCCATCGCCGGCGAGCGCTGCAATCCGCATCCGCATAACTTCACCGATCGTCTTTTCCGACCCGGCGACCAGGCCTTCTTCGACATTCTGCAGAGTTACCAAGGTTATCGCACCTGCTACTATCGCACCTTCAATATCGGTCGCGCGACAAGTGCGCAGAACGACGCCTACGTCAGGGCGCGCGAATGGCTGGATGCGGCGATCGCGTTGATCAAGCCCGGCGTGACCACCGATGTCGTTGCAAAAGTATGGCCGACGGCCGAAAGCCTCGGCTTCCCGAACGAACTTGCCGCATTCGGCTTGCAATTCGGACACGGATTGGGCCTTGCCTTGCATGAACGACCGATCATCAGCCGTGCGATCAGCCTGGAACATCCGATGGTGATCGAGACGGGCATGGTCTTCGCGCTCGAAACCTATTGCCCGGCCACAGACGCATACTCCGCCGCCCGCATCGAGGAGGAAGTTGTCGTGACCGACAAGGGTTGTGAGGTCATCAGTCTCTTCCCTGCCGAAGAGCTACCCATCGCCAACCGCTACTGACGCTGATACCCCATAGAAGGATCGATACTAACAGCCGGCACTGAGGGAGGAAATTTTCATGGCAAAGGAAGCCGAAAACAACGCGGAAGCCTATCTGCGCATGTATCAGCAGATGGTTCGAATTCGCGTTTTCGAAGACAACGCGAACCAGCTTTACCTGTCGGCGAAGATGCCGGGACTGACCCATATGTATTCCGGTCAGGAGGCGGTCGCAGTCGGGATCTGCGAAGCGCTTGGACGAGAAGACAAGATTACCTCGACCCACCGCGGCCACGGCCATTGCGTCGCCAAGGGCGCGGAGTTCAAGGAGATGTTCTGCGAATTGCTAGGCAAGGCTGAAGGCTATTGCGGCGGCAAGGGCGGCTCGATGCACATTGCCGACCAGGCGAACGGCAATCTCGGCGCGAACGCTATCGTGGGTGGATCCGCGGGGATTGCGACGGGTGCCGCACTTTCGGCAAAGCGCTTGGGGAAGAAGGATGTCACTGTCTGCTTCTTCGGCGACGGTGCGCTTGGCCAGGGGCTGCTCTACGAGGTGATGAACATGGCAGCGCTCTGGAGTCTTCCAGTCATCTACGCCTGCGAGAACAATCTGTACGGTGAATACACGAAGACGAGCGAGATGGCCGCAGGCGCATTGTCGGCGCGCGCAGCCGCTTTCGGGATCGACACCTTCGAGGTCGATGGCCAGGACGTTCTGGCGGTCAACGAGCTGGCCCAGCGCCTCGTCGCCCGGGCGCGCGAGGGGCAAGGACCATTCTTCATCGTTCTCAACACCTATCGGTATCATGGCCACCATGTCGGCGATATCAGTCGTGAATACTACAGGTCGAAGGAAGAGGAGCAGCTTTGGAAGACCGAGCGGGACCCGATAGCCAATTTCGGAAAGTGGCTTGTCGATCAGGGCATAACAGGGGCTGACGAGCTGTCGAAAATCGACGCCTCGGTGCGCGCTACAGCCGAAACCGCTGTCTCCTACGCCATTGCTGCCCCCTATCCCAATGCCGCTGATGTCGGCCGACATGTTTTCACCGACATGCTCGTGGCCTCGTGAGGTTGCCCATGCGCGAGATCACTCTTTCCAAAGCAGTCAACGAGGCCATTGCCGAAGAGATGCGTCGCGATCCGACCATCTTCCTAATGGGCGAGGACGTGGCAGAGGCGGGCACGCCGTTCAAGGTCCTCTCTGGGCTTGTCGACGAATTCGGTACCGAAAGGATAATCGACACTCCAATCTCCGAGCCGGGCTTCATGGGGATGGCTGTCGGAGCGGCGATGACGGGCTCCCGTCCCATCGTGGATCTCATGTTCGGCGACTTCATCTTCCTCGTCATGGATCAGCTTTGCAATCAGGCTGCCAAGGCGCACTACATGTCGGGCGGCAAGCTCAAGGTGCCGCTGGTCCTTCGCACGAACATGGGCGCCACGCGCCGCTCGGCTGCCCAGCATTCGCAATCGCTTCATGCTCTGGTTGCTCATATCCCCGGCGTAAAGGTCGCTATGCCTTCATCGGCCTATGAGGCCAAGGGGCTGCTGAAAACCGCGATACGCGACGATAATCCTGTTGTCATCTTTGAAGACAAGCTGATGTATCAGGAGAAGGCCAGCGTTCCGGAGGAGGAATATCTCATCCCCTTCGGTGTGGCAAATATAGTGCGAGAAGGTAATGATATCACCCTTGTCTCCACCTCCTCCATGGTCCAGGTCGCGCAGAAGGCAGCCGACATGCTCGCCCTGGAAGGCATCAGTGCCGAGGTGATCGACCCGCGCACGATCGTGCCGCTTGATGAGGAAACGATACTGTCATCCGTCAGGAAGACAGGTCGTGCCGTCGTCATTGACGAGGGACATCAGAGCTTCGGCATAACCGCCGAGATCGCCAGTCGCATCAGCGAAAAGGCGTTCTACCATCTCGATGCACCGGTCTTGCGGATGGGTGCGATGGATGTGCCGGTGCCATTTTCGCCGGTACTTGAGGACCTGACCGTTCCGACGCCGGAGAAAGTTGCCGCAAGGGCGCGCGCTGCGGTCAAGGGAGAGCTTTGAGATGGCGGGCGAAATCATCATGCCCGTTCTCGGAATGGCGCAGGATAAGGGCCTGATCGTCGCTTGGCACAAGAAGGTCGGGGACGCGGTCGGGGACGATGACGTCCTTTTCGAGGTAGAGACCGACAAGGCGAATGTCGAGGTGCCCGCGGGCATATCCGGTTTTGTTGCAGCAATTCTGGAGGAAGCGGGAACGGAAGTACCGGTAGGCCGGATGATTGCGGTCATTTCCGCAGAGAAGCCGGATGGTGAAGTCTTTATCACGACGAAGACGCCGGCCATCGTCGCCGCACCCTCGCCTGTTCAGGGACCACCGGCAAACAATCCTTCGGACAACCGCGCCGCCGGCGACGATGCAGGCAAGGGCCGGATCCTTGCCTCGCCGAAAGCCAGGCGCCTCGCCGCCGAGCGCGGGGTTGATCTCGGGGCTCTGGCGGCCACCGGCCGACCCCAGCCCTATCGTGTCGTGGATGTCACCGAGGCCTTCGCCCTGATCCCGCCCGCTCGCTCCGGGCAATCGGAGAAGACTGTCAGCTTTGCCACGGCTGATATGGCCGAATTGTACGAATACGAAGCGGTGGTCGATGCCGGTCCTTCAGCCGAATTTCTGGCCTGGGCCTCTGGGAAGCTCGGGCGCCCCTTTGATCGCGCCATGCTGTGGGCCGCCTTCGCTGCCGGCTCACTGCCGGGCGACACGGCGCTCATTCGCGTCGAAAGCGGAGGCGTGACGCAGAATTTCAGGATCGAGCCGCGGACACGCCTTTCGCAGATTGCGCCCGAGACGACGGATGGGAGCGCCGACATCGTCATCTATGACCTGTCGGAAACCCGCATTTCCGCGCTCCGCGGCGGCAATGGCGGGATACCGCTTCTTTCCATTGCGCGTGGCAGGGAGCCAGGCACGCTGGCGCTGACCATGCGCTTCCACGAACCGGGCTTGTCGCGGCCAGACGCGTTGCACTTCCTGGAGGCCTACCTAGTGCGGATGGAAAATCCGCTCAATCACCTTCTATAATTGGGCTATGCCGATGTACAAGACTGAACTCTATATAAATGGTGAATGGCGTGCTACCTCGGACGGCGAGCGCTTCGACGTTATAAACCCGGCGGACGAAACGGTGATCGCCTCGGTTGCCTCAGCGGCGCCTGCAGATGCACTTGCGGCCGTCGATGCCGCGCACGCCGCCATGAAAGCCTGGGCGGCAAAAACACCAAGGGCGCGCGCAGAAATACTGCGGAAATGCTTCGAGCTGATGACGGCGCGTCTCGATTATTTCGCCGATCTGATCACTCGGGAAAACGGAAAGGGCCGCGCCGACGCGATGGGAGAAGTGGCCTATGCTGCCGAGTTCTTTCGCTGGTTTTCGGAGGAAGCCGTCAGGGCCGATGGTCTGATGAAACATGCGCCTGCGTCGGGAGCCCGTATTTTGGTTCATCACAAGCCCGCCGGCGTTGCGGTGCTGGTCACCCCCTGGAATTATCCGGCAGCCATGGGGACGCGGAAAATTGCGCCGGCGCTGGCCGCCGGTTGCACCGTCGTCATCAAGCCAGCCTCCGAGACACCGCTCACCATGCTGGAGCTGATGCCGCTCCTGGAAGAGGCCGGCGTTCCTCCGGGTGTCGTAAACGTCCTTCCCTCCAATGCGGCCGGCGCCGTCGTCGATGCCATGTTGAGGGACTCGCGCGTCAGGGTCGTCTCGTTCACAGGCTCGACCAATGTCGGCCGTAAGCTTCTTCACTCGGCTGCCGATCATATCATCAAGCCTGCGATGGAACTTGGAGGCAACGCTCCGGTCATCGTTTTCGAGGACGCGGACCTGAACGCCGCGGTCGAGGGCGCCATGCTGGCGAAGATGCGCAATCTCGGAGAAGCCTGCACGGCTGCCAACCGCTTCTATGTGCACGAGGCGCTTGCCGAGGAATTCACGCGGCGCTTCACGGACCGCATGGCCGCTTTGAAGATGGGCAACGGCTTGGAGCGGGACGTCGATGTCGGACCCCTCGTCAATGCCGCGACGCGAGACAAGGTCGCAGGTTTCGTTGATGATGCCGTTGCAAAAGGGGCCGAAGTTCGGCTTGGTGGCACCCGTCCCAATGGTCCAGGTTTCTTTTATCCACCGACGGTGCTGTTTCGCGTACCGGAAACCGCCGCCTGCGTTCACGACGAGATATTCGGCCCAGTCGCCGCGATACAGACATTTTCCGACGAAGGCGAGGCTATCCGCCGGGCGAACGACACGGAATACGGGCTGGCCGCCTATGTCTTCACGGAGGACATGAAGCGCGGGCTCAGGGTATCGGAGCAGCTGGAATATGGCATGGTGGGTCTGAACAGGGGGCTTGTGTCCGACCCCGCGGCGCCTTTCGGCGGCGTCAAGCAATCCGGCTTGGGGCGCGAGGGCGGCCATGAAGGCATGCTGGAATTCATGGAAACTCAATATATATCAACAAGTTGGTAGGTGGTATAATGAATGCCCCGATGGCTAGTCCTTCAACGCGCGCTTTAGCACGTCGGAATGGGATCGACATTGATGCGCTTGCAGCGGAAATTGGACGCGAGAGCATTGCGCGGGAGGATGTGACGCGCAAGCTTGCCGGGGTTACGCCACCCCCGCCGCCAAGCACTACCTCGTCGCTTTGGAGTGTCGACTATGCTGCGTGGGGGCCGGTTCACAAAGAGCCGCTTTCAAAATTGATGCAGCTCGCTGCAAAAAACCTGTCAATCGCACAACAGAACATCCCCGCCGTAACCCAACACGACCGCGCCTGCATGGACGCGGTTGAAGACTTTCGTACCCGGCTTCGAGACGAAGCAAATGCGCGGGGGGTGAAGCTGACCGCGCTTGCATTCCACGTCGTGGCACTGGCGCGATGCCTTGCTACTCATCCGCGCTTCAATGCTTCCTTGACGCCAGAAGGCGATGCGCTTGTCCTCAAAAGCTATGTCCACATCGGCATTGCCGTCGATACACCGCATGGCCTGCTGGTGCCCGTCATCCGCGACGCGGATAAGAAGGGCCTTTTCCGGATAGCGCGCGATATCACCGATCTTGCAGCCAGAGCACAGGCGAGAAAGCTGAAGCCCGACGAAATGGGCGGAGCCTCGATGTCGATCACCAATCTCGGCGGCATCGGCGGGACAGCATTTACGCCGATCGTCAATCCCCCCGAAGTCGCGATCCTCGGGATCTCGCGCGCCGAGACGGTCCCAGTCTGGAATGGCGTGGAATTCATTCCGAGGTTAATGGCACCCCTGGACCTCTCCTACGATCATCGCGCAGTCAACGGCGCGGAAGCCGCCCGTATGCTTGCCAAATATGCCGAGCTTCTTGCCGATCCGAGAATGTTGCTACTCTGACCGCTGGCGACATGCGGCGTACGCAAATGGGCTAGAGCGATGGGACGCCTCTGGAATAGACACGACAAAGAGCATTTTGATGGATGTTCGAATGTGGAAATTGTTGAAGCGCATTGGCCCGTCCGTGCGGGAGGCTCTCGCAACGCTTGCTGCCGGATATACCATCTTCGATCTGGATCAGCACGAATCGGACAAGCGTGCGGATGCTTCTAAGCTGAAACTTGGGGCTACATCTCAAACTGTGAAAGTACATGAGCATCCTGATCCAGCGCCTTGGGATGAGACGTGGGAAGACCCTGGCATTTAGACATCAAGTTTTCTTGCGTCCTGCATGTCAATCGGCGTCGTAACGGGCCCCCTATCGGCTTCCATAAGCCAGAGAATAGAGAGGTCGGCGGATAAACGATACGATGATCGGAGTGGATCTGGCGAAGAATGTGTTTGTGCGATTTGCAAGTCGCGTGAGTTTCTGTTTCACAGGAGGAGAAATGTCCTGAAGAAACCGGCTGTTCCATCAGCCGTTCCCTACCTGGACATGCGGAGCCGGCAACAGCTCGGTGTGAAGCTCCAGGGACAACGTAGCCGCCGGATATCCGGTATGCCGAACCGCAAGGCAAGGCGGAATCTGCCAGCACGAAGGCGGAGAGGAGCAAGGGATGAGTGGGTACGACCAACATATGTGAACTTCCGATAAACGCCGTGATCTTTGACAAGCCAAACGTGCTGACAGGCTTGAACCAAAACGGTACGCGGTGAGGTGGTCTTTGAATACTGGGCCACCATGGACGATCAGCCGCCGGCGAAGAGGAAGGGTCCGCCCCGCTCGGAGACACATGCGGAACAGGGTAAGCCCCTAGTTGCTGCCTGCAACGGCAGGCGGACCATAAGGAATGCTGTTGGCGCTGGGGGTAAAGGAATGCGGAAAAAGCGAATGCCCGGCTGTAATGGACGGGATACGGGCTGAGACATTGCCTGACGCGAAAGCGGGCTGACTTCCGTGCGGTCATTCATGGCGAGAGAACGTTGACCAATCGTTATACGAGGGAAAGCAGATGACGGCGATCGGCGCGAAAGCGAGCTTCTCATCGATAGACTCGTACATCTGGAAAATGCTCTGGAAATGGGCAAGTCGACGTCATCCCACGAAAGGAGCGCGGTGGGTGAGGAACAGGTACTTCCGGGTCAATGGACACCGGTCCTGGGATTTTGCTACGAAGGCTCCGACGGATGCCAGTACCAGTGGGCGCCGGCTCTTCCGCCCAATGACAATCCTAATTGCGAGACACGTCAAAATCCGGGGACTGGCTAATCCATGTGATCCGGCATGGTCCGCCTACTTCTTCCGCCGTCAGATCGCGAAACATTCCATCGAGTTGTTCGGTGCCACACCATGGTGCTGAAGAATGGCTTGAGCCGGATGCGGGGTGATCCGCATGTCCGGTTCTTAGGGGGCGATGGCGCAGCAATGCGCCGCTGCTACCCGACCAGGTACACGGGGCGTCGATGACAGGCGATGTGAAGTATCACACTGTCTCGCGGGCAGTTCTTCCGGTTCATGTCAGAGCAGTAACCAGCACTTGTCGTGATGGAGGCCTGGGGAGCGCCCATTACTGGGTGCGTGAGTTGGTGAAGCTGGACCATGCAGTCAAGCTGATCGCGCCGCAGTACGTGCGCGCGTTCGTGAAACAGCAGAACAACGACGCAGTCGATGCTGAGGCAATCGTCATTGCAGCTCGTCAACCTGAAATGCGCTTTGTCGAGCCAAAGACCGCTGATCAGCAAGCTCGGGCGGTTCTGTTCCGGGCGCGTGAGCGTATTTTTCATCAGCAAACGGAATTGGTGAACGCAATGCACGCCGTTCTCTACGAATATGGACAGGTGATTCCGCACGGAATTGGCCACATCAAGCGTATTTAGGTGATCCTCAACAATACTGAGATCGACCTGCCCGAGATTGTACAGGAGGAATGCCGCGACCTTCTGGCTCAGATTGGCCAGAAGACGGCCCGGATCGAAGAGAAGGCCAGGAAGCTCGCGGAGCTGTCTCGGCGAAGCGGAGCTGCGCGCCGGCTTCAGACCATGCCGGGTGCGGGGCCGTTGACTGCGTTGGCCGTCAAAGCTTTCGCGCCGGCGATGCAGAGCTTCCGATGCGGTCGTGAATTTGCCGCTTGGCTCGGCCTCGTTCCACGACAGTTCTCTTCTGGTGGGAAAGAAAGACTTGGCCGGGTGTCGAAGGCTGGTCAGGCCGACATCCGCAGGCTCCTGATCCTCGGGGCAATGGCGCGCCTGAGTTGGGCGGGTCGCAAAACGCGAGTACAAGGATCGTGGCTTTCGCGGATGCCCGCGAAGAAGCCGCGCATGCTGGTGGCGATCGCACTGGCGAACAAGATGGCTCGGACAATATGGGCCATGCTGACGAAGCAGGAAGATTATCGAGACCCAGCTCTGGCAATGGCGGCGTGAAAGGAAACTACCGCGGATAACCAGGACTGGCAAAGAGGCGTGAGAAGTCGACGACCTGAATGGGCGCATGATCGAACCGATCGGGAACGGGAAAACAGTTTGGCACTTTGGGCCCGCAAGCTCGGGATTAAGATTTGGACCCGCTCAGCAGATCACCATACCGGCCGGTGGCCTTTGCGAGCGCCGCAACGAAAGGCCTGACAGAAGACCGCACTCGATCACACGTCAAAGAAGGTCAGAAACTTCTTGCCAGACTCGCGGCAACCACAGAAGTGCCGAGCAACAGCCACGTTAGAATCGGAGCTTGTAGAAGCTGTGTGCCGTCACCGCGTTCGTTTGGGGAGGAAATATCCGTCTTCGACGCTAATGTGGTCAAATCCATCAACGAAATACTGCCGATCAGGCCTCTCCGACAAATTCGATGCCGATATCCGTCAACTTTCGCCAGCGAACGACGCAGCTTTTCCGGGCGCCATCTTCGAACGCAAGCTCGAAACTTTCCGGGATACCTGCGGTGCTCGGCATAACCAATTTTGCCCCGTTCGTGGAAAGGTTCCTCACGGCGCAATCTCGCGTCAAAGAACCGTTGGCGTAGATAATCCGCGCTCCTTTGAGAGCACGCGTTCTGGCAGATTTTCGGCGTTCATTCATCGATTCCCCATCGGAGCTAGACATGGCTCAATGTACTTCCTTCATCCAGTGATACGCTAAGGTTCGTCCTTAAAGGACGGACAGATGATTGCAGTGCTGAGGGACCAAGAGGCAGGCGCGAATGACGCCGCTGCGAACGATCTATGCTGCTATAGTCTCATCCCCCGTTGCGAACATGTTCGTCAAATGAAGGAAGCAAATCATTCCCGATGGGTGTGTGATGATCCCCTCGCAGCATGATCGATCGATGGACCCGATGATGTCGGGGGGCGGCTGAAGTTGATCCGCGGTGACGGAGATCATGTCGGTCACCCGGTCTACGACAAGTCCCATCGGCTTTCCGTGAACCTCCACCACCACGATTGCACTGCGCTCGGTCGTTTCGCCTGAGCGCATCCCAAGTTTGCGGGCGAGATCGATCGTCGGGATGATTGTTCCGCGTAAATTGATCACACCGAGAACTTCAGCGGACGTATGTGGCAGTGGCGTCGAGGCTGCCCATCCGCGAATTTCGCGAACGGACGTCGTTTCAATGCAGAATGTTTGCTCGCCGAGCTGGAATGCGATGATGTCGAGCGTGGTCTGGCCGTTCACGTTGGTGCTAAGGCCGGACATCAGAATTCCTCCCAACTGTCACCGCCCTTGACTGCGGCATTCCCCTGGAACGCATGTGCAACCTTCGCTGTCATCTGCCGCACCGCATTGGCAGCCGATCGCGGCGTGGCAGAGGTGGCACTCGCCGCCGAACGCTGGGATTGCACCCCGCCGATATTGAACTGAGAAAGAAGTTGGAACAGAGCGTCAGCTTCTCTCGCCAGCCCGTGTGCAGCTGCAGACGTCTCCTCGACCATGGCAGCGTTCTTTTGTGTGCCTTGGTCCATCATGTTGACCGCGGTATTGATTTCCTTCAGGCCTGTAGCCTGTTCTCGGGACGCCTCGACGATTGCGCCGACATTGCTGTCGACATGCACGACCTGTCCGGCTATCTCCTCCAGGGCCTTGCCGGTTTCGCCGACAAGGGCGACTCCACTCTTAACATGTCCGTTTGACGTACCGATCAGATCCTTGATCTCCTTCGCCGCCTTGGCCGAGCGCTGGGCAAGCTCACGAACCTCTTGCGCTACGACCGCAAAGCCTTTGCCAGCGTCGCCTGCGCGGGCGGCTTCAACGCCCGCATTCAAAGCAAGGAGATTTGTCTGGAAAGCGATCTCGTCGATCACACCAATGATATTGGCGATCTCCGATGCGGAAGTCTCGATCTTTCCCATCGCCTCAACCGCCTGTCGCACGACCAGGCCCGAGCGTTCTGCACTCTCCTTGGTCCTGCGGACCAGCTGGCCTGCCTCCTGAGCCCGATGACTGGAATCAGAGACGGTCGTGGTGATCTCTTCCAGGGCTGCCGCGGTTTCCTCCACGGAAGCGGCCTGCTGCTCGGTGCGGCGGGAGAGATCATCGGAAGCGGTCCGGATTTCCTGCGATGCGGCGGCGATGGCGCCGGCATTCTTCGATACCGTTTCCATGGCCGAGCGGAGTTTGGAGGCAGCGCTGTTGAAATCCAACCGGAGCTTCTCCAGCGTCGGCAAGAAGGGCATGCCGAGCTCCTGGGTCAGGTCGCCGTCGGCAAGGCCTTGTAGCGCGGAAGCGAGATTGTCCACGTTTTCGACGCGCTTCGTGACGTCGGTTGCGAACTTGACGACCTTGAAGACCTTGCCGTTCATATCAAAGATCGGGTTGTACGACGCCTGGATATAGACCTTCTTTCCGCCCTTCCCAAGGCGCATGAACTCATCGGCGACAAACTCGCCTCCCGCCAATCGGGTCCAGAAGCGCCTATAGTCGTCACTTTGGGTGTAGGCGGGCTCACAGAACATCGAGTGATGCTTTCCCTTGATCTCCGACAGATGGTATCCAAGCGTGTTGAGAAAGTTGTCGTTGGCCGTCAGAATCTCGCCCGCTGGCGTAAACTCAATAATGGCCTGAGCGCGCGACAGCGCGTCAAGCTTCCCGGCATCCTCGGCGCTCTTCAGCTTTTGCGCTGTTATATCGGTTGCGAACTTGACAACCTTATAGGGTTTGCCGCCCCTGAACACCGGGTTGTAGGAACCCTCGATCCAGATTTCCCTTCCGCCTTTACCAATCCGCTTATATTGGCGCTGATCAAATTTCCCAGCAGCCAGATCGCTCCAGAACTGCCGGTATTCGGCGCTGGAGGCCTCTGCTGGATCGACAAATATCCGATGATGCTGCCCGACAATTTCGTTCAGCTCGTAGCCAAGCGCGGCACAAAAGTTCGGATTAGCGGATAGAATTCTTCCTGTGAGGTCGAATTCGATGATCGCCTGCGATTTGCTCATCGCTGCAAGGACGGCGCTTGCGTCAGACGAGAAACCAAAAGACATAATACCCATGATGTACTCCATGTCCGCCGAGGGCTCGTGTCCGCCGATTAGGCTCTGTTGGACTTGGAGGCCGTGGCTTTCGGTTACAGGTCAGCCGGCTGATTGACATTGGGACAATCCCTCCTCCCGGCGCCCCTATTTCTAGGGTCGAACACCAAACAAAATCTTAATTTCGTCAGGCGCAGGTGAGCATTCGCTCAACAGCTGCACATTCTGCTCATTCCTCCAACCCCCAGGGTTGTAAAACGCGTTCGAAGGCCCCCGCTGAGGCAGCCAACGCGATCACACCAATTTCCGTTCGATCTTCAGCTAGGAAATAAGTCCGCGTCGGATCGCCTCAGCGATCGCGTGAACGCGATTGTCCGCACCGAGCTTGCGGATTGCAGCCTTCATGTAACTATTCACGGTGTCCGGCGTGTAACCGCTCAATATGGCAATCTCGTCCGTTGTCTTGCCGAGACTTGCAAATTTTAAGCAGGTGATCTCACCCTCGATCAACTTAAGCGTCTGCGCCGAGAACCTATCCATGATTGGCCGCGTCAGAACGCGGTGGGTGGTCTCGGCGATCTCGCCCAGGAATTCGATTTCTTCCTCTAAGAAAGGTGTCGAACGAGAGAAGGTGACCGCACCGAACACCACGTTACCGCGTCGGATAGGAAAAAGTGTACGATTGAGCACCCCGAAGGTTCTGGCAAGATATTGCAGCCTTTGGGGAGGAGGTGTTTCAGCATAGACTTCCTCCTCAATGACCACGTCCGCGGACGACATTGATGCCGCCACGAAAGGATCGGAGTTCAGGAGGTCATCGCCATAATAGGCGTCGAGAAAGGCTGGCGGCACATCGGTGTCGATCGAATGCCCGCTGCCGAACCGGTAGCCATCGAGGTCAAGTCCCGATACCGCAAAGAAATCAAACGGCACGGCTCCACGCAGCTTTTCAATAAACGGATGCAACACCACCTGCCTGCGGGTGGGCAGCGACCTCAGATCGGGGACATCATTAAGAGGGTCGCTGAGAGCGAGGGCGCGGGAGAACGGCAATCTTCAAATCTCCAACCATGTTCAGACATCAGGTTCTGGGGGTGAAGTATTAAGAATGTGTAAATGCGCAACCGCAAGCTTATCCGGTGTAATGCACACTGCTACCTCGCCCAAGCGGTTCGCAAGACTGACCGCAATGGATGGGCACGCCGGCCTCCTGCAAGCTCGATGATCTTGTTGATGGGCATGTTAAGGTTAACGGTGAGCGGGCATGCGGGAGGATTTTGGGAGTCGGATTTGCTCACAGGCGAGCGATGGTTCGCCATAGGTCCATGGCTGTGGTGCGTAGTTCGCGGTGATGGCTCGAAGTAATGTCGTGGCGCGGGATGTAGAATAGGTTGGCGATCGGGTCATGGATAGAGACAAATCGTTGTAGATGTCGCTGTGTGCGGGTTTCACAAAATACGGGACAAGGATTTCAGTAAGTCGCGGACAAAATATGCGGCGGATTTAGATCGATTTTCGTGAGCGCCGATCTGGCAATTTGTCCTCGTGTTTTAAGCGAGGACCTGATGCCCAGACGGAAGGTCGGTCATGGCCAGTAATCGCACATCAACTTCCAACTTCCGTTAAATTGACGATCCCCTCCGTGTTTCTTCGGACAGTCGTCCAGTCAGCCTGGATCGAAAGACGATCGCCAAACCCTGGCGTTACGCTGCCGCGGCCCGCAGTCCGATATTCGTTGAGCGGCGGGTTGCGAACCGCCCTACCATCTGAGTCAACTTTTCGGTCTCATGCACGAGAGTTTGCGATGCGGCGGTTGTCTCCTCGACCATGGCAGCGTTCTGTTGCGTGACCTTGTCCATCTCGTCCCCAGCCGTGGAAACTTCATGGAGGCTCACGGCCTGTTCCCTGGCCGCCATCGCAATCTTGTCTATGATGGCGCTAATGCCGCCCACCTGTTCACAGATTTCCCTAAGCGACGTACCCGTCTCGTCAACAAGCTTTACGCCTGTTGTGACCTGAGCTGTCGAGGTTGAAATCAATCCCTTGATCTCGCGAGCGGCTCGCGCAGATCTTTGGGCAAGTTCCCGAACTTCTTGCGCGACCACAGCGAAGCCTTTGCCCGCCTCCCCAGCACGAGCAGCTTCGACCCCCGCATTGAGTGCCAGCAGGTTCGTCTGGAACGCGATTTCGTCGATCACACCGATGATGTTGCCGATCTTTGCAGACGAGTCCTGGATTTCGCTCATCGCACTGATTGCGCGCTCCACCACCGCTCCGCCGCTTTCCGCATTTGTCTTGGCGAGCGCGACGGTCTTCTGGGCGTGGTCTGTACCATCGGCAGTGGCGTTGATGCCGCTGGCCACCTCGCCAAGAGCGGCAACTGTCTCTTCTAGAGAGGCGGCCTGCTGCTCCGTCCGGCGTGCAAGATCGTTGGATGCGCTTGATATTTCAAACAATCCTGACTGGATGGTCCCGACGCTCAGGATGACAGCGTCGATCGCATCCTCCAAAGTGGACACCGCACTGTTGAAGTGGTCTCTGATCCCTTGATATCTGGAATCGACCGCTCCGATGCGTGCTGTCAGATCTCCCTTAGAAAGCGCATCCAGACCGCCGGAAATCTGGCAGAAGGCATGTTCCATCGCTTGCGCTTCCGTCATACGTTCAGCTTCACGTTCAAGCCGCATATTGTCCGCCTGCTGCCTTTCGCGGTCAGCCTCGGCTTCGGCATTGATCCGGGCGCGGTCATTTTCCCGGAACACTTGCAGCGCGACGATCATCTCCCCGATCTCGTTATCGGTTTTGGTGAGCTTCAGATGCGTGTCGGATTCTCCCCTGGCCAGCCGAGCCATTGCCTGCGCAACTTGCATCATCGGCTGCGCAACGGAGCGGACCATGAAGAACGCAATGGCCATAGCCAGCACGAGGCTGAACAAACCGGCACCCCACATCCAGGACGTACCCTGATTGCCCTGGAGCTCGGATTTCGACGCAATTTCGCCCGCGATCTCGACAATGCCGTCGGTGACGCTCTGCGATGTCGACACGACCAGCGAGGCCTGCTGATCGAACGATGCCAAATTCGTCTTCAAGGCGTTGAACGTCTCGTCCAGTTGGGCAAGGTTGACGGTCATGTCATTGCCGGAAGTCTTGGCCAGCATGCCGCCCAAAGCTTGTGCCTTTTTCAGGCCTGCAGTGACGGTCGCGGCGGCGTCATCGGAGGCTTGGAGGCGATATCGCTCGACTTGAACCAGTGTATCCTTCAACACATTGGCGAAGTTGCGTGCAGTTCCAGATACGATACGTGCTTTGGATCGCGCGTTGTCCTTCTCGCTTTTGGAGGCCAGTTCCGCTTCTGCCGATTTGCGTAGCGCCTCGTTGAGCTTCTGAGAAGCAGCGGAAATTTTAGCGAAAAGCGCAAAGTCTTGTGTGGCGGACAAAGCTGCACCGTTGTCTTTCGACAGGGTAGTCTGGATCTCCGCAAAGGCGCTTGCCAGGCTGCTGACGATCGGCTGGATGTCGGGTGTTCCTCCAAGCTTGACAACTTCAGCCAGGCTGGCCTGCGCACGAGCCATCGGTTCTGCGATCTGATCAGGCGATATCTGGCCACCTAATGCCGAGTCTTTTACCAGTGCCAATTCGACAGCATTCATCCCGTCGCTGAAATTGCCGGCGTTTTGGGCAAGGATACGGATGGTGTTTAGGCTTATCAATGCGTTGTTCGAATTGGTCTCGGCCTGGTTGGCGATATCTTGCGCATTCTTTTCAGCCTGCTCAGCCAGGGAAACCAAGCTTCCGGTCGCATCGCGCAGAGCGACGCCTGCTTTCTGAACCGCGTCCTCAGAGACCGCGAGAGCTTTGACCGCATTCGACATCAGCGAGATGCCATCCGAGAGATGCGAGCCTTCTTCTTTTGACAGCGCCAGAGAATTGAGTGTTGCTTGCGCCGTCTCGAGGGCACTGGCTGCTTCATCGATTCGTTTGGGTTCTTTGCCGACAAGATACTGGATAATGGCACCTTCAGCCCGATTGGCTCCGATAAGTACCTTTGAAGTATCGACCGTCTGAGACACGGCACCTGTCAGGCTTCCGATACCGCGAATTCCGACAAACGCGACTAGGACAACCGATATCAGCAATAAAGCCATCCCACTCGATGTTCTGAAACCAATGGATTTCACTTTTTGGGACAATTTCATGCTCTAACCTTTCTCCCGCAGCGTAACTCCGCCCAAGCACTCATCGAATGCTAAGAAGAATGGATAAAAAAGTGCTTAAATCCGTTTGGAAGATTAGAAACGCAAGACGGCGCTCGATGCTGCTGACGCTATCGGCGTCGAAGTTGATACGGCCTTCCGGCGCAAGAAAATCTTCCATGAGAATTTCTTCGGAAATGCGATGGGTCTCAAGCGAGCGCGCCCGGGCAAAAAGGATGAACCTGTGCATAGGCCGGCTGCGACCAGACGCTCGTCGTCACCTCTTCGCCGAAGCGGCTCTTGAAGGCGCTGACGAAACGGTCATTCGCCTCGTTCTCGACCGTCTGGAAATAAGTCGCCGAGAGAATGTGGCCGGTGCAGGCATCGGCTCCTATCTCGCGTATCTCGGTCTCGGCCATGGTCAGACTGGCGATCGGAGCCCGCTTGCGATCGATGCCGGCCTCGGCATACATGCGATAGAAGCGCTGTGCCGGCCGTCCTATAATCGTTGAGAAGATGGCGTCCGGCTGGAGGCGAACGATGTCGGAAATGACCGACCGCAGCGTTTGCTCGTCGGCATGAAGAGGAAGATATCGCTCGCTGACGACCTCGCCGCCCTTTGCCTCCACCACGTCCCGCATGACCCGATTGGATTCGCGTGGGTAGATATAATCCGCGCCGACGAAGAAAATCCGGCGTCCATGGTTGCGCAGAAGGTATTCGGCGAGCGCGAAGGTGTTCTGATTGAGGGTGGCGCCGGTGTAGACGACATTCTCGGAATATTCAAAGCCTTCGTACATTGAGGGATAAAACAACAACCCGTTGTGCCGCTCGACAATCGGCAGCACGGCCTTGCGGCTGGCCGACATCGACGCGCCGAAGATGATATTGACGTCGTCGTCAGCCAGGAGGCGCCGCGCGAGATTGCGATAGGCGGTTTGATCGCCGCCTGGATCGTAGGCGATCGGAACGATAGGCTTGCCAAGCACGCCTCCGGCCGCATTGACCTCTTCGATCGCAAGCGCGGTGCCAAGAAAGTGCTCGGTTTCCGTGATTTCGCTGATTCCGCTTCTGGAAAAAAGCACTCCCACCCGCCATTCGGAGCTTGTCATCTTCGCCTCTTCCGACGTCGCTGGAGATTCGATAGCTGGGAATTCTGTAATCCCGCGCGTTCGACTTCCCTACCCTTAGTGCGTTTCCATAGGATGCTGCAAGCGGGTTGGATGCACGTCATTAGGTTAGCCATCGCCAACGGAAGGAAGTGGTTTGCCGTCATGAACCGATCCGGGCATCACATTGCCGGGTATCGGGCAGACATACGCCTGCCCATCGGTCTTGTCCGCCCATTCGGCCCTGGCCGCGGCCAAGAGTTCTGGCGTTGTCATCAGCGATAGCCCAGTTGTCGCAAGCGTTTTTGCAGCATGCACCATGGCCTTGTGGGCGACTACGCTCTTTCCCTGGGCGACGACCTGCCAGGTATGAGGATTGGTGCCGATCGCCCAGGCCGGCGTCCAGCATTGCGCCGTCGGCGTCACCCAGCTGACATCACCGACATCGGTCGACCCGGCGCGGAAATGCGACTGGCCTTCGAACTCACGCAAGCCAAGATGCAGCGGCGTCGATCCGTCGATCTTCGCATCGGAAAAGACATCTCCCCTGATCTGATAGAGCCGGATGCTGCTCCTGATCGCCTCGTCGGTAAAGGTTTGCTGAATGGATTTGGCAAAAGCGAGATCCGCCTCGTCGAAGGCGATCGGGCCGAGCGCCATCATATTCTCGTGCATGGCGGTTTCGAGCGTGATGTTCGGCAAGAGATTGGTCGAAGCCGTGTCGAACACGATCTCCACCTCCGTTTCCGTCATCATGGCGGCGCCGCGCGCCACTTTCTCGACGCGTTTGGCAAGATCCAGAGCCTGCGGCATTTCCGGAGCGCGGATCAGATAGAGCACCTCAGCCTTTGCCTGAACGACATTCGCCGCCCTGCCACCCGTATCGGTGATCGCATAATGCACGCGGCAATCCTGCGGTATGTGCTCGCGCAGGAAATTGACACCGACATTCATCAGCTCCACCGCATCGAGCGCCGACCGGCCGAGATGGGCCGCGTTCGACGCATGCGCAGCGACACCCTTGAAACGATAATAATATTCGATGACCGCGAGATTGTTGGTCGAGCGCACTCCGTTGAACGGCGCCGGATGCCAGGTCAGAGCGGTATCGACATCATCGAACAGACCCGCCCGCACCATGAAGGTCTTGCCTGAGCCGCCCTCTTCACCCGGGCACCCGTAATAGCGGACGGTGCCGGGGAGATTATTTGCCTTCATATGCCGGGAAAGCGCAACTGCCGCGATCAGCGAACCGACGCCGAGCAGGTTATGGCCGCAGCCATGCCCGGTCGCGCCATCGACCAGGGCTTGGTGCTCAGCCACCCCGGCAACCTGGCTCATGCCGGCCAGCGCATCGAACTCGCCCAGAAAAGCAATCACCGGCTTGCCGGCACCGAAATCGCCGACAAAGGCCGTCTCCATGCCGGCCACGCCGCGCCGGAGCGAAAAGCCATTATCTTCGAGCGCTTTTGCAAGGAGTTCGGACGAACGCGTCTCCTCGAATTTCAGTTCGGCAAAATCCCAGATGCTGTCGCTGAGCTTGGTAAAATCCGGCTTCATTCCTTCGATCGCTGCGGCAATCGATTGCACGGTCTCTTGATTCATCGCGCGTCCTCGTATCGTGCTGGCGCCTGCGAAGGGGCGCACGAAGCCGCTCGCCGCGAGGGCGCTGGCTTCCTCTTAAAAAGATGAGCTGCCCGCGCCGTCATCCGCATCGGCGCGGGCAAGCAATTCAGTCGACCGACACTTCCCAGAGCCGGGCGTTCGACTGCCAGACCGGCTGGCCTTTCAGCGTCTTGCTGGCGCCCCAGACATCGACCATGTCGTAGAGGAAGATGCCCGGCATGTCCTTCAGCATGAGCTCGTGGAATTCATCGAAGATCTTCTGCCGCTTGGTCTGGTCCGCCTCGACATAGGCAGCCTTCATCAGTTCGATCGCCTTCGGGTCGTCCCACATCAACGAGGCGTTCTTGTCCTTGTCGCCGACATAGAAGGAATACATCAACGCTGGATCGAGACGTGGCGCCACAGACTGCGAAATGATCTGATAGTTGCCGGAGCGGCGGCGATCGACCTGGGTCGCGTAGTCGAGCACCTCGATCTGCACGTTGAGGCCGATCTGCTGCAGCATGGCCTGCGCCATCACTGCGACCGGGAAGCTCGGCACGTTGCCGCGCTTGTTGGCGATGATCGAGATCGGTTCGCCCCTGTAGCCGGACGCCTCGAGCTCCTTTTTCGCCGCCTCCAGGTCATACGGCAGACGCTTCTTCTGGGTCGCGTCGAAATAGACGGAATCCTGCGACACCATCGATCCATTGGCCTCACCCGTTCCGTTGGATGCGGCGGCAACGAGTTCATCGAGATCGAGCGCCATCGCCATGGCGCGGCGCACCCCGGGCTTACCCAGCACCTTGTCGCGCGTCTGGATGTAGAACAGGTTCTTGCCGTTGTTGCGCGCCACGATGAGCTGCATCTTCGGGTTCGACTTGATTTCAGGGATCAGATCCGGCGAAAGTTCGGCCGTGTCGAGCACACCCGATTCCAGGCCGGCCTTCACGGTCGAAGGATCGGGAATGACCATAAACTTGATGCCGTCGGCAAGCGGTCGCTTGGAGCCGACCATGCCGTCGGGCTTGCCATCATTTGCCGGCGAGACGTAGTCGGCGAATTTCTTCAGGTGAATATATTCGCCCTTCTTCCATTCGTCCCACATGAAGGGACCGGTGCCGATCGACTTGATGAAACTGCCGTCTGCGCCGACGGAATCGGGCGAGACCATCCCGGTATAACCACACTCCGGACGCGACATCAGACCGAGGAAAACGGCGGAGGGCTTCTCGAGCTTGATTTCGACCGTCGACGCATCGACTGCCTTGACGCCGGTCACATGCGCTGCACCGCCGGCGGCAAAATCGGCGAGGCAGGTCCATTTCGTCTCGGGCTTCAGATAGCGCGTCCAGTTCCACACCACATCGTCCGCCGTCAGCAGCTTGCCATTGTGGAATTTGACATCGGTCCTGAGCTTGAACGTATAGGTAAGACCATCGGCCGAGGTCTCGAAGCTCTTGGCGAGCAGCGGCTTGACTTCGCCACTATTGTTGTAGCCGACGAGCCCCTCGACGATATGCAGAATGACGCCATCGGTATTGCCGTCGCGGTTTACGCCCGGATTGCTGCTGCGCAGGTCCGAACTCTGCGCAACGGTGATATCACGCGCTGCCGCGACATTTGCCAATGCGAGCAGGGCCGCGCCCGCAAGAAGAAGCTTTTTCACTGTTCTACCCTCTTATCTGTCGTTGATTGTTATGACGCAAATCCATCCCAACAGGCACGCGACAGCCTGCCGATCGTCTCGAGCGCCATCGTATATCCCGGCGTGCCGTCCGGCATGGCAAGCGGCACCTCATCGGTGTAGGCGGAGATGATGTAAAACGGCGCATCGTCGCGATAGACGATGCCGGCATTCATGCGGCCGCGCTTGCCGGTGCCGCCCTTGTGGGCGACGACGGTGCCGAAAGGCAGCCGGGACGGGATCGCATAACGCAGGATCTGGTTCTTCAGTGTCTGCAGCGCATAGGCACAGAGTGCGGCCGAGACGCCGAGCTTTTCCTGAACCGCCGTCGAAGTCTGCGCATCGAGGATCATCTGAAGAAGTACGGCCTGGTCGCGCGCCGTGGTAGTCGTCACCGACTTCAGCGCGTGATCCGGCGACAAAGCGAGCGGCGGGATCAGAAAGCGGTGGTGCGTGCCGGCAAGCCCGATCGACTTGCAATAAATGTCGACCTCCTCCAGCGTCAGGCGTTCGAACACCATCTTGGTGCAGACATTGTCGCTGAGCACCATCATGCCGGTGATGGCGTCACGCAGCGAAATGACGATGCCGGGGGTCATATAGCGGAACATGCCGCTTGCCACTTCTTCGGCAAAGCGCGCTTCATAAGTAACAGGCTCGTCGAGATCGAGCCGCCCCTCCTGTGCCGCCTTCAGCGCAGCCATCATGATCGAGGTCTTGCGGGTGCTCGCCGAAGGCGTTTCTTCGTCAGCACATCGTTCGATCGTCTCGCCGGTCAAAAGGTTGCGCATCAGGAAGCGGGTTACGAAGGGTTGCGCGTCGCAGATCTCTGCGAGCCGCTCGGCAACCGAAGCGGAATTGGAAAGACTGACCACATCAATTCTCCAGGCGCCATTTGAGTATCACACCACCCTTTTCATTCTGGTCGAGGGCGGGAATGGCCGAGAGGAGCCGGCGCGTATAGGCCTCCTTCGGGTGATCGAAAATCATGTCGCGGTCGCCTTCCTCGATGATGCGCCCGTCCTGCATGACGACGACGCGGTCGGCGACCTGTTCGACGACACCGAGATCGTGGCTGATGAAGAGGCAGGAGAAGCCGTAGCGCTTCTGCAGATTGGAGAAGAGCTCCAGCACCTGGGCTCTGACCGTGACGTCGAGCGCTGAAACCGGCTCGTCGGCAATGAGAAAGCGAGGGCGTCGCGCGATGGCCCGGGCGATCGCCACGCGCTGCCGCTGACCGCCCGACAGTTCATGTGGGTAGCGGTTGGCGTAGTCACTGCTAAGACCAACCTCCTCAAGCGTTTCCAAGGCCCGCTTGCGCTTGGCGTCGCCTTCGAGATCCGGCACAAGCCTGAGCGCCTCTTCGACCAGCGCCTGGATCGTCATGCGCGGATCGAGCGAAGAATAGGGGTCCTGGAAGACCATCTGGCAGTTCAGGCGGTAGTCGCGCCAGTCTTCATCGCGTGACCGGCCCTGAAAGCGAATGTCGCCTCCGCTCTGCTTGACAAGACCGGCAATGGTCCGGCCGAGCGTCGTCTTTCCTGAACCCGATCCACCGACCAGGGCGACAACTTCGCCTTCATGGATATCGACGCTGACACCGTGCAACGCACGCTTGGGGTTCCCCCTTTTGAGCAGTGACTTGCGACCGGCATAATCGACCACGATGTTACGGGCAGAAACCATCGGCGCCCGCGAGGTATCGACGCGGTGGGTTTCGCTGCGGAACGGCAAAGAAGACAGGAGCTTCTTCGTATATGGGTGCTTCGGTGCCTCAAGCAGATCCTCGGTACGCCCCTGCTCGACGACTGCGCCCTTTTCCATGACAACGATATGGTTCGTATATCGCGCCACCATCGGCAAATCGTGACTGATGAGGAGAACGGCCGTTCCCTCCGCCCGCGTGAGGTCGACCATAAGCTCCATCACATCGCGCTGGATGACGGCATCCAGTGCGGTGGTCGGCTCGTCGGCGATGAGGAGCGCCGGCTTCAAGAGCATGACGGAGGCAAGCATGATGCGCTGGCGCATGCCGCCCGAAAACTCGTGCGGGTACGAGATGAGCGCCCCTTCCGGTTCGCGAATCCCGACACGCTTCAACATGTCGAGAATGCGCAGGCGGCGCTCATCGGGCGAGAGCCTGGTGTGGAGAACAAGCCCCTCCTCCAGCTGCCGGCCGATTGTCATCGACGGATTGAGCGAGGTCATCGGTTCCTGGAAGACGACGCCGATCTCGCCACCCCGCAACTCGCGAAGCTCCCGACCCTTCATCGCCAGGACGTCGCGTCCCTTGTAAGTGACGGCTCCGCCGACAACGCCGATCGCCTGCGGCAACAGCGATATCAGTGCACGGGTCGCCAGCGTCTTGCCGGAGCCGCTCTCGCCGACGATGCCGAAGATCTCGCCGGCCGCGATATCGAAACTGACGTCCTTGACCACCCTATGGCCGGATCTTGCGACCTCAAGCGCAAGATCGCGGACGCTGAGAAGAATGTTCCCTGCTGTTTCGGATGTCATTTCAGACCTCTCATGCGCGGATCGAGCCTGTCACGAAGGGCATCGCCCAGAAGATTGATGCCGAGCAGCGTCAATGCGATGCAGAGGCCGGGGAAAAGGCCAAGCCATACGGCCTGCTGGATGAGCGGCCGGCCGGCGGCCAGCATGTTGCCCCAGGTCGGAGCCGGCGGCGGCACGCCGAGACCAAGGAAGGACAGCGCACTTTCAGACAGAATGGCCCAACCGAACATCGAGGTCGCCAGCACGGTTATCGGCGCGAGGCAGTTGGGCAGAACGTGGCGAAACATCGTATAAAGCTCACCATTGCCCATCACTCGGGATGCTTCGATGAATTCGCGCTCACGCAGCGAAAGAACAGCACCGCGGACGACACGCGCCATGGACGGCGTATAGGCGATGCCGAGCGCAAAGATGATGCCATATTGGTTGGCACCGAAGACCGCGAGCAGGCCGAGTGCCAGCAGAATGCCTGGGAAGGCGAGCAGCGCGTTGTTGACCGCCATGATCGCGCCATCCGCCCAGCCGCGGGCGTAGCCACTGACAAGCCCGATCAGGGTACCAAAGACCGTTGCCAGGACGACGGTCAGCGCACCGATCCAGACGCTTGCGCGTGCGCCGACCATCAGGCGGCTGAGCACATCGCGGCCGAACTCGTCTGTTCCGAGCGGATGGACAGCGTTTGGTGCGACAAGCCGCGCGGTAAATGAGAGCTTTGTCGGATCGAATGGCGTCCAGAACAGTCCGACGGCGGCGGCGGTAAGCAGGATGGCGACGAGAAGGCCGCCGACCAGCCCGTTGAGAGAAAGCTTCTTCATTCGGCAACCACACGCGGATCAAAGAGAGGATAGAGAAGGTCGACGACGAGGTTGACCAGGACGTAGGAGAGCGACACGAACAGCAGGCAACCCTGAATGACGGGATAGTCACGTGCGAAAATGCTATCGACCATCAACCGCCCCAGGCCGGGGATGGTAAAGACCGTCTCGATGACGGCGATCCCTCCCAGCAGATTGCCCAGGATGAGACCGATCATCGTCCAGGTCGGGCCAAAGGCATTCTTGAAAGCGTGCCGCCAAAGGACAGCGCCTTCAGACAGACCCTTGGCGCGAGCGTGTGTTATATAGTCGAGACGCAGCACTTCCAGCGTCGAAGCGCGCGCCATGCGGATCAAAACGCCCATCTCGTGAATGACCAACGTCATGATCGGCAATACGAGATAGAGCAAGCCAGCGATGATGTTGCTACCGATCGAGACATAGCCAAGGACCGGGAGCCAGCCGAGCTTGAGGCCGAAGAAAAGCAACAAAAGCAGCCCGAGCCAGAATGTCGGAACCGATAGCAGGATGGTGGCCGTACCCACCAAAGCCAGATCGGTCAGGCTGTTCTGACGCCATGCCGCGATAAGGCCTGCCGGCACGGCGATCAGGCTCGCCAGGAAAACGGCAACGACCACGATCTCGGCGCTGACAAGAAAACGCGATGCGACAAGCGGCAGCACGGCCTCGCCGTTGACAATCGATCTGCCGAAATCACCCTGCAGCACATTGCCGGCCCAGATTATGAATTGCTGCGGCATCGACTTGTCGAGCCCGAGCTCGGTGCGCATCGCTGCGATCTGATCGGGTTGCGCCATATCGCCGAGCATCAGCGCGGCGGGATCACCCGGAATGAAACGGATCAAGATAAAAACCGTCACCGCGACAAGGACAATCGTCGGCAATGCCATGAGCAGGCGGTTCAGAATGAATTTAAGCATATGTTCCCCGCGATTGGCGACGAATGGCCGCCATCGGTTTCGTTGCGCAGACTATGATTGATTGAGAAAAAATCCGCAATATTATGCGATTTCGTCATAACGCTATGCAGAACCATGGGGCAGCCGGCACGTCTGCTTTCCAGAGGAAAGCTATGCTAACATAATGATCTCATTGATCTTTCTGAGAGATCTCCACCTGCCGCTTGAAGGCGTCGCTCAAAGCATGGGCAGCGATCGAAAGCGGCATGCCGACTGCCCTTGCCAACCCGAACTCCTGGGTCGTGCGTGGCGCGAAGGGACGATAGACCACCGGCAGGTGACGATAGAGATTGGCATAGAAGCTGCTGATGATCGTCACGCCGAGACCGTGGGCGACATAAGAGCAAGCCGAACTGTTGGTATGCGTTTCTATCTTCACGAGTTGTTTGACGCCGGCGCGTCGGAAGCTCTGGTCGAGCGCGATGCGGTTCGGCCTTTGCCGCCCGATCAGAATGAGAGGGACATCGCGCAGATTCTTGACCGTGATCTCCTCCAGCTCCGCAAGAGGGTGATCTTTCGGCACGACACACACGCTTTCCCCCGTCGCGACGCGCTCGATCTCGACGCCAGGCCCGCTTTCGCCCTCCATGCGCAGGAAGCCGAAATCGATTACCCGTTGCTCGACGAGCTTGTTGATCGACGTCGTCGTCTCGAAGAAGGTTTCGATGCGCACGCCCGGAAAATCACGAATGTAATCGGCAAGCATTGCCGGCGCGAAATGTTCCCACATGCTGCTCGGCAGGCCGATACGAACGATCTCCGGTCCGGCCGCGCCGCTTCTCAGATCCTCCGCGCGGCTCGACATGCGATCGACCGCCAATAGTATGTTTTCCGCGTCGAGGGCAAGAATCTGAGCTTCCGGAGTGGGAAGGAGGCGACCCCTGTCACGCACGAAAAGCGACATCGAAAGGTCCTCCTCGAGTTGTTGAAGGAGGCGGCTGACGCCTGATTGGCTTAGACCCATCGTCTTTGCCGCCGCGATTGTCGAACCTGTCGCCAGAAGCGTGCGCAGGACTTCCAGTTGCCTGATGTTCATATGTTTGCGATCTCCCCGAACGATCCAAGCTGCGGCATCATGACCAGCGCGAAATGCTTTGAAGAAAAAGACTGGCGACCTTGGACAAGGGGGACTTTTCCCCGCTGATTACTGTATAGACAACGGGCAGTTCCGGTTCGAACGGGATGAAGCGCAATGGCAAGGTCGCATATTCCCGGGCGATGATCTCTCCGACCAGGGCAATCCCCAGACCCTCGGCCGCAAGCGCACAGGCGCTCGCTACCGAATGCGCCTCCAGCAAGGGTCGCTGCCGGATGCCGGCCTTGTAGAACAGAGCCTCCAATTCATGCCGTACCGGCCGCTCCCTGTTCAGCATGATCAGATCCTGCCCCTTCAAATCGCCAACCGACAAAAGGACGCTCTGAGCCTTGGGATGATCGCGATGCAGGGCACAGACGATCCTCGACGGCAAGACCTTCTCCTGCCTCAACCCTGGGCTCGATAGCGGCAAGCGCGAGAAACCGAGATCGGCTTCGCCGTCGGCGACCATGCGCTCTATCGCCAGATAGCTGCCGGAAGCGACCACGCATTGGTCCATTCTCTTCGAGAAAATTCTTCACCAACTTCGGAAAAGGACAATTCGGCACGACCGCCAAGCCGCTGCACGCTAGCCTCACCGCGCGCAACGCGGTGGATGCAGCGCGTATGGCGCTTGCCAGCATGAGTGGGCGGCTTGATATCCTCGAGCGTCGGCAAGGCTTTCGCGATCTTTTCGGGGGAGACGAGGCCAATGGCTGGGAGGGCCTCACATTCGGAGAAATGCATGTTTGATGCTCTTGGTAGGAAAGTTCTGGATTGGCGTGAAGGATGACGCCGCCACACACTCATTTCGTCGTGGAAGTCAGCGATCCTGCTTATGACCGGCACAGTCAGTGCTCCTTGTTCTGAATATGATAAGCCAGCTGGAGATGCCTCGTCAGACAAGCTATCGCGCCATCGTGATCTGCGTTGCGGCAGGCCTGCAGTAGTTCACAATGTTAGGCAGCCGATTTATCCGACCGCACAACGATGGACCTCGCAATGGTCTCCGCGAAAGCAGACGCTCTGTTGAGCTGCTCGACAGTCTGCATGAGCGTTTGCCGGCCTGATGGGTAATAGAGCGCTTGATGAAAGTCCCAATTCAACTCGGAAAGCTTGGACGGGTCGGTTTCTGAGACAGCTACATCGAGCGCGATCTCCGCCTTGGCGAAATCAAGCTTTGTCGGGTGTGAGAGTGCCGATTTCAGGGCGAGTGGTTCCAGCAGAAGCCGCATTTCGAACAAATCGCGCACAATTCCCGGATCAGGCTCCGCGACACGTGCTCCCTTAAAACCAACAGCCTCTACCAAGCCTTCCTCTGCAAGGGATTGAAGGGCGTGCCGAAGGGGCGTGCGGCTGACTCTTAGGTGAGCTGACAAGGCGTCTTGCCGCAAAGGCTGACCCGGTCGGTAAGTGCCATTCAAGATAAGCGTCCTGATCTTGTCGGTCACCGTTTCCGACTGAGTTTTCTCTGTATCCGAAGTCATGATTGTGTCCAATTACGAAATTGCGTTTCTGTCAAGTGGGCGCTTCGCCCGAGGGATGGAGGTTTTTGCATGACTTGACTGCGTGGGAAACGAAACTTGGCGTATCCTCCACGGGTACAACGTCGATTTTCGGGGTGCATGCTTCCCAAGTGCCAGGACAACCGACGGCTGATGACGTTCGCCCTAGGCTCCTTCGGCATTTCCATGTGGGGCTTCAGCTACATCACCCATGACCGGGGCGGCGACGAGCGGTTTTGGCCGCAAGTATTCCGCGGCTTTCCGCAAGTCTTCGCCGTTGCGCCGAACGTGAGGCTCGGCCTAGGCAGCCTGCCACCGGATCGGCTGAAATCTGGGAGCGACCGGTCCAACATGATTTGCAAACTCGACGGCGCCGTTGGTATCGCTGTCAGTGCGGCAATCATCAACAACCGCACCAACATCCAACTCCACGCCTGCAGTCTGATACTGGCTAACGAGGGCATGAAGCGGTTGACGAGCGGCGTTTATTCAGAGGCCGCTGGGAGCATCCAATGACGGCCACTGTCAGACTTCGGGTTCAACGGTGATGATGCAAGATCGTTTCTGACGGACTTGCAGTCGATAAACGGGAAAAAGATGCCGGCGTCATTCCGGTGGCGCGACGAAATATATTTGAGAAATACTGACTGGAGTCAAAACCGCAGGCGCCAGCAACTTCGGTGATGGTTCCGCGATTGTTTGATCGTAGCAAATTTTTTGCCGCTTCAATCCTGCACGCATTCAGATATTCGATCGGGGACATATTGCTGATGTCCTTGCAGTATCGAGCGAATTGCGTTCGCCCCATTCCGCAAGCATCAGCCATCTTTCCCAATGTCCATGGTTCATCCACCCGTTCACGTAGCTGGTCCAGAAATAGCGATACGCTGCGTCTGGTCGACGTGAGATGCTGATCGAGCGGCACCCAGTTGTTATCCAATATGTCGAGTAGATTGAGCAGGAGCTGGTTGACGAGAACAGCTATTCTCGACAGCTTGTTCCGAACACCTGTATCCTCCAGAACGTCTGCAATATTTTCGAATGTTTGCAGTATCCTTTCGTCACCATTCCAGACTGGGTGCTCGTTGTATTGCAGCAGCTTGGTCAGCCGACCGAGTTCTTCCTTGGACAGCAGTATCCAGTCTGGCCACTGCCATTTCTGGTCAGGGCGGCGCACTGAGACATCCAGAATGATCCATAGCAGGCGACACGCGCCGATTTCAGGTAGTCCTACGCGGTGTTCCTGCCAGGGACGGGTGACGGTTATTGCACCTTGTCTAAGATCGTACTCTTTGTCGCCCCGGACGGCAAAACCGGTGGTGCCTCTGGCAAGACAGGTGATTTCAATCCCTTCGTTCCGATGCCAGACCAAACCCCAATCAAGCTTTCTGGGAGCATCCCAGAACCCGATCGTACATAGCCCGGGAAGACTAGCGGTCGGCAAGGCATCTCCAGGATAATGATCCCTTGCCAAGGCCTTGAAGGTCAATTCACCTTTTTGGGCCGACGATCTCAGCGGTTCGCAATCGTCCGCGACGTACAGATTTCCCTGTTCGACATAGGTCAAAGCCATAGTTTACACATCCTCCCTGTGTAAAATTTACCGGCACGATAATGTGCAAGACGGTCAGAAGTCCAGCCCCTAAAGTCACCACAGATGTAGACAACGGGATGAGATCAGAAATGGCCAAGTACAAAATCGCAGCGAACATGGAATTCGTCCGCAGCGCCGACATGTCGTTCAAGGCGGGCGTCGCCGAAGCGGCAAAGCTCGGTTACCAATACGTTGAACCGATGGTTCATACCGGCTGGGAACTGCTCAGCGAAGTTGGTTACTTCCACTCGTTCTCTATGGAAGAAGACCCGCTTCTCATGAAGGAAATTTGCGATCGTAATGGTATCAAGGTTTCGAGCCTGAGCGGTCATAGCCCGCTAATGAAGCCGGAAGCAGCGGTCAGCCGGCTGACGCGTGCAATCGTGCTTGCCGATGCACTGGATGCGCGGTTCGTAAACACCGATGAAATGCTGAAGCCGGATTGGATGTCCGATGACGAGGCCCATGAAGCGATGCACTACACCCTCAAGCGGGTAAGCCACGTTGCTGCGCGTCACAAGGTCCATATTTGCATTGAACCCCATGGTATCTACACCAAGACGAGCGAAGGGCTTCTGCGGATAGTAAACTTGGTTGAATCGCCCTGGATCGGCGTCAACTGGGACACCGGCAACTCCTATCTTGCGGGTATTGAAGACCCTTATGAGGGCCTTGAACGTGTTCGCGACAAGGTTCATCACGTTCACGCCAAGGACATAAGTTTTGAGCACGCCGAGCGAGAACGCGGAACCGTTACGGGAACCCCCGTGGGCTGCGCTTGCGGCGACGGTGTTGTCGACTGGGAACGCGTCTTGAAAATCCTTGATCCGCTGGACAGAGAAATTACGCTTTCGGTGGAGTGCGGAACCGTCGATGAAGCCAGACGGAGCCTACCATTCCTTCGAGAAGTAATCGGTAACCGTCTTGTGCAGTAATTGGGCGTTTTGGTGTGAGGGCGGTTGTCGCCCTCTTCGCTCGATACAGCTGAAACAAAGGTGTTTGGGAACGATATGACCCTAAGCTATCCGGCAGAGCAGGTAGAAAAGAACAACGCGCCGACATTTTTGAAGCGCAGGCACCGGGATTGGATCGCCGGGTATCTATTCTTGACACCAAATCTGATTGCGGTCGGTGTTTTCACAGTCCTTCCGTTGATCGCCGGGCTTCTGATCAGCTTGACCAACTGGGATCTGCTCAGCGATGCAGAATGGATCGGCCTTCAGAATTACCATGAGATGGCCGATGATCCAGTCTTGTGGCAAAGCATATGGGTCACGTTCTTGTATTCAATCATAGTGATACCTGGCGGGCTTGCGATCTCTATGGCGATCGCTCTCTCACTGAACACGAGGATACGGGCCATCCGTTTTTATCAAGCGGTGTTCTTTCTGCCTTATGTGTCGTCAACAGTCGCAGTCGCGCTTGTGTGGAAATGGCTCTTCAATCCGGATTACGGGATGCTGAATTCATTGCTGCGAGCGGTTGGTCTCTCTGGGCCCGACTGGCTGACGAATCCATCAATCGCAATTGTTTCGGTGGCGATCGTCACGATCTGGCAAACGGCGGGATACAACGCAATACTTTTGCTGGCTGGATTAAAATCGATCCCCGGACATTACTACGAAGCGGCCCAGATGGATGGCGCAAATGCGTGGCAACGGTTCTGGAAGATCACTCTGCCGCTGCTGAAGCCGACAATTTTCTTCGTCGTCGTGACGTCTTTGATCAACTCGTTTCTACAGTCGTTCAACATCATCTACGTCTTGACTGGCGGCGGGCCCGACAATTCCACGAAAGTCATCATGTTCTACATTTGGGAAAACGCCTTTTCCTTTTTCAAGATGGGCTACGCATCGGCGATTTCCTACGTGCTTTGCTTCCTCCTGGTTCTGGTCATGCTCATGCAAAACCGGTTCCTCGGGCGTGATACGAATGAGATGAGATAGGGGAAAACCATGACGAAGGACTTCAAGTTCAGCTCTATCTTCATTCACGCTTTGCTTTTGCTCGGCGCCGCATCAGCTATCCTTCCGCTCGCATGGATGATCGTAACTTCGTTTAAAATACCATCGGCGATTTTTTCCATGCCACCGCAATGGATCCCCGATCCATTCACTCTCGAAAATTATGACAGGCTTTTTACGTCTATCCCTTTTATACGCCAGTTTTTCAACACGCTGTTCGTGACAAGTACGATTGTGGCGGGGCAACTGTTGTTCAGTTCGATGGGTGCCTATGCCTTCTCGCGAATCCGTTTCCCCGGCAGGGATGTGATCTTCGCCGTTTTTCTGGGTACGATGATGGTGCCGAATGTGGTGACGCTCATTCCGATGTTTGTAATCGTTCGCGAGCTTGGGTGGGTGAACAGTTACATGGGCCTGATCGCGCCGCATTGCTTAGGCAGTGCCATTGCCACCTTCCTTTTACGGCAATTCATGCTGACGATTCCGGTCGAGCTTGAAGAAGCAGCAAAGATGGATGGCGCCGGTCATCCGACCATCTTCTTCAAGATCATCTTACCGCTCGTCCGTCCTGCTCTTGCCGTTGTCGGTGTGTTTTCGTTCGTCTTCTTCTGGAACGACTTCCTCTGGCCACTGGTCGTCATCAATTCCGAAAACATGAAAGTGCTGACCGTGGGCATCGCTGGCATGGCGGCGAGCGCCTATGGCACGGACTGGGGTGTCCTGATGGCCGGTGCGACACTCACCGTTCTACCGCTGATCGTCGTGTTCCTCGTCGCTCAGAAATACTTCATCAAGGGCATAGCCATCACCGGGCTGAAGTGACCCGGCGCGTGAGATCACCACATATTTGTGACTAACCTGGGAGGAATAAAAATGAAACGCTCAAGACAAACCGCGGCGACGGTCTTGGCATGCTCAATCGGCATCCTCGGACTATCCGCTGTTACGGCGAACGCAGCGGACAAGCTCGTGATCGCGTCGTTTTATCCCGTGGACAAAGTATCGGGATGGGATGGACTTATAAAGGAATTCAAGGCCAAACACGGCGACGTCGATATTGAAGTGCAGGTAACGCCGTCGGATCAATACCTGCCGAAATTGCTCAGCCAAATCGCTGGCGGCGACGCCCCTGATATCGCAGCGGTTGAAAACAAACCGTTTCCGCAGTTTGCCGGTCGCAAGATTTTGGAGGACCTGACGCCGTTTTTGTCCCAGACCAAGGGTTTCGCCATTTCCGACTTTTTCCCGCATCTTATCGATAGATACACCGTCGATGGCAAAGTATTCGGCATTCCTTACGATGCCCAGCCAGGCGGGCTGCTTTTTTATAACCCCAAGATGTTCGCCGATGCCGGAGTGGCCGAGCCCACCGATAGCTGGACGTGGAACGATTTGCGCGATGCTGCAAAAAAGCTAACGGATGCCAGCAAGCAGCAATTCGGTTTGTGTTTGAGTTCCGATGATTTTACCAACTGGAGCTATTTCCTTTACGGTGGCGGCGGCAATTTCGTTGATGATGCGAAGGCGCCGACCAAGTCGGATCTGGCGACCCCCGCATCAGCTGAGGCGACGCAGTTCTATGTCGACCTGATGAACGTCGACAAGTCGGTGCCTACCGTGAAATCGATGACGGCAATGGGTGGCGCATCGCAAAACTGCCCGTCTTTCTTCCTGAACTCCAAGTCCGCAATGATGATTGGCGGGATGTGGAAGGCGGTAGAAAATCCGCAAAAGTTCAAGGAACTGGGCGTCAAGGTCGCGATCGGCCCGGTACTTGATACAGCGAAACGCGCATATCCGACTGGCGGCACTGCCTATACGATCTTGAAATCTTCCAAGAACAAGGAACTTGCCTGGTCGTTCATGACGGAGTTTCTCGGCGAAACGGGGTATCAGTCCGCTTATAAGGAAGCGAAGTTGGGAGCCATCTATCCACCAGCTCACCGGCCTTCTTTTGATTGGTACTCAAAGCAAAAAATCGAGTTCGTGAACACTCTCGAACCCAATGCGGAAGAGCTGAAATCGGTGCGATTTGTCCCCTACACAGCAAAATGGGCGGAAACACGTTCTCGTTGTATCGATCCAAAACTGGAATCCATGCTGCAAGGCGTAGCCAAGGTTGATGAAAGCCTCGCTGATATGTCCAGCTGCATTGACAAGGCTCTGGCGAAGTAACGATTGGCGCTGATCGATCGCAGCGAAATGCGCTGCGATCGAGACCTTCTATAAAATCAGGAAAGAAGAGCATGACATACTGTGTTGGAATTATCGGAACAGGTCCGAAGGCACGAACGACCGAGCGCGGTGGCGGCTTCGCCATCGGAAGGGTTCATGCCGAAGCATGGTCGCGCTTGGAGTCTGTTTCGTTGTCGGCGGCGTGCGACATCAATAACGACAATCTCAATGCGTTTTGCGAGGACTTTGCGATCAGTGGTCGATACACCGATTTTCGCGACATGCTTGCCAGGGAAGCAATTGATTTCGTCAGCATATGCACATGGCCAATCCTGCACAGCGATATGGTGATCGCCGCGGCAGAGGCTGGCGTGAAAGGCATTTATTGCGAAAAGCCGATGTGCACCAGCCTTGGTGAGGCGAAACGGATGATTGCGGCGTGTGAACGCAACAACGTTAAACTCGTTGTCAGCCACCAGCGCAGGTTCGAGTCTATGTATACCCGTGCGAAAGAGTGGGTGAAGGACGGGCGGATCGGTAAGATCAGGGACATTCGCGGACGGATTTCCGGTGCGGACGCCGATCTTCTGAGTTGGGGCACGCACTGGTTCGATATGTTCGGATTTTTTCTCGACGATGTTCCAGCTCAATCAGTGCTGGCTCAGATCGACTGCTCATCTGCGCTTCGGCGGTACGGACATTTCGTAGAGGACAGGGCGATCGTTCTGGTGGATTTCGGAAACGGCGTCACATGCTCGCTTGAAGGCGGAGCTGACTTAGCTTCCCCGGAACTTCGCATCGTTGGCGATGCAGGGTTCATTACAATAGCTCAGACGTTGACAGGATGGCTTGCCGAAGGCGGCGACCTGAAACGACACACGGTCGATCGCCAGCCGAACGATTTCATCGATAGCTTTGAAGCCGCGATGCGCGACCTCGTGCAATGCACCGAAACGAACCGCGAGCCGGTATTGTCCGCGCGCCTGGCTATCAACGCCACCGCGATGATCATGGCTGCGTATGAATCAGCCAACACGCGGACCCGCATCACGTTGCCGCTTGAAAAAGACGACTTCCCCCTTTCCACCCGTCCCGAATTTGCAAGGAATTAAACATGCAGCTTGGTATCACACGGCCGCTGGCCGACGCTGTAAAACTCGGTCTGACCGCAGCGCCGATTTACGGACTCATGGAGAAATCTGACGCAGAACTGGCGACTGTTCGCCAAGAGTTCGAATCTCATGGCGTAAACCCGGTGCAGACAGGAGCTTATACCAACCTGGCGAGCACCGACGATGCGATCCGAAAGGAGAACATCACAACGCTTCGCGAAGCGCTTCGCAAGGCAGACCTCGCAGGTTGCGGCGCTGTTGTCGTTGGCGGCGGCCATCGCGATCCTGCGCGGCCAAGAGACGTGTTTTCGGCGCACCCCGACAACTGGACGGATGCTGCCCGCGACGTGCTGGCTGAAAGCGTGATCGAAGTGCTGGACGGCTTTACGTCAAAAGTCACAAAGCTAGTTGTCGAAACCTGGGTGATGACACCGTTGGACAGTCCGCAGGCGGCAAGGCGCTTGATCGACAGGGTAAACCATCCAAATCTCGGCATTCTGTTTGACCCGGTCAACATGATGAATCTCGACCGGCATTTTCGAACCGGAGAATTTATCAAGCAATGCTTCGGCACATTCGGTGATGCGATAGAGGTCATCCATGCGAAGGATACGGGCCTGCTGGCCGAAACATTCACATACCACATGGCTGAAGTGCCTGTAGGCACCGGTCGACTGGACTATCGCACGTTGTTGACAGAAGCCAACAAGATGCGGGCGGATCTGCCGCTGGTCATTGAGCACCTGAAGGAACTGCCCGAATACGAGGCTGCGGCAAAATATATCAAAGACATTGCCGAGGAACTTGGCATTCGTTTCTGGCGGCCGACCCAAGGCTGAACCACTGAAACAATACTGCTAAAGACACAGACCTGCATTATTCGGGGAGAAAGACTTTGTCGGAGATAACGCTGAGACAGGTCCGTAAGGACTATGGAGCCTACCGGGCGATTCATGACATTGCCCTCGAAATAGAAAATGGGGCATTTGTCACGCTGGTTGGACCATCAGGTTGTGGGAAGTCGACGCTTCTAAGGATGATAGCAGGTCTGGAAGAAATCACTTCTGGTGAAATCGCCCTCGGCGGTCGGGTTATCAATGACGTGGAGCCGAAGGACCGGGATATGGCGATGGTTTTCCAGAACTATGCGCTCTACCCGCATATGACGGTCCGCAACAACATGGGCTTCTCGCTCAACCTCCGCCGTGTCCCACGCGACGAGGTAAATCAGAAAGTAAATGATGCTGCCGAACTGCTGGGTCTGACAGCCGTCCTAGATCGTCGCCCAGGTCAGTTGTCAGGAGGCCAGCGCCAACGCGTGGCGATGGGCAGAGCTATCGTCCGTCGCCCTAAAGTGTTTTTGTTCGATGAACCGTTGTCGAACCTTGATGCAAAGCTGCGAGTACAAATGCGCGCTGACATCAAGGATTTGCATCAGCGATTTCGCACAACAACAATATACGTGACCCACGACCAAGTAGAAGCCATGACTATGGCGGATAAGATCGTCGTGATGCGTGATGGACGTATCGAGCAAGTGGGATCTCCCCTCGAACTTTTTGATCGGCCTGCAAATGTATTCGTGGCTCAGTTCATCGGCAGCCCTTCGATGAACCTCATTAAGGGCGAGAATACAGCACAGGGTTTCGTTACAAAGTCTGGAGCAATCCTTAAAAGTCCATCGACCGCAACGGCGGCTTTTTACGGCGTGCGACCTGAAAATCTTCAGATCGACGCTTCTGGGATCGAGGCAATTGTGAGACTTGTAGAACCGACAGGGTCCGATACAACCATCTTTGCCAAGAACGGAGACGGCGAGTTTTGCGCGGTTGTCCGCGGACGGGTTGATTTAAAACCAAACCAAACTGTTCGGCTGGCAGCAGAGCCAAACAAGGTCCACTTGTTTGATAGCAATGGCGTCAGGCTTTATGAGCGCAATTAGACGAGATTGCTTGTTTTGTCCACGCGGGCGCGCGCAGTGGTGGCTTCGCTAGCGGTGCGAATTATCTCTTCAGATGAGATGTAGCCAGCTTTTGCTCACGCTTGAAAGACCATATTGCCGGGTCCGCAGATCGCTGCCAAGCTTGGGTCGGTGCGCGCGAACATCGAAAAGATATTGGATAACAGCAGGTTCAGGTCGTTGATGGAACGTAAAACCGGTTCGGATATTGGAGTCGGGAGAAAAAAGACGGAGCTGATATCGAACGGAACTTCAGAATTGTTGGTTATGCGATGGCCCGCCCTTCTGAGAACATTGAGTATGATGTCTCGTCATTGAAGGGTAAGCGGACAGGCCATCCCACGTCGCATCGAGACGCGAAGTCGCTCATTTTCAGCATGCATCATGCTGGGAACCCTATGAGTGAAGATATGAATCATGGTCGTACGTTCGAAATTCTGACGGCGAAGCCGGTGCGAACGCGGCGGAAACCGAAGTCGTGGTCAGATGAGGACAAGGCTTTGATTTTGGAGCAAGCTCTGGCTCCTGGCGCTAATATCTCTGCGGTCGCCCGTGCCCATGGAATGGACCCGTCGCAGCTCTTTGGGGAGTAGCCCTCGCATCTCGTTCGGTTCAGCGCCTGAGAGCAACCGAAAACGATGAGGCCTTTACTCGTTTCGAGGCACAGATAAGACCTACCGGCGTTCCGGTATCAGCCCACCCGGCTTGAAGCGTAGCGTCACCAGCAGAATAACCCCCATAACGATGAGGCGCATTTGAGAGGCATTGCCGATGAGCTGATCGCGGATCGCATTGCCTTCGGGCAGCCAGCCGATCGTGTTTTGAAGGAACCATGTGCCGATGGGGTCGGCCTCGATCCAGCACGTCCAGATGATCAACGCTCCGAGGACCGCGCCCCAATTGGTTCCCGCTCCACCGACGATCACCATCACCCAGATAACGAAGGTGAAACGCAGCGGCTGATAGGTTCCTGGGGTAAATTGGCCATCCAGAGTGACCAGCATGGCTCCGGCGAGACCGATAACCGCCGCGCCCAGAATGAAGACGATCAGATGCAGCTTCTTGACGTTTTTGCCCATCGCGCTTGCGGCAACTTCGTTGTCGCGCACGGCATAGATCATGCGACCCCACGGAGAATGGAGTGCCTTTTCGGAAAGCCAGAGGAGGAGAGCAAGGACGAGAATGAAAAGGCCGGTATAGCCCAATTTGACGACCAGCGAAGCAACATCCGGGGAGGACATTCCAAGATGGCCGGCGAGCGATTGCAGCCATGGGGCGCCCGCAAGCCCGAGTTCGTCGGGAAGCGGCCGTGGCAAGCCGACGACGTTCTTGACGCCGCGGCTCAACCAATCCTCATTCTTAAGGACCGCGATGACGATTTCCGAGATACCGAGGCTGGCGATTGCCAGATAGTCGCCGCGGAGCCCGAGTGCGATCTTGCCCACGAGCCAAGCCGCCGCCGCTGCGAACAGTGCCCCGACCGGCCACGACAAAAGCACAGGCAGCCCTAGGCCACCGAGATAGCCTGTTGCCGACGGATCGATCGCTTCGATGGCTTCCCTCGCGGGACCGAAGAATCGCGCCAGAAGCCCGTAGCCGAGGATCAGGACAGCGATGACCGCGGCAACCCTAATGCTTTTGGAAACGGAGGACAGTCTGCGGATCCAAACGACAGCTGCAACGATGACCGCGACGACGATGAGAGACGCGAACAGACCGGAGCCGCCAGCGACGACGGCCGCCGGGACGCCGGCTGCGGATACCAGCACCACGGCCAACCCGCCGAGCGCCGCGAAACCCGTCACGCCGAGATTGGGAAGTCCGGCGTAGCCCCACTGGATGTTAAGACCGAGAGACATCACGGCGGAAACGAGGCAAAGATTGAGGATTGTAAGCGCAACGGAGGCACTTTGGTAGGCCGCGATGATGCACAGAATAAAAGCGACGGCCGCGAAAAGAATTGCGTTCTTGCTGGGGGTTCTCATGCTGACCTCCTGTTGAGAAAGCCGGAGGGCCGGACGATTAGAACCACTACGAGGATGACGAACGAGATCGCATACTTGTAGTCGGTGGAAATCAGCTGATAGAGTCCATCCGGCAGCCAGTCTGAGGGCAACACATAGCCGAAGAAGTGCTTGAACGAATAGGTCAACGCCACTTCGGAAAACGCGACGATAAATCCGCCGACTATCGCTCCGACCGGATTGCCGAAACCACCGACGATCGCGGCCGCAAAGATCGGCAGGACAAGCTGCTGGTAAACGAGCGGCCGAAAGCTCTTGTCCAGGCCATAGAGTACGCCCGCAAGGGTCGCCAGCGTCGCGGCGACGATCCAGGTGATTGTCACGACACGCTGCGCGCTGATGCCTGACAGGCCGGCAAGATCTTCGTTGTCGGCGAAAGCACGCATCGACTTGCCTGTTTTCGTGTGACGCAGGAACCAGAAGAGGAGCCCGACGCTGACAGCGGCCAGAATTATTGTGATGAGCTGCGTCGCGCGGATTGCAAGCCCTTCCTGCAATCCTGTGAAATCGCGGAACTCCTTGGCCGAGACGACGAAACGGACTCCATCATCGAGGGTCCGATCGTCGGTTCCGATGACAAAACGGACTATGCCGCTCATGACAAGCATGACGCCGATCGAAACGATCAACAGGACAATGGGGTCAGACCGCTTTGTCCGATAGTATCGATAGACGAACCGGTCGGTTGCCAAGGAGAGCAATACTGTCAGGGCGATGCCGGCAGGCAGCGCGAGCAGCGCGGTCGCCAGTGGTTGTATCGTCAATCCGTTTGCCTGAAGCCACCACGTCACCAAAAGGGTGACCATGGTGCCGAATGACATAAGCTCGCCATGGGCGAAATTAGAGAACCTCAGCACACTGAAGATCAGGCTGACCCCGAGGGCTCCAAGCGCGAGCTGACAGCCATATGTCGTCGCGGGAACAACCACATAGTTGAGCAAAAGGACGAAGGCGTTTGCGAAATCCAGCATGGCTCAGCCTCCCAAGAACGTCATGCGCACTTCATCATTTGCGAGAAGCGCTATGCCGGTGTCGGTGAATTTGTTTTCTCCCTGCACGAGGACGTAGCCAACGTCGGCGATCTCGAGCGCAGGTTTCGCATTCTGTTCGACCATAAGGATCGCGATGCCGGTACGGGCAACCTCGATGATGCGATCGAAAAGCTCGTCCATGACGATGGGCGAGACGCCTGCGGTGGGTTCGTCGAGCATGAGAACCTTTGGACGGGTCATCAACGCGCGGCCAACAGCGACCTGTTGACGCTGACCGCCGGACAGCTCGCCTGCAAGCTGGTGCCGCTTCGGCTTTAGGGCGGGGAATAGGTCGAATACCTCCTCGATGGTTTCCCGGAAATCGTCTTTCCGCAGATAACCACCCATTTCGAGGTTTTCGAGCACCGTCATCGAGGGAAACACGTTCAGCACCTGGGGAACGAAGCTCATTCCCTTTTCGACCCGCCGCTGGGGCGATAACGCCGTGATATCCTCGCCGTCGAGGCGCACCGATCCTGACCGGATTGGCAGCATTCCGAACAACGCTTTCATCGCGGTGGATTTGCCTGCGCCGTTCGGTCCGACGATTACAGTGACCTGACCCTTCTTCGCCTTGATCGAACAGGATCGCAAGATATCGACCGCGCCATATCCTCCTGTCATCTCCATTCCAGTGAGGAAAGCCATCAATTAACCTGCCTTTTTTGTTTCGGGCCGTGACCGAGATAGGCTTCGATCACGTCTTGATTGGCCTTTATTTCTGCGACAGTGCCTTCCGCCATGACCATTCCTTCGGCCATAACAATGACTGGGTCGCAGAGTTGAGCGATGAAATCCATGTCGTGTTCAACGAGACAGAATGTGTAACCCCGTTCCTTGTTGAGCCGGATGATCGCATCGCCGATTTCATAGAGCAGCGTTCTGTTGACGCCCGCGCCGACCTCATCGAGAAAGACGATCTTGGGATCGGCCATCATCGTGCGACCCAATTCGAGAAGCTTTTTTTGGCCACCCGAAATGTTTCCCGCCGGTAGGTGGGCAACATGATCGAGCTTGAGGAATTCCAGAACGTCATCGGCTTTCTGCCGAGCTTCCTTGTCGAATTGCCGAACGAACTCCGGACGCAACCAGACGTTCAGGAGGCGCTCACCCGGATGATGGGGTGCCACGACCATCAAGTTCTCGCGAACCGTCAATGTCGCAAACTCATGGGCTATCTGAAAGGTGCGGAGCAATCCGCGAGCGAACAGGTCATGTGGAGGCATTCCCGTTATTTCCGCCCCATCGAGCAGCACTCGGCCTGACGTCGGTTGATAACGGCCGGCAATAAGATTGAACAACGTCGATTTGCCGGCGCCGTTCGGCCCAATGAGTCCAGTAATTTTGCCAGATCGGATCGTAAGCGACACGTCGTTAACGGCCACGAGGCCGCCAAAGCGCTTACACAATCTCTCAACTGTGATCATCTTGTCGTCTCTCGTGAATGGGACGGTCCGCCTTCGGAAAGTCAGACCGTCCGACCGCGGGGATTAGCGGTAGCCGACCGTGGTCAGCGCACCGTTCTTGACGAGAATCTCCCGGAAGTTGCCTGCGCTTTCGCCCGGCGATACGAGCTTGACGTTGGTCGCGCCTACATAGTCGATTTTGCGGCCTTCGGAGAGGATCTTCAGACCCTTCGCCAGTTCGCCGGGAAGGATCTGCTCGCCGGGACCATTGGCGACTTCCATGATTTTGTCCTTGAAGGTGCTACCTTCGCTAGTCTTCGCAGCCTGCATGGCGAGCAGGGTAATAGCTGCTGCATCGTAGGATTCAGGGGCATAGGGCCCGACCTTGAAGCCAGCCTTCTCTGCCATGCCCTTGAAGATTTCTGCCCCGTTGGAGTCCGAGCCTGGGATGTCGCCAAACGAGCCATTCAGGTCAGGCCCGATAGCCTTGAGGAGGCTTTCGCCAATCATGCCGTCCGGAAGAACGAATTTCTCGAAGGCACCGGTGTCGAGCGCAGCGCGAACGATCCCTTTTCCACCCTGGTCGAGATAGCCTACGACAACGAGAACATCGCCACCCGCAGACGCCAGTGAAGCAACCTCAGCGCTGTAGTCAGCCTTGCCGTCCTCATGAGAGGTGACGATGGTGACCTTTCCGCCGAGCTTTTCGAAATTGGTCTTAATGCTGTCGGAAAGGCCCTTGCCGTAATCGTTGTTGGTGTAGGTGATTGCGGCCGTCTTGACACCATGGTCCTTCATGATGGCTGCGAGGATTTCGCCTTGACGAGAGTCAGAGGACGCAGTCCGATAGAAAAAGCCATTGCTTTTCAGAGTAGACAGCGCAGGCGAAGTTGCCGAGGGCGAAACCATAACGACACCCTTCGGCATGGCGACATTCGTCAGGACGGCAGCGGACGCTCCCGAGCAGGTGTCACCGATAATAGCGCTGACCTTGTCAGACGAGACGAGACGTTCCGCCGCGGCCGTGGCCGCACCGGCGTCGACACAGGTGGAGTCCGCGCGAACCGTCGTGATCTTGGTCCCTTCGAGGAAGAGGCCGCTGTCGCTCACCTCCTTGATGGCAAGCTCGGCGCCGGCGGCCATATCGGGCGCGACGGATTCGAGCGGGCCAGTGAAGCCGAGAAGGAGGCCTAGCTTGACGTCCTGCGCGAAGGCCGGAACGGTGAGAGCTGTGGACATGGCAAGGCAGATGAGAATGCGTTTCACGGAAGTTCCCCTTGTTTTATAACGCCGTACAATAACAACGTACAGGTACTCCATTTAGTTTGCAAGAGGCGACCTTCTACGGCGGTCCATTCAGCCTGCTTCCACGGGCTTGAAGCGAGTGCAACGCCGACTTTTCGAGCGTTCCTGGCCACAGATTCCCGAGCAAGCTCAAAGGCACCCTGCTGACGGCAGGAGGAAGCCTATTCCCTCATCTTAGATGGGGTGTGCCGGTTGTATTTCTTGAGCAATTCGATCAGCCGATCATGAGGCAACCCATAGACGGTGGAGCCGTTTGCGCCTGTCATCGTTTCGGATGCGACGAGCTGATTGATGAGCGCCTCCTCGATGGCCTCGACGGTTCCCTTGAAAAGGGCATCGAGAATTTGATGCTCGTTGTCGATGATAAGGGGCTTATTGTTCGGCTTGCCCTTGAACGGGGTGGTGTTGGATGTGGAAAAAGCGAGACTGAACTCGCCGGAGTTTGTTGCCGCCGTGCTTCCGTCGCGGCCAACGCCCATTGCCGCGCGGCGGGCGAGCCGTTGCAATTGATGCGGCTGAAGGGGCGCGTTGGTCGCGATGACGATGAGCAGAGAATTCTTGACCTCCTCTTCCTGAGCGACCGACGGTTTGCGCAGCAATGGATTCATGTCGGGCATGAGGTCCGTAATTTCCTGCCCGACCGGAACACCGGCGACCCTAAGTTCAACACGGCGACCGTGATTTGCCTGCAAGAGCACGCCCACCGTATGGCGATGACGCTTTGCCGAAACGACACGCGAGGCTGTCCCGGTTCCGCCTTTGAACTGATAGGCCATCATCCCGGTTCCGCCACCGACATTGCCTTCCGCGACCGGCCCTGCGGTCGCGCCGTCCAGCGCAGCCAGCACATCGCCGACGGTCATGGGCCGCCCGTGAACGTCATTCAGCCGGCTATCCAGCGTTTCGCCAACGGCGGGCAGCAGACGGGTAATGAGCTGATCGTCGGGCAGATAGCCGGGTCGGGATGACCAATCAATAAGCCCCTGGTGGACGGCACTGACGTTTCCCGTTCCCGTCAACGCAATCGGGCCGAAAATCAAACCGACCTCATTGACCATATGCATGCCGGTAAACTCGCCCGTCCCGTTGATGACGGCATGGCCCCCGGCGACCGCATCCATTCCGCCTTTGCCGAGCGGGAAGATGACAGTAACGCCGGTCCGCACGGGTCCGTGCCCACGAACAAGGACTCCGTCGCCGTGAATGAGCGTCGCCATACCCACTTCGACGCCCGGAACGTCGGTGATCGCGTTGTTCGGCCCGGGAATGCCGTCGAACGGTACACCCAAGTCTCGCGCACGAGGTCTGGACCGCGGCGCCTTGTTCGCGTCTGCAGAATTACCCATCGTCATCTTAGAAACGCCTTGTTGCAATGGTCAGCCTATTGGGACGGCTTAGCCATCCCGATTTCCGCCTCATGTCTTCACAGGTATCGTTCGGAATAGCGAAGGGCGATCAGGCTGAGCAGAGCAGCGGCGGCGACGTAGAAGCCCGGAGCGAGCAGGGATCCGGTCGCACTCAAGAGCCAGGCAATAATGAACGGAGCGAAGCCGCCGAAGATCGCCACTCCGAAAGAGTATCCGACAGACAGTCCGGTACCGCGAATGCGTGCCGGAAAGATCTCCGCCATCAACGAGCACATGGGTCCGAAATATGCCGATACCCCGATGGCGAGAAGGATCTGAACCAGGTAGAGCATGGCCGTCGTCGGATAGGCCGCAAGAAGAGCATAGAGCGGCAACACCATGACAAGGATGCAGGCCGCGGCGATGGTCATGATCCGCGTTCGGCGCACGCGATCGGACAGGATTCCGAACAAAGGCGAGAGAATGAACTGCAGCACGCCCAGGATCAATGACGCCATGAATCCGGATGTTGCAGGCAGATTGAGCTGCCGGATGGCGAATGTCGGCGTGAACAGGCTGGCGTAGGATATGGTCGTGCCGAGGACGATAAGGCCGACAGCGGTGACGATCCGACCGCGATGCGTAACGAGGGTATCGAGGAGCGGGGTGGAAGGCGCCTTTTCAGCATCAAACTCTTCACCCTCCTCCAGTTCCCGTCGGATGTAAAGAGCGATCGGACCGACCAGAAGCCCGAAGAAAAACGGGATGCGCCATCCCCAGCTCATAAGCTGGTCCGACGTCAGCAGTGCGTTGAGTGCAACGCCGAAGCTTGACGCAAGCACGGTCGTTATGCCCTGACTGGCAGACTGCCAGCTCGCATAGAAACCGCGTCGATCGGGATCCTGCTCGGACAGCAACGCCGTCGCACTTCCGAATTCCCCTCCGGCGGAAAAGCCCTGAATCAGCCGCGCGATCAGCACCGGAAGTGGGGCCGCGAGACCGATCGTCCCATAGGAGGGGCTGATCGCGATGATCAGCGTTCCGAGGGTCATGAGGGTGATCGAGAGGGTAAGGGCCTTTTTCCGTCCGGCGCGATCTGCATATGCACCGAGGACGATCGCACCAAGCGGCCTCATAAAAAACGAGACCCCAAAAGTGCCGAGCGTCAAAAGAAGAGAAACGGTGCTGTCGCCATCCGGGAAAACAGCCGAGAAATTGTTACGGCCATGAACCCATAGATAACGATATCGAACCATTCCAGGGCGTTGCCGATCGAGACGGCGACGATGGTCTTTGTCGAGCTTGCTGCTCGTTTGGCAAGGCCAGCTCCTTTGGTATCTGCAAGCGTCATATTTCCCTCGTTCTTTGTTGAGTGTTCTCGTTGCATTGACAGCTGTTCGCGTTGCTCTCTAACCGAGCTTGCGCTCCGGTGCACTGTGGCCTTCCTTCCACGCAGGCAGGCTTTCCAGAGCATCAAGGGTGAGTTGGACAAACGCCTTCACCCCCACGACGAGCGCGCCCTCGTTTACAAAAAAGGTTGGTGTGTGATGGTCGCCCGAAGGGACGTTCTGGCCCGGTTCGGGCGGCACATCGACCGTAAAGAACAGCGAGGGCATATGTTGCGAGTATTGGGAGAAGTCGTCGAGGGCGAATGGTGGCGCAATGACGACCTTGTTATGATTGCCGACTGCCCGCTCGAAGCTTGCTGCGGCAATTGAGCAAAGTCCGACGTCGTTAATCAGTTGCGGATCATGGTGACCCCACTCCACACGGCCAACAGCGCCCCCTGCTCCGGCTATTCCTTCTACCGTAGCGGTCAGGAGGCACGCCATCTCCGAGAGGCTGCCTGCATCGGTGACGCGCAACGCACCCTCCATGATCGCGACGTCCGGGATGACATTGAATTTCTCCCCGCCGCGAAAGCTCCCGATCGAGAGCGTCGCATGATTCTGGTAGACGTCGGTCTTCCTGCTGATGATCGTCTGAAGGCCGAGCAACACCTGCGCGCCGATCACGAGGGGATCGACAGTCCGCCACGGCATAGATGCATGGCCTCCTTTCCCCTCGATGAAGATCTTAAACTGCCGCATCGCGTAGCCACCGGGGCCAAAGTGATAGTGAATGTCCCCCGCAGTTCCAGGGGGCCGTCCGCCGACGACATGGATCCCGTACAGAGCGTCAGGCTTCGGACTGCTCAGCGCCCCCTCCTCCAGCAAAAGCTTGGCGCCGTGCGAGCCGTTCCAGCCAGGGGGTGGTCCCTCTTCCGCAGGCTGGAACACGCATAGAACCGTACCTTTGATGCTTTCCCTCAGTGAAGCAAGGACTTCGGCCGCACCCATCAGTATAGCCGTATGTGCATCATGACCGCAGGCGTGCATGACGGGAACCTCGACGCCGCCCCAACGCGCGGTCGCAGTCGAGGCGAACGGCAAACCCGATTCTTCCCGTATCGGGAGCGCATCCATGTCCGCCCGGAGGGCAATGACAGGTCCTTCTTCCGATCCACGCAGAACGCCGACGATTCCGGTCCCGCCGCCCAGCCCCGTGCGCACCTCGTCAAAGCCGATCGAGCGCAGATGCCCCGCGACCATCGCGCTGGTCTGGTACTCGTGACACGCCAATTCGGGCCTGGCGTGAATTTCGCGGCGCCATTCAATCACCTTGGGAGAGATGCGCTCCGCCAGTTCGTTGGCCTGATCAAACACCGCAACTCCGATTGGCGCGGGCAGCGCGGATTCGAATTGCACAGACATCTGCCAGTTCCTCGAACAGATCGTAATTCAGTGGAGGTTACGCTACAATTAATCCCCGTACAATAACAGTGTACAATTCTTTTTGACCGGCTTCTTGCCGGCGCGCGAAGAAAGAGCCGCTATGGAGGGGAATCTGAAAAGACGCTCCAAGCGATCCGAACGAGTGGGATCAGTTCAGCGTTTTGTGACGAAACTGCACTTGGAACCGCACTTGGATAGGTTCCCAATCTAGAGATGCTCACCGGGTACGTCGCCCTTGCGAGCATGTCTGCCGCGACAACTTGATCCACGTTTGTCATGAGGCGACAGGGAGGCAAGTATATTTCCAGGATTTGGGTATGCGCATGCGTTCATCCCTGCCAGCATAAAGATGCCGCGTAACACTGTACAATAAAGCTTGTATCCTGTTCGGTTCCTTGGAATACTCGCGCGACCACTGTCGATATCGCCAGCTCATGGCCGCCATTCTGTGTAGGCTTTCCGACGAATGAAGAAATTTGGAGTGTAGAATTATGAATCAGGCCGTCGTAGGTCGCCAACGTCGTGCACCACGGAAGTCTAAGCCCCAGGCGGAGCCGGGCCTCACCAGAGAGGCGATCGTCGCCGCCGCAATAAAGTTGATCGATGCCACGGAGCTTGAAAGCTTCAGCATGCGCAATCTTGCAAAGGAGCTTGGCGTTTATCCGACTGCGATTTACTGGCATATTCCAAGCCGGAATGCGGTCATTGCCGAGGTGATCACGGAAGTCTTGAACGATATTGCACCGCCCCTTTCGCTGAATTGGAAGGAATGGCTAAAGGCTCTATTTCGCAACTATCGCAAGGCCATCCGCCTGCATCCCAACGTGGCGCCGCTGATCGGTGTGCAACTTGTTTCAAATGCGAGCGTCGACCTCGATATGATCGAACGAATTCTGACGGTCCTGACGCAGGCAGGTTGCCCGCCTGAGCAAATCGACGCAGCCTACAACGCAGTTATTGCTACAATGGTGGGCTTCACGACGCAGGAATTCGCAATGGTTCCGAAGGAAGAGGCGGCCGAGTGGGCGACCGGAATGCAAAAGGTCGTAGCCTCTGTGGAAAGAGAAAAACATCCGCTCTTGGCGCGCAATATCGAAAAGCTCGCCAACCGAAGCTTCATTTTGCGATGGCAAAACGGCGCCGAGGCCCCGATGGATCGCAGTTTTGATCTGTTCATCGATGCGTTTATCGCCGGCCTTGAGGTCATTTTGAACAAGCAACCATAGCCATTGATCTGAGGGCGGCTGCCACAGGGCGCGCTTGTTCTTCCATGTCCCCGCAAAAGCGCTCCCCGACACTCTTCGAAGCATCGAGAAAATCGCAAATGACATCCTTTACGTACGGGTTGTCAGCGCAGATCGCATGAAACAGATCGTCCGCATCGCGAGAGAGAAGCTCCACCATCGAATTAAGGTGGTCGAACGCCGTTGTCGTCATGGAGAGCGGCGGCGACGACTTCGAGAGAAGTATGCGAGTTATTAGGTGCGAAAGGCCCTGCACGTGGGCCATCTGCCGATCATGATCTTCTGCCGTGGTGACCTCCACCTTGAGCTTCAGCTTTTCCCGAAAAAAGGCGGCGACGAGCCGCCAGGCCGAGCCGCGGATCGGAACGATAGCAATCGGCAATCCTGCGATTCCTTCCATACCGCTTTGAGGTCCGAAGAGGGGGGGTGTGCCGACGACCTGCACATGACCGGGCAATTCGCTCAGAATTGCCGCCGGGCCGCACTTAACCGAGCAAACATCGAGCACGACGCTGCCCTGACGCAGATAGGGCCGAATGTCACGAACAACCGAGGCGAGTTTCTGGACCGGCATCGACAATACAACGAAGTCGCAGCTCGCCGCTTCGGGTAAGCTCCCCCAACGGAGGCCATACTGAGACTCCAGCGGCTGGAGATCGGCGAACGGATCGAAGCCGAGAACGCGGAAGTGCGCACGCAGTGCTTTATGGCGAAACTGCCGAAGGCACCCACGCCGACCATCCCGAGGGATGGCCGGCTGGGCATCTGTGACAAGCTTGCTGTGGACGAGGTCATGATTTTCCGGTTTTTTCGGCTTTGAATGCCGAGAACGTTTCTTCCAGGAGACCGACAATCTCGTGGACCTGCTCAGGGTTGACGATCAGAGGCGGCGCGATCATGAGCCATTCGCCAAATCTGCCATTTGCGGTGCGGCGGGTATACAGCGTAATGCCCCGTTCGATGCCGAGTTGCACGAGTCGACCAACGGAGGGATTGCCGGCTGAAAAAACGGACTTCCGCTCCTTGTCCGAGACCACCTCGACCGCAGTAAGGAGACCTTTGCCGCGCACGTCACCGATGAAATCGCATCGATGCATAAGGGAGGTCAGTTCCGCCTTTAGAAGGTCGCCCATCTTTGCCGCATTGTTCATAAGATCTCTATCGACGAGTTCGGACAGCGCGGCATAGGCAATTGCGCAAGACAACGGGTTTGCCGAATAGGTGTGGCCATGGACGAAGCCACCGGCGCCGCGCAGGACGTCTGTCATGTGGGCGCTCACCATCACCACGCCAAGGGGCGTATAGCCCGCGGAAACCCCCTTTGCGAGCGTGCAGATATCAGGCCGCGCGTCCGGCCAGTGTTCTGCCGAAAGGAATTTTCCGGTTCGCCCCGCCCCGCTCATCACTTCGTCAAAGATCAGCAGAACGCCATGACGGGTGCAGATATCTCGAACGCGCCTGTAATAGACGTCGTGGGCAACCAAAGCGCCGGTTGCGAGGCCGCCGACTGGCTCCATAATGAAAGCGAGCACGCTGTCCGCCCCTTCGGCGACAATAGTGTCTTCAAGAGCCTTCGCCGCAACTTCGGCCGCGCCCTCGATACTCTGCCCCTCTTCGAGCCTGTAGGTGAAAGGAGCGGGAACCTTCGGCATGATTCGAGTAATGTTGCCATACAGGTTTTCACTCTCCGGGTCGCCGGTAACCGACACCGCGCCGAGCGACGCTCCGTGATAGCTTGGCATTCTGGCGAGTACCTTCCAGCGGCTTGCTTGGCCGGTCACGACAGCGTGCTGCCGAGCAAATTTCAGAGCCGCTTCGGTCGCTTCCGAACCACCGGAAACGATGAAAGCACGCTCGAACCCGGGGCCGCAAAGCTTAGCCAGCATATCGGCCAGCTGGATATTGGGTTCGTTCTCGAACAGGTTCCTACTCGCGAAGGAGACTTTCGACATCTGCTCGATGCCCGCCTCGATGACGCGGCGATTGCCGTGTCCGAGATTGCAGCATATCGGGCCGGAGGACGCGTCGACGTAGCGCTTCCCGTCCGTGTCCCACATATAGAGACCATCGCCACGCGAAATGGTCGGGAGCCGCTTCCCCCCAACGGGAGTGTAAAACAGCTGAATTGGTCCGCCAGTAGGTGAAAAACTATCCATCATCTTATAGCTTCCTTTTTCTTGCTTAGCTCAGCAACGGTTTCCGGCGGTCGATGAACCGCGTGACCGCTGTTATAAAGTGCGCTGTCTCTTCATCGCCGATGGGAAGTGACAAGGCGATCAGGCCCCGTTGGGCGAGATAAATCCCTTCCTCCAGCATGTCGAAGAAGAACAACCGCTTCAGGTCTTCGTTCTGCCCAACCAGGTCACCGGCGTTGCGGACGGTCGCTACCGTCGCGTGGACGTTCATGACGGATCCGAGACCGGTGAGGCTCATCGGGAACGACGCTTCAGAAAACGCCGCATTGAGATCATTCCGAAGTCTGTCGCCGCGTTCGTTGAGTTCCACGACCACCTGCTGGGAGAGTCTGCCGCGGAGGCCCGCCAATCCCGCCGCCATTGTCAGGGTATTGTTGTTGAAGGTGCCAGGGTGAGAGAGCGCCGCCCGCTGCCGCGGATCGAAGCGTGCCATGATGTCGGCACGGCCGCCAAAGGCGCCAAACGAAAGGCCGCCTCCGAAATACTTGCCGATGACGGTAATGTCCGGCTTGATATTCAGCAATGACTGCCGCCCGCCAACGGCGAGACGCGATGTCATCACCTCATCGAATATCAGAAGCGCCCTCGCCTCTTCCGTCGCTTGATGAAGCGCACGCAGAAAGTCAGGATCGCCAGGAATGCAGCCGCCAGCGCCGAGCATGGGCTCGACCAGAACGGCGGCCAACTCACCCTTGTGCTTATTGATCAGTCCAAGAGCCGCCTCGGTATCGTTGTAGCGGCTCACAATGAAGTCGTGAGGCACATTGATTGGAGACGCGGAGCCGCCAATGAAGCTGATTGCGCTGCCATGATAGGCACCATCGAAGACCAGTATCTTGGAACGGCCGGTCGCAACCTTTGCCAGCGCCAGGGCCATGAGGTTGGCTTCAGTACCAGAATTCGTGAAGCGAACGAGAGCGATCGAGGGAATGCGATTGCGGATTTCGGCGGCAAGTTCGGCTTCGAGCCGGTTGTGGCCGGAAAGGCTCAAACCGTCCATTAGAGCGTTCTGAATCGCTTCGACAATCATCTCGTCCGAATGGCCGTAAAGGCCGGCGGTGTATTCCCCGAGGAAATCGTCGTATCGATGCCCGTCGAGATCCCAAAGACTGGCTCCTTCGCCGCGTGCCATCGTAATCGGAAAAGGCGCGTGAAAGAGTACGGTGCGAGTATTGCCGCCGGGCATTACGTTGCTGGCCTTCCGATGTTGCTCCGCGCTGGCAGGGTTGCGGCGCGTGAATGACTCGATGGCGGCCGTCATTGCCTCTGCGAGCGAGTCGTTGGCGTTCTGCTGAGCAGCGCTCGTCTGGCCCATTTGTACGTCTCCCTCTCATCATTCCGATAATTCTCTTGAACGATGTACAGTATTTATTGTACGATGTCTAGGTGATACCAGTAGGAACATTGATATTCCAGTGCTTCGAAGCGATCGGTTGCCACCGATTTATGCGCACTGTTTCTAGGGAGGCAGACGACATGACTGAACAGGGAGAATTGCTTTGGGCGGGCTCGGATGAGTACGTTGCCAATTCAAACATCTCGAAATTCTTGAAATGGCTCGAGACGGAGCGCAATCTCGAATTCGGCACATACACCGAGCTTTGGAAGTGGTCAGCGACGGATGTTGAGGCGTTCTGGCGGTCCATTTGGGATTATTTCAAAATCCATTCGCTCACGGCCCCCAGCACCGCGCTCACTGAGCGAGTCATGCCGGGCGCTCAGTGGTTTCCCGGCGCGCAAGTAAACTATACGCAGCACGTCCTCCGGCACGTAAACGATGGCGATCCCAATCGACCCTTCCTGCTTCACAAGTCCGAAATCCGCCCTCTCCGGGCCATGAGCTGGGCAGAGGTCGTTCGCGATGTTCATAAGATCGCCTCGAAATTGCGCGATCTTGGCGTCCGGCCGGGCGATCGGGTGGCAGCCTACATGCCGAATATCGCAGAAGCCGTGCTGGCCATGCTGGCGACTGCGGCGATCGGGGGCGTCTGGTCCACCGCTGCACCGGAGTTCGGCGCGAGCACGGTTATCGACCGCTTTACCCAGACCAGGCCAAAGGTACTCTTCGTCAGCGACGGCTACCGCTACGGCGGCAAGAACTTCGACCGGACTGAACAGATTCTTGCCATCGTCGGCTCTCTGGACAGCGTAGAGGCGGTAATTTGGCTGGATTACCTGAAAGAAAAGGAAGTCCTGCCAGACCTTGGAAGGCCGCTTCTCCGCTGGCCGTCACTGCTGGACGGCGACGCCTCCAAGCCGGAGTTTGAATATGAGTACGTGTCGGGCGATCACCCGCTCTGGATTCTTTTCTCTTCTGGGACCACTGGCCTTCCGAAGCCTATCGTGCATGGCCACCTTGGCATTCTGCTAGAGCACTACAAATCCGCAGCTTTTCATCTGGACCTGAAGCCCGGCGGGGTAATGTGCTTCTATACGACGACCGGCTGGATGATGTGGAATACCCTGATGTGGGCGCCGCTCATGAACGGCGCGGCCGTACTTTACGACGGACATCCAGCTTTTCCCGACGCCGGCATGCTTTGGGGACTTGCCGCTGAAACCGGCGCGCAATCGCTCGGCACCAGCCCGACGTCCGTCCAGCTCATGGCCTCTCAGAACATCATCCCCAAGGACAAGGGCGATTTCACTTCTCTTGGGAATATCTTCCTTGTCGGATCGCCAGCAACGCCGGAGACCTTTGCCTGGCTCTACAAGAACGTGAAGCCGGATCTCTGGGTTACATCGCAGTCCGGCGGAACCGAATTCTGTTCGGGGCTGGTCGCCGGCGTGCCGTCTCTCCCAGTCTATGCAGGGGAAATCCAGGCCCGGGCGCTTGGTGTCGACTTGCATGCCTATGGCGACAACGGCGAGCCCCTGATCGGAACGTCGGGCGAACTCGTGATCAGGAAACCAATGCCGTCCATGCCGCTATTTCTTTGGGGCGACGAAGGCTTCGAGCGATACCGCGCCTCCTATTTCGACGCTTTTCCAGGTGTCTGGTGCCATGGCGACCGCATCACCATCACAGAGAGAGGGAGTTGCATCGTTCATGGACGTTCGGATGCGACCCTAAACAGGTTCGGCGTCCGCATCGGCTCTGCGGAAATCTATCGCACACTCGAGCAGATCGAAGGTGTGGCCGATAGCCTTGTGGTCTGCATCGAAGAAGAGAATGGTGGTTACTTCATGCCCCTGTTCGTCCGATTGCGTGAACAGGGGAAGCTTGATGACAAGCTGATCTCGCAAATCAAATCCCGGCTGCGCGAAGAGAGAAGTCCCCGCCATGTGCCTGATATCGTCATCGAAGCGCCCGACATTCCCTACACGTTGACGGGCAAGAAGATGGAAATCCCTGTCCGCAAACTTCTGATGGGCAATTCGGTCCGTGCGTCCGTAAACCTCGGATCGATGCGCAATCCCGAGGCGGTCGACTGGTACGCAAGCTTTGCCCAGTTACGCCGCGAAGCGAAAAAAAAGGAGTCCCAGGCATGATCGACTTAAAAAAGATCCGAGCGATCGATATCCACACGCATGCGGAAGAACCATGCGGTTGCCATGCCGACGATGGCTACGATGATTTGCAGGGCGCGATGGCCCGGTACTTCCGTGCCGCATGGGAACATCCACCGACCGTCGAGGAAACAGCTGCCTACTATCGGAAACAGAATATCGCGGCTGTCATCTTTCCCGTCGATTGCGAGCGCGAGATCGGCTACCGGCGCTATCGCAACGAAGAAGTCGCCGAATTGGCGGCAGCAAACAGCGACGTCCTCATTCCGTTCGCATCAATCGATCCGGCCAAGGGAAAGCTCGGCGCACGCGAGGCGCGGCGGCTGATCAGCGATTTTGGCGTCAAGGGATTTAAGTTTCACCCGACGATGCAGGGTTTCTATCCGAACGATCGCAACGCCTATACTCTCTACGAGGCGATCGCAGAAAGCGGAGGAATCGCCCTTTTCCATACCGGACAGACCGGCGTGGGCGCCGGCATGCGTGGCGGTAACGGGATGAGGCTGAAGTTCTCAAATCCGATGCACATTGACGATGTTGCCGTAGATTTCCCCGATATGAAGATCATCCTCGCACATCCCTCCTTCCCCTGGCAGGAGGAGGCTTTGGCGATCGCAACGCACAAGCCAAATGTCTATATCGACCTCTCGGGCTGGTCGCCAAAGTATTTCCCGCCCATCCTCGTGCGGTATGCGAATACGATTCTTCGGGAGAAAATGCTGTTCGGCTCCGACTGGCCGATGATCACGCCTGATCGGTGGCTCGATGACTTTGCGAAAATCGACATCAAGGATGACGTCCGTCCGCTTATATTGAAAGACAACGCTGCAAAACTTTTGCAGTTGTGAGGGCCGAATAATCGCTCTTAGATGCTGAGCCTCTGCCGCCAATCTCGACGACCCCTAGAGATCATTCGATCGTTGGCGGCAAGGCTTCCTCTTCCTAAGTTACTAGAAAGGTGGAAGTGGCTCCGGGCCTTGGGTTTCCGACGGATAACTTGCCGGCCTATGTTACTGAAAATTTCTGGCTTTGACTTTCAGCTGATCGACTAGGTGGATCTTTCTACTGATTGCCGGCATCGAAGCGGTCAGCGCCAGCCGCCATCAGCGCTCGAAAATCTTCGACCAGATCGCCGTCATCGACCACCCGGCCAGACACCCGCTGCACTGGCTGCCTGATTGCGCCGACATCCGATGAGGCAAATCAGAGATATTCGCTTTGATGGGGTCAGAACCGATGACCCTCAAACAAATCGCTAGCCCCCCGAAATCAAGAGATTGGGGGAGCGGCGTTGGCTCTCAACAACCCCTCCTCTAAGCTTATGTTAGTCTGAAATCTGTCTGTGTTCTTCAACGATATTGGCCCGGAAAGACAATGTCCTGATCTACGAGAACATTGAATTTGTAGCCCGGTCGGATCTGCAACGTCGGCTGCACGTCCATGTTCCGCTGGATTGTCCGATCGGCCACTCGCCCGAAGGTTTCGGCAAAATTGCGCCTTGCCGCATCGGATGCCGTATCCTGGGTGGCAAGTGTCGAGCTTTGGGGCACCGCCATGTCTATGCCAGTTCCGATCAGAGCAATCATGACGGCCGAGCCGAAGGTTTTGAGGTAATGGTTGTTTACCTTGTCATTGAAACCGCCGTAGCCCTCCGCGTCCGTGCCAGCCATGCCGCCAATCTGCAATGTCGAGCCGTTCGGGAAAATGATATCGGACCAGACGACGAGCACACGGCTCTGGCCGAACGAAACCTTGCTGTCATAGCGACCGAACAGTTTGGTGCCCTGCGGGATCAGCAGGCGATGGCCTGTTGCGCTATCATAGACATTCTGACTGACCTGCGCGGTGATACGCCCGGGAAGGTCCGAGTTGATGCCAGTTATCAATGTCGCCGGAATGACCGAGCCTCGTTTGAGTTCGTAGGGGGATTGCTGCGGTACGACGCGGTTCGGCAGATAGCCGAGATCCTTGAGGTCGGCGTTGAAGAAGTCTTCCTTGGAGCTCTGTCCGTTGGGATCGACGTTTTGCCCGCCCAGACCGGCGCGCACGGCGGCGGCGTAAAGATCCGACGCGTTTGCACTCGCGGCGGCTGTCGTCGTCACCCGGGCTGTGGCGCTCTCCTCTTTTTCCGACCGCGCTTCCAGCTTGCCGCGATCGAGCGCCAGCGGCGCGTCATAGGCGGAGTCTCGTGCCTGCATCCGCGCCATGCGTTGGCGCTGCTGCTCGCGCAGAACCTGTTCCTGTTGCTCGCGGGCCAGACGCGCCCGCCAAACCTCCTCCGGCTCCAGTTCCGATCCGTTCCGTTGCTCTTGTCTCTGTTCGGGCTGAATGAACGGATTTGCCGTCTTCTCTTCGGCCCGCTTCGTCTCGACCGGGGTCGGCTGGAACGTCGTCTGCGGCTGTGGCTCCCCAATGATGCCATCGGTGACGCCCCGCTTGATCTGGTCGGCATAGGTCGAGGCAGGATTGCCCGAACTGGTGTCCGGACCATTATCCGTGCCGAAGTAAAGCCCGCGCGAGGCGAGCCCAAAGAAGATGATTCCGAGGAAGGCGATCAGCAGCACGATCACGACGATGACCGGCAGGCGGTTTACTCGCTTGATGCCGGACGTGGCCTGATTATTGGCAGCACCGCCAAGCTTGAGGGATCGCACCATGATGTCCTCCTCACCCGCGCCGCATCAGCGACAGGGCGCTTGCCGGCGTCGCACCCGCTGTCGTCACGGTATAGGCCCGGCCGAGTTCGACGGTGCTGGTCGAGAGCCGTGCGAGCACCTGGCCGTCGTAAGGCATGATGACATAGGCAAGCGGAATAACAGCCGCTTTGCTATCGGTCTTCTGGTCGGTGACAACGGCATAGCCCCATCCTTTCAACGCAGCCTCGAGCGCCTGCCCGAACGGAGAGCCATCCTGCTCGAGCGCAACGGTCGCCTTCCCCTGTCCGATCTGTTCGGCAAGACGGCTGACCATGTCGCCGGCGATGGCGCCCGCGGCTGGTCCGGAGATCTCTGGAGGTGCCGCGCTCGATGCGAGACCAGTGGTGTCCATTGACTGGCACCCGGAAGCGAGGATGGCGAGGGCACTGGCTGCAGCGAGAGAGCGGAGAGGGCCGCCGCGGTTCGGGATGTGGCGAGAGAGGTTCGGCATCACCGCCCTCCCCTGCTAATCGTCACCTTCTGCTGTTTCCAGCCGCCACCTGAGACGAGGACAGCACGGTCGATATTGTAGTCGACCACCATCATATTGCTCTTCATGCGATAGTTGACGATACGGTTCTGGCTGCCGGAGACGACAAAGAGAACCGGCGCATCCTGACCGGAGATCGACCGCGGAAACTGGATGTAGGTCTTTTGTCCATCCGAATAGACCCGCGTCGGCCGCCAGCCGGCACTGCCCGAGACGGAATAGGCGAAGCTTAATTGCTCAGCGGGAACGCCGGCGCCGGGTATCGTGCTGGCTTCCAGCCGTGCGTTGACGTCGGCAAGTTTTGCCGAGACGTCCTCGGGGTATTCGAAACCGATGCGCGCCATATACTGCGTGGCATGCGATTTCAGCTGGATGTGATAGGTCCGCCTGGACGTCGTCACGACCAACGAAGTAACCAGACCCGGCTCCGACGGTTTGACGATCAGATGGATCGCCTGACCACCTGCCGCACCCGAGGTCGCAGGCTCCACCTTCCAGCGCACGGTATCTCCGACCAGAACGTCGCGAACGACCTCGCCGCCCTGGAGCTCGATGTCGCAGACCTGCAGCGGCGAGCAGACGACGGATGGCTGCACTTCGCCATAGAGGAAGACCACCTTTCCATCCGCGCCTTTCGTGACAAGGCCGCGGCTTCCGCGCCACTGTGTCGAAATCCCCATGCCTTTCGCCTCGTTGGCGGTGACGCCATCGGCGGCACGTGCCTGGGAAGTGGGGAGAGCCATTCCCGGCAAAATCATCAGCATTGCTGCGCTGGCAGTCAGAGCGGCTCGCATTCTGAAGTGTCGTATGTTCATGTTGGGAGCCATGCCTTTCAAAGCTGTGCAGTCCAGTCGAAGTCGCGGAGATAGAGACCGATGGGATTGAGGCGGATGACGCCTTCGTCCTGGGGCGGCGTCAAAGTCACGGTAGCGACGCCGCGAAAGCGGCGCGTAGCGGTCTCCTTGCCGCGGCGATCCCGCTCGAACTCGGTCCAGTCGATCTGGTAGCTCTGGTTCGATAGAGCGATGATGTTGTTGACCTCGATCGCCACCGTTGCGGTCTTCGCCTTCTCGAAGGGCGAATTCGAACGAAACCAGCCGTTGACCTTTTCCGTCGCGGGATCGGAGGTGCGGAGCAGCCCGTAGGTCCGATCGATATACTGCTTCTGCACGACCGCATCCGGCGTCACGGAGCGGAAGTTCGAAACGAAACTGCCGAGTGTCGCGCGGACCACGCGCGGATCGGCATATTCGATTTGCTGAGGGAAGCCGGCATTGACTGATGTCCCGAGCTTGTCGACTTCGACGATATAGGGGATCAGCTTGACCTGGGTGCTCTGGTAGAGCGCGTAACCAAAACCGATTACGGCCATGGTCATTCCGGCTATGCCGACGACGCGCCAGGCGGCGGCCGCTTTGACGTACGAGCCATAACGCTCGTTCCATTCATTACGCGCGGCGATATAGGGATTATCTGGAATATTCTGTCTGGTCATACCGGATCGGCCCCCCCCTTTATTTGCTGTCGTTGATCGGCGGTGGTGGAGGCGGGGTGCCCGCCCGGCCGGGCTGCTGATCAAGCTTGGCGTTGGCAAGGCCGAGCGTCGATCCGGCATAGGCTCCCGGCGATCCGATGGCCTTTTCCTTCGCTGCTGAGCCGACAGCCCCGGCCGCTCCGCCAATCCCGGCCTGCATACCGCGCAGCGCCGCACTGGCAAGAGACGCCCCCCCTGTCCTTGCGGCACTAGCGGCTCCGAACCCTCTGTTCGCCGCCCCGATCGTCAGGAAACCGGCGCCGAGTGCCGCGGATGCCGCCTGTCCGCCGTGGCGGATCGCTTCCATACCGCCGCCGACCGATGCGCCCTGGACTACGCCCTGCAGAATGGGTGGCACATACATGGCGATGACGAAGACAACGACGGAGATGCCGGCAATCGCCAGCGTCGTGATGAACTGTTCCGAGGTCGCGGTCGGCGCCTCTGCCAGGCCGAGAAGAATGTCCGAGCCGATCTTGGCGATCATGACAAGCGCCATCAGCTTCATGCCGACGGAGAAGGCATAGACCAGGTACTTGATCGCAAAGTCCTTGGTATGGGAGGAGCCGCCCAGCCCGAGCATGATCATGCCGGCGAGCAGGCCTACGTACATCTCGACCATCACCGCGACGAAGATCGCAGCAACCAGCGAGAATGACACGACGACCACGACCATGGCGAAGACGGCAGCGATCGCCAGGGAATTATCCTCGAAAAGGCCAAACTTCGCCTGTTCCGACATCTTCGTCGCGACACGAATGCCGGCGTCGAAGATGTTGGCGGGAGATGCCGAACCGCCACCGGCACCGATCTGATAGAGGCTGTCGACCACGGCCTTGGCGAACTCCGGTCCCCTGTCGAGGATGAAGGCGAACAGGCCTATGAACATGATGCGCTTGACGAGTTCGGCGAACCAGCTGTCGAGCGAGGCGGCGTTGATCGCCAGCCATACGGCAGCAATCCCGACCTCGATACCGGCAAGGATCCAGAACAGTGACCGCGCCGCATTCATCACCGTCGTCTCCCAGCTTTTGGCGGCGGTGACGACGGAGTTTTCCAGTGTGGTCAGGACCTGTCCCTGTTGCGCCAGCGCCGGCGTTGCTGCCAACAGCACGACCGTGCTCGCGATGAATAACCGTTCGAGCGTGCGGGAAGAGAGAGCGGCTACCATCGGGGCTTCATCTCCTGGCCGCCGCGGATGTCGCCATCGGAATTCCCGCCAAAGAACTCTTCACGATGTCGGCGCTGTTCTTCATCGGAGGACGAATTGACTGCGGCTGTGCCCGATCCGGAGATTGGCGTTTCCTGTGGCTGGACGACGAGCCAGGTAATGACGCTCGCACCGACCGCGCAAACGACCGCGACGAGAGCAAGAATGGCGATCAGACGGGGGCTCACCACCGCGGCTCCATCGTCTGGCCGCCTCGGATATCACGCTCGGTTCCGCTGAAGAATTGCTCGCGCCGCGCCTGTGCCAGATCCTTCTGTGCCTGCTCGGACTGGTACCAGGTGCCCATCATCGTCATCTGCTGGGAGACCAGGCCCCGCAGTTTCTGCATCTGCGCGACCTGCTGCGCGGCGATGTCATGCCCGACCTGCAACGCCTTCATCTGGCCATCGGCCGACTCCGACATGGACCTGAGCTGCGACATGGTGCTCTCCTCACTGGAAAATTGTTCGGCTGTCAGATTGGCGGCCTTCAACGTGCCGGCGATCGTATCGCGATTGGTGTCGGACCAGTTTTGATAGGTGGTGGAAAAGCTCGCCCCGTCCGGTAGGTTACTCTTCATGTCGGCAAAGCTCTGGAAGCGCTGCTTGAGCACGTCGTCGACATTGCCCATGGAGAAGGCGACGCCCTGGCCCTGGTTGACGACGGTCTCGAGGTTCTTCAGATCGCTTTCGACCTGACCCCAGACATGGTCGGGAAGCTGCGCCGTGTTCTGCAGCATATTCTTGTAGATGTTGAGCTGGTTCTGGATCTGCTCGGCCAGTTGCGAGATCTGGGTAATCTGGTTGTTCACCTGCTCGGCAGACTTGCCGACGAGGCTGATCAGTTCGGTATTATTGGCTAGCTGCGTCCATTCGGTCGCCTGCCCCGTGACGCCACCAGCCCGCGCAGGAAGGGGGAGAGCGGAAGAGACTGTCAGGGCTACACCGAGCACTGCGTGCAATATCCTAGTTGGTGGACAAAAGCATATCGGCATGGGCGATCCCCCTTTGCTGGAGCCAATGGAGAGGCCAGGCGGCCCCATGTTCAAAATGCAGGGCTCGGATGTGCTTCAGGTCTTCCTTTCTGGATGCCCCGACAAAGGAGAGCGCGACGGGACCGAGCGCCATGTCAAACAAACGTCGTCCCTCGGGCGACACGACGTAATAGTCGCGCTTCGGGATCGCGGTCGCGACGATCTCGATCTGCCGTTCGTTGAAGCCGATGCGCTGGTAGAACTCTCGTGTGCCCGGCTCCCGCGCCGCTCCGTTGGGCAGGCAGATCTTGGTCGGGCAGGATTCCTTCAGCACATCGATGATGCCGGACCTCTCGGCATCTGAGATCGATTGTGTGGCCAGCACTACGACGCAATTGGCCTTGCGCAGCACCTTCAGCCATTCCCTGATCTTGTCGCGGAACACCGTATGGCCAAGCATCAGCCAGGCCTCGTCAAGGATGATCAGGCTGGGGGCACCGGTCAGACGCTTTTCGATGCGTCGGAAGAGATAGGTAAGCACGGGCACGAGATTGCGTTCGCCCATGTTCATCAATTCCTCGATTTCGAAGCACTGGAGAGCACCGAGCGCCAGACCGTCCTCCTCGGCATCGAGAAGCTGCCCCATCGGACCATCGACGGTATAGTGATGGAGGGCGTCCTTGATCTCGCGCATCTGGACGCCCGAGACAAAGTCCGACAGTGATCGTCCGCGCGACTCCGCCATCAGCCCGATCTGTCGGGAAATCGCATTGCGATAATCGGGAGTGATCGTCACACCCTGCAGGGCAACCAGCATCTCGATCCACTCGGACGCCCAGGCGCGGTCCGCGTCTGAGGAGAGGTCGGCCAGCGGGCAGAAGGACAGTGCCCGCCCCTCCCCTGCTTCCGGTGCCTCGCCACCGATCTGATAGTGATCGCCGCCGATCCCCAGCGTCAGCGGCAGCATCGAGCCTCCCTTGTCGAAGGCGAAGATCTGCGCACCGGCGTAGCGTCGGAACTGGGCCGCGATCAATGAGAGCAGCGTTGATTTGCCAGAACCGGTCGGTCCGAAGATCAGCGTGTGGCCGACATCGTCGACATGCAGGTTCAGCCGGAAGGGAGTTGATCCGCTGGCGACCTGCATCAGCGGAGGCGAGGCCGGTGGATAATACGGGCAAGGTGCTACCGGGCTTCCGGACCAGATCGAATTGAGGGGGATAAGGTCGGCGAGATTGCGCGTGTTGATCAGCGGCTCGCGGATATTGGCATAGGACACGCCCGGCAGGCTGCCAAGAAACGCATCGGTCGCATTGAGTGTCTCGATCCGTGCACCAAAACCTTCCGCTTGAATAAGGCGGCGGACTGCCTCACACTTCTCCTGCAGGCTTTGCTGGTCCTCATCAAAGAGAACGATGACCGGCGTATAGTAGCCGTAGGCCACGAGCTGCGACGAGGCCTCGGCGATCGCGTCCTCGGTCTCTGCCACCATGAGCATGGCATCCTGGTCGAGTGACCGCGACTGCGTCTGGAAGAGCTGATCGAAGAATGGCCTGACCTTCTGCTGCCACTTCTTGCGGGTACGCTCGAGCCTTGCGCGTGCCTCCTCGGCGTCAAGGAATACGAAGCGGGATGACCAGCGATAAGTCAGCGGCATCAGGTCAAGACTGTTGAGTATTCCCGGCCAGCTTTCGGCGGGCAGGCCGTCGATCGCCACCATGCCCAGAAACCGGTTCTCGACCAGTGGCGTCAGGCCGTGCTGCAGCTCGGCCGTCACAAGCCAGTCGAGATACATGGGGATCTCTGGCAGACGCACTGGATGATTTTCCCCGGTAATGCAGAAGCGGATGAACTGGAAGAGCGCGTCGTAGTGGACGACACGATGGCCGCCGCGCTCTGGCGTTTCGCGTGACGTCATCCGTCGGATCGACACGACATTCGCTAGATATTGTTCGACCTCACGGATCGAGGTCAGAAAGGTTTCGAGTGCTTTGTCGGCATAAGTGGCGGACCGGCTGCCAACGTCGGAATAGACATAGCGCGTCAATCCGGACCGCCTCGGCTCCGGTGGACGCCAGGTCAGGATCAACGCATGCCGGCTCTCATAGTGTCCCTTCTCCTTCTGGAAGTGCGCACGCCGCTCCGCATCGATGGCACGGGTGACCGGATCGGGGAAATGGCTGGCTTCCTCCGTTGGATAATCCCCCGTCGGCACTCGGACAGCCTCGACCTGGATCATCCAGCCGGAACCGAAGCGCGACAAGATGGCATTGATCTGCCGCGACACCTCGTTTCGCTCGGTGTCGGTCGAGCTTTCACTGTCGGGTCCGGCAAAATACCAGCCCGCCATAAGCGAACCGTCCTTCAGGAGAATGACGCCGTTATCGACCAACCCGGCATAGGGAACGAGATCGGCGAAGGACGGTCCGGAATGGCGGAAGGATTTGAGGGCAACCATCTCATACTCCCTCAATACCGGCGCCACGGCGACGATGTCGCGCGGTAGAAGGTTTTGTAGGAGATATGCCGGATGTAGACCCTCCGCATCAGCGGATCGGCCTTGGCCATCATGCGAAGGGCTGCGACCGTGACCAACCAGACCGCGACGCCGAACAGCGCCGCATACCAGGTCAGGACGACGAAGATTAGGATGACGGCGGCGAGCGCGGTCACGAGGACAAGCTCGCGATCGGCGCCCATCAACAGGTTGGGGCGCGACAGTGCTCGATGCACCCGCGACCGGGTGAGGTTGGAACCGGGTTCAGCCATGACTTCCCTCCCCTGCCACGGACGCCATCGTCACGGCGAAAGAAACGACCGGAGCAACACCTGCCTCGCTGTGGCGCTCGCCGATCGACGCACCGGTTGAGCCGAACAGAGCGACGATCTGGGTGGCACCGAGGAGAACGCCGCCGACCAGGGCGACGTAGCAAAGACGACGGGCAAAATCGTTGAGTTCTCCGCCGAAGATCAGCATGGCGCCGGCGATCGCGACCGCAGCAAGCGCGATGAAGCCCGCGACAGGGCCGGTGATCGATTGCTGGATCTGCTGCAGTGGCGATTCCCACGGAAGACCGCCGCCACCTGAGGACGCGAATGCGGGTTCCGAAAGGCTGAAGGAAATGGCGGCGACCGTGATGAGTGTGAGAATGGGATAGGTCTTACGCAATATGGCTGTCCTCGTCGATCTGGGCGTAATGTTCAGTCTGGTAGTGATTGTTGCGGTATCCCTCGATATGGATCACCTCTCGGACCCGCCTTCCCTTTCCCGTCCGCTCGATGGAGACGACGAGATCGACCGCCTCGCCGATCACTTCCTGCATGGGCTGCTGGCTCGCTTCTGCCGTGAGCTGTTCCAGCCGGCGCAGCGCCGACATCGCGGTGTTGGAGTGGATGGTGGTGACACCTCCGGGATGGCCTGTGTTCCAGGCTTTGAGGAGGGTCAGCGCTGCACCGTCGCGGACCTCACCGACGATGATGCGGTCTGGACGTAGCCGCATGGTGCTTTTCAGCAACCGCGCCATGTCGATCGTATCGCTGGTATGCAGGGAGACTGCGTTTTCCGCCGCGCACTGGATTTCCGCGGTATCCTCGAGGATCACCATCCTATCGTTGGGTGCAGCTGAAACAATCTCTGCGATGATTGCGTTGGCGAGTGTGGTCTTGCCGGATCCCGTGCCGCCGGAAATGACGATGTTCATGCGGGCGTCGATGGCGCTTCGGATGGCAGAGGCCTGGGCCTCTGTCATCACCTTCGAGGTCACATAGTCGTCGAGCGGGATGAGGCGCGAGGCGCGGCGGCGGATCGTGAAGGCAGGTCCGGAGACGACCGGCGGAAGCAGACCCTCGAAACGATGGCCACCGATCGGCAGTTCGCCGGAAATGATCGGGCGCTCGTCGTCTGCCTCCGACTGCAACGCGTGGGCGACGCTGCCTATCACGACCTCGGCGGCTGCGGGTGTCATGATGCCGGCTTCGGCTACACTGTGCCCGAGGCGTTCGATGAACAGGCGGCCATCGGGGTTGAGCATAATCTCGACGACTGTCGCATCGTCGAGGGCGACGCAGAGTTGGTCGCCGAGTGCGTCCTGGAGCTTGCGGACAAGCCTTGGATGGGAGCGAAGCTGAGTCACGCTACGCTCCTCTCGGAGTGGCTATCAGCACAAGAGAGAGCGGACCGATAGTTCGGCGGGCGTACTCTTTCGAAGCTCTCTTGGTCCGCTGGAAGTGTGCCGGCGATGGCGACGGTATTGCCAATTGCCACGGGTTCACCCAAACGCGCCATCGGCCATCCCGCTCGGTTCAGGATGCGCTCGAAGCGCAGATCGGTGGCCGTGACGATCTTGTCGTAGCCGTTCGCTATCGACCATTCGATGATTCCGGCGAACATGGTCAGCGTTGCAAGGTGGAGCTGCCCTCCTCCCCTGCCTGAGGGCAAGGCCGTATCGACGCAGAAGCGGGAACTCTCGATCATCGCGCTGGTCGCATTGAGCGAACCACCAGTGAGCAGCTGCGGGAAGGTCCGTTCCAACATGGTCAGTCCGACTGCGGGAAGGAGGCGTGCGCATCCGACAACTCCACTGCCGCCGAAGGTGGCGAGGACGTAGGTCGGATTGAGGTCGTCGTACTGATCCCTCTCGCCGCCATCGGTGATGGTGACGTCCCATTCGAGCCGCCCGCCAAACACATGGGCGCGCAGCTGATGCATCTGTTTCAGAAGATTTTGATGCTCGACATATCGGTCGGGCGAGATGGTGAGAACCTGCATCCTTATCTCCACGTGAACTTTGTCAGGCGGGATGAAGATCACCTCAAACCACGATTGGCCATCTGCAGATCTGCAGAGGGTGATTCTGGTGAGTCGGGTAGTCGAGCCGGGAATCGAGCCAACAGAGGTGTGCAAAACGTGCCAGATTTTCTGCAGATCTGCAGTTGATCACGACTGGTCAAGCAATCAGGAACCGAGCTAATATACGGAAAGTCTTCAGCAATATTGACAGCCGTCAAATTTCGGCGAACACGTCGTTAACGTGCCGTTAACCAAAAACCTCTTGCTCGCCAACCAGAATCGACGCTTAGTGTTGCTGGCGGAACTTTGCCGGTTCCGCGAAAAATACCGCCACTGGCAAAAAATGGGTTTTGAGATGGCGAAGACCGCCGCAAAAATGACGCCTATGGTTGAAGGGCTAACTGCGTTGATGGAGCGCCACGCCGATGCGCTCTCCAGCCAACTTCAAGCACATCATCTGAAGGTATTTCCCCCGACCGCCGAGAAGGGCATTCGGACATTTGCGCCATCAGAGGCATCGAAACTGCTGGGAGTAGGTGAATCCTATCTACGGCAGATGGCGTCGGAAATGCCGGAGCTAAATGTGAGCATCAGCCCGGGAGGGCGGCGAACTTTTTCCATCGAAGATATCCATGCGCTGCGAAAGCACATGGATCAAATCGGCCGCGGCAATCGGCGCTACCTGCCACATCGTCGCGATGGCGAGCAGCTACAAGTCATCTCCGTGATGAATTTCAAGGGCGGCTCGGGAAAAACGACCACGGCTGCGCATTTGGCCCAGTACCTGGCGATGCGTGGATACCGAGTCCTGGCAATCGATCTTGATCCCCAGGCAAGTCTTTCCGCCCTTTTCGGCAGTCAGCCCGAGACGGACGTTGGTCCAAACGAGACGCTTTACGGCGCCATTCGATACGATGAGGAGCGCGTACCGGTCGAGCAAGTCGTTCGAGGGACCTATATTCCCGACCTGCACCTGATACCCGGGAACCTTGAGCTAATGGAATTCGAGCATGACACCCCGCGTGCTCTGATGAAGCGGAAGGAAGGCGACACCCTCTTCTACGGGCGAATCAGTCAAGTCATCGAAGATATTGCTGAGAATTACGACGTCGTCGTCATCGATTGCCCTCCCCAGCTCGGCTATCTCACGCTGTCGGCGCTTACGGCGGCAACATCCATCTTGGTGACCGTGCACCCGCAGATGCTCGATGTCATGTCGATGAACCAATTCCTGGCAATGACGTCGAACTTGTTGCGGGAAATCGAGAACGCCGGAGCCGAATTCAAGTTTAACTGGATGCGCTACCTGATTACGCGCTTCGAGCCGAGCGATGGTCCGCAAAACCAGATGGTCGGTTATCTTCGTTCCATCTTCGGGGAAAATGTTCTGAATTTCCCGATGCTTAAAACCACAGCGGTTTCCGATGCCGGTCTGACGAACCAGACCCTTTTTGAAGTTGAGCGCAGTCAGTTTACCCGGTCGACCTATGATCGAGCTCTAGAGGCAATGAATGCGGTCAACGGGGAGATTGAAACGCTGATTAAAAAAGCATGGGGTAGGCCCACATGAGTCGAAAAGATATCCTTGGCGTGTCAACAAACACTGCCGACCCAGCGACAATCGAAAGCAGAACTGCCAAGAACCGCTCCATGCCGCTCCTCGGAGTTGCCAGGAAAGAGCGCGATCCAGCGACGAAATTGACTGCGAACATCGGTAACGCATTACGCGAGCAAAATGAGCGGCTCGGCCGTGCCGAGGAGATCGAGAGACGTCTTGCCGAAGGCCAGGCTGTGGTCGAGCTGGAAGCCTCGACGATTGAGCCCTCTTTCGTTCAGGATCGGATGCAAGGTGACATTGAGGGTCTGCTGGCATCTATCCGAGAACAGGGCCAGCAGGTCCCAATTCTGGTGAGACCGCATCCCGAGCAGTCGGGCCGCTATCAGGTCGCCTTTGGGCACCGCAGGCTGCGGGCCGTTTCGGATCTGGGTCTTCCTGTGAAGGCAGTCGTTCGCGAGCTTACGGACGAGCAACTTGTTGTAGCACAAGGCCAAGAAAACAACGAGCGACAAGATCTAACCTTCATCGAGAAGGCGCGCTTTGCACATCGGCTCAACAAACAGTTTGCACGGGAAATCGTTATTGCGGCGATGTCGATCGACAAGAGCAATTTGTCCAAAATGCTTCTTCTCGTCGACGCCCTCCCCTCAGAGCTTATCGACGCTATTGGCGCCGCACCAGGCATTGGACGCCCAAGCTGGCAGCAGCTAGCGGAGCTGGTTGAGAAAGCTCAATATCCTTCGGAGGCGATCATATTCGCGACCTCAGAGGCAGTGCAAGCATTGCCGTCGGCGGATCGATTTAAGGCCGTGATGACCCACTTAAAGCCCGCCCGGCCGGCACGTGGCCTGCCTCATGTGATGTCGACCCCTGATGGCGATAGACTTGCTCAGGTGACGCAAAGCAAATCGAAACTGGAAATCACGATCGACAGGAGAGCTACGCCCGATTTTGCTGCTTTTGTGCTCGAGCATTTGCCGGCGCTCTACCAAGATTATCGGACTACGATTCAACGCAAAAACGGAGAATAACCCGCAAAAGAAAAGAGCCTCCTCAACGTCGCCGTCGCGGAAGCCCTTCTGTCTCTGTAGCAAGAACAGAATCGCATTTCCTCGAATCCTCGTCAAGAGTTTTTGGCACCGTTTTGGTGGGTTGATTTCTTTTGCCTGCTGAAAGGTAAAAGAAGATGCAGACCGGAAGTGTGACGACGCCATTTGGGCGGCGGCCGATGACGCTTGCGCTTGTGCGGCGCCAGACGGCGGCCGCCGAGATAAAGCACGGCAAGACCGTTGATAAATGGAAGGTATTTAGGGACGCGTCAGCCGCAATGGAGCTGCTTGGGATTCAGTCCAATAGTCTCGCGGTTCTTGATGCTCTTTTGAGTTTTTATCCAGATAACGAATTGAGCCAGGACGCACAATTGATTGTGTTTCCCTCGAACGCCCAGCTTATGCTTCGGGCTCACGCCATGTCGGGCGCCACCTTACGCAGGCATCTCGCCTTGCTAGTGGAAGCAGGGCTGATCATCCGTAAGGATAGTGCCAACGGAAAGCGCTATGCGCGTAGGGACGGAGACGGGCAGATCGAGAATGCATTTGGCTTCGACCTATCCCCTCTCCTTGCACGCTCAGAAGAACTGGCGGCCCTTGCTCAACAGGTGTTCGCCGATAGAGCAAATCTGCGGAGGGCAAAGGAGAATCTAACGATTTGCCGGCGCGATGTTCGAAAGCTCATCACAGCGGCCATGGAAGAGAGTGCTGAAGGCGACTGGCTAACTGTTGAGGACGTTTACGTCGCTCTTGTTCGCAAAATTCCGCGTGCGCCTACACTGTCGGACCTCAGGGCTGTTCTTAAAGAAATGGAGATGCTCCGGGCGGAAATAATCAACCGATTGGAAACGCAGAAATTTCCTGAAAATATAAGCAGCAATGATGCTCATATTGAGCAGCACAAACAGAATTCAAATACCGAATCCATACATGAATTTGAACCTCGCTCTGAAAAGGAGCGGGGGGCGGAGTTCAGCGGAAACGCACGACCATCGAGCGAGGCGATGAAAGCGTTTCCGCTAAGTGTCGTGTTAAAAGCCTGCCCAACGATATCGGATTATGGACCTGATGGCACAATCCGAAGCTGGCGGGACCTGATGTCGGCCGCGGTGGTTGTTCGCTCTATGCTGGCCGTAAGCCCCTCAGCGTATCAAGACGCTTGCGAGGTAATGGGTCCAGAAAATGCGGCTGCGACGGTCGCCTGCATGCTGGAGCGTGCTAACTTCATCAGTTCCGCCGGCGGCTATCTAAGGGATCTTACTCGACGTAGCGCACGAGGGGAGTTCTCGCTTGGGCCAATGATCATGGCCTTGCTAAGGGCCAACGGGCAGGTTGGCTCGCTGGCTGGTTAATGCGTGTCCCATTTCTTCAACCTAACAGCGGCGGATCCAAAAAATTCGGCATTCAACAACCAAAATGAGGGACGAGCTAAATTCCGATCGAAGGTGCGGCGAGGTCGCGGCAGCACAGGCGGGGAATTAAGGTCTGGGTCCCAGTTGACGCAAATGCGCGGGGGCGATGGCCGGATCTTTGGGGGGAGGATTATTCGGTGCGCTTAGTCAGCTTGGTATTGATCGATGTTTCACCGATAAAAGTTACCATGCCAGGGATTTGCTGAAGAAGCGCCGCCATCGCGCAATCCACGGCTCGCGCCGCGGAGGCGATCTCGGGCCGCAATTGGTGACTTGCCCTGTGACCTTGCTATTGCCGAGCCCGCGCCAGTGGAGGGATCGGTCGGCCGGTGCGAGGCGGACCACGTCACCGGGCTTGGCCATTTGGACGCATAGTTCATCCAGCCCGAGTTGCCATTGTCGGCCACGCGTTCGGCAATCCATTTGTCGCGTTGCCGCCACCTGTTGGGCCGACGCCTGAGAACCGCGAGTTCGGTGTAGGACGATTCATATTGTTGATAAATCCGACGCCACTGAAAGCGCCGGGCTGCTTGTCATACCGATTACCTTCCTATGCAAGGGTAGCCACACGCATGTGCAACTTTATTGGATGCAGCTTACCCAAGGCGCTGCTGCGTCCATTGGCTATGGAGACACAAATCCGTCTTCAGCAGAAGACTGAACACAAAAACTGTGACACGCTCAATGATTCTCTTGTGGTCAGCTGACCACGAGCATAATCCATTGAAACTAATTGTTTTTCGAGGCCGGCGAGTATCTTGACCGACTCGAGGATTTTGGCGCGAGGGTCAGACGGCAGTGGTTCAATGCGACGGACGTCATTGTTGTGGTCAGCTGACCACAACTCTAAGCCTTTGAAAGTGAAGCTTTTTATCGAATCATGAATTTCGCGCTTAGTTGCGTGAATAGCAAGTTGACTTGGGTGCGCCGTATCGCTCATCCCTGGAGGCACCATGAGTATGCTGTTCGAGCTGTTCCAGATCGGGGTATGGAAGAGCTGCTGCACCTTTAGAGCAGCGCACAATATTGGAAGCCACCAGTCGATGGCTCTATAGTTTCTCCGCCATAGCGAACCCTCGTTTTGACGGCTATAATCACGCTATGTAAATCGCCTTGGCGATATCTCGCGGGTACAATCCTAGGCAGCCTTCGACGGCGGTGTTGGACATGATCGCAGCGGAAATGCCTTTCACAGGATCGATGAACCAACTGTGTCCGTAGACGCCGCCCCATGTTACCGATCCTTTCGACATCGGAGACTCTGCCAAAACCGGGTCCTGGATGACCGCGCCCAAAAAGGAAAATCCCTGTCCTGGTTCGCCTGGGCGTGGAATGTCGCCTATCTGGTTGAGGAGTGCCGCTTTCGCCGTCTCAGACTTCAAGATGGGAGCCCCGCCCTGGCGGATGGTTTCAAGAAAGGAGATGAGATCCGGTGCCGTCCCCACCATGCCAGCGCCACCGGACTGGAAAGCCTTTGGGTTGAACAGCCGGGTCGGCGCAAAGGTCAGCAAGTTGCCATCATTGTCCGGGACTAGATGATGGTCACTCATTCTAACGGCTTTGGGATCGCCATCGGCATAGGGTGTAGCAAGTCGCCGGGGATCACTGACTGAGAACCCCGTGTCGCTCATCCCGAGCGGTCCGGTTACATGACGACGCACCGCTTCATCGAGGCTACACCCTTCGATCTGCGCGATGATCGCTCCAAGAACATCGATGGCGATCGAGTAAGACCAAAGTGTGCCCGGCACTGCCAGCAGCGGGAAGGCCGATAGCCGGCTGAAGTTCTCCTGGAAATCGAGGTCTGTATCGGAAAGGCCGCTATTGAACATTCGCTCCGGTGGCGTGGTTTTGGGGTCTGCCCCATAACTGAGGCCTGCTGTATGAGTGAGCAGGTGATGGATGGTGATATCGGCTATCTTCCCATCTGGCTGCCGAGGCTGGAAATAGGGAAGATGATCTCGTACGAGGTCGCTGAGCGACAGCCTGCCCTTGTCCATAAGGGCGAGAGCAGTCGCTGCAACGAGTGGTTTGGTGACGGAAGCGAGACGAAATATGGTCCCGATTTCGACGGGTTTCCCCATTTCGCGATCGGCATAACCCGCGGAGCGACTATAGACGGTCTCTCCGTCCTGGACGACGATCACGACAGTGCCGACGATCTTGCCTGTCTCGATCGCCTTCTCGATAATCGTGTCGATCCGAGCCTTCATCCCAACAATCCTCCCGTGGCCTACAAAGTAGACACAGGACTACATATTTCGCCTATGTCCGCAAGGCGACGCAGTGCCGGTAGGTGTCGTGTAGAACCGTAAGTGATCGCGATACCGTGCCTCACATAATCAATCGAGCCGCCCGTCCGTTCGTCCGTTCGGCATTATTGTAGTAGCTTGCGGCCTGAGCCACCGATTTATGCAGCGACTGCTGCATCGCCTCCTGCAGGGGAATACCACGGTTGGCGGCTTCGGTCAGATAGCCGGACCGCAGCCCATGCGCCGAAAACATCTCTGCATCCAAGCCAGCCAGCTTGCACCGGCTTTTCAGGATCAGGTTGATCGACTGTGGCGTCAGCGCTCGCCGGTCGATATTGCCCCACTGGTCGATCCGCCGGAAGAGCGGTCCGCTCTCGATCCTCGCTTCTTCAATCCAGCGCTTCAACGCGACAACCGACCGACCGATCGGAACGACATGGGCCTTGTCTTCAGCCGTCGTTGTCTTCGTGCGGCCGACATTGACGGTCAGCATGGTAGGAGAGGGGAGGCGGGGTTTCATGGGTCGGCATGCACCGGTTCGACCAGATCCTCGACGCACAGGTCGGCGACTTCGGAACGCCGGCGGCCGCCGGAGACAAAAGCATGCTATATGGCACGTTTCTAGATCGAGGCACGAAGATCGCATCCTGGCGATAAGAGGCACGCTGATTGCCTCTTATGGCGGAAACGACGAAAAGCTGCGTGTCTTGAGGAAGGCAGGCCATGCAACACCAATTTGCACGGTCTGGGGCCTTGAAATTAAGCAGGCGCCGCTCGCCAGACGCAGGCGAATACACTTTCCTATTTCTTGGCTTCGGGCATATTCAATGTGTATCGCGTATGGCGTCGCTCGCCGCTCCGGATCATTGCTCCCTTTTCTACCAAATCGTGAAGGTCACGTGTGGCAGTGGCGCGGGAGGTTCCGGTGATCGAGATGTAGTTTTCGGCGCTTAAACCTCCTTTGAAGCCTTCGATCCCTTCTCGAAACATACGGGAGACGAGCTTGTCCTGGCGTTCATTGAACTGACCGCGAAATCGGTCATAGAATTTTCCTTTGCGGATATAAAACGCGATACGGGCAAGGGTCGCTTGCTGTGCGTCTAAGATGGTCCGGGAGAAATAGACGAGCCATCCAGTTACGTTGAGCGTGCGCTGATTTACCTCAAGTTCGCCGTAATACGCCTTACGGCCCTTTTCAATGGTGTATGCAAGTGAGGTCAGGCTCGGTTGTCCGATACTTTGCGCGAGCGACTTTTCGGCCAGCGCTCGGCCTATCCTGCCATTTCCGTCTTCAAAGGGATGGATACTTTCGAAATAGAGGTGACCAATCCGGACACGATTTGCATTGCATCGTCGTGCGTCCGATAGCCGCCGATCGTCGCAATGTGACGGTTTCCGGCCATCAGCATGGAGTGCCAGCGAAAGAGGGTCTCATGAGCGAGCGGCTTGGACCAGGTCTCGAAGACGTCGATCATCATCTCGGCGATCCCACGTTCCTGAGGCCGGATTGCTCGGTTGTCGGCGTCAAGGCCAAACTGCCGGCGTAAGGACGACTGCACGCTCAGCCGATCGAGCATCTCGCCTTCGATCTCGGAGGTCTTGACGGCCTCGTCGCTTAACAGCTCAATGCGCAGCGACTGACCATCCTCGTCATCAAAGTGCCGCACGGCGCCTATGATCTCTCCCGAGGATCTGAGAAATTGCCGCTCGAGCGGCTCGATCGCTTCAAGGTCATAGTTAAAGTGCGGCCAGCCGCTCTGCGTCCAATTCCAGTGCATGAGTTATAGCCATCGTTTCTATAACTCAAATTTACATAGTTTGTGAGGTATAGCAACGGAGTCTATCGCTCATCGTATGTCAGTCAAGGCAAGGATTGGCAGTTTGGGCTACACCATCAGACGCGCCGCCCGCCCGTTCTTTCGTTCGGCATTGTTGTAATAGCTCGCCGCCTGGGCCACCGATTTATGTAGCGACTGCTGCATGGCTTCCTGCAAGGATACGCCACGATTGGCCGCCTCGGTCAGATAGCCTGACCGCAGCCCATGCGCCGAAAACATCTCTGCATCCAAGCCAGCCAGCTTGCACCGGCTTTTCAGGATCAGATTGACCGATTGCGGCGTCAGCGCTCGCCGGTCGATGTTCCCCCACTGGTCGATCCGCCGGAAGAGCGGTCCGCTCTCGATCCTTGATTCTTCAATCCACCGCTTCAACGCGACAACCGGCCGGCCGATCAGAATGGCATGCGCCTGATCTTCAGCCGTCGTCGTCTTCGTGCGTCCGAGATTGATGGTGAGACACGGCAGGAGAGGGGAGGCGGAGTTTGCCGGATCGGCATGCACCGGCTCCTCGTCGACGAGATCCTCGACGCGCAGGTCGGCAACTTCGGAGCGCCGCCGGCCGCCGGAGGCAAAAGCGGTGAACAACAGGGCGCGATCGCGAACATCCGCGAGGCGCTCGCCGTCGCAGCTGGCCAGCAGCTTTGCCAGGATATCACCGGTGACGGCTCGTTTGCTCTTGCGGCGGCGTTGCCGCGGCGCGGCGCGCACGGCCAGGCGCAAGGCTGACTTCAGCGAAGGTCCGGAGAACGCTCCTATCAAACCACGCCAGCGGGTGAGGATCGACCAGGAGGTCAGCCGCCGGCGGACAGTATCGGGCGCGTGCGGGCCCTCGACACGCAGCAGGCCTTTGGCGCGCAATCCGATCTCGACGTCATCTGGCATGCCGTGGGAAGAATCCTCGGCCCGTTCGACCGGATCCCAGAGATGATGGGCGACGAATTTCAATAGCAAGCTTTCTGGCGCCGGCCAGGGGAGGGGCGCGCCGGTGGCTAGCTCGCACCACGCTTCGAGATAGCCGAGATCAGAGGCAAGCGCCCGCAGCGTATTGGCGCCCATGCCCTCCTTGGCGAGATGCTTGAGGGTGGCGACATCCTCGTCCGTCAGCAGCGTTGCCAGCTGATCGCGGCGGGCAAAGGGCAGGATGGCGTCGAGCGCATCGAGTTCTTCGGCGCGCGTCAGGACGGCGTCATCAATGCGGACGTCTGCGCTGTTTCCCTTGAGATCAATCATGCTTTTGTTGCCGCCAGCGTGCGATGATCTGTTCGATCTCGCTGCGATAGTCATAGGGATAAACGACATCCTCCTCGCGGGCGAGAAAGGTGAAGACCGTCGCCATGTCCTCGGCGATGTCGCGATCGACATTGGCAAGATCGGTGAGGTCGAAACCGCCATGCACCTCGGCGTTCCACCAGGCGAGCAAGAAGTTGGCCACCCGCCGGCTCTGGCCGGTATCCTCCTGGGCGATATTAAGCAGTTTTTCCAGGGCAAAGCGGACGCGATCTTCCATCGGACCCTCGGGCTCGGTTTCGTGATTAGCCGGCCGAGGCCGGATGTAGTTTTAGGTCCGTCTGGCCGAAATCATTCCCCTTGAAGAGCAAGGGCGCCTTTGCAATCGCGGCAACGGCGTACGAATAGCAGTCGCCCATATTAAGGCTAGCTGGATGGCGACCTTTACCAAACAGGTCGAAGGCCTTCTCGGCAGCATAATAATGCCGCTCTCCAAAGGCCACCGCGGTCACATTTGGCAACGCCACGAGCTGTGAAATGATGGTCGCGGCGTTGGGAAAGCTCTTGCCGGTCAACACCATTCGGGCCTCAAGCAAGGTCGGCCAGCCAATGAGGACCTCCTCACGGGTGACGAGCGCATGAAATCGTTCAGCTTCGGGCTCTCCCAGTGACGTGGCCACAATGACAGACGTATCGACGGCGATCATTTCGGCAAGCCGTTTTCGTCGTAGAGATCATCGTGGGCGGAGGTGGTGCCGGATGGCACGGACCGTCGGCCCTCGGCCATCAGCTCCCAAAGCGTATCGGCTGGCGTCTGTGTCGGCTTTTGCCGCAGTTCCTGGTCGTAGTGCTCTAGCGCGATTTCGACGAGCTTGTTAATCGGTTGGCCGGTACGTCTGGCCAGCGCGTGCGCCAGATCGCGTGCCTTGGTGCTGCGGATGGAAAGCTGGGGTTCGGCCATTTTTGAACGCTCCTGGCGCGGATTTCACGGCGCAAAGATAGTGTTTTGCGGCGAAGATAGCAAGGTATGGCGACGAGATGGCTCACTATCGATACTTGATACCTATCGATGGTTAGAACATCAATCGCCAATCGTACCATGTGAGGAACTTTAATATTCAGATAGAATTCGTTTAGCAAATCGTTTACCATAATTTCAATGGCTTACGATCTCACGAAAATCAGTATGACTGCCCTGATACGGCCCGCTTTTGAAGCCGGTGTCGCTCTGACCCGTCTCGATGAGCGCATCGCCCGTTCGCCGGTCGGTCAGGGCTTCCTCGAACGGACCCAATTCACCGATGCCTGCGCTTCGCTGTGGATCGACGGCGAACTCGTGCATCTCGAAGATCTCGTCCTTCACGACGCCACCCGCGACATCCGCACCCCGACCCATGAACTGACAATCGCTCGCGACGTTCTTCGCACCCGCCGGCGCATCGCCGCTCAGTCACCGGACTGGGCGCTCTCGGCAGACGGTGTCCGGACGCTCCGGCAGACGGAGCCAATGGCGTCGATGGGCGCCGACCAAGGAGAGGCGGGCAGTGCCCTCCGGCGCGTGGTTGCGATCGATCCGGAAGGGGAGGGGAACGATAGTGACGACGCCGAGATTTTACCCGGCGTCGACTATGCCGCCATCGATGCTCTGCTCGCGCGCTCTGACGCCGCGATCGAACGAGCCAAAAAGCCCGGCCGGGCTCCGGCCGAAAAAGATTCGATGATCTATGATCTCGACTGGGACGAGGATGCGCGGCTTGACGAATGGCGCGGCGTGCTGCGCCAGGCCGGACACCTGCCCGCCGTGATGCAATCCATCGTCGCCCTCGATGCCTGGAACGAGATTTCGGTGCTGCAACACGCTGCCTGGCTCGGCCGCCTCTTGGCCGCGTCGATCCTTCGGGAAGCCGGCATCACCACCGGCGCCCATCTCGCCGCTATCAATCTTGGCCTGAAAACCATTCCGGTGGATCGGCGCCGGCATCGCGATCGGGAAACCCGGCTGCTGGCTATCGCCCGCGGGCTTTTGGCGGCCGCCGAGATCGGGCTGAAGGAGCATGACCGGCTGGCATTGGCTCGGCAGATGATGGAACGCAAATTGTCGGGAAGACGAACGTCTTCAAAACTGCCGGAGCTGGTAGAGCTCGTCATGGCAAAGCCGTTGTTGTCGGCCGGGATGGTGGCGAAAACGCTCGAGGTGACGCCGCAGGCGGCGCGGCGGATTGTTTTGGAGCTGGGCTTGAGGGAGATGACGGGGAGGGGGAGGATTCGGGCGTGGGGAATTTTGTGAGTTGGGAGGGGATATGGCTGGATCAGTTCACCAGTTGACGGGCTGGCTGGGTTGCCTTGCTCGCAGGAGTCGAGAGTCGAATGGTCGCGGCAAAGCGTGGAGCATTCTCCACTCAACTCAGGATCGAAAGCGGCTTGCGTTCCAGTAATTTGTTGCTATCATGATTTCATGAAATGAGGACGTCGAATGCGCGCCACGAGCAAGACTGCGGGTGAGGAAAGCCTGCAGATTACAGTTCCATCCTCCACCAAAAAGAGTTTGAAAATGAAAGCCGCTGAAAGCGGTGAAACGATGCGGATCATCGTTCTACGTGCGCTTGCGGCTGCAGGGATCCAAGTCCCCGCCGAGGAATTGCAGACCCCGAGGAAGCCGAAGTGAAGATCGACGTCCGGGAATTTGATGCCCACCCCCGAGCTGAGTCTACGGAATCGAAAGTTGTTGCGTGCGACCTTTTTGCTGGTGCTGGCGGTTTTTCGCTGGGGGCTTTTTTAGCCGGTATCGAGGTCGCCGCCGCCGTCGAGTGGAATCGACATGCATGCAACACGTACCGTGCAAACCTCATAAAAACGGGTCTTACCAAAGCCCATTTATTCGAGGGCGACATCGCCGACTTGGACCCTCTTGATGTACAATCAACGATCGGTGTCGAGAAGCACTGCGACATTCTACTTGGAGGCCCACCGTGCCAGGGTTTCTCCGCACATCGCCTCAACAACACAGGTGTAGACGACCCCCGGAATTCGCTGCTCCTGCGGTATTTTGAGTATGTGAGGGTTCTCCGTCCGACGTTCTTTTTGGTCGAGAATGTACCTGGGCTGCTTTGGCCGCGGCATGCTAAATTCGTCGACGCTTTCTATTCATTGGCCGACGCCGCAGACTACGGAGTTATGGCGCCGACCATATTGAACGCCCGAGATTTCGGCGTGGCGCAAAATCGACGCCGAGTTTTTCTGTTGGGTTACGACCGTAAAAGGACGGTGGCCCCATCATGGCCTCCTCCTCCGACGCACGCAGCTCCAGACTCGGGCTCCGGGCTCCCGGCTTGGTTGAGCGCCTCGATCGCGTTCGAGAAAGAGTGCTTGGACGGCGATATGAACAATATCCATATGAGCCATGGAAAGGACCTTTTGGAAACGTTTGCCAAGACTCCGCCGAACGGCGGCTCTCGGAAACAGTCTGGGCGGATACTGCCGTGCCATGAGCGTCACGTCGGGCACCACGATGTGTATGGCCGCATTGATCCGTCGGTACCTGCCCCGACGATGACGACGGCATGCATCAATCCCTCGAAGGGTCGCTTTGTACATCCCACGGAAGATCATGGGATTACACTGCGCCAGGCCGCCAGGCTGCAGTCGTTTCCAGATTGGTTCACGTTCGAGGGCGGTCTTATGGCCGGAGGAGTTCAAGTGGGAAATGCCGTCCCAGTCGAGTTAGCCAAGGCTCTCTTAGAACCATTGAAAGCCGCAGTGCTGCAATTGCGCTCGGCCGCGAATGTATCGGTTGCAGCATGACAGAGGGAATTGCCTTCCAGACTCGCGCGCGCACGATCGATCACTTAGGCCGCGGCCAGATCGCTGACGCTCCCACCGCAATTAGCGAGCTATGGAAAAATGCTTATGATGCGTATGCGCGAAACGTTGCGCTCCATGTATTCGATGGAGATCCCGACATCGCCGCAATCGTGGATGATGGCATCGGAATGGACCGAGACGATGTTGTCCGCCGATGGCTGGTAATCGGAACAGAAAGTAAAATCGAGGAATTCGACAGCGCTCCCGTGGATACGCTCGGCTTGCCCGCCCGACCGCGGCAAGGTGAAAAGGGTATCGGGCGACTTTCGGTCGCGTTTCTGGCTCCAGGAACTGTTCTCGTTTCTAAAAAGCCGTCGTCTGAATTTGTGGTCGTTCTGGTCGATTGGCGGCTTTTTGAGAATCCCTTTATCTCGCTCGACGATATTCGGCTGCCGGTCGCAAATTTCAAATCGCCTGACGAACTGGTCGCAGGCTTAGAGCCGTTGCTGTCGACGTTGAATGCTAATTTCGGAGACGACAAATCGGAGCGCGGTAAGCGTCTCGCGGAGGGGTGGGCACGTTTCACCGATTATGAGACCAGGCAGGGCGTGACCGTTCCGACATCGGCTTCCATTAAAACGGCCTGGACGACTATGCCTCTTCATCGCAGGCATCTCGATGAATGGCCTGTGTTTGCCGGCGCTTCTAGGCATGGCACCGCTATGTTCATGGTAGGATTGAACCACGAATTAGGGGTTTGGGTCAGACCTTATGAAACCGGAGAGGAGGTCGACGAGGTCAAAGACCGCCTGCGTCAAACGCTGACCGGCTTCACGGATCCTTACTCGGAAGCGCGTCCGGAGTTCAACTACGAGGTCGTAGTTCATCGTGGCGACGACAGCAATAAGCTTCTAGCCGCTGACGACATCTTCGGGATCGATGCGCTTCACGATCTGGAGCACTACATTGAAGGAAGTTTCGATGAACGCGGAATTTTCACTGGCCGTGTTGTGGCATTCGGGCAAGACCTTGGCACGAAGACTTTCGTTCCCAAGAGGCCACCACCTGTCCGCGGCAAGGATAAGCTCGGCGCATTCGATTTCACCATAGGGACCTTCGAAGTCGATGAGCGCCGCTCCACGCACGACGAAAATCAGCACGCATTCATTTTGGCGCAAGCGGAGAAATTTGCTGGTGTTTCGGTCTATCGGGATTTTTTGCGGGTGATGCCGTATGGGCGTCCGGACGCAGATTTCCTGGGGATGGAGGAACGAAGGAGCAAGAATGCAGGGCGAGAATTTTGGGCTCACCGACGTAGCTTCGGTAGGATCGGCGTTTCTCGGGTCAGAAATCCAGCGCTAAAGGACAAAGCGGGACGCGAGGGGCTCGTCGACAATCGGGCGTTTCGGGAGATGCGGCTCCTTGTGGTGGAATTCCTGAAGGATGCCGCGCGGAGATATTTCGGCTCCGACTCTGCGATGCGGGACGAGGTTCTTCCCGGGATCATGGAGCGAAAAGCGCTTCAGAAAGAGGCTGCCGATCAGGCTCGAAAGCGGCGCCAGAGAGGCATGCGTCAGTTTCTGCGTTCGCAAGCCAATCCATTGGAAGACGCGATAAGACGCGCCGACGCCCTTGTAGGACTGGCCAAAGATACCCTGCACTCCAAGGATAAGATCCAGGCAACGGTTCTGGCTGCACGAGCTCAGGAAATGCGGGTGGTTGGCGAAAGTCTTCGCCCGCCCGTCCCGCCCGCACGGCTCGGCGATCTCGAACAGCAATGGCGGGACTATAGGGACGGTTATCAGACGTTACTGGACAAGCTTCAGGAACTTGCCCGCCTCACCGCCGAAGTTGATGCTGCTTTGGAGGGAGAGCAGCCGAAAGAGGTCCTCGCGCGGAGATTTGAAGAACAGCGTTCCGCTCTCCAGGAGCAGCTTCGCGGCTACATGGATTCTATAGATGAGCGATTGGCTAGACTGAGAGATGTATGGCGAGAACATGCAAATTCGGACGGTGCCGAGATGGTAAATCGCGCTGGCCACCTTCTCGGAGCCAGTGTTTCCACGGCCAACCTGCTGAGCATGCTCAGTCTGATCGATGTCCATAGGTCTGAACTGGGCGAAACATTCGCGGGAAAATATCAGTCGTTCCTGACAACACTGGACCAACTGATCGACGGAATCGACCTTGAGGGCGCCTATGCCGTTACAGAAGACGATCGAGCTGACTTGGAAGAGCAACTTCGCGATATCCGAGCCGTCGCACAGGTCGGAATTACCGTGGAGATCATCGGCCATGAGTTTGAAGCGCTCGAATCTGAGGTAAGGCGAAATCTGGCAAAGCTGCCCAGAGCCGCCATGGATACTGATGCCTATAAGCAGGCAATGCGAGCTCACTTGGCTCTTGCGGACAGATTGCGTTTTTTGGCGCCCCTCAAGATCGGCGGTTACAGAACGCGCGAGCCAATAACCGGAGAGCAGATTGCGACTTATCTGCAGGAGTTCTTTTCAAATATCCTTGCGGACCAACGAATAGACTTCATAGCAACGGCGACATTTCGTAAGATATCATTTCGTGATATTCCGTCGCGAATATATCCGGTCTTCATAAACTTGATTAACAACGCTATCTACTGGACGTCGCAGTCCAGTGATCGCCGTATTACTATTGATTTCCAAGATAACTTAGTCATCGTGAGCGACTCCGGCCCTGGTGTAGATCCCGAGGATATTCCGAGGCTCTTTGAGCTGTTCTTTTCAAGAAGGCGTGCAGGGCGTGGTGTTGGCTTGTTTCTCAGCCGAAACAATTTGGCGGTGGCTGGGCACAAAATCCGATATGCCGACGCGAATGACCCGGTGGTCTTAGGCGGTGCCAATTTTATAATAGAATTAAAAGGGGTCGAAACGAATGCCTGATGCAGCTTATGAGGCGGCCGTTAAAGAGACGTTCGAGACTAAACCGTTGCGAGCGGTCTTAATGATAGACGACGAGTTTCCTACTTTTGGCGATCTTGCGAGAGGAAGGGATGACACGAAAAAATTCAAACAAGCCGATCGCGCATTGGCGCTCTACGAAGGTTTTCGAAAGCGCGACATGATCTGCGACGTCGAGAACGACGTAAAAGACGTTCATACCGAGCGTTTTCGCAAGAGCGATCTCATAATACTTGATTATAATCTTGGACCAGGCGAGGACGACAATGAGCGATCTGTCGCCATCCTCAGGGCTTTGGCGGAGTCGAAGCATTTCAACACCGTCGTGGTATACACCTCGAAGCCGGAGCAAGATGAGGTTTGGCTCGAAATCATCGCTAGCCTTGCTGGCGGCTGGAGCGCTGACTTGGATCTCACTGGTGATGCTGCAGTACACTGGGATCGCTTGAGTGAAGCAAAAACTTTGCCTACGGCCTCTTTAGATGCGGTGATGCAGTTTGCCAAGCGTGGCGAACTCCGTGACTTAACAGGCCCGGTGCGGGCCGCTGCACAAAAAGAACTTACCGATCTTGGCGTGCCTCCGAATACGTGCGGCGAAATTATTACCGGGTTGATCCATCGGGAGCTTGCGAGGCGCGCAGGAAAATATGCCCGAAGCGAACGGCGTTTGGCGACGGGCGGCTACGAAGGCGGGAACCGTTGGCTCCAATCGAGGAATTGTTTTGTCGCCATTTTGAAGAAAGTCGATATAGGCGAAGATGGAGACGACCCGGCCGGGATTATGGCTTGCCTAAGCAATGCACTTCTGGCCTGGCGGCCGAACCTTTTTCAGATACTTATATCGGAGATTCAAAATATACTGGAATTGGAAGCGCTTGCCACCGAAGATCAGCACCTCCGGGATGGAGAAACACAAACGGCTCTCTGGTTCTACCTTCTGGATGCGCTTGGCCAGCTCGACCTAACAGGGGAACCAGACGTAAAAGTCCCCCTTATGAGCATAATTGATAAGATCGTGGATGGCATTCGGCGCAGGCTATCGAGCGATCCAGATCTTTTACGGCTTGCGAGCGGTGCCCTCCTGGGGGAGTTGCGGGATAAAGGATGGACCAAGGACACGTGGCCTAAACGCGGTGAGAGCGCGCTTTACAAAGGTTCATCCGAGCTGACTCGATCCAGTGGCACGGAGAAGCAGATCGACGTTATGTTCCGGTTGAACAGCTTCTTTAGCACTGAGAAGTTTCGACGTGCTCATATCACCACAGGCACAATCTTTAGAGAAGCTGAAACGCAAACCTATTGGGTTACTGCCTCGCCCGCTTGTGACCTAGTTGCGCGCCAGCCGAGCGGCGAGCAGCCATGGGCCCATTCCCTTCACCCCATGACATCGGTGGTCGCGATACTGCTGCATGAGGTAACGGATCATCGAGGCGCCCTGACCGCTGCGGCCCAGGGAAGACACATATTCCTTGAAACCGAGGAAGGACGAAAGGTATTCAAGCTGGAGAACTCCGATAGGCAGCCAGCATATGAGTTCCTTTTCGCGATGAACGAAGGACGGGTGCGAGACGAAAATGGCAGACAAGTATTTTCTGCAGCTCGTCTTAAACCAGCGCTTGATGCGAATGGTCAAGCGGACGGCTCGCAGCGCGTCCTAATCGAAAAAACCTATGAGATCGTCGATCAGCTGCGAGGCCTGAATGCTACCCGCATCTTGCAGATGGCCGGAAGTCACCTATCCCGGATCGGACTCGATTTTGTGAGCATGCCGAGCGGTTGAAGCCCCTTGATCAGACTAACCGAGTTGACTGACGGAGTTTTGCTAAGCTAGTAGGACGGCTGACATGGCAGACAAGCTGACTCCGGAAGCGCGCTCGGTTTTGATGGCGCGAGTCAAAAATAAGGACACTAAACCTGAAACAATAGTTCGCCAGACGGCGCACGGTCTTGGGTTTCGCTTTAGGCTTCACGGAAAAGATTTACCCGGGCGTCCCGATCTCGTTTTTCGAGGAAGGCGTAAGGTGATTTTTGTTCACGGGTGCTTTTGGCACCGGCACGACTGCGCTCGGGCGACAGTTCCCTCGACCAACGTGGCTTTCTGGGTAGACAAGTTTGCAAAAAACGTGGCGCGCGATAGGTCTGTCCTAGACGCCCTCCACCAAATGAGATGGTCAACGCTGATCGTATGGGAATGCGAGACGAGAAATCGAGAGGAGCTTGCTCAGAGGCTGACTGGATTTCTGCAGACGAGCGCCCAGTGAAGGTCGACTCGGTACTGGACATCGACGGTCGTGCAGAAGCATGTGTGACCGGGGTTTAATCACCGCTGTGAATGTCGCGAAAACTTGTAATTGCTGCGACGAGATTGGCATGAACCCAGGCGGCCTTCTCGTCACGAGTGAAAAGTCCGTCGAAATACGTGGCATACACTGCAAAACCGAGATCGATGAGATCATTGCTCATTCGATCCATGCGCACCACCGCTTGACTGCCGCCCCGGATCCACCAGAGCAGATTGATCACTATCCCCAGCGCATACCGAAAGAGATAGGCCCGGCATACGACGGTTTCGTCGAGGCCCTCCCACCGGACTTCGTAGTGGCCTGCCAAAGTTTCCCAAATTTGCAGCGCGGCGCCGAAGATGGTGAGAATCATCTGTCCGGTGTACTTGCCGGCCGTCCTGATAATCCGAATCTCCTTATGATTGAACATTTGCTCCTGCATCTCAGGAAAAGACACGGCGATGTCCGTCGCGCCTTCGATCAACGAAGGTTGCAGGGTTCGTGCCCAGTCCCATAAAGAGTTCAATTGAGCCGCCGCCAGATCGCCCATTGGTTCGTCGGATCTTACGAGGCGAACAAACTCGCCAATCTCGCCCTCAGGTCCGTCAAAGATCAGTCGGTTCAGATCCTCAGCGACCGCCGGATCCAAGCGCGATATATGGCCGCCGGACCGAAGAAGGATCACCTGCTCAGGATGATCGCCGACGACAGATAGCCCCAATCTCAGCCCTTCCAAGGATTGCTGCTTGTAGAGTTCGTACCACGCAAAATCCGGGAGTATCGCCAGATTGCCGCTTTCTTGCGTAAAGTAACGGCGGAGTTCGTCCGACTGCAGCATATTGCTGTCGATCACGTAGGCTTTCATGACCACCCTCGTTGAACGCGTGCCAATTTCTAGCGCTCCCAGCGAGTTTCAGTAGCGAGATACTCCCATACGACAGTCTTCACCGTGACGGAATCGGACCAGTCTATAGAATAGCGGTAGCGACCCGGCTCGACCGTAATCCAGCCGCCGACCATCGCTTCGTCGTCGAGCAGTTGGACGGTCATGCGACTTCCGACCTCTGGCCAGACTGAGAGTTCCGTGCCAGTACCGACAGTCTCGAAGGCGTCACGCTGCTCTCGACTCAACTGCTCCAGTGGTACGAATGCAACGTGATTAGGCGCGTCGAGCAGCGGCTCGCCGATTTCGTGATAGGCGTGGCCCCGAGCGTTCTTTACAACGACGCGCCGTACCTTGTCGGTGTCGGGAAAGAGGGTGAACGGCTGGAGATTTTCGAACAAAAGAAGCTGTCCGTCCGGCCTTCTCTTCAGGGATCGGACTACGTGCCGGTTACTGCGCAGAACGGTTGCCGCTTCGGGATGTTTCGTCGGATCGGGATAGAGGCTTCCAGCCATGACCGCGTGAAGCACGCAGAGAAGGTAGTTCTCGTCTGGCGAGAAGCTGGAATTGCAGCGCCTACAGACGATAATCTGTGGCAGATAGTCCATTTCATTCCCCGCGCCGCTGTCATAGTCGGCGCCCCGTTTTCGAAGTGTTTTCGTCAGGAGCGACTTGGTCGGAACATGGTCGCGATTGCTTTGGATGTCGGCAATCACCGCGCCACAGTGGATGCACCACGCCTTCAGCCGATCGTCAGTGAAATCCTCAATTTCTCGCACCCACCGAATCCTTCGCTAGTGTTGTCTGTCTTCACGGTGAGCGATCACTTGAACGAAGGCAAGGAATCTCCTCGTAACCATCGAAAGCTGCGAATCCGCTTCCGGCGCAAAATCAATCACTCCCTCAAGGTCGAGCCGATTATGCTATTGATTAATTTGCGGCGAGGGACCTTTGAATAACAGGGCCGCAGGTTCAAATCCCTTCAAGGCGAAGGGGCGTCCAGAATTGTTGGCCGCCCCAGATGCGGCATCAATCAGGCCAGAACGCGGATGACGGTTTTTCCTGCGCGCCGCTCCGTTGAGGTGAGCGCGGCGACAGCGTCGGTCAAGGTTGTGATCTTGCCGACATTTGTACGCAGTCTGCCGTCGCGGACTCGCTGAACGATCTCGGACAGTTGGTTCCGATCGGCCTCTACCACGAAATCAACCGTGGATCCGTTTGCGGGCCGAACATTGGTTGGCCCGACCACAGTCACAAGCGTTCCGCCGGTTCTGATCAGGGCAACTGACCGCTTCTGGATGTCGCCGCCGATGACGTCGAAGATGAGGTCCACGCTGCCTATGTCCTCAAGCCTGTCATTTGCAAGATCGACGAATTCGTTCGCCCCAAAGTCGAGAACCTTTTGACGGTCGGCAGTGCGCCCGGTACCGATGACATAGGCGCCGGCTTCTTTTGCGAGCTGCGTCACGATCGAACCGACGGCTCCGGCTGCACCGTGCGCCAGAACTGTTTGTCCCGCCTGAAGACGGCCATGCTGGAACAGACCCTGCCATGCAGTCAGCCCGGAAATCGGCAGACTGGCACCGACGGTGAAATCGACATCGCCCGGCAGCGGCGCCAGATTGCGAGCCTCCATGGAGACATATTCGGCAAGCGTGCCGTCGCGGTACCAGTCAGCCAGGCCGAATACGCGCTGGCCGATCGACAGGCCCGTGGTGCCGTAACCCAAAGCCGTGACCACGCCAGCCACCTCATGACCAAGGATTGATGGCGTCCGATCATGCGAGCTGCGATCGGTCCAGGTGGACGGCCATTCGAGTTCGGTATTGACGAACCCCGCCGCATGAACCTTGACAACGACGTCGTTGATGGCGGTCGTTGGCTCGGGACGTTCCACCAGTTTTATACCGGCAAGCCCCGCCTCCGGGTTGGTTGCTACAATGGCTTTCATGGGACGCACTCCTTAATTTCCGTTGCGTTGAAAGATGAATTGGGAACCACGAGCCGATATCGGCCTCGTGCAGGTAGTTGCCGCTCGACTGTGGCTTGGTTGATTGGATGCCGACGGACGAGCCTCGATAGTTGGCATTCACACGTTCGGTACCGGCGGGCGCTTCATCAGCAAGAGGTCTTTGACATCCTGCAGATCGCTTCCATCCGAGATGGGAAGCGTCAGCCACTTTCCGTCGATATAAGTTTTGGCGTTGTCGTAGAGGCTGACCAGTTCAGGCCGCCAGGCATAGCGCCGCTCCTCGAATTTCTCCCGCTCTGCCCGGCCCATGACCACGACGGCCGAAAGCCGTTTGAACTCCGGGACGAGGGTAGTGAGGGCCTTGGTTTTCTTGTAGCGCAAGGTCCAGCCGCGGTTCTTGCCACCGTAAACCCAGTCCGGGGTAAAAACGTCTGGATAGAATTCGTCGATCCAGGCCCGCAGCTCGGACCAGTGGGCGAACCCCTCCGGTCCGATCCACGCACGGAGAGCGGCATCAAGCGGTGGTGCTGCCCGTTCGGTCATTCGGTCGCCGATCTGCGGAAGGGGTAGTGTTGTTTCACGCATTTAAATGACTCCTATGTGCCCCGCCGGGGCGAAATGGTTGAGATGTCCGGCCAGCCTGCTGGCGGGGAACGCAACTTCGGCTATCGTCCGCCCGCATCCGCCGGCAGCACTGAGCTCGTGTGGATGTCTCCGGAACCCGGCACGACCGTCAGGTCGAGGGCGTCGAGAAGCGTCTGCCGTGCCGCTGTCGCATGTTCCCAGTCAAGGAAGGCAGTTCCTTGAAGCGGCAGAAACTGCTGGCTCTTTAGCCCGATCGAGCTGAGCGCGACGGACAGGTAGGGCGTCAGAAAATCCGGTTGGTTGGCGCGCTCGCCGGTGAAGAATCCACCGGAAGCCACGCCGACGAAGACCGGACGGTCTCGAAGCATTCCGACTTTCCCCGCCGGCGTTGATTTCATTGTGCGGCCGACGCGCAGGATCTGATCGATCCAGGCCTTGAGGACCGAGGGAATGGTCAGATTGTGCATCGGCGTTCCGATGACGACTGCATCCGCCGCTTCGACCTCCCGAATAAGCTGTTCGGAAAGATCGAGCGACCCTGCCGGCGGGGTGGCCAAAGTAGCCGGCGACGCCAACGCGGCGGCATAAAGTGCTACGGTCTGAGGTAGGGGATCGGCGCCAAGGTCACGTCGGATGATGTCCGCGCCAGGCGCAACCTCAAGAAGCTTTTCGACGATGGCCGCCGAAAGCTGACGGCTATGTGATTGTTGCCGCGGACTGCTATCGATGTGGAGAATGTTCATGGGATTGATCCAACAGCTTCATGAGGTTGCGAGAGAGCGGAACTCAGATCGCGCCGGCCGGGATAATGGCGGGAAAGTCCTTGTCGGGATCGAAGACGTTGTTGAACAGGTTCGTCAGCGTGTACATGGCGACCAGAGCGACGATCTCGATGATGTTCGCCTCGGTGAACCCGGCATCGCGGACAACCTTCAGATCGGCATCGCTGACTTGCCCTCGGCTTTCGATAACCTTGCGCGCGAACTGCACCGCCGCATCCCGCTTCGGGTCAGTGGCGTGGCCCTTGCGAGCCAAAATGATCTCGTGGGCTGGCAGCTTGGCCATATGTTCGGCGGTGAAGCTGTGAACCGTGAGACAATAGTTGCAGCCATTCACTTCGGAGACAGCAAGGCCGATGCTGTCTCGTGTCCTCACGTCGAGTGCCTTGCTAAGCGAGCCAAGCAGGGCAGCCCATGCGTTGAAGGCGATCGGGCTCTGTGCAAAGGCGGCCATCATATTTGGCGTGAAGCCGATGTTCCTGGTGAAAGCATCGAGGGTCTCTTTGGATGCAGCCGGCACCTGTTCCGGCGTCAGAACGGTCGTTCTGGTCATGGTCGTCTCCATAAATGTTGATTGAGTTTTCGGTTATGCGAAGGACAGGACGTCGGCCACGGGCAGGCGCGGCTTCTGCGGCCAGTTGCCGGACCGCTCGGGTCCGACGGTTAGGAGCATCACCGGGATTTCATCTTCGGCGAGGCCGAATTCGCGATGCACGGCTTCCGCGTCGAAACCGATCATCGGCGTCGAACCGAGGCCCAGCGAGCGCGCCGCATAGATGATTGCCGCGGTGCCGAAGGTCGCGGAGCGCACCGCTTCATCACGTTGCCGCTGGGGCTGATTGTCGTAAAGGCTGCGAGCGGGTGCTTCCCATTCCGGCACCAGGTGAGCCGGCATGATGCCGGCTTCCACGACCGGCGCCAGGCGGGCGGGCACGGTGCTGGCATCGGCCAATTGCCCGATGATGACGAAGGTAACGGCGGCGTCGAGGATCGCGGGCTGCTTCCAGGCGATCGGATGGAGCCGGACCTTTGCTTCAGGTGTACGGACGGCGATAAACCGCCAGTTCTGAAGATGGAACGACGTCGGCGCTGCCGTGCCGATGCGCACCAGATCCCGGATCTGATCGTCGCTCAATGTAGCGGTGGTGTCGTAATATTTGGCGGCGCTGCGGCTGAGGATGGTTTCGATGACGACATTCGTCGGCGCAGTTTCGGAGGCTGTGTTGCTGATGTAGTTCATTGGGTGGCTCCCTCATCAAGTGATTACGGAGCCGATTTTACGAGCGGCAGTGATATTATCGAGACTTAATTGCTTCAATATAATGCTCAAAAGGATCAAGCTTTAGGTCCGCGCTAACTCGCAGTTTTCCCGCCGGTCTGCGCCAGCCTGCGCCATTCCCCTGGCGTCATCCCCATCTTCTCGGCGAATACGCGCCGGAATGCCGAAACGGATTGGTAGCCGACCGTTTCGGCGATTGCCTCGGTACTGACCGCCGGTTTCTTGAGCTCGTTTGCAGCCAGACTCATGCGCAGATCAGTCAAGAGGTTGAGGGCAGAGCAACCGAGCCTGTCCTGAAAGTGTCGCATGAAGGTTGCGCGTGACATGCCACACAGGTCCGCCAGATCAGGCAGTTTCCAAGGCTTGGCTGGGTCCGCGAGCATGGCGCTGATTGCCGGCGCCAATCGCGGGTGGCCGGCTAACGCCAACAAACCCTCGGGAGCCGTTGCGGACTCGCTCGCTGCGCGTAACACCAGCGTGAAAAGAGCCGAAGACAGGGCGTTGAGAACGGCCCGTCCTCCCGGCCGATCGCCGGCCGCTTCCATTCGCATCAGCCCAACGAGAGCGGCGAGTTGGTTGGTTGCGGCCTCCAAACTGTGTTCTAAGGGACCATCCATGGTTCGCGCAACCAGGTTCAGAGGTAGGTAGTTGCGGATCAGTCGATCGTGAGGAGGTGCGATGAAAAATCGCCCACACAACAGGTCGAGCTGCTCGCCGTCGCTGTCGTTCTCGCTCAACATCCAGCCGGCAGCACCCTGCCGCTGCTGCGTGGGAACGGGTGTCTGCCCGCTACCATCGTGCAGCACATGCGCCGCTCCGTGTGGTAGCAGCACGATATCGCCGCTTGTCAATTCTCGTCGGGTTCTTGCCTCCGGATCCTCAAAGATCGCCCGGCCCCTGACAACGATGTGGTAGGGAATTTCGTTCGCCTCTGCCCGGTTCCAGATAATGCGCCACGGAGCGCCGTAGGCACAGCGCACTTCGAGCTGGCCGGTAACTGTGATGATTTGCAGCAGCTGGCTCAACCAATCGAGTTCAGACATAGGACCTCGGGAATCTACGGCTCAGGCATTCCATCGTATCGCACGATAACCACTCGCATTCCATGGCTGAATCCACGAGCTACCGGATCACAAATCGCGGGAGGTTGCTGGGTGATTGGATCAAGATGTGTCTAATCGGATACGGGCCGCGCCAGCGGAGACGATGAAATGATATTCGAGCGGATTCGGCCGAAATTCTTGTATTTCAATCGTTAGCTATTACCCTTGACCGGGCCTCGGGTTCGACTCCCCTCAAGAGCAGAAGAACTATCTGCGCTGCCTGAATCGATCGAATGCCGTCAGACGCTGGACCGGCGGATCTGCATCTTCCCAGCGGTAGATCTCGTTTCGCAGGAACCGAAGCTCCTCTTCCATGGCGTCTTCGGCGATCTCGATCCACCAAGATTTCGGCCGGCCGTCACTGCCATCGGACCAGCGATAGCCTCGCTCTTTCAGCCTGTCCTTCAGATCGAAGGGTGAGTTCTCCGCGAAGATGCGCACGCGGCAACGCTGGCTTGCCTGATAAAGCTCGGCAAAAGGTGTTTGATGATTATCGCCCTGACGGAGTGCCAGCACCTCCAGCAGTGCAAAGCAGTCATCGACGGCGCGGTGCCCGACATGGAAATAACCACTCTGGTTGATGAGATAGCCGAGCTTGGTCCCTTCATATCCCCTGGCGCTCCAATCGATCTCGGAATTGGAGCAAGCCCACGCCTTCCGAGCAAAGATCGAGGAGAAAGCTTCGCAAAAGGGTCGATCGAAGCCGGCATTATGGGCAATGATGAGATCGGCGGGCTCGATGAGCGCACGCACCTCCGGCATGTCGATCATCTGGCCGAGGACCATGGCGTCGGTGATGCCAGTCAGTCGCGTGACTTCCATCGGAATCGATATGGTCGGTTGCTGTAATCCGCCATAGACGCCTGTGATATCGCCGATTTCTCCTTCGTCATTGAATGTAAAGCCGATCAGTCCGATTTCGATGATCTCGTCCTTTCTTGCGTCGAGACCGGTCGTCTCGGTATCGAGGATGGCGCCCTGCAGCGGATAGCCAGGTCTTGGAACAGCGGTAATCGGGCGAGCTTCGAGTTTTTTCAGGATCTGGTATCGTCCGGTCGCTTGCAGGATCCGCACCATCTCGGCTTCGTCAGGCGCTGATCCGGCCGGCCGAGCGCGCATGATTGGCGCCGACGCTTTGCGAACGGACTGCGCACTCTCCGAAAACATGTCCAGCTGAGACGTCATTAGTCGTCCATTGAAAAGGATCACGTAAATCTAGAGCGTCGGTCGCCAAATGAGAAGCTTTCGAGCCTGTCGGGTGCCCGATACTCACCGAAATTGAGCAGAAAGGGCTGCAAGAGAGCTTCGCTCGAATCGCGTGACGTCTAATGACGCATGCGGAGTGGGAAAGCTCTGCCTCGTTAGCGTGAGGCAGAGCTGAGAAGCTTTGCGAGCCTCATGCGAAACTTCGATTGGGGGCGCCAGTCTCGCACGGTTTAGCCCTACCACGGATAGCTGAAGATGACCTGAAGCAACCCAACCAAACTCATGTTAGCCATACTTACGGCCGCAGGAGTAACCGTCAGCCGCGCGACGGCTTCCGTCCGCTCTTCAGCGGCTTCATGGTGACGAGGTCGTCGGCGACCGGCACGAAGAACTCCGAGATATCGCAAGACAACGCTTCCGCTATCTTTTCAAGGGTCGTGACGGTCGGGTTCTTATTGCCCCGCTCAAGATAGCCGACATAGGCGCGCTCGACATTGGCCTCAAGCGCGAGGTTGTCCTGCGAGATCCCTCGCATAACCCGTATTCGCCTGAGATTCAGTGCCACTCGCTGCCGTGCATCCATGGCGGAAACACAACATTTGACAGTTCATAAAACCACGTATTATAGAACTATGAATGGCGATCTTGAACGAACCAGAGGTAGCGTCGGCGGCCTCGCGGGCAAAACGCGAGCGAAGGCGCAGGAGGTGTAGGAAGTGGTGCCCGACGAAACGGCTGACTTGCTGATGGCCTTGCTCTATTCCGTCAGAACAATCGTCGAGAGCGGCGTGGAGGGTAAGCAGCGTATAGCGAAGACCTACCGCGACGCCCGTTCACTCATAGCGAGGATAGACCACGATTGCGGCTCGGCTCGCCCACGGATCGAGGCATGTTTGAAGCACTTCAACATCCATAAGAACGCCGACAACGCAGCTGCGGCCGGGTGGATGATTGCCGCGATCGAGGAGCGGGTCAGCGAAGGTGACCTCTACGGATGGCGTAGGCTGAAGGAAATCGTCGATACGGCGGTGCACGAACTCCTCTTGTCCGAACAGGCGCCACTGCATTGAGCTGCCGAGACTCTGTTCGTTACAGCAAGCCTGAGGGACTGACCAACTCACCCTCCTTGGTGACGATCGTCGATCCATAGGGCTCTCGGGACATGACAGTCAGTGCGTTATCCGGCAATGGCCGGGCGAGATCCTTCGCCTCCTCCCATGGCGCCGTCATCCAGACGTCGGCCTCTTCCTTGGTCAGCAGCAGGACCGGCATAGCCGCCTTGTGGATCGGCTTGATCAGATCATTCGCATCGGTGGTTAGAAACCCGTAGAGATCGTCAGTCGTCAGCCCATCCTTGACCTTGCGCACCGATGTCCATTGCGGAACATGAATGCCGGCAAAGAACATTAGCGGTTTATCTGGTCCGCGCGCGAACCAGGCGTTCGGCACATTGCCGCCCTCTTCCTGACTTGCCGGATCCGGCTCGGCAAAGCTGGTGACGGGAACGAGACAGCGGTTCTCGACGCCAAACCAACGCCTCCAATGTGCAAGCTTGAGATTGCGAATATTGGTGACGCCGCGGTCGACCTGTTCGCGCAGCAGCTGCTCGAAATCGACCTCCTTGCCCTTCGCCCTGAGCTTCTCCGCCTTGGCTTCGGCCGCCTTGACGAGAACGAAGGGTGGGGAGGGAAGGCCCCAGCGGGCATGGACGAGCTGTTTTCGTCCATCGGTGGTGTTCCGGAGGATCGGTCCCATCTGGTCGGGGTTCATCTGATAGGCGGGCATCAGGTTGATCAGGCTCTCGGCATCCTGAGCCCACTTGTTGACCCAGTCCTTGTCCTCCATGCGGTAAAGATTACACATTAGCCAACCGCCTCCCTTGCAGGTAGAACATGGTAGCCGACGAAGCGTCGAAACGCCAATTGACGGCTGTCAACGGATCGGCTTCGAAACTTTTTCGAAAGCTCCGTCACTGGACGTTTTAAGTCATCTCCATGATTCCCAATGCGAATCTTAAAGTCCACTAAAATAGAGGGATAATATTCCTATTTCGGGTTGCTTGACACGTAAAGCGACTTGGAACATTTAGTGAACATATACACTTGACCGACATCACGTCGATACCAACACGACCTCCACAGGGACCCGTGAATGATGACTGCTACCCGTAACAGGGCCATATCGGATCTGAAGGACCGTATCGCGTTACTGGAAGGGAATGCGGGCAAGAGAAGCGACTGTCTGGCCTTCGGTGTGGCTGAGATCGACGCGGCGCTGCCGGGTGGGGGTCTCGCCTATGGTGCCGTACACGAGGTTGCGGGCGGCGGGATAGGGGTCGTCGATGGTGCTGCCGCTGCGCTCTTTGCCGCCGGTATTGCGGCGCGCACAAGAGGCAAGATCGTCTGGTGCCTGACGCGGCCGGACTTGTTCTTTCCGGCGCTTGCGCAGGCTGGCCTCCATCCCGATCGGGTCATCTTCGTCGAGGGCGACGGGCAAGAAGATGTTCTTGCCTCGATGGAGGAGGCGCTGGCCTTTGGCGGCCTTGGCGCCGTCGTCGGCGAGGTCGTCCGGCTGCCGATGGTGGCGTCGCGCCGCCTGCAGCTGGCGGCAGAAAAAACCGGCACCATGGGACTGGTGGTCAGGCGCTGGCGCCGGCAGGTGGAGGCCTCGGATTTCGGGCAGCCGACGGCCTCGACGACAAGGTGGCGGGTGAGCGTGTTGCCATCGGAGGAATTGCCGGTCCCAGGTGTGGGCCGGCCAAGATGGCTTCTTGAACTGATCAGGGTGAAGGCGGGTGAGTGCGCTGAGTTTGTCGTGAGGGCGTGCGATGCCACGGGTCGTATCCATCTATCTGCCGGATCTGCCGATCGAGCGGATCAGGCGGATGGATCAAAGAGCAGAATTATCGCCTGACAGACCGCTGGTCCTGATTGCCAGGAGCGGCTCCAAGCGTTTTGTGTCCGCGGCCGATGCAAAGGCCAGGGAAGCAGGCATTCGTGTGGGCATGCCGGCCGCCAAGGCGCAGGCGATGGTCCATGGTCTGCAGTTCGTCGATGCGGATTCGACAGCCGACGCTGAAGCGCTCCAGCGGATCGCGCTCTGGTCCCTGACGCAATATTCCCCGATCGTTGCCGTCGACGGCACCGACGGCACCGACGGCATCATCATGGATACGGAAGGTGCCGATCACCTGCAGGGCGGCGAGCTTGCGATGCTCACAGGGATCGTCAACCGGTTCCGGGCGAGGGGACTGACCGTCCATGCGGCAATCGGCGACACGTGGGGTGCGGCCCATGCCTGTGCCCGCGCCACCCGTCGCGAGACCGTCATCATCCCGCCTGGAGAGACCGCCTGCGCCGTCGAACGGCTGTCGATCTCGCTGCTGCGGCTGCCGGTGGAGATCGTCGCCAGCCTTCGCACCCTCGGCTTCAAGACCATCGGTGAGTTGGCGGCAACGCCGCGGGCGCCGTTGGCGCTGCGCTTCGGACCGGAGATCGGAAAGCGTCTCGACCAGATGTTCGGTCGGATATCCGAACCGATCGATCCGATCCGGGCGCCGGAATGGATCGAGGTCGTTAGCGCCTTTGCCGAACCGATTGGTGCGGCCGAGACGATCGACAAATATGTCGGCCGCCTCATCGTCAGGCTGGTCGCAGAGCTGCAGCGCAAGGGGCTCGGCGTTCGTCGCACCGATCTCATTGTCGAAAAGGTCGACGGCAGCAGGCAGGCGATCCGTGCCGGCACGGCCAAACCGGCCCGCGATATCGCCTGGCTGACAAAGCTGTTTCGCGATCGAACGGAAAAGATCGAGCCAGGCTTCGGCATCGAGAAGCTGACGCTGATTGCCGTCATGATCGAACCGCTTGGCGAGGAGCAGCGATCGTCGCTGGGCGATGAGAAAGATCGGGACATCACGCCGCTGATCGACACCTTCGGCAATCGCGGGCAGCGTGTCTATCGCATCGCACCGGTCGCATCCGATGTCCCCGAACGCAGCGTCCGGCGGATTGCAGCCGCGGCTGACGACGTCACGGAAACATGGGTGCATTACTGGCCACGGCCGGTCCGATTGCTGGCGCGGCCGGAATTGATCGAGGTCATCGCGCTTTTGCCGGATCATCCGCCCGTTTCCGTCACCTGGCGCGGCAAGCGCCGACGGGTCAGACGCGCGGATGGGCCGGAGCGCATATTCGGGGAATGGTGGACCAGGAGTTCGGAATTCGATGCGGTCAGGGATTATTTCGTGGTCGAGGATGAGGCCGGCGAACGGCTGTGGATCTTCCGTTCCGGCGACGGCGTCGATCCCGCCACAGGTTCGCATCGCTGGTTTTGTCACGGGATCTTTGCATGAGCTACGCCGAGCTGCAGGTCACCACTCATTTTTCCTTCCTACGCGGCGCGTCATCGGCCGACGAGCTGTTCCGGACGGCCAAGGCGCTCGGCATCAGCGCGCTTGGTATCGTCGATCGCAATTCGCTGGCCGGTATCGTCCGGGCGCTCGAAGCCTCGCGTGCAACCGGCCTGCGCCTCGTCGTCGGCTGCCGCCTTGATCTCACCGATGGCATGTCGATCCTCGTCTATCCCACTGATCGCGCCGCCTATTCCCGGCTGACGCGGCTGCTGACGCTTGGCAAGGGCAGCGGCGGCAAGGGCAACTGCATTCTCCATCTCGAAGACGTCGCCCTTTATGCCGAAGGCCTCATCGGCATCCTTGTGCCGGATCTTGCCGACGAGACCTGCGCCCTGCAGCTCAGAAAAATGGCGGAACTCTTTGGCGATCGCGCCTATCTGTCACTCTGCCTGCGCCGGCGTCCGAACGATCAGCTGCGGCTGCATGATCTTTCCAATCTTGCTGTTCGTTTCAAGGTGAAGACGGTCGTCACCAATGACGTCCTCTTTCATGAGCCGTCGCGCCGACAGCTGCAGGATATCCTCACCTGCATTCGCAATAGGACCACCATCGACGATATCGGCTTCGAGCGCGAGCGCCATGCCGATCGCTATCTGAAGCCGCCGGAAGAAATGGAGCGGCTGTTTCCGCGTTATCCTGAAGCGCTCGCCCGCACGCTGGAGATCGTCGAGCGCTGCACGTTCTCGCTGGAGGAGCTCACCTACCAATATCCGGAGGAGGCGATCGTTCCCGGTAAAAACGCGCAAGAATCCCTCGAGCATTATGTCTGGGAGTGCATTCCGAACCGCTATCCCGCGGGCCTGCCGCCATCGGTGCTGAAGGTGATCCGCCACGAGCTCGATCTCATCCGCACCATGAACTACGCCCCCTATTTTCTGACGGTGTTTTCGATCGTGCGCTATGCCCGCAGCCAGGGCATTTTGTGCCAGGGGCGGGGGTCGGCGGCCAACTCCGCGGTCTGCTATATCCTCGGCATTACCTCCATCGATCCCGAGACCAACAACCTGCTCTTCGAGCGCTTCGTCAGCCAGGAGCGCGACGAGCCTCCGGACATCGATGTCGACTTCGAGCATGAGCGGCGCGAGGAGGTGATCCAATGGATCTACAAGACCTATGGCCATGACAAGGCGGCCCTTTGCGCGACCGTGACGCGCTACCGCGCCAAGGGCGCGATCCGCGACGTCGGCAAGGCCCTCGGCCTGCCGGAGGACGTGATCAAGGCACTGTCGTCAGGCATGTGGTCATGGTCAGAGGAACTGGTGACCGAACGCGGCTTGCGCGAGCTGAACCTCAATCCTGACGATCGCCGGCTGGCGCTCACGCTAAAACTGGCACAGCAGCTCATGGGGGCGCCGCGTCATCTCGGCCAGCACCCCGGTGGTTTCGTACTCACCCATGACCGGCTCGACGACCTTGTGCCGATCGAGCCGGCGACCATGGCCGACCGGCAGGTGATCGAGTGGGACAAGGACGATGTCGAAGCGCTGAAGTTCATGAAGGTCGACGTGCTGGCGCTCGGCATGCTCACCTGCATGAGCAAGGCCTTCGCATTGATCCAGGATCACAAGCACCAAGACCTCGATCTGGCCAAGATCCCCCAGGAAGACCCCGCCACCTATGCGATGATCCGCAAGGCCGACACGCTCGGCACCTTCCAGATCGAAAGCCGGGCGCAAATGTCCATGCTGCCGCGCATGAAGCCGCGCACCTTCTATGATCTCGTCATCCAGGTGGCGATCGTCCGACCCGGCCCGATCCAGGGCGATATGGTCCATCCCTATCTGCGGAGGCGCGAGGGCAAGGAACCGGTCGACTATCCGACACCGGAGTTGGAAGCCGTTCTCGGCAAGACGCTTGGCGTGCCGCTCTTTCAGGAGAGCGCGATGAAGGTGGCGATGGTCTGTGCCGGCTTTACCGGCGGCGAGGCCGATCAGCTGCGCAAGTCGATGGCGACCTTCAAGTTCACCGGCGGTGTCTCGAAGTTCAAGGCCAAGCTCGTCTCCGGCATGGTCAGGAACGGCTATACGCCGGAATTTGCTGAAAAGACCTTCTCGCAGCTCGAAGGCTTTGGCTCCTATGGCTTTCCCGAAAGCCATGCCGCAAGCTTCGCCCTCATCGCCTATGCCTCATCTTACGTGAAATGCCACTATCCCGACGCCTACTGTGCCGCACTTCTGAATTCGCAGCCCATGGGGTTCTATGCGCCGGCCCAGATCGTCGGTGACGCCCGCAAGCATGGCGTCGAAGTCCGTCCTGTCTGTATCAATCGCTCACGCTGGGACTGCACGCTGGAACCGATTAAGGGCAGTGATCGCCACGCCGTTCGCCTTGGCATGCGCATGGTCCATGGACTTGCCGAGATTGATGCGGCTCGTATTATCGCTGCGCGGGCCAATCAGCCGTTCGAGAGCGTCGACGATCTCTGGCGCAGGTCCGGTGTGCCGGCGGCATCCCTGGTCGACCTTGCCGAAGCGGACGCCTTCCTGTCGTCGCTCAAGCTGCAGCGGCGCGATGCGCTCTGGGCGATCAAAGCCTTGCGCGACGAGCCTTTGCCGCTCTTTGCCGCGGCGGCCGAACGCGAGCAAAGGACGATTGCCGAACAGCAGGAGCCGGAGGTCAGCCTTCGTCAGATGACGGAGGGACACAACGTCATTCAGGATTACAGCCATATCGGCCTGACCCTTCGGCAGCATCCGCTGGCCTTCCTGCGCAAGGATCTCGCCGCCCGCAATATCGTCACGTGCGAGGAGGCGATGTCGGCGCGCGATGGCCGCTGGCTGATGACGGCAGGTCTCGTGCTGGTGCGGCAGAAGCCGGGCTCGGCCAAGGGTGTCATGTTCCTGACTGTCGAAGACGAGACCGGGCCGGCCAATGTTGTTGTGTGGCCGACATTGTTTGAGAAGCGCCGGCGTGTCGTGCTCGGCTCCAGCATGATGGCGATCAATGGCCGCATCCAGCGGGAAGGCGACGTCGTGCATCTCGTTGCCCAGCAGCTGTTCGATTTGACAAGCGATCTGTCCGGGCTTGCCGATCGTGACGAGGCCTTCAGGCTGCCGACAGGGCGAGGGGATGAATTTGCCCATGGGACGCCTGGTAGTCCGGATTCGCGAGAGAGGGCCGTGATCAAGGCGCGGGAGATTTATGAGCCGGATCGGCTTATTGATAGGTTGAAGGTGAAGTCTCGGAATTTTCAGTGAGCGAAGCCAGTGTTGGCCTGGACTCCGCTGATGCAAGAGGCCTTGCCTCCTGGAACCTCGATACTCACGTCTGGTTTGGTGTATTGTTGCGGGACGGGAGGATGCGATGAAAAGAATAATTGTCATGGGGATTTTGGCTACCATGCTTGCGGCCTGCCAAACCAGCACAGAAGGGCTGGAGCCCATCCCCGGAAGCATTACCTACGGTGGGCAGCCGCGACAAAGGTTACAAAAGTCACCCGTTGGCAGCATCCTTCCGCACACCTTCACTGACCAGTGGGGCGAACGGGTGCGCGAGACATACATCGTGCAGCCCGATCGCAGTCTGAAGCTCGTTGATCGGGTCTATATCGATAATCCCTTCGACTGAGATGTGTAGCCAAGTGCTGGCATATGATGAAAATGTCGTCGCGCCGACCCCGGCGCGCGACAGATTGGCCGCCATCAAGCGACTTTCGCAGCCAGCATCTCGTTGATGCAGTCCTCGTTGCGCGCTTCTAATTGCTGCAGTGGAAATGCATTGATGAAGATGCGGATCGTCTCATCGAGATCAGCGCCGGATTGAGACCAGCCTGGACCGCAACTGACGTGCTCGCCGGCGAGATCCTCGACCTCGAACAGACCGCAGGTTTCGCCGGCCTCGTCATCGACGGCAAGCGCAAGTGTCCCGAAGAATCTGTGCTCGTCATTCCAGTAAACCGGAATCTCGAGAAACCGGATCGCGGTCCGGTTTCCGATCTCCGTCAGCAGCAAGCCATGAACCTCGTCCGTCGCGAGCGGCTTCGCCTCGTCCCAGCAAAGTTCCTCGTCCAGGGTCGGGTAGTCCATGACGTTTTCCAGCAGGTCGCGCATCCCGTCGAGATGGCGAAGCATGTCAGGCGACTTCCCACGGAAGCCGGGCCGGTCGTCTCTGAACGTATCGAAGGCATGCCGGCCCAAATAGCCGACGAAATCATACAGCGCCTGCGCGTCGTCCTGGCTTATGGTGAGAACACCCTCTCTTGGCCGCGGATCTCTCGAATATTCAAACATTGCTTCCTCCTTCGCTTTCGAAACGTGGAACCCAGCCGCGCGTAAAGCCGACGCTCATTCCAGCTTCGCAGAGAGCCAGTTGTCTGCGGACGAACTGCAGCTCGGTGAGCAGAGCGCCGATCGTGGCGCGGGCATCACCTTCGAATAGGTCGAGCACCGAGGCCACCCGATCGAATTGCGGTTCATCTGTCTGAGCGGCTGCGGTTGTCATGAGGCAATACGTCTCTTGCACCCCTGGAATCATAGGGGTTCACACTGCTGACCTGTCGATATGGAATTGCGCGGCCGGTGATCGCCGCGGCAATTTGTTCCTATTATGTTCTCATTTGGAATTGAGTCAATAGCGTGCCCATTTGATTAGAAACTGGCCCGAAAATCGAGGCGAAACCACCCGGATCATTCCCGGCGCGGCACCGCAGCCTTGGTTGCGGCAACGGCCGGCGAAACCGAACGACTTCTTGCCGGGCTGAGGAACGACTGGACTCATTAAGCTTTCTCTGCTGCACTGTTTTCCATGACGAAGTCCTCGAAACCCCTTCTCGCCACCTCGGAAATGCCGCTGCGAAGCCGGGCACGCAAAGCTCGTGATCCCGACCAGCCGCAATTGCCGCTCGATCCAATGCCAGAGCGGATCGAGCCGGCGCTAGCGCTTCTGAAGTCCGAGGTCCCGAAAGGGCCGCAATGGCTCTATGAGATAAAATGGGACGGTGGATCTCGCTGAACGTCGGCAGATCCTGGAGGGGCTTCTTCTCGATCATCCAGGCGTCATAAAACTGTCCGAGGCGGTCGAAGCCGATGGCGATGAACTGCTAGCCGCCGCATGTGCGCACGGTCTGGAGGGCATCATCGCGAAGAACCGCGAGCAGCCTTATCGCTCCGGTCGTACCGGCGATTGGATCAAGGTGAAATGTGTCCAGAGCGACAGCTTTTTCATCGTCGGCTATGAACCATCCACTGTTGCGCACGGCGGCATCCGTAATTTGTTTCTCGCTGCCTATAAAGGTGATGATCTCGTTTACGTCGGCAACGTCGGAACGGGCTTCAATGAACGCGGTGCGACCAGGCTTCGCAAGGATCTGGACAAACTCAAGACTGCGTGGGCGCCGGTCGCGCTGAAACAGCGCGGCGTCGTCTGGGTTCAGCCAACATTGATCGCCGAGATCGAGTATCGTGCCTGGACCGATGACGGCAAACTGCGCCATGCTTCGTATAAAGGTCTCCGGGAGCGGCAGGACAATGCCGAGGTCTATCGTCTACCGCGATGAGGTGCGGAGCTATCAGCACAGGGTAGCCGCTCTTGAAAATTATCGCATGCGGAGTCTTGCGAATAAATGCAAAACGACAACCGCATCAATCTTCCAGCGTGGAAATTGGGGCTGCTTCGGCGGCAATAAGTTTCGGCGTCGCTTTTGGAAACGGGTGAATTGGGACTGGAAGCGATGCGAGGCGCGCCTCTGTCTCCGGTGTGACATGACAGCGAAGGCCTGAGACTGGCCCGACGCCATACCGCGCAAAGTACGGCCTTATGAGGTTGTAGCCGCGCTGGTCGCCTGATTGAAAGTGACGAAAAATCCAGTAGGCGATCAAATCCGCCATCTGAATCAGGCGAGACGCTTTGGAATCGAGAAAAAGCGGGACTTCTGCGAAGTTCCGAAGCTGCCCATTGGCATGCCCCACGTGCTTGAAAACATGAGACAAGGTTTGGATTTTCTCCTCGTAATTGCTTTTGTCGAGGATGACCAAGCCACGTTGGGGGTTCTTTTTCTTGTAGAGTGTCTTCAGATATCCATCGAAACACGACGCCACGTCCTCGAAACTACGCGCAAGAATATCGTTAGAGGAAAAGAGCTTCTTTTCGATGACGCAGGCGTACACCTTCAACTTCAACTGCTTGTCGGCCAGCAGCGACAAGATATCGACGACGGCTTGAACTCTGTCATTGGGAGGCACACCTTTCCAGGCACCGTTGCCCGAGCGCATTGGGTTTCCATGAAACTCGATTTCCCGAGGATTGGTTGAGCTGAAGCGCGCCGCGACAGGATCTATCTGGGCTTCCAGCCAATGCGTTTGGCGCTCGAATATGCTAAACCCGGCGAGGACAAAGAAGTCGGAGCTTGGATCATGCGAGTGACCAGACTCGTCGAGATATAGTAGATGCAACGAATCCCCCTGAAACGAAAAAGCGGACCGCATGCGGTCCGCTCGAATTCGGTAAGCCGAGTGAAACAATCGTTCAACGCACCGACGGATCAGCGCTCTCGACTATGACCAATATATATCGGTTGCGTGTTGGCTTTTCAAGGGGCGGCTCCGCATGCGCTAGGGCTCGCAATCGCGAATATCCGGCTTTCGTCGCCTCACGTCGCATAGGAGAGACGGCTCCATCAGCTATGGGCATCGACTCCGACTTGATGTCCGGAGCGGAAAGATCAAAAGCCCCAGGGTGGACCAGCGGCAGCGATGAGATGCGCATCAACATGATCATTGTTAGTGGAGGCAGGTCCATGGAGGCATCCCAATCCCGCTCTTGATGGATGGCTTCCTGGTCCAGCCCCGGATCTCCGTCGATCAACCCGCTGACGGGGTCCGCTAGCAAGCTGCGGCCGCTCCGGCTGCGTCTCCGCGGTGATCGCGACCGGTTCCAGACACTGACGGGAGCCATCGAGCGGGAATGGCCCGCTCCAAAGATGGAGCCTCAGATGAACACGGATCTTTCGCTTGCGCAGAACCACGCCTTCCAGCTTTCCCGCACCCTGATGGTTCCAGTCACGCTGTTCAGGTCCGGCGACGAGTTCGGCGTTCTGCCGAGCGACGAACTCGATGATGAAGACGATCTGGAGATCGTGCATGAATATGTTCCGGGCGGGTCTCATTGAGACCCTTCACCTCCTGGGTGCCGCTTGCGAGCGGCAGGCGGCAAGGGAAGCTGCGCCGCTGCTGGCATGTCATCTGGAGCGGGTGCAAATCTGCAGATTGCCAGCCGCGCCCTTGCCCCCTTTGCTCTTCGCGGACGCCGGAAACGGTCCCGCGAATTGCAGGAGATATGAATCTGGAGAGAGGGGCGGCGCCAAGAGCGCCGGGAAAATAATGGAGAAAGAGAAACTGGAAGAACTTCGCGACCGTGTCCCGTGCGCAGCCGTGTTGGAACAGGCTGGCTTCGCCGTCGACGTCAAGGAAAGCACCCGAAAGGCCCAAAAATACCGGCGCGGTGCGGAAATCGTCATCGTCATCCATGGGGGGCGGGGTTGGTTCGATCCGATGTCTGACGCGAAAGGCGATGTCTTCGGTCTTACGGAGCACCTGGACGGCGTCACCTTCGTCGAGGCGCTGGACCGGGTGGCCGATCTTGTCGGCATCGCCGCTAGGGATCCTGTCTGGTCTCGCCCGGCCGGAAGGCTCGCTCATTGCATTTCCGTCCCTGAACGCTGGGCAAAACGACGGAGCCCATGGCAGGGATCGATGACGTGGCGCTATCTGCGTACCGAGCGCTGCCTCCCGACAATGATCATCCGGGAGGCTATCCAAAGGGACGTCCTTCGGGAAGGGCCTTATGGCAGCATGTGGGCAGCGCATGTCAATGACGATGGTGCTGTCACCGGTTGGGAGGAGCGCGGTCCCGGTTGGCGGGGCTTTTCGACAGGCGGTTCGAAAATTCTGTTTCGCCTTGGTTCTTCCGATGCCATGCGTCTTTGCGTCACTGAAGCGGCGATCGACGCCATGAGCCTTGCGGCATTTGAGGGACTTCGCGAGAGCAGCCTCTATCTCAGCACCGGCGGTGGGTGGTCGCCGGCGACAGAAGCGGCAGTCCGCAAGCTGGCCGCGCGTCCCGGTGTTGCTCTGGTCGCGGCCACCGACGCCAATAGCCAGGGCGAGACCTTTGCCGGCCGTCTCCGTGCCATTGCCGATAAGGTAGGCTGCGACTGGTTGCGGCTGAAGCCGCCGTCGGAGGATTGGAATGAAGCGCTGAAGGCGTGGGAGGAAGACGGGAGGGAGAGAAGAATGGAAACAAGCGGAGGCCTGCCGCATGCCCGCCGGCCGCGTCAAGGATGAAGCTTCGCCCGCTCGAAAGCGGCCCTTGACCCGCTCGGACGGAGAGGCGGCGTGAGGGGAGGGGTCATGAAGGACTGAAGAGGATGGTGAGCTGATAGCAGCACCGCGCTTCGGTTCGGACAGAGCCAAAGGAGCCGTCAATGAGCACCCCTTCCGCAATCCGTAAAGTCTATCAGGGCATCGCCGACCACCATCAGATGTTAAGGTTGTTCGATCGGCACGCGCAACGTCCTCACCGTTTCGACGGTGACGCGAGCGCGCTTTATGCCGGCGAATGGTTCGAAATCACCGAGCGCGAACACGACTATATGTTCGAGATCCTGCCGCCTCTGTGGATCCGGGGCTCAATGTTCGCAATGCGCGAACTCCTGACCGGATCCGTCGCATCCGTTTTCTTCGCGCTGCGGATCGACGGTGTCATCCGTCACTTCCATGGATATTGCGACCTCTCCGACGGCCGATCGGTGGAAGACATGCGATTGGCTATCAGCGAGCGAGAAACGCGCCCCGTGCGGGCGATGACGCGGAATGAACGTCTTGAGCACATCTGGAGTGCCACGGCGGACGCCTATCGCGGCTACTCGGATGCAACCGCGCCGCAATATCTGCCGGGCCAGCGCGTCATCGCTCTCTACACTGGAGCTGGATCCGCAAGGTTGAAGCTGCTCCACGACCTGACCGACGATGAGATCGCCAACAAACTGCCCGTCCAACTGCGCCATCTTCCCGATGCGGCAGTCGCAGCGTGAGGAGGCAATTTCCATGCTTTCCTTTCCGATTGAATCCGTGCGGGCGGTGATCGACCGCGGTCGCGCCGACGCCGAAGCCAACGGCGGCTATCGCAATCCCCATTACGGCCTTGATCCCGGTCGCGACGAGCTGCCGGGTGTATGGCTCGTGGGTGATCACGGCGTCTACCTTTGCTCGAATGGCAAATTGCCGGACGGCGAAAGGCCGTTCGTCGCCTACGCGCTCGAATGCGATCCCCGCACGAACGACGACTGGTTCGAGGTGAAGCGCAAGACCTTCGGGGGAGATGACGGTGTCGAATTCATCGACGCCGTGCAGCTGGAGTCAATGATCGCCGCCACCCCCAATGTCAGGCATCTCGGCATCACCTTTGACACTGACTCGATGGAACTCTTCATCGTCGAGTGGTCGTAGCATCCCTGCCTCAGCGGGATTCCAGCCTCAATCAACGTTCCTTCGCCGCCAATCGTCCTGGCGGACCGATGACGCGCGCTTCCACAAGGAGATTTTATCATGAGCAACGATCCCTTCACGCTCGACATGTTTGGCAATACCGCCCTCTCGTCCGGCTTTGGCCTCGGCGTGACCGCTTTCGGTGACTTTTCGCCTGCGGCCGCAAATGACGACGATCCGGATCCCACGCCGCCGGCGCCAGCGCCGGCATCCGCACGCCCCAGGGCCGTACCCTCCCGAGCCACGAGGCTCCGGGCAAACTTCTATCTCGAGGGTGACCGCAGCTTACCTTCGTCCTGGAAGGATCGTGCCCGCGCCAACGTTGCGGCGATCCTCGTTGCCAATAACATCTCCGAGCAGGACCGGCCGGCGACGCCAAAGGAACAGGCGCAGTTGATCCGCTTTACCGGCTTTGGCGCCGGCGAGCTGGCCAACGGAGTATTCCGGAGGCCGGGTGAAATCGATTTCCGGCAGGGCTGGGATGAGATCGGCTCCTCGCTCGAAACGACCGTCTCCGAGGCCGAGTATGCCTCGCTCGCCCGCTGCACGCAGTATGCGCATTTCACGCCGGAATTCATCATCCAGGCGATCTGGGATGGGGTTCGGAAACTCGGCTGGCGCGGCGGCCGGGTGCTGGAACCGGGTATTGGTACGGGCCTATTCGCGGCGTTGATGCCGAAGCCTCACCGTACCGCGGCCTACGTCACCGGGATTGAACTTGATCCGGTGACCGCCCGTATCGTAAGCCTGCTTCAGCCGAAGGCCCGGATCATCAATGGTGACTTCGCCCGAACTGATCTGGCACCGATATACGATCTCGCCATCGGCAACCCGCCTTTTTCCGATCGCACCGTGCGCTCGGATCGCGCCTACCGGTCGCTCGGCCTTCGTCTGCATGACTATTTCATTGCCCGGTCCATCGATCTGCTGAAGCCCGGCGCGCTCGCTGCCTTCGTCACCTCGCATGGCACACTGGACAAGGCCGATACGACGGCGCGGGAGCATATTGCCAAGTCCGCCGATCTGATCGCGGCCATTCGTCTGCCCGAGGGCAGTTTCCGCCGTGATGCCGGTACGGATGTCGTGGTCGACATCCTGTTCTTCCGCAAGCGGAAGGCCGGTGAGCTGGAGGGGGATCAGACATGGCTCGATGTGGACGAGGTGCGTCCGGCGTCGGAGGACGAGGGCGCGATCCGCGTCAATCGATGGTTCGTGCGGCACCCCGACTTTGTGCTCGGCGAACACGCGCTGACTTCCGGCCCGTTCGGCGAAACCTATACCTGCAGGCCTTGCCCTGGCGTCGGTCTTGAGGCAGCCCTTAACGCCGTCACCGGCCTTCTTCCAGAAGGCATCTACGACGGCGAGCCAACGCAGATCGACATCGATCTGGAGGACGATCTCGGCGAAATCGTTGATCTGCAGCCGATGGACAGTGCCATTCGCGAGGGGAGCTTCTTCCTCGACCGGTCGAAGGGCCTGATGCAGGTGGTCGATGGCGTGGCAGTTCCGGTCACAGTGCGCAAGGGGCGCACCGGGGACGGCATCTCGGAAAAGCACGTTCGGATCATTTCGAAGCTGATCCCGATCCGTGATGCCGTGCGCGAGGTGCTGAAGGCACAGGAGACCGACCGGCCGTGGAAGGATCTTCAGGTCCGGCTGCGCATCGCCTGGTCGAGCTTCGTTCGGGATTTCGGGCCAATCAACCATACGACGGTGTCCATTACCGAAGATCCGGAGACTGGTCAGGTCAAGGAAACTCATCGGCAGCCGAACCTCGCACCCTTCCGCGACGATCCCGATTGCTGGCTTGTCGCCTCGATCGAGGACTACGATCTGGAGACCAATACGGCGAAGCCGGGTCCGATCTTTTCCGAACGCGTGATTGCCCCACCGGTTGCGCCGACCATCACGTCTCCTGCAGATGCGCTCGCCGTCGTGCTGAATGAACGCGGTCACGTCGATATCGACCAGATCGCGGAGCTGCTCCACACCGATCCCGCGACCGTGCTCGACGAGCTCGGCGACGAGGTGTTTTGCGACCCGACTGATGGATCTTGGCAGACCGCAGATGCTTATCTTTCAGGGGCAGTCCGTACAAAGCTCGCCGCCGCGCAGGCCGCAGCCGAACTCGATCCGGCCTATGAGCGCAATGTCCGTGCGCTTCAGGATGTTCAGCCGGCCGATCTTCGACCATCCGATATTACCGCCCGCCTTGGCGCTCCGTGGATCCCGGCCACTGATGTCGTAGCCTTCGTGAAGGAGAGGATGGAAGCCGATATCCGCATCCATCATATGCCGGAGCTCGGATCATGGACGGTCGAGGCTCGGCAGCTCGGCTACTCGGCGGCCGGCACATCCGAATGGGGCACGAGCCGGCGCCATGCCGGGGAATTGCTCACAGATGCCCTGAACAGCCGGGTGCCGCAGATCTTCGATGTCTTCAAAGATATCGATGGCGAGCGAAGGGTGCTCAACGTCGTCGATACCGAAGCTGCCCGCGACAAGCTGCAGAGAATCAAGCAGGCGTTCCAGGACTGGGTTTGGACCGACCCCGATCGCACCGACCGGCTGGCCCGCGATTACAACGATCGCTTCAACAATATCGCGCCGCGCAAATTCGACGGCTCCCATCTCAAACTTCCCGGCGCCTCTGGCGCCTTTACTTTGTATGGGCACCAGAAACGCGGCATCTGGCGGATCATCGCCGATGGCTCGACCTATCTCGCCCATGCCGTCGGCGCCGGCAAGACGATGACCATGGCAGCTGCTATCATGGAACAGCGCCGGCTCGGGCTGATCACCAAGGCGATGTTGGTGGTACCCGGCCATTGCCTGGCGCAGGCAGCGCGCGAGTTCCTGGCGCTCTATCCGAACGCGCGCATTCTCGTCGCTGACGAGACCAACTTCACCAAGGAAAAGCGGGCCTGCTTCCTGTCGCGTGCGGCAACCGCGACCTGGGATGCGATCATCATCACGCATTCAGCGTTTCGGTTCATCGCCGTGCCCTCCACCTTCGAGCAACAGATGATCCAGGACGAGCTGCAGCTCTATGAGGATCTGCTGACCAAGGTCGACGGCGAGGACCGCGTCTCGCGCAAGCGCCTTGAGCGGCTGAAAGAGGGATTGCAGGAGCGGCTTGAAGGCCTGGCGACGCGCAAGGACGACCTACTGACGATCTCCGAGATCGGCGTCGACCAGATCGTGGTCGACGAGGCACAGGAATTCCGAAAACTCTCCTTCGCCACCAACATGTCGACGCTGAAGGGCATCGACCCGAACGGCTCCCAGCGCGCCTGGGATCTCTACGTCAAATCCCGCTACATCGAAACGAAGAACCCCGGCCGCGCTCTGGTACTGGCCTCGGGCACACCGATCACCAACACCCTTGGCGAGATGTTCTCGATCCAGCGTCTGCTCGGCCACGCCGCGCTTGCTGAACGCAGCCTGCATGAGTTCGATGCCTGGGCATCTTGCTTCGGCGATACGACGACCGAGCTCGAAATCCAGCCTTCCGGCAAATACAAACCGGTCAGCCGCTTTGCCTCCTTCGTCAACGTGCCCGAACTGATCGCCATGTTCCGGTCGTTCGCGGATGTCGTCATGCCGGAGGATCTCAGGCAATATGTGAAGGTCCCTGATATCTCGACCGGGCGTCGGCAGATCCTGACGGCGAAGCCAACGGTTTTGTTCAAGACCTATCAGCAGATGCTCGACGCGCGCATCAAGGCGATCGAGCAGCGTGAGGGACCGGCTAAGCCCGGCGATGACATTCTGCTGTCGGTTATCACCGACGGCCGCCATGCGGCGATCGACCTGCGCTTCGTCATGCCGGGGGCTGAGAACGAGGAGGGAAACAAGCTCAATCTACTCGTCCGCAATGCTCATCGGATCTGGAAGGAGACTGGCGAGACGATCTATCGGCGTCCGGACGGCAAAGACTTCGATCTCCCGGGCGCTGCCCAGATGATTTTTTCCGATCTCGGCACACTCAACGTCGAAAAGTCCCGCGGCTTCTCGGCCTATCGCTTCATCCGCGACGAGCTGATCCGGCTCGGCGTGCCGGCGTCGCAGATCGCCTTCATGCAGGACTACAAGAAAACCGAAGCCAAACAGAGGCTGTTCGGTGATGTCCGCGCCGGCAAGGTCCGTTTCCTGATCGGTTCGTCCGAGACGATGGGCACCGGCGTCAACGCCCAGCTCCGACTGAAAGCACTCCACCATCTCGATGTGCCGTGGCTGCCGTCGCAGATCGAGCAGCGCGAGGGCCGAATTGTTCGCCAAGGCAATCAGCATGAGGAAGTCGATATCTTCGCTTATGCGACAGAAGGTTCGCTCGACGCCTCGATGTGGCAGAACAACGAACGCAAGGCGCGGTTCATCGCTGCGGCCCTATCTGGCGACACATCGATCCGTCGGCTCGAAGATATCGGTGAGGGCGCCGCAAACCAGTTTGCCATGGCCAAGGCCATCGCCTCCGGTGACGAACGCCTGATGCAGAAGGCCGGACTGGAAGCCGATATTGCCAGGCTCGAACGGCTGCGGGCCGCCCACGAAGACGATCAGTATGCCGTTCGTCGGCAGATGCGTGATGCCGAGCGTGAAATCGAGGTCTCGACCCGGCGCATCGGCGAGGTCGGCCAAGACATGGTGCGGCTTAAGCCGACAGGCGGCGATGCCTTTACGATGACGGTGCTGGGTCAAGAATACCCCGAGCGCAAGGAGGCCGGTCGGGCGCTGATGAAAGAGATCCTCACGCTTCTGCAGTTGCAGCAAGAGGGCGAGGTGCATTTGGGCACGATCGGCGGCTTCGATCTTGTCTATGAGGGTGAGCGGTTCGGCAAGGGCGATGGCTATCGTTACGAGACTCTCCTCCAGCGCACTGGCGCCGATTACGAGATCGATCTGGTGATCACGGTTACGCCGTTCGGCGCCATCTCGCGTTTGGAGCATGCTCTTGAGGGCTTCGGCGACGAACAGCGCCAGTATCGCGGGCGTCTGGAAGAGGCCGAGCGGCGATTGGCTTCCTACCGTTCCCGAGAGGGAGGCGCTTTCGCGTTCGCAGATGACCTGAAGGAAAAGCGGCTGAAGCTGCTGGCACTTGAGGCTCACCTAGCGGCAGATCAGGACAACGAGACCGTCGCGGCAGCTGCATAGCTGCGTTGCACAATAAATGTTTTCCAGTTGGTCAAAATTCAGGCATAACGCCTTCAGCTGATGCACATGGCGGTCACCTCCCAGTTCCGTCGCAGCAGCTGTTCCCCTCTGGAGGTTTTAAATCTCCACACTTCATGGGCCGCGGTTTCCGCAGGCCCATTTTTTTATTCTTCGCTTGCCTCTTCCGACGATTCCGAGGGGTTTATGCCGAGGCGACTTTTGCGCGGGTCCCGCCGCTCCGCAGCTTGAAGAGCGATGATATCAAGATACCGTTCGCGCATGGCCTTCATGTCGATGTCTCCGCGGATCCATCCCTCCAGCAAGGCGACGAAGGCGGGATCCGTGTCGATCGACACACCACGAGCTCGCGCCCGATCAATTGCACGCTGGGCGATAGCTCTCCGGATCTCTGGATCTTTGCTCATGTCGCTTTGCCTCCCAGTCCTGATAAGCGGCGAGATCTAACTGTTGGCGATCTAAATCGCGACTTGAAATTGCTCTTCGTCAACAGTATCTGAGCATCAATTCTCGATGAGACGATGTCCTGCTCGCTGCAATCGCCGCGGCGTTTGACATTGTTCCGGGATACAGAAGAAGGCGCTCCCCTCACGGGTCGAGCGCCTTTTTTGTATCGGAGGCGTCCGCTGAGGAGGTGCTGCATCTTGACCGTAACCGCTTTGCGGATGGAATCTGCAGTAAAAGAGATCGCAGGGACACATGCCATTTTTTCTGGTGACGCAGACATCGCTGGTCGAAGCGCAAGATGAGCAGGAGGCCGCTCAAACGGGCGTCGATCGCCTCCGCTCCGGAGGACAGGTCACCGTTTCGGTAAAATCGGATGAGACAACGGTCACGCATGTCGTTGTCGCCGCACTGGTCGAACAGCCGCTCCCGGTCTCACCGACTGAAACCATCAGTCCATCGCCCGCTGGTCTTGCTGTCCGAGAAGCTGCCTTTGCCACACCGGAAAGCAGGAAACTGATCTTGAAGCGAATGCTCGCCGATGGCCTGTCCCTTCTCGGACGCCGAGCCTGATCCATCCCCGAAGTATGGCTGCGGCCAGCATTCTCTCGTCTTCGAGCTTCGGTTCGAATCGATAAGTGATTGTTGAAAAGAAAAGCAGGAAGGATGAACCCGTCGCAGATCGGTCCTCCTGCCGACGCTGTCGCTCAACCGCCGCCTGCGCCATCCCGGCCCCTTGTCCTTCGCAGGGCTGGCAGCCCCGCTTGTCCCGCGCAGCAGGGATGCTCGGCCGCAGTTGCGGCAGTCCGGCCGCTCAGCGGTCCGGGAGGTGTCTTCGAGAAGAGATGAAGACAGGAAGGGCTGGCAAGGCGCCGGTCCGGAACCTCCCGAAAGGAAAGACATCATGCAGATCATGAAGGTTGACCCGCGTGCACTGAAGGAAAACCCCGACCGGATGCGCCAGACGAAGTCGTCCCCGCAGGCCGACGCGTTGATGTTGGCGACGATCAAGGCCGTCGGCATCGTCCAGCCGCCGGTGGTCGCCCCCGAAACCGAGGGCGGAAATGGCTATATCATCGATGCCGGACATCGCCGCGTGCGACTGGCCATCGCCGCCGGCCTGGAGGAGATCGAAATCCTTGTCGCGGATGCCGCCAACGACAAGGGTGCCATGCGCTCGATGGTCGAGAACTCTGTACGCGAGGCGCTCAACCCGGTCGATCAGTGGCGTGGCATCGAACGGCTCGTTGCTCTCGGCTGGACGGAGGGGGCGATTGCGGTCGCCCTCGCGCTTCCCGTCCGCCAGATCCGCAAGCTGCGGCTGCTCGCGAATGTCCTTCCCGCGATGCTCGAACAGATGGCGCTGGGCGACATGCCGTCCGAGCAGCAGCTACGCATCATCGCCGCCGCTGGCCAGGTGGACCAGAAGGAAGTCTGGAAGGCGCACAAGCCGAAGAAGGGTGACACCGCTCCTTGGTGGCAGATCTCCAATGCCCTAACCAGGAAGCGCATGTATGCCCGGGATGCGAGCTTTGGCGACGATCTGGCACAGGCCTATGGTATCGAGTGGGTGGAAGACCTCTTCGCGCCGGCCGATCAGGACGGTCGCTACACCACCAATGTCGAGGGCTTTCTCGGCGCCCAGCATGAGTGGATGACCGCCAACCTGCCGAAGCGTGGCGCCATTGTCGAGGTCAACAGCTTGGGCCAGCCGGATCTGCCGAAGAAGGCAAGCCAAGTGTACGGCAAGCCGTCCAAGTCCGACTACACCGCACTCTACCTCGATCGGGATGGTAAGGTGCAGACCGTGCACTACCGCTTGCCCGAGGCGGCGAAGGCGAAGGGCGCGGATGTTGATGGATCTGCCTTGGGCAGCGATGAGGGCGACGCGATTGCCTCGCCGAAGGTTCGCCCCGACGTGACCCAGAAGGGCCATGACATGATCGGCGATTTCCGCACCGATGCCCTGCACGAGGCACTCGGCCGCGCGCCGATCGAGGATGATATGCTGATGGCGCTCATGGTTCTGGCCTTTGCCGGACAGAACGTCCGTGTCGACTCCGGTGCAGATGGGTCCTTCTATGGCGGCAAGCGCTTCTCGCGCCATGCCGTCGCCCTGTTCGACGAGCATGGCAAGCTCGCCTTCGACCAGGACACGCTTCGGGTCGCCATCCGCTCGGTGTTGATCGACGTTCTGTCGTGCCGCCGCGGCATGTCGAGCAGCGGCATGGTCTCGCGCATCGCCGGCGAGGCGATCGGCGCCGACGAATACCTGCCGAACATGGGATCGGAAGAGTTCCTCCTTTGCCTGTCCCGCCAGGCACTGGAAGCATCGTGCGCCGAGGCATCCGTGCAGCCCCGTCCGAAGGTTCGTGAGACTCGCGCCGCGCTTGTCGAGCATTTCGCGAACGAGCACTTCGTCCATGCGTCGGCGCGCTTCGCACCGCCAGCCGACGAGTTGCTCGATTGGATCCGGGCAAACTCTACCACGGACGTCAATGGCGCGGCGTCGCAAGATGACGGTGGCGACCATGTTGACGACCCAGCCGAGGATCAGGACGGGCACTTCGACGGGGCTGCGGATCAGGACGATCTGCAGGATGCAGATCTTTCGGACCATGAAGAGGACGACGCCGGCTTCGATCAGAGGGACGCAGCATGACGGCCGTCTCCCAGTCGAGCATGGCAGCAGCCACCCCCGATTTTTCGGGGGTGGAATTTGCCACCAGTGCGGACGGTTTATCCGTCGACGGGCCGTCCTCCTTCATCGGCTGGCGAAGGTCGGGGGACGAGCCATGATCGACGCCCATGCGTCGAAAACGCTGGCGAAAGCAATCGACGCCGGGCGAGAAACCCAGCGGCATCCGGAATGTTTGACCCGGCAGATTACGGCGCGCGCGGGAAGGCAGCCGATGACGGTGAAGGCCCGGAGCCGGGCGCGTCGAAGATCCGGCCCTCGTATTTACCATCAGGAGCTCGTCGACAGCCTCGCCTTCGAGCGGTGGGTCGAACTCGACATGATAGCCTGCAGGCTGGCGGTGCAAGAGCAGGTCATCGGTGAACTGCGGCATCGCGACAAGCGACCTCTGCGTCGTCCGGCGATATAGGCAGGCCCGGAAACGAAGCCGCTGGTGCTGAACTCGCCCGGCTTCGATGTCGTCGGCATGAGGGGCTTGGCCATATCTGTTCCTTCCGCTAGAGCCAGATATCGGCCGTGCTGAACTGCCCTTCATGTTCGCTGCGGTCTGAACCGGCGGCCGGGGGTTTCAAGGCCGCTGTCGCGCCGCGTGGCGGCCGACCCAGCCTCCCTGCGCAAGGGCAGGCTCGCGGGCCTAAGCAGATCGAAACCTGCTGGCCCGCAAACCTGTCCTGCTGGTTCGGCCGGATCGGACCTGTGAAGCCTCCCGCCCTTTGCCGGTTCTGGTCGTCCGCATCGAAGGGCAGACCGGCACGGGCCGGAACCGCTTCGCCAGCCAAGGAAGGAACAGTTTATGGCCAAGCCCGCAACTCCAAACCGCTCCAACGCACGGATATCGCAACTCCGCAAAGGAGCAACCCTCGAAATGGTCCGTCTCTCCTGCCCAGACACCGCCCAGGCACTCAAGATCGCTGAAAGCTTCGGCACCACGGTCGTCGATAGCGATGGCATCCGCAGCCTGCATGAGCGGCTGATCATCGAGGCCGCCGACAGCCTCTCCGAAGGCTTGGGCGAGAAGGCCATGCAGATCCATCTGCAGCGTATCGTCGGGGCCTTCGTCGGATCGGCGCACGGCGCCGGGCAGTTCTACTCCCGCGCCGTTACCGAAGCGCGCGACGCAACTGCCAAGGCATCCAACGATGCCCGAGATGAAGATCTCGATGGTCCGGTCGGTTATGATAGCGCCGCCCAGCGCAAGCGGGAATTCGCGGCCGACATGGGTATCCAGTCCCATGCGCTGCGCATGGCAGCCGAGGGTGCGGTGGCAGCCTACGAACAGGTCGTCGGCGAGGCCTGGAAGCCATTCGACCGGCCGGTCGAAAACCCCGGAGCATCGCTCGACCGCAAGGCGGCCGAGGCTCAGTTGGCGGCACTCGGGTGACGCGCTTGGCGGGGTCGGTCCCCGCCTTTTTTCCTCGTCCAAGGCCGGTGCTTACAGCGCCGGCCTTTTCTCATGTCGAAAAGGAAAACTAAAGAAGCGCCTATCGCGGTCCGCCCCGCTTGGCGGTCCTGCAGGAGCCGGGCGCCCATGCAACGGCTTTGCCGTCCTCCACGCTGTTGCGGCCTTCGGTGCATGGCCACACCATCGGCCCCTGACTTCGAACCTCCGTGACGGACCGCGATAGGCGCGGTCCTACGAGAAAGAGAGAGAAGTCATGATAAAGAAATCAGAAGCGGGCCGCGCGGACATCTACACGCGGATTACCGATCGGATCGTCGAGGATCTCGAAAAAGGCGTCCGCCCCTGGATGAAACCGTGGAGCGCCGCCAACACCGATGGTCGTATCTCGCGGCCGCTGCGCCACAACGGCCTTCCTTATTCGGGCATGAACGTGTTGCTCCTGTGGTCGGAGCAGATGTCGCGTGGCTTCGCCTCGTCGATGTGGATGACCTTCAAGCAGGCCCTCGAACTGGGAGGGGCCGTGCGCAAGGGCGAGACCGGTTCGACCGTCGTCTTCGCCAGCCGCTTCACCAGGTCTGAAGCGGACGGGAACGGTAACGAGGTCGATCGGGAGATCCCCTTCCTGAAGGCCTATTCGGTGTTCAATGTCGAGCAGATCGACGGTTTGCCCGACAGCTTTTATGCGCCGCCGCCCAAGGTCCTTGATCCGGTCGAGCGCATCGAGAGCGCCGATCGCTTCTTCCGCAATACCGGCGCGGTCATCCGCCACGGCGGCAACCAGGCTTACTATTCCCCGGTCATGGATTATATCCAGATGCCGCCTTTCGAGGCTTTCCGCGATGCTGCCGGGTACGCGGCCGTCCTAAGCCATGAGGCGACCCACTGGACGGCGGCGGAACATTGCGTCGGACGTGACCTGTCGCGCTATGCCAAGGACCGGACGGAGCGGGCGCGGGAAGAACTCATTGCCGAACTTGGCAGTTGCTTCCTCTGCGCTGACCTCGGTATCGCGCCGGAGCTCGAGCCGAGGCCGGATCATGCATCGTATCTGCAATCGTGGCTATCGGTGCTGGCCAACGACAAGCGGGCGATCTTTCAGGCGGCAGCCCATGCCCAACGCGCTGTGAGCTTTCTGCATTCACTGCAGCCGGAAGCGGACGTGAAGGCTGCGGCCTAACGCTTAAGCGCGGTCGTCCCCACCGGTGGCGGCCGCGTAATCCGTATCACCCTGATCGCTAAGAGCTTGTGCAATGTCAGCGTCCAGCTTTCCCCAATCGACGGTTTTGCAGTGTCGGGTTTGGGTTTACGGGCGGTTTACGTTCGACGATGAACGGCTTGGTCTGCTGACGCATTAGTTCTCCAGGTGGCGATTCGCGCGCGCAACGATAGCCCACAGTGCGCAGTCAGCAAGCGTGCCAGTGCTAGCAGGAACGCTTGTCCCCTGATGAAGCAAGCAAAGACGGCGATCGAACTGGGCGTGGCGCACGATGCCATTCGTGCCCAAGGCGAATGCAGCGGAATGCCATTGCCATATCCCTTCCCGTCAGAGTTTCCGGCAACCCATCTGCGGGCTCGATGAGGCATGTCTGACCGGAGACCGGCTACGCCTCGATCGTCTTACCGCAACGACAACTCGCAGATTTCTTACCCCGGAAGGCTACGCCCTCCTCCTCTCCCACTAACAAATCTGCGACTTGCCGCCCTCCATTTCATTGCGGCCCGAATGGGTGCGGTCCGATCGTCACCGGTCTGTTCGACAGCCATCGAGGCCGCGATGGGCGCGGCCCGAACTTAAGAAAAGGAATACGACAATGGCAACCATCGGCACCTTCACCTCCACCGAAAACGGCTTCACGGGCTCCATCCGCACTCTCGCCCTCAACGTCAAGGCCCGCATCGCTCGGGTCGAGAACCCTTCCGACAAGGGCCCGCAGTTCCGCGTCTACGCCGGTAGCGTGGAGCTGGGCGCGGCCTGGCAGAAGACCTCCGAGCAAGGCCGCGACTATCTTTCGGTCAAGCTCGACGATCCGAGCTTCCCGGCTCCGATCTACGCAACACTCGCCGAAGTCGAAGGCGAGGATGGCCTCCAGCTCATCTGGTCCCGCCCGAACCGGGATTGATTGAGATCACGAGGCTCCGCCACCGGCGGGGCCTTTTCCCCTGTCGGAACGGCGGTCCGCGATTAACGCGGATCGAACCTGGCGAGCATCTTGCGCAATTGCGAGTTCTGCTCGACGAGCTTCTTTGCAAGCTGACGCCGCAACGCCGCAACCTCCGCATCGAGGTCGGCCATTTCATCCGTGAAGGATTTCGGGCCGGCTGCTGCGACGGCCGGAGGTTCCTCTAACGCAGTTCCGACCGAAGCCGTCGGCTCCACGATCGGCCCAATCTTCTTTCGACGTGCCGACGCTGGCTTCACCGGTGTTTCGACAGCTTTGGTCTTAGGGGAAGCAGGTGAGGTTTCCTCGGCCCGTGGTGTGGTGGCGAGTTTTGCGGGCTCTTCAGTGCCGACTGCGGCCGCAGAAGCTTCTGCCGCAACTGATGCCGCTGTTCCGACTTCACCAGCATTGGTATCAGGCTCCGGTGGGCTTGCCTCGACTTGCGCCTCGGAGACGGGTTCTGCGGAGCGGTCGACTACGGTCGCGTCGAGGCCAGGTTGTTCCTCTTCGGGGACAGGCTTGTATTCGAGAGCGATGGTTTTCGGTTCGATTGCTGGGCTCTCGTCACGACTATGTGGTTTCGGTTTTCGCGACACCAGGTCAGCCACAAATCTCCATGGTGTTCTCATCACATGTAACCTTCAAAGCATGGCGGCGAGACATTGCCGCGGTCATTCACTGCCAGCAAGACCGCATTGATCTTGACCCAATCAGACGAAAGATCGGCGACGCCATCGCATGGAAATACGTGGCGCCGCTCAAAACCAGAACTCAGGCCTTTCCGAGCCGCTTGCGGAGATCAGCATTTTCGGCACGCAGCTTTTCGGAGAGCTCCTTACGAAGCTGCTTGTTCTCTTCCTCAAGCTTTATCAGGTCGGCGATATCATCAATGACGTCAACAGGCCTGGCGACCGGAGCGGAAGCAACAGCTTTGACGCGGGGTGCGCTAGTGGCGACCGTCTTCGGTGCGACCGCCTTTTCTACCTTAACCGGAGCCGTCTTGGAGCCACGCTTCGCACGCGTCTTCTTGGCCGGCTTTTCGGCAGGTGCAGCGGTGGCATCGACGGAGTTGGCTTGGGCGGCAGCTTTCGGCGTCCGTGGCTTGCGCGTCTTCTTCTCAACGGGTGCTGCGGCCGCCGGTTCTGTGGTCGCAGTGTTCTCAATCTTGGTTTCTTCGGCCATCAGTGTTCTCCTCTGTCAGGCGAGCAAGCATTTGATTCGTCGTAACTTAAAGTCAATGCAGAGAGCGGTGTTTTCGCGTGTATTCGGTGTTTGCGGCGCAGCCATGTGCGAATTCCTTTCATTGCGTGACGAGGGACCGGTCCATGGCGGGCTCGATGAGGCATGTCTGACCGGAGACCGGCTGCGCCTCGATCGTCTTCCCGCAACGGCAACGTCCCCTTTTCTTACCCCTGTCGGCTGCGCCGCCATTCCTCTCCCACTAACAAAAGTGACAGTTGCCGCCCTCCACTGCGTTTCGGCCTTATCAGGTGCGGTCCGATCGTCACCGGTCTGTTCGACAGCCATCGAGGTCGCGATGGGCGCGGCCCGAACACGAGAAAAGGAATACGACAATGGCAACCATCGGCACCTTCACCTCCACCGAAAACGGCTTCAACGGCTCCATTCGCACTCTCGCCCTCAACGTCAAGGCTCGCATCGCCCGGGTCGAGAATCCTTCCGATAAGGGTCCACAGTTCCGCGTCTACGCCGGTAGCGTCGAGCTGGGCGCCGCCTGGCAGAAAACTTCCGGCGAGGGCCGCGACTACCTCTCGGTCAAGCTCGACGATCCGAGTTTCGCGGCTCCAATCTACGCAACGCTCGCCGAGGTCGAAGGCGAAGACGGCCTCCAGCTTATCTGGTCCCGCCCGAACCGGGATTGATTGACATCACGAGGCTCCGCTATCGGCGGAGCCTCTTCCATTCTAACATTTTCCGCGATTTTCGTTTATTGGATGAAAATGGATGGAAAAATGGATCGTGGTGTGCGATATCTCATTTGGATGTAAATGGATGGAATAATGGATGACAGAGCTCGATCTTTCCAAATTGCGTATCACGCCTGAGATCCTGTCACTCATCGCCGAAATCGACGAATTCAAAGGAGCGTGGCGCGCACTCGGCCGCATCGCGCCAGACCGGCTGTCCAGCTTGCGTCGGGTCGCAACGATCGAAAGTATTGGATCGTCGACCCGCATTGAAGGCGCAAAATTAAGCGACCGTGAAGTCGAAAGACTTCTCTCGAACCTCCGCATCGGCTCGTTCGCCAGTCGAGACGAACAGGAGGTCGCAGGCTACGCCGAGGTGATGGAAACGATCTTCTCAGCCTTCGACGCGATCCGGCTCAACGAAAATCATATCCGACAACTTCATCGGGACCTGCTTGCCCACTCGACCAAGGACGAGAGGCACCGAGGAAACTGGAAGACACTTTCCAATAACGTCGAGGCTTTCGACGAAGATGGGCGAAGCCTTGGGATCGTTTTCGCGACGGCATCTCCATTCGATACGCCCGGTCGGATGTCGGAACTGATAGCCTGGCAACAGGCCCAAGAGAAGGATGGCAAGTTCCACCCCCTCCTCATCGTCGCTGTCTTCATCGTAGTCTTCCTGGAGATCCATCCTTTCCAGGACGGCAATGGACGCCTATCGCGAGCCTTGACCACCCTGTTGTTGCTTCGAGCTGGTTACCTCTATGTCCCGTACAGCTCTCTCGAAAGCGTGATCGAGCAGAACAAGGAAGCCTATTACCTCGCGCTTCGCCGCACGCAGGGAACAATCCGAACAGAAGAACAGGACTGGAATCCGTGGGTTGAGTTTTTTCTTCGGAGCCTGCAGCGCCAGAAGCAGCGGCTTGAGCGTAAGATCGAACGTGAACGTATTCTATTGAGCGACCTGCCGGAACTATCCGTCGCGATCCTCGAACTGGCACGAGAGCGGGGGCGCGTGACTGTCATGGACGCGGCCAAAGCCACGGGCACAAGCCGCAACACCGTCAAGGATCATCTTCGGGCGTTGACGGAACAGGGACATCTGACCCTTCATGGAGCGGGTCGCGGGACTTGGTACGGCCTGACTTAAAGCTGGAGTGGTTGGTACGCCGATCCGCCGAGATCGGCTATACTGCCAGCAGGAATTTCGTGCCATCGATCCATAGTGTGTAGCCATCGATGACGCAGGCGATGCGATGGCCAGGAGTGCATTTTTCAAATTGTAGCGACGCCATGTTTGGCGGGGCCATTGTCGTCGTAGCACCGACCGCCAAGGCGATGGCGCCTGGATTGCCAGGGGCTATTGGGATTATCGCGAGTTTGGGTTTCTTCTCCTTTTTCCGGAAGAAAAGCCGGATACCGAGCCGCCGAAGCGGCGGCTCGGTATCCGCGACTTCGCTTCTTTCGGAGAAGATCGAGGAAGGCCGCGACCGCATCTCGCTCTCTGACAAAATGCTGGATCTTCATTTGGCCCTGCGTTCCGATCCTGCCCCAGCGGCGTACCAGGCAGATCTCGCCGAACAGATTGGGCTCGATCGTCATGGCATAGAAGCGAGCCATGTTGCGGGCTTTGTCCGTGCGTTCGACATAGAGCTGGTAGGGTTGTGAGATCATGATGTGAGAATCGTTGATCTCGGCAGCCGCGTCCAACGACACTTATGAATCGGTCGGCATGGATCGATTCATTTCGGTGATGATGGGGCCATGTCTGGTGGGCTATGGATGGACGCATTTTGCGTGCGGCCCCACGGCACGCGACCCCACACGATCTTCGGCTAGGCTCACTCATCGCAGATCAACCGCTGCGCGAAGACAAGAGGCCGGCGAGCGTCGCGATGACAATAATGCTGCCCGACTGTATGATGATCCACAGGTCTGGCCCGTACACAACGCACCATAATGCTGTCAGGCAAAATACGAGAGCGCTGAACATCAAGCATTTGATCTTGAGGGAGAGGCGCTTTCCCCTCTGCGAGAACAGAATGTCGAGTGCCAGGACGATTGCGGCCAATCCAGCGAACGGGAAAGCAATTCCATGAGCATTCGGTCCTGTCGATATTTCAATGTGGAAAGCCGTAGCATTGTCTCCGGGAATGGCGAACCACCATCCGCACGATGTCGACACCGCGGGCTTCATCTCTCTTTTGCCGCGGAAAAGGAGTCGTCTTTTTCCGTAGTCGAGACGAGTTGGTTGAACGGGCGGCCAAACGGTGTGCGAGGCGCGGGGCGCAGTCGGTCCCGCCTCTCGAGCCACGGTATCGAGGCTCCTGCGGCTGCCCTATTCCCGCTCCTTGCACGACGAGAATTCCCGAAATCCTGCCCCGCGGGGCAGCGCTTGCGCTGATTTCTCCTATACTCTTCATCTTTCTGGATCAGCCTTGCTCGCCGCTCTACGCGCCGGTTCGATCGCGGAGGCTTCAGACGGCTTTCCGATTTTATGAAACCGGTTCTCTCCGACGCAGGCCTTCATGTCCTCGCGGCGGAACCAGACGGCGCGCCCGCATCGGAGCGGTGCATTTCCCGAAGTGAAGACGATCTGCTCGTCGGCGCGCATGCGCAGAACCTCATGCGGAAGGATCAGCGGCCGGCGGCTGAGTTGCTTCGATCGCGATCGTGACGACCCCTTCATTCCGGACGAGCGATTGGTCTGGTCGACCTCGACCGTGGTGTCGCCACAGCGCTTCGAGATGTAGTCGGCGGTATCAGGATCGTTGATCGCCGAGAATGAAATCCACGATGCGGATTCGAACCATTTGCTCATTGCATCACGCCCGCCATAGGCCTCGCGCATCTGTCCGAGCGACTGGAAGATCATCGTCAGCGTGATGCCGTATTTGCGGCCTGCGTCTCGGGCGGTCTCAAGGATGCGCAGATAGCCGAGACGTGCCACCTCGTCGAGTAGGAAAAGGGTTCGACCCTTTACGTCGCCGTTGCGGTTATAGATCGCGTTCAGCAGCGAACCGATAATGACGCGCGCGAAGCCCGGATGGGCTTCCAGCACTTTCAGATCGAGCGCTATGAAGATGTCGGTCTCGCCATTGGCGAGATCGTCGGTTGAGAAACTGTCGCCGGAGACCAGGCCGGCATAGTTCGGGTAGGAGAGCCAATGGGTTTCCTTCACCGCATTGGCATAGACACCGGAAAACGTCTCCGGCGTCATGTTGACGAAGACGGCGACGTTCTCCTTCACGAAATCCGAATCCGACTGTTCGTAGATCTTCGTCAGGCGCGCCCGAAGTTTTGGTTCGGGTTCGGACAGATTGGCGCGGACCCGGCGCAAGGTCTGGTCTTTTTCATCCGTATGCCCAGACAGGCAGACGTCGGCGATCAGCGCTGTCAGGAGTTGCATCGCCGATGCCCTGAAGAAATCGTCGCGGGCGGACGCAGCGCGCGCATTGTCGGTCATGATCCATGTGGCGACGGCAACGATATCCTCTTCCTTGGTATTGCCATGACGACCAATCCAGTCCAGCGCATTGAAGCCGACACCCGAGGCTGCCGGATCGAGCACGATCACCTTCCGGCCAGCCCGACGCCGGTGTTCGTTGACCATCGGCGCGACCTCGCTCGATGGATCAAGCACGACGAGACCTCCACCCCATTTGAGCGCGGTCGGGATCGTCACCGAGGTCGTCTTGAAGCCACCGGAACCAGCGAAGAGGATGCCATGCGACGAGCCGAAGGAGCCGTCGAAGCAGAGGAGCGGCGCCTTGCCGCCGGCGCCCCAGCTTTGCGGTTCATCGGCGCGAAACTGCGTGGTGGCAACAGTATCACGATCGACACGATATCGCTCGCCGATGACGATGCCCCCGTCCGCTGGAAACAGCTTTGCAGCCTCCTGCAACTTCATCCAGTCGGCCTCGCCGTGGACCGCGCGCTTGCCACCGATCCGCTTTGGTGCTGCCATTGCGAAGGCGGCATTCCCCTTGATCACAACCCGCAAGGCAAGGACGCTTCCGATGAAGGCGACGCCCGCGCCAATCATCGTTGCCGGGTCGGCATAGGCGAGGACCGATTGTCCGGCTGACACGTTGCCGGCAACGCCAGCCAGGCGGATCGCCGCACGTGCAATGGCGATGAAAATGACCACACCACTTCCCGCGAGCACACTCAAACCGGCAGCCTTAATATTTGTCGAACCATTGGCGGCGAACAGCGCGACTGCGCCGATCGCGGTGGCAGCTATATAGGGCAGGGCGAGCCCTGCGCGGCCCAGCATCAGTTTCGCCTGTGCCGATGTTCCGAGCGCCGCCAGCTGATGTTCAAGCCCCGACGTCAGGACCATTACACCGATCATGATTGCCGCGGGCAGGATTGTCAGAAGCAGCTTATTCGCCGTCATTGCCGAAGGCCTCCGCGCCGATCGCTGCCAGCCGGGCCTTCTCCATCTCGTCGCCCCTGATCCGCCTGCTGGCGTCGATCAGCAGGCCGAGCAGCAAAGAACGTTTCTGGTAGCGCAGCCCCGCTTTGACGATCAGGCCGCCGAGCTCGATCTTTTCGCGCGTGGCTTTTTTGCGTGCATCTGATGTCATCGCCTTGGCCACCCGTTCAAGCCTCACCAAGCCCGCCCGCATCCGCGCCAGGCGGCTGCGTTGCGGACGTCCCGCTTGCGTTTCGGCCATCTCCGCTGTCCTTCTTCCCGGTCGCAGCACCTTTGCCTCCGCGAAACCGTTTGGCGATCTCCTCGAAGGCAGCCTGAAGGTCTGCCTCGTCGATCTCGATCTCCCCGAGACCGGCCTTCAGCGCGATGCGGCCGATGCGTTCGGCTTCACGGGTCTCGGCCAGTTTCAGCTGATCCTGCAATCTGGCGATTTCTTCCCTGATCCGCGATGACGGCTTCTTCATTCCGGCTGCTCCTTTGAAGTCTGGGCGTTGCACTTGCGAGGCCCAGATTCTCCCGGATGCTCTCAAATTGAAATCTGCAGATCTGCAGATCGCCAAGGGCGATGCTTTTGTGAATGATCCCGTCGTTCCGAAGGAATGGCTCCAAGGGCGCAATTATACGTCGCGATGCGACGCGTTGCTTTTCGGCCGCCACTCCCGACGAACTTGGTTCTAACCGGGAGCGCTCTTCGCCGTGGCCATCGCCCATTTCTCAGCCAGCATTGTCAGCCGTGGCTCGGGCGGCAGCGTGGTGCTGTCTGCGGCCTACCGGCACTGCGCGAAGATGGAATACGAGCGTGAGGCCCGCTCCATCGACTACACCCGCAAACAAGGCTTGCTGCATGAAGAATTCTTACTTCCTGCGGATGCCCCGAAATGGGTCCGCTCGCTGATCGTCGACTGCTCGATCTCCGGTGCCTCTGAAGCCTTTTGGAACAAGGTCGAAGCCTTTGAGAGACGTGCCGACGCGCAGCTGGCGCGCGATCTGACCATCGCGCTTCCGCTGGAGCTGTCCGCCGAGCAAAACATCGCCTTGGTTCGGGATTTCGTGGAAAAGCACGTTCTGGCGAAGGGCATGATCGCCGATTGGGTCTATCACGACAATCCCGGCAATCCACATATCCACCTGATGACCACGTTGCGGCCGCTTACCGACGAGGGCTTCGGGTCGAAGAAGGTTGCCGTTATGGGCGAGGACGGCCAGCCGGTGCGCACGAAGTCCGGGAAGATCCTCTACGAACTCTGGGCCGGTTCAACCGATGATTTCAACGTGTTGCGCGACGGCTGGTTCGAACGGCTGAACCATCATCTGGTGCTCGGCGGCATTGATCTGAGGGTAGACGGCCGCTCCTACGAGAAGCAGGGTATCGATCTTGAGCCCACCATCCACCTTGGCGTCGGAGCCAAGGCGATCGAGCGCAAGGCGGAACAACAGGGTGTCCGCGCGGAACTGGAACGGATCGAGCTGAACGAGCAACGACGCTCGGAGAACGCCCGCCGGATTATGCGCAATCCCGCCATCGTGCTCGACCTGATCACGCGGGAGAAAAGCGTGTTCGATGAGCGCGATGTCGCCAAGGTCCTGCATCGTTATGTCGCCGACCCCGCCGTCTTCCAGCAGCTGATGATCAAAATCATCCTGAACCCGGACGTGTTGCGGCTGCAGCGCGACACGATCGATTTTGCCACCGGCGAGAAAATGCCGGCGCGCTATTCGACCCGAGCGATGATCCGGCTGGAGGCAACGATGGTACGGCAGGCGTTGTGGCTGTCGAACCGGGACGGTCATGCTGTGTCTGAAGGTGCTCTGGCCGCAACGCTCCGGCGGCATGAGCGGCTCTCGGAAGAACAGAAAACCGCAATCGAGCGGATCGCCGGACCCGCGCGGATCGCGGCCGTGGTTGGACGCGCCGGCGCCGGCAAGACCACGATGATGAAAGCTGCCCGCGAGGCGTGGGAACTGGCCGGATACCGCGTCGTCGGCGGAGCGCTTGCCGGCAAGGCGGCGGAGGGCCTGGAGAAGGAAGCGGGCATCGAAAGCCGCACGCTCGCGTCTTGGGAGCTGCGCTGGAACCGGGGCCGAGACGTTCTGGACGACAAGACGATCTTCGTCATGGACGAGGCCGGCATGGTGGCCTCGAAACAGATGGCCGGGTTTGTCGATGCGGTGGCAAGAGCAGGCGCGAAGATCGTGCTGGTCGGCGATCCCGAGCAGCTTCAGCCGATCGAGGCCGGGGCCGCTTTCCGCGCCATCGTCGATCGCATTGGCTATGCCGAGCTCGAAACCATCTATCGCCAGCGCGAGGACTGGATGCGCAAGGCGTCGCTCGATCTCGCGCGCGGCAATGTCGAGAGGGCGCTCGTCGCATATCAGGGCCAGGGCAGGGTGCTTGGCTCGCGCCTGAAGTCCGAAGCCGTTGAAAATCTCGTCGCCGATTGGAACCGGGATTACGATCAGACCAAGACTACGCTGATCCTCGCCCATCTTCGCCGCGACGTGCGCATGCTCAATGTCATGGCTCGCGAAAAGTTGGTCGAACGCGGGATCGTCGGCGACGGCCAAGTTTTCAAGACGGCCGATGGTGAACGCCGTTTCGACGCCGGCGACCAGATCGTCTTCCTCAAGAACGAGGGATCGCTCGGCGTCAAGAATGGCATGATCGGCCAAGTCGTTGAGGCTCAACCGAACCGCATCGGGGTCATGGTCGGCGAGGGGGATCATCGGCGGCGTGTCGTGGTCGAACAGCGGTTCTATAACAATCTCGATCACGGCTACGCCACCACGATTCACAAGTCCCAGGGCGCCACCGTCGACAGCGTCAAGGTGCTCGCTTCCCTGTCTCTGGATCGCCATCTGACCTATGTGGCGATGACCCGCCATCGTGAGGATCTGCAGCTCTACTACGGGACGAGGTCCTTCTCCTTCAATGGGGGCCTGGCCAAGGTTCTCTCCCGAAAGAACGCCAAGGAGACGACGCTCGATTACGAGCGCGGCCAGCTCTATCGCGAGGCGCTGCGCTTCGCCGAGGCTCGTGGCCTCCACATTGTCCAGGTCGCTCGCACGCTGGTGCGCGACCGGCTCGACTGGACGTTGCGCCAGAAGGCGAAATTCGTCGATCTCGGCCAGCGCCTTGCTGCCTTCGCCGCTCGGCTCGGCATCACCCAATCCTTGAATATCCAACCGATGAAGGAGGCCGCGCCCATGGTCGCAGGCATCAAGACATTTTCCGGCTCTGTTGCCGATACGGTCGGTGACAAGCTTGGCGCTGATCCTGCCCTGAAACGTCAATGGGAGGAGGTCTCGGCGCGCTTCGCTTATGTCTTCGCCGATCCCGAAACCGCCTTCCGTGCGATGAACTTCGATGCGGTTCTGGCGGATAAGGATATTGCGAAACAGATCCTGCACAAACTCGGGCCGGAGCCGGCATCGGTCGGCGCGTTGAAGGGCAAGACCGGTATTCTTGCCACCAAGTCAGAGCGCGAGGCGCGCCGCGTCGCAGAGGTCAATCTTCCGGCCTTGAAGCGGGATCTTGAGCAATATCTTCGGATGCGCGAGACCGCCACAATGCGGCACCAGGCGGACGAGCGGACCCTGCGCCAGCGGATCTCGATCGACATTCCGGCGCTGTCGCCGGCAGCGCGTGTTGTGCTGGAACGGGTGCGTGACGCCATCGATCGAAACGATTTGCCAGCGGCGATGGGTTATGCACTCGGCGATCGCGAAACCAAGCTTGAAATCGATGGTTTCAACAAGGCGGTGACCGAGCGTTTCGGGGAACGGACGCTGTTGAGCAACGCGGCGCGCGAGCCCTCCGGAAAACTTGTCGAAGAGCTCTCCAAGGCTATGAAGCCGGAGCAGAAGGAACAGCTGAAACAAGCCTGGCCGGTGATGCGCACAGCGCAACAGCTCGCCGCGCACGAGCGCACCGTCCAATCGCTAAGACAAGCCGAGGAACAGCGTCTTACCCAGCGCCAGACGCCGATGATGAAGCAATGAGGCGGAGGCGCATCCTTCTGTTTCTGACGGGCGTCGCCGCAGTCACGCCCGCACTGGCGGCGACTGCGTTTGTCGGCGGCTATCGGCTGAACCTGACCCCCAGCGAGCCGCTCGGCCTCTGGCGTATCGAACAGCTTCAGCATCCGGTCGCGATCGGCGATCGGGTGTTTCTGTGCCCGCCCGCGACAGCCACGTTCATAGAGGCCTGGCGGCGCGGATATCTCCGGCGCGGGCTGTGCGCCGGCGGTTTCGCACCGCTGATCAAGACGGTTGCAGCACTTCCTGGACAGCGGGTTCAAATCACCGATCACGTGCTCATCGACGGTCGCCCGGTTCCAGCATCGTCTGTGTGGCGCACCGACGGCGAGGGCAGGGCAATCAACCCCGATCCCGGCGGTGTCGTGCCGCCGCACCATCTGTTTCTTCACTCACCGTTTGCGAGTTCTTATGACAGCAGATATTTTGGTCCGGTTCCAGATTCCGGTGTTCTCGGTCTGGCGCGGCAGGTCCTCACCTTCGATCCGTGATCGCGGTCGCGATCATATGACTGATCGCTGGAAATCCACCCTCCTGATCATCGCGTCCATCGCCTGCGGGTGGGTCGGCTGGAGCGGGGAGGTGCTTCTTCTCCCGCTCGCCATGATCTTTCCTTTGCTCTGGGCAATGGCGCCGTCACGTACGATCGCCGCACTTGTTGCGGCGGGCTATTTCCTGGCGGCCTCTCGCGGGTTGCCGCAGGGTGTCGCCAACTTTTACGCCGCCGATCTTTGGCCTGGGCTTCTGCTCTGGGTGACGGCTTCTGTGTCGTTCGTTGGGGTCCATGCCGCACTCTGGATAACGCACCGTGTCGGAGTTGCGTCCGGGACGAGGCGCGCGGGCTGGGCCAAAGCGAAACTTTATCTACTCGCGATGGCGTTGACGGGGCTGCCGCCGTTCGGCATTACCGGCTGGGCGCATCCCTTGACAGCGGCCGGCGTGCTGTTTCCCGGCTGGGGATGGTTGGGACTGTCCGCGATGGCGACCGGCCTGCTCATCATGACGACGAGGCATTGGCCGGCCGCAGCCATCATCCTTGGAGGATTCTGGCTCTGGTCCGCCGCAACGTGGACGGAACCGAAACTACCTAACGCGTGGAAGGGCGTCGACCTTCAGCAAGGCCAAAACCTCGGTCGCGATGGATCGCTTCTGTATCACCGTGACCTGATTGCAACGATGCGTCGGGCAATCGCCGAGCGGCCAGACGTGCATGTTGTGGTGCTGCCGGAAAGCGCGCTCGGCTTCTGGACGCTGACCGTGGCGCGGATTTGGCAGGAAGGTCTCCGTGGTTCGAACCTCACCGTCATCGCAGGTGCCGCCGTCATCGACCCACGGGGCTACGACAATGTGATGGTGGTGATCTCGGCCGATGCAGCGAGCATCCTCTATCGTGAGCGCATGCCGGTTCCCGGCTCGATGTGGCAGCCCTGGTTGCGATGGACCAGCCAAGACGGTGGCGCCCGGGCCGACTTCTTCGGTAATCCAGTGGTCGATGTCGACGGAATTAGGACCGCGCCGCTGATCTGCTACGAGCAGCTCATTCTCTGGCCGGTTCTGCAATCGATGCTGTACGCGCCCGATGTGATCGTTGCCGTTGGCAACGGCTGGTGGACCAAAAACACTTCGATCGTCGCCACGCAGAAAGCCAGCGCGACCGCTTGGGCTCGGCTTTTCGACCTACCCATCGTTATGGCATTCAACCCATAAGGAGTACCCGGGATGCTCGATGCCGTCCTTATCCAGCAATGCGCCGATCCTTCCCTTAAGCCCGGGATTGTTGAGCAGTTCATCGCGAAGGCCGGATCGCACGACCCTCTCGCCGTCACCGTACGCTCTGGCAACCGAGTGGTGCTGGTGCCGAAGCCAACAACGCCGGAGGAGGCACTGGCTTTGATCCGCGACAATCTCGGCCGCAACACGGTTCGAGTGGGTATCACCCAGTATCCGGCAGGTGTTGGCCTTGTCGAGGCCGGTCAGTTGAAGCCGGATATGGTCGAGCCTTGTGAGAATATCCGCATGGGGACGGCGCTCTTTGCCAAGGTCTTTCGCATCGTCATGAAATGGTATGGCAATCCGACGGCGAAGGAAGTCCTGCCACAAGTCATGGATGATGCGGTCGTCGCCTGGCAGACGGGATATTTCGAGGGGGTGGCGGTGTTTCGTGCGGAGGATCCTGGCGAGAAAAAAGTCGCGCAGCCGAAGCAAGATGAACCGGGCATCGAGGCGGCTACAGCTGGTGGTGCGAAGCCAAACCAGAAAGAGAGCTTGGAGGCTACGAAATCCAACGGTCCAAGCGATCCAAATAGGGCGGGGATACGCATCGATCTCTCCGAAATTGGGGGATCCAGATAAGCGGAATTTCCGGCGACCCCCAAAGGAAACCGTGATCATCCGAACGTGATTGGGCGCGCACAATGCCGTGTGACGGATAGTCGATCACGCGCAAAGCCGCAAAGCGGGGCATCTCTCGAAAGGAAAGAAATGGAAAATCGACAACTGCAGCCATTGTCATGGTCGTTGGCGATGTTGCGACGTGTGGGGAGCGGAGCGGACTTAAATGATGCCATTGCTCATATTCGTGACCGCTACCAATTTGCTCACCTGGTCTTTTTGGTGGTCCATCTCGCGGACCGGCCAGGCGCCTATCCCTTCTATTGCGCGACGTATCCAGACGCATGGATTTCCCTTTATCTTCGAAAGAACTATTTCGAGATCGACCCCGTCATCGACCTCAGCCAAACAGGTTTCTTGCCCGTCGATTGGTCGAACCTTGATCGGAGATCTCCCGAGACTCGCAGCTTTTTTAAGGAGGCCGAATCGTTTGACATCGGCCGGCACGGTCTGACGATCCCGATTAGAGGATCGAGTGGCGAACGTAGCCTCTTCTCGGTAACGTCGAACTTGCCGAGGCGAGAGTGGCGAAAATTACGCATGTCAAGCAAGCACGACCTTCAGGTTCTTTCCCATTATCTGCACGAGAAGGCGTTGTCCGTGTCGGGCCTTCGCAAAAGTGGCGGCTACCGAAAACTGTCGCGGCGGGAACAGGAATGCCTGCAATTTCTGGCGCGCGGCCTCGTTTCGAAGCGCATCGCCGCCAGACTGCAGATTTCGGAGAATGCCGTGCGTCTCTATCTCAAGTTGGCTAAACGCAAACTTGATGCCAGGACGCTCTATCAGGCCATCGCAAGGGCAAGCGTCCTTGAAATAATCCAGCCCTGAGCCTCCGCAAAACTGCGTCCGCGACGCCTTCGATCGTGTCCTTTGAGAGGGTCAATCTCCCAATACCGGTAGATTGCCTCCACGTTTATGGGCAATCAACTCTACACAATCGCCGGTAGCTCAAATGGATGCTCGACAGAGGGCGATCAGCGGACCGGTGGCGCCTGTTTCGAACATGGATCAGGTCGGCACCTATCATTCGGGTTGAAACGAGGATCGCATCATGGTGGACAGCAAGACAATAGATGCCTGGCGGAAAGCTCCGCGTCTCAATTCGTTCGCGACATTCTTTGAACAAACAGCAAGCGGAGTGGGAGGCGCGCCCGATCTGGGCAGGCCGGAGCCTGAGATGGATCTTCTGTCGTTCGATCTCGATTGTATGACATTCTGGGACACGCACCGGCGCTTGTGGGGGCATTTCGACAGCCACTATTTTGCAAGCATTCCTTATCGGCTGGAGGAGGAGTGCCGTTTGGGTGCCGCGATCCTCACTTTTGCGGAGAAAACATGGGCCCGCCTCGGCCGTCCTGCGACGGTCTATACTCTGGGAGCCGGCGCCGGCACACTTGCAAGAGCGCTGGCGAAACTCGGCGACGGGCGCTTGAAAACCCTTAATTGCAGCCCGACCGACAGCAACCGGGTCTGCTTTTTCGCCCGAAGAGGCAGTGACGATGCGCACTTCTATCATGGACCCTTCTTCGATCTAAACGACGAACGGTATGAGAAGGAGGAAACGCTCCAGCCTTTCCGTGACGGATATGACGTCCTGCTCGAAGATACGACGTTCCAGATGTATGGCCGGGATCGGGATAGACAAACCGGGTTCATAGCCCCTCGGCTCCGTTCCAATGGCGTCTTGGTTCAGGTGCAAAAGCTGAGCGATCGAAACGCCGACGCCTATTTCGAACGAGAGCGCCAGAAAGACGAGATGTTCAAATCGCGGTTCTTTTCCGGAAGACAGATTGTGGAGAAGAGACGTGATGTTCTGGATACGATGTTCGACTTCCAGGTTGATCTGGAGACATCGCGATCGGCTCTCCAATCGTACTTCCGGTATTCCGTCGTGACCTGGAATAGCGGAAATTTCTTCACGATCGTTTCATCCAATTCGTTGAATTCCTTGCGTGATTTGGTCACCTTGATGGTGAGGCCGGCCATCCCGTCAGAATTTTGCTACGAACAACTGCCGCACGTCCTCGTGAACCAGGAGATAAACCCCATGCAAGCAGACTGGGCATGGCGGCCACCGATGTCGATCGGCAGTGAAGCGTGAGCAGTACCTTCACGGGGAGGTGCCGAAGATGAGTAACGAGCCGTCGGGTGGCGCCTGCGATCAAGTTGCGGCGGAGGAGGTAAGGCGGACCTTGTCTTGTCTTATGCCGGATCTCGCCCCGTCCTGGGCACGTCCGCTCACGGAATACGCATCTGCCGTCTATGAGGCGGGCGGCCGCGGTCGATGTTCCATCCGGGACGACGCGATGGTTCGGTTTCAGGCCTTTCTCACGCGCATCGCCTTGAGGTCAGGTGCCGATCAGGACGATGCAGAACATGCAAGCCGGCAAATTGCGGACTCACCGGTCATGCAAACCGGGCCTCACTGTCATTTGCTGATCGAGCCCGATGCTTTCTATACACATCTGTTTAGCGCACTCGGCCTGACCGCACACAGTTTGCAATGGCACATCTGCTATGGTTCTTCGACCGTCAAGTTCATCGAAAAGTCGAAAAAAGGTCCAGGGTGGCTTTCCCTCGGTGGCGAGGTGCTGAACGTTTTCGGCCTGTCTCGAAGCCGGATGGATCCATACAGCATTTGTGGCTTCAAGGGGCCTTATCGCTTTAGGCTGGCGGATTCAGGTGGCCGTGGGTTGGCCAATTCCGCTGCTGTCTGGCTCAAGGCCATTTTGCCGGACACGGACTTTCCGTCTGCCGCTGATGCGATCAAAGCGGCCAATCAGTCTTTGTGGCGAAGATGGTTTGCGCCGTCTCTCCGGCTGCTACAATTTGACGATATCGATGTTGCCGATCTTGTGGCGGAACATTTCGAAGACTCAGCATCCTGGCTGTCGTCCCGCTTTGCTGCTAGCGGCCTGTTCGCGCAAAATATCTTGCTGGCGCTGGACCGGCTGAACAGCGGCCCGTGGGCAGGATGGGTACGCCGAACGACCGATTTTTTCTGGGGCTTGGAGGATGGCAGGTTATTTCCCCTGCGTTTGCGGGAGGGTGTCCTTTGCGGCGGTTCGCCTTCAGTTCGCGACGTGCGGTTTGATCCGGAAAGTATCGCGGTATCGCTGCGCCAGCGCAAATTGGTGCCGAATCTGCTTATGACCTTCCTGGTGACGTCGATCTTGCCGGGCGTTCGTGTCCTCGGTGGATGCCGACAGACCGTCTATTATCCCCTCATGCGGTACCTTGTTGCTGCTGCCCTCGATCCGTCAAGCGATCGGGAACTTCTTGACGCGCTTCGTACCGACGAGCGGCCCGGAATGTGGGGGCACCGGGTCCTGCGCCCAGCGAACGGCTCACCGTTCATGGAGATTGAGGAAAACGGATCTGCGCTGGAGATAGCAAACAGATATGGCGCCCGGTCTCTGGAGGATACCGCCGGCGATCTTGCCAGTTTCACCAGCGATCCGATTTGGGCGGAGTTGTCGGCGCATATCCGAACTGAAGGAATTCGCTCGGCTTCCCCCGAGTGGCAATGGGCATAATCCTGGACCGGAACGCCCGTACGGAGGATCCGCTAGGCGCTGCGAATGGTTCGTTGGAGCCCATAACTCTCCCGGACCGGAGCCGGTGTCGTTTTTCTGGAGTCGATCATAGCCATGAAGCGAGTAGCAATCAGGCGCATTGCCCCCGACGAAATCGATGTTTTCCGGAGCATTCGGCTGGAGGCCCTTCGCTGCGAGCCGGCTTCCTTCGCGAGCCGATTTGAAGATTGGCAATCCCTCTCGAATGAGAGGTGGCGCCAACGGCTTGATGATCCGGTGTTTGTCGCGTTCAGCGACGACGAGCCCGTCGGCATCATGCGGCTCGTACGTTTTCGCCCGAGCAAGATGGCGCATCGCGCCACGCTTGTCAGCGTCTATGTGCGAAAGAGCGAACGCGGGACGGGAATTGCTTCAAGCCTTCTGAGTGTGGTTTCGGATCATGCAAAGGGCCTTGGGGTTCTCCAAATGGAACTCGCTGTCAACGCCGAGAATTCCGCCGCACTGCGCTTCTACCAGCACCATGGATTTGTCGAGGTCGGCCGGATACCTGGCGGAGTGCTCGATGGTGTCAAGGAAATTGACGATATCATTATGGTGCGGCGACTGGATGGATGAGGAGATATGGCGCCTCCCCGCTCCGGGCTCTTGCTGACACTCTGGCCAAACGTTAATTATAGTGACGGCGAAATGTTAAATAGAACAGCGGCAAAGCGTTAATTTGTAAGTCCTCGGAATGCTCATTTTCTTTCCCAGGCTACCAGATTCTTTTGTATTATCCGCAGGACATCACACAATTATAGAGCCTGTGAGTTCATGCTGAACCGCGACTTGCGGGCCGCTCGATCTTTGGTTGGGCCGTCCCTCAAGGAATCGGTCTCTTATCATGTCGCTATCTTCGTCTGCTCGCGCCGGGGCTCAACGGAAACATGCCGGCATCGTCGTTCCATGGATCGAACACCACGGCACCCGACGGCTTTGCGTCCTTCACGTTGCGTGTAACCAGATAGAGATCGTGCTCGATCGCAGTTGCACCGAGCATCGTATCGATCACCGGGGGCGGATGGCCGCTCGCGCGCTTTACTTCGCCGGAAGTCCGGCCCCAACGACGAACGATATCGTCGTCCAGGGACAGAACACGCGAGCCGAAGCGGTCAGCCAGCGCATCGCATGACGCGATGTAACGCGGCCGATCGGCGTGGTCGTCAGGAAGGTTATAAATTCCCTTGTCATATTCAGCGAGCGTCAGAACGCTGATGTGAAACGTCTCTTCGCTCTGTCGAGCCGCCCAGGCCTTTACCGACGGGGCACCCCGCGGATTGATCAGGGCGGCCACCACATTCGTGTCGAGCAGCCAGCCCCTCAAAGCTCGACGTCACGACCGTGATCGTCCTCTCGTGTCAGATCAAGCCCGTCGAGATGCAAACCCTCCATAAATTCGACGAAAGGTGCGCGCGGCTTTTCCGGAACCAGTCGCTCAAACTCTTCCACGCTCATCACGACGACCGCATCATGACCGCGCACAGTCACGCGCTGCGGTCCGTCTTCGCGCGCATGCCGCACCACCTCGCTGAACCGCGCCTTCGCGTCTTCAAGTTTCCATCGTCCGCCAGACGTCCGGCTGCCAGACGTCTTTGTTTTCGCTAGTTGCACATGCTTGCTCATCGATTCATACCTAGTCAGATGGTCAGGTATATAGCACGTCCGTTGCGGTACTTCCACATCGCCGTACTTGAAAACGCGGGAAAGTGAGCGAGGAAAAAACAGGGCTCATATCCAATGCGGCCTCCGGAGATAGCCAGCTTTCGTCTTGCCGCGCACCGGATCCAACGGACCCGGCCAAAATCAAAACTGCAGCTGCAATGCTAGCTCGATGCAGCAAGGCGGCGAGCAGTTTTGGTTTCGTGGGTGGAAGCCTTTGGTAATTTGGCAGCGCCAAACCAAAAATTCCTCCGAGTTCGAGCGCCGCCTTACTTCGTTCTTGCAGCTCGATCCTTCAAAGCCGCGCGAGCTTTAGCCGGTGCTCGATCAAATTTCCACGGTGGGCTATCGTCAGCAAACCAATTTGACGTTGAAGATCGGATATCCGGTCTATCTTCGCCCAAATCCAAACCGCCAGCCGGAGTGCCTGATCTCCTCAGAGAAGACTTGCACCCGGCTGATCGCCCAGGCACCAACCCTCTTCTTGGTCCAGACATAGGCCGCGCGCCGGTTGAGCATCCATCTTCGACGAATGAGACCAAATGCGCTTGCTTCGATGGTGCCCAGCTGAACGAGGGTTTCAATGACCTCGTCGGCCTCCATTTTCAGATCCTCGCGAATAAAATGCCATGTCGCCCTATGACGCCGGCGAAACTGCAGGGCGACATCCTTCAGGAGCTGGCGGCGGCCGATTATCGAACCGTCGACCTGTTGATAAGCCAGATCGGGCGAGAAGAGCGCGCCATATGCGGCTATGTCCCGATTGAGATATGCCGCGCGGGCCACGGCGTGACGTTCATCTAACTCTTCTTCAACGCTCCTTGGCAGGACCATTGTCTTTCCTAAACAGGTAATAGAACCACCCCGGCGATTGAACGGCTGGAGCCTCGTGTTCCGAGCGATTGTGTTTTTAACGGTCTACGCCCGACTTCTTGAGACGAACACCGACTCCGCCACCGTTTTCGGGGATAAATTCTATTCCGGCGGCTTCCAAGGCCAGTTGCATGGCCTTTAGATTAGCGCTCGTCACCGAGGGCACTCCGTCTTCGACCTCTGCGCGGCTTACTGTCGCGACACCAATCCCCGCCGCTTGCGCAAGGTCCTTTGCACTCCAATGAATCATTGCCCGCGCCGCGCGCAGTTGCGTACCTGTGATTTTGTTGAACTCATGTGATTTCGAATTGATCAATCGAATCTCGTATGTTACGTAGGTGCTACTAGCAGCTGCACTCGGTGCTCGAACACCGAATGCAGCCTGACCACAACCCAAGCTTATGGGAGCTCGGATCATGGCTGATTCCGACAATAGCAGAACTTTGTCTAGGGTCACGCAGGGAGACCTCCATTCCTTCGTGGAGGCGTCTTTTCCCACACATCCTGGGCTTGCAGCCCGGCTCACGGGGCCGTTGGACGTCCAGAATGACGATCTCGCCTTTGTCATTTGGCAACAATGGCGTGCGGCTCCGCACCAATTGATCGAATCATGTCTGCGGCACCAGGGGCTCGAAAAGAGACTGCTCGCGATGGTTGGGACGCCACCCGACGCGCCCGGCGTCTGGAAGGCGGCCGACCAGGAGATCGGATATAGCGAGGCGGTCCAGGAAGAGGAACGCACGGCTGCCATGGAGGACGATCTGGCCGAAAGGCTGTGGGATACGCCAGCGGAATCGATCGTTGGCGTGAGCGTCAAGCTCGATGCCATGCTGGCCAGATGGCAACCATCCATTTCAAGCGATGAATATCCCTGGCCACAGCTCCGTTCCGTCATCGCTGATCTGCTTGAGATCGACGCCGAAATATCGTCTCGCGGCAGCTTCCGTCGTCAGGTCGCGGCGGCGATGCAGGGAGCGATTCACGGTGTTTAGCACCGTCCGTCGCAGGCCGTGTTCGCCGTTTCGATCCTTCCCTAGGGATTAATCCGTTTTCGTTCACCTACGCTGATGCGGAAACGGCTCTGCCTTTTGCGATCAGAGGATTGCGCTTCGGGCTGCTCATCGGGAGAACCGCTCAAGCCAAACGGTGCAAGCCGGATCCTTGAGGAAATCATCTCAACAGGCATGCGTGGTGGGACCGCTTCCACCGCGGCGGCACCGGCCGCGCCGAAAACGAAAAAGGGAACTTCATGATGACACTCGGAAATCCATTGCGTCGGCTCATCCTGTCCGCGTCGCTGATCCTGCTCGCGGTCTGGGCCGTACTGGCCGGGCCGGCACAGGCTCAGGAGCTGCGGATCGCGACCTCGTACAAGCTGATGACGCTCGATCCGCATTATGCGAACCTCAACGAAAATACCTCACTGCTGTCGCACATCTACGAGCGGCTGGTCTATCAGGATGAGCGTCTCGATCTGAAGCCCGGGCTTGCCGTCTCCTGGCGGGCGACGTCAGACACACAATGGGAATTCAAGCTCAGGGAAAATGTCCGCTTTCACGATGGCTCGCCCTTCACCGCGGACGATGTGGTCTACACGATCGAGCGTATTCGAAATTTCCTGAACACGCCGAATGGCGGTTTTCGCTCGTATCTGAATGGAATCAGGGCCGTCTCCGCGCCCGATGCTCTCACCGTCGTCATCGATACGAACGGCGATGTTCCCAACCTGCCGCTGTCCTTATCCTCGATCTTCGTGATGCATCGGCCGACGGGGCAGGGGTTCCAGACCACGGAGGAGCTCAATGCCGGCAGCCCTCCCGACGGCACAGGCCCTTACAAGTTCGAGAGTTGGAGTTCCGGCGAGATGCTGAAGCTCACGAGGAATGACGATTATTGGGGCCGCAAACCCGCCTGGTCGACGGTGACCTTTCGGATCATCGAGAACCCGGCGGCGCGTGTGGCGGCATTGGCCGCCGGAGATGCCGATCTTGCAGACACTATCCCGGCCCGCGACGTTGCTTCCCTGAAGCAGCGCGGTGCTGGGATCGAGAACATCAGTGCCGCACGTATCAATTTCCTGCAATTCGACGTCGAGCGGGAAACGCTTCCCGGTGTGACGGACAAATCCGGCAAGCAGATTCACAATCCCTTCAAAAACCCGTCGATACGGCGCGCGCTTGCGATGGCAACAGACCGTGGAATCCTCGTCGACAAGATTCTGTCCGGTTATGGAACCGCCGCGGCGCAGGTATTCCCGGCTGGCCTGCCTGGCACTTCGACAGATCTGAAGCCGGAGGTTCCGAACTATAAGGAGGCGAAAGAGCTTCTCGCGACGGCCGGCTTTCCAAACGGCTTCAACGTGGTTCTTGCCGGACCCGCCGGCCGTTATCCCGGCGACAGCGAGAGCCTCCAGGCTGTCGCCCAAAGCTGGGCTCGCATCGGCGTCAGCGTCCAGCCCGCAGCCTTTCCGTTCTCGGTCTTCAACACCAAGCGGGCGAACGGCGACTTTGCCGTCTGGTACGGCGGCACGTCAGGCGAGGCGGTCGATATTATTCTCCACGCCCTCCTGGCCTCGCCGAATTCCGAACGTGGAACCGGCGCCTTGAATTTCGGGCACTACCGGAACGAGGCTTTCGACACAATGCTTGGAAAGGCGGAAAGCCTCCCGAACGGACCGGAGCGGAACAAGGCGCTGGCCGACGCGACGGAGTTCGTGATGGCCGACCAGCCAATCATTCCACTCTACCATTTCCATCATATCGTCGGCTTCGGCCCGCGGGTTGGCTCCTACGTGATGCATCCACGCGGCTGGACGACCGCGATGCAGACGCTTCCAGTGACGGAGTGAGCGACATGGCCCTGATTTCAGCAGCATTGGGAAGACTGAGCCAAGCTTTCCTTCTCCTCATTGCCATGTCGTTGATCGGCTTCATTGGCATTCACAGCATCGGCAATCCCGTCTTCAACATCGTCAACATCGAAACCGCCACGCCCGAGGATATTCAGCGCGCGACGGCGGCGCTGGGATTGGATCAACCGATCTGGCGCCAATACGCTCTTTTCATCGATAACGTCATCCGTGGAAACTTCGGGACGTCGTACATCTATCATCTGCCGGCCCTCCAGCTGGTCATGAGCAAGCTTCCCGCGACGCTCGAGCTCGCCTGCGTGGCGATGCTCATCGCGGCTCCGGCCGGTATTGGAGTGGGGCTCCTTGCCGGCCGGAGGAGAGGCACCCTGTGCGACCGCGCCATCCTCAAATCGAGCGTGTTCGCACTCAGCGTTCCCTCATTCTGGTTGAGCATGGTGCTGATCCTCGTCGGCGCCATCCTGACGGGTTGGTTTCCATCCGGGGGCAGGGGTGCGACGGCGAACTTCATGGGGCAGGAATGGAGCGTCCTGACCTGGGACGGCCTGTGGCATATGGCCCTTCCGGCGCTCGCGCTCGCCATACCGAACATCGCGCTGATCGCGCGTCTGGCGCGGTCGGGCACGATCGAGGTCGAGAGCCTGGACTTCACACGGTTCTGCCGTGCGAAAGGGCTTTCTCCGCGGAGAATCCTGCTTCGTCACACGCTGCCGAACATCAGCATGCCGATCATGACGATCATCGGCCTGCAATTCGGCGGCATGCTGGCCTTCGCCGTCATCGTGGAATCGATTTTCTCGTGGCCCGGCGTCGGCAAGCTCCTGATCGACTCCATCCAGCTTCTCGATCGTCCAGTGGTGATGGCGACACTGACCTTCATCTCGGTCGTCTTCGTTGCACTGAATGCCTTTGTCGATCTCTTCCATGCCGTGCTCGACCCGCGCGTGCGTCTGCCTTCATAAAGGGAACCGTCATGAAAGCTCTTATTCTCCGGGTCTTGAGCGGGCACCCTCCATGGCCAACGCTGACCGTGTCTGGCATTCTGCTCGCCACCTTCGTTCTGGTTGCTCTCATCGCACCGGTGGTTGCTCCGCAAAATCCCTACGACCCCCTACAAATCTATGGGTGGGAGGCGTCCGCTCCTCCAGGCACATTGAGCAGCGGCGGCTATCTCTATCTGCTCGGAACGGACGGGCTCGGGAGGGATGTCGTCAGCTGCATCCTCTATGGCTTGCGCATCAGCTTGGTTGTCTCGGTCACGAGTGCGGCGATTGCCGCCCTGATCGGGCTGACGGCCGGCGTCAGCGCCGCCTATTTCGGCAAATGGGCCGATATCGCGATCATGCGGCTCGTCGATCTTCAGCTCAGCCTGCCGACGATCCTCGTCGCTCTGATCGCGATCGTCACGCTGGGGCCAGGAATCGACCGGATCATCCTGGCGCTGATCATCGTCCAGTGGGCTGGTTATGCCAGGTTGGCGCGGAGCGTGGCGTTGAGCGAAACGAACAAGTCCTACATGGATGCCGCGCGGCTCATGAGGCTGCCGACATCTCGGATCATCTTCCGCCACCTTCTTCCAAACAGCATCGCGCCGGCCGTCACTTTGATACCGATCGAAATCGGCCATGCAATCGCGCTTGAAGCGACGCTGTCCTTTCTTGGCCTCGGTGTTCCGATCGACAGGCCGTCGCTCGGCTCCACGGTCGCAAACGGGTTCCAGTACCTTCTGACAGGCCAATACTGGATCAGCCTTTTCCCCGGCCTTGCCCTCTTTGGCCTGATCGCAAGCATCAATCTCGTCGGTGAGGACGTTCGCCGCCATCTCGACCCAAGGAGCCGTCCGGAATGACTGATGAAATTGAAGAAACGCGTCTGCTTCGGGTGAAGAACCTCGGCCTTCGCCATCTCTCCGCATCCGGGCCGGTCACGATTCTGCAGGATGTGAGTTTCGAGCTCGGGCGCGGCGAGATCCTGGGCATCATAGGCGAATCGGGTGCCGGAAAGTCGACATTGGGCAATGCCGTCCTCGGCTTGCTTGCCCCTGAATTTCAACGGACGACCGGGACGATCGAATTCGATGGCAGACCGATCAACACCATGGAAGAAGGGCAGGGAGGCATCCGTGGGCGGAGGATATCCGCAATTTTTCAGGATCATACGGCTTCCCTCGATCCGCTGATGAGTGTTGGCGCTCAGGTCGAGGAAACAATCCTTGCGATCAACAGTTCTGTCTCGAGGCGGGAGGCTCGCATGCGTGCTGTTGAGCTCCTGGCCCGTGTCGGTATTCCTGAGCCGCAGCGTCGATACGGGAATTATCCTCACCAATTTTCCGGAGGACAAAGACAACGGGTGGTTATTGCCATCGCGCTTGCTGGATCTCCAGACATCATCATCGCCGACGAGCCGACTTCGGCACTGGATGCTACGGTCCAGAAGCAAATTCTGAAACTACTTCGCACCCTTGTCGACGAGACGGGCGTTTCCATTATCCTCGTCACCCACGATATGGGGGTGGTTTCGGAAATCACCGACCGGGTTCTCGTCATGAGAAAGGGTCAGGCGGTGGAGCAGGATCGCACCGCGACCGTTCTCGATATGCCCAGGAACGACTACACGCGCAGCCTTCTTGCCGCGGTTCCACGGCTGCGGACTTCTACAACTGCTGCTGAGGAAGACGCAAAGGGCGATCGGAGCATCTCGACTCGGGAGGTGCCGGATCGCACGATCCTACTTACCGCCGCCGGCGTTTCGAAGAGCTTTTCGCCGGGCTTGTTGCGCCGCTTTGGTCGGACCAACGGGAAGTTCGCATTGCAGGATGTGAGCGTCGAGCTGCCGCGCGGTGCGATCGTCGGCATTGTTGGCGAAAGCGGAAGTGGAAAGACAACGATTGGCCGGATCATCGCCGGATTGGAGACGGCCCCAGCCGGCATAGTTACGATCGGGGCAACTGAGTTCGATATTTCGAAAAGCGGCCGCCGCAACGGTCTTCTCGGTCGCGTGCAGATGATCTTCCAGGATCCGGCGGTCTCACTCAACCCCAGGATGACCATAGGAGAGACCTTGCGCGAAAGCATTCGGTTTGGTGCAGGAATGCAATCCGATAATGAGCCGGGGGAGGCGGCGGCGATGATAGATCGGCTAGGACTTCCCCGAAACCTTCTCAGCCGCTATCCGCATCAGCTGTCGGGTGGCCAGAAGCAACGCGTCTGCATCGCTCGGGCGCTATTGGCGAGGCCTGAGATCATCGTTGCGGATGAGCCAACCTCGGCGTTGGACGTGTCCGTACAGGCGGACATCATCGGGCTTCTCAAGGAGAGCATCGAGGAGCGGGAAATGACGATGATCTTCATCTCCCACGATCTCGCGGTCGTGCAACAGCTCTGCAGCTCCGTCTATATCTTCAGGGACGGCCGGGTCGAGGACTTCGGGCCTTCCGATTTCATCTTCTCGCAATCCCAAAATCTTTACACCCGCGCCCTCGTCGATGCACGGCCGAGCCGGTTCACCTGTTGAGCCCGCCGAGCTGTTGCGGCCAGGTTTTGAACTCCCGCTTTCCAAACGTTGATGGCGCTTCGCAGCCATAAAAGGTGACGAATGAATGACAGGTTCACGTTGGCCGTCACGGGCCAATCGCTCATAAAATACGACATCCGCGCCATTCGCGCGCCCGCCTTTCACGAAGTGCAAGCCCTACTTCGGGGAGCGGATCTTTCATTTACCAACTTTGAGGGCACCATCCTTGGAAGTCATGGTGGATGGCCGCTCAAGGGGTCGTTCTTTGGTTGCAGCGAACCCGTGGTTCTGGATGCGCTTCGAGCCAGCGGATTTGGGGCACTTTCGCTGTCGAACAACCATGCCTTCGATCTTGGCCCGCCCGGCGTGCTATCGACCCTGAACGAGGTTGAGAAGCGAAGCTTTCTCCACGCCGGTCTCGGCCGAGATCAATTTGAGGCTTCGCGGGCCGGCATCCGGACAATTGCCGGACGGCGTATCGCCATCGTCGCGATGGACGGCGGGCCGGGTCCCGATTTCATGTATGCAGCGAATGCTGACATAGGTCGGCCTCCGCGGCCGGGCGTGAACCGGCTGCGTCTGTCGCAGGTCATCGAAGTCGATGAGACGGCGTTCGGCCAGCTCCGCTCCATTCGGGAGAGTGTCGGCTACACTGCGATCGACCTCACCAATGACAGCCAGCCGGACGATCCGCCGCTTGTCGATCCGCAAGAAGAGATCGGGATCGCGCGCGCAATCTTCAAACGATCCGACAGCTACGGAAGGAGCGTCAAAGTCGATGAAAACGACATTGCACGGAACCTGGCGGCTATCGCTTCTGCTGCCGACGAGGGGTGCCTCGTCATAGCTTATCTGCATCATCACCACTGGGCGTCCGACTGGTATCAGGTGCCAGAGTGGGTCAGCGCCGTTGCTAAAAGGTGCATCGACGCAGGCGCCTCAATGTTCGTCAGCCACGGCGCGCCGGTGCTCCAGCCCGTGGAGATCTATCGCCGTCGCCCGATTTTTTACAGCCTGGGAAATTTCATCTTTCATGTCAGGTCGGAAAAATCGACATGGCAGGCGCCGGAAGTGTGGGAAAGTGTTGTCGGCCTATGTTCTTACGGGCGAGACAATGATCTGAGCGACATCAGATTCTATCCTATCGTAATCGGCGGTGAGGACGGGTTGAAGGATCGATTGCTCGAAAGCCGGATGGTTCCCCACCTTGCGACCGGGAGCAGTGCAATAAGAATCCTCCAGCGCTTCAAGGAACAGTCAGCAGAACTGGGCGCGCAAATCGAACTGGAGAACGGAGTCGGCATTCTTCGCGTTCATGCGTCGGCTGGATCGTGATCTGGCTCCATGCGTAGAGGCTGTATGATTTGGGAGGCGAGGGGGATGGGTGGCGATCGTCGCCTGTTCTCGGCACATCCCGCAGAGTATCATTATCCGTCGCAAGTGAGGCAATGGAATGCATTGGATTGAACAAAAAGCGATGAGCCCTCGCGATGAACTTGTTGCCCGGTTCTTCCGCTACGTCACCATCGAAAGCCAGAGCGATGCGGCTTCGACACATCTGCCCTCTTCTCCGGGTCAGCTTGAGCTCGCGAAGCTCTTAGCGCAGGAACTGCGCGACCTCGGCGTCGATGACGTCGTCGTCGACGAGCATGCCATCGTGACCGGCGTAAAGCGCGGCAACAGGCGAGGGGTGCCGCGCATCGGATTCATTGCCCATCTTGATACGGTCGATGTCGGCCTATCGCCGGTCATCCGGCCTCAGATCAAACGCTTTGCGGGGCGGGATTTGTGCCTCAACCCCGAGCACCATATCTGGCTGCGGGTCGCAGACCATCCGGAAATTCTCGCTTGGCAGGGGGAGGACATTATTGTCAGTGACGGCACGAGCGTCCTTGGCGCGGACAACAAGGCTGCTATCGCGGTCATCATGACGCTTGTCGCACGGTTTGATTCAGCCGACGCCCATGGCGATGTCTTCGTCGCCTTCGTTCCGGACGAGGAGATCGGGTTGCGCGGCGCCAAGGAACTCGATCTGAGCCGCTTCCCATGCGACTTTGCCTACACCATCGATTGCTGCGAGCTCGGCGAGGTCGTCGTGGAGAATTTCAATGCAGCATCCGGCGAGATCGTCTTTACCGGCGTCAGCGCGCATCCAATGTCCGCGAAGGGCGTGCTTATCAATCCGCTGCTGATGGCGCTCGACTTCATTTCCCATTTCGACCGCAACGAAACACCTGAATGCACGGAGAAACGAGAGGGGTATTTCTGGTTCAAGGATCTTGTTGCGAACGACACCGAGGCGCGGCTCAAGGTCATGATCCGCGACTTCGATAACGCCATGTTCGAACAACGAAAACAACGCATCGGCGATGTCGCGGAACGGATCGGGTCGCAATATCCGTCCGCATCGGTACATTACAGTGTAGCCGACACCTACCGTAATATCGGGGACTGCCTTAAGGGCGATGACCGCTCAGCCGAACTCTTGTTCAGCGCGTTGGACAGGCTCGGGATCGAGAAAAAACTCACGCCGATGCGTGGCGGAACCGACGGGGCGGCCCTATCTGCGCGCGGTCTGCCTACGCCGAATTTTTTCACCGGTGCTTATAATTTCCATTCGCGCTTCGAATTCCTGCCGATTCCGGCGTTCGAAAAATCCTACGAGACCGCCTTCATGCTCTGCACTCTTACAGCAGAACGCGGCGCGAAAACCCGGGACGCTAACGGGTCGATCCGGATCGGGCGAAGCAGCGCGAGCTAACTCGTCAGAGTGGTACGAATGAACTTGGAGCAGTTTAAGGTTCACTAATTCACAAAAAGAGCAGGGTGGATAGGTTAGGAGATCTGTGAGAAATGTCACTGCGTTTGATTCGATGTGTGTCCATGCGCTGGAGCCAAAGGCCGCAGGACACGCCGGGTGCAATTTTCAACCCGGCCGGGATCGAGGACTAGCGGTTTGGGGCGGACCGCGGACTAAACTTGGGAGGATCGGTAATGAATTTGAGTGACGCGACGGGATCGGATACGAGTGAACTGCGCCCGGTGATCGGGCTTACACGGGGTCTGAGCACAGCGGAGATCGAGATTTTGACGGTCAACGCCATACGTCTCCATAGGCAACTGGTGGAGAAGGCTGATCAGCTGTTCCAAGCATTACCAGTAGACCATAAAACCGCAAAGGCCGCTGGTGGAGAGCAGCATCTCGAATACGTGGAAGCTATGATCGCGATGCACGCGCAGATGAACGCCCTCAATACGCTGGTTAGGATTCTGGGTTATATCCCAAACGTATCCGTCAATTGATGCCGTCGATCAGATGAGCCCTGCCCGGATGGCTAGCGCAACTAGGTGCGGCATGGTGTGAATCTGAAACCGCTTCCTGGCTTCTTCGAGCTTGCTTTTGACGGAATTGTATTTGACGCCCTCCAGATCGGCGGCTTCGTCCATCGTTTTACCGACCGCGATCCAATTGAGATAAGCGGCCTCCTTCGGGTCGAGCCAGGCCGGGTGCTGGTCAGTCGGTGTTAGGGGAAGGAACGACATACGGGTGTGAAGCTGGCCGACGGCGGCGGCCGCCGCAACAGGATCGATATCGCGTTGGAGGTCAATTGCGGACTTATCGGAGGCCAGCGTGAACATGGAAATCGATCCATTGGCAGCTTTAATGGGTATGGTGATTCCAGAGCGGATCCCGAAATCCGCTGCGCGGTCAAAGAACACCCGCTCTTCTTTGGAAAGGTGCCGCCTTTCTGCCTCTCCGCTCCACGGAAACACCTGCTTCAGCGACTTTGCCCGGTTTACGATCGGATCGATGGCCTCGAATTTTCGCTTGAAATAGATCGACCGCCATTCGGCAGGATAATTCGATGAGGCGATGGTGTGACCAGGTCGGATGAATAGATAGGCGTAGCCGGAAAATCCCGCTTGGTGGGCAAGATGGGTCAGAGCACCCTTGAGAACAACTTCGTCGCCTCGAAGCGCAGCAAGATCGATTAGCTTGTGTAGCCAATATTGCATGTTTTACTCCGTAAATTATCAGGTGGGACAGGTCACGAGGCGCCCCTCAGCGAATGGTATTTATCACAGAATACAACTTATGATTGAAAGTAAGATAATAGATATTATGGAACTGAATGGTGCATGTAAAGAAATTTTGGTGGCGTCTTTTCGCTAATGTGGATCGGTTGTTTCCCATTATTGTTTCGCTTTGCCGCGAACAAAATTCCAATTGCACTACTCCCCGGAGAGCCCGCGATCTGAAGTCACAGCGCAGCGCCGCCATTTAAGGAATGCGGATGATATTAGAAGGATCCAACGCCCACATTCACAATGCGCTTTCTGAGGTAATCGGCGAACAGCCGGTTGATCTTTTTTGCATTGTGCCCCCTGCAAACTTTATCAGTGCGTCAAGGAAGGACCGTCGCACTTCTGCCGCAAATGGGTTTTCGTGCTCAATAGCAAGGAATACATTCGGTGAATCGTATCTGACCAACTCCACAGCCGCCATGAGAAGATCGAAGCTTGCGGTTGTCATGGCCGTGGGTAACGGTTCCATCTCCACCAGAACTTTCGCGACCAAATGCGTGATACCCTGCACAACAGCCATTTCGCGGTCATGCTTCTCTGGGTTCGCAAATATCACATTGAGTCTAAGGACCTTTCTGAGGAAGGCCCCGGCACGTCTTGCATGCCGGCCACGAACGGGGCAAACAACGATTTTCCGCCCCTCTATTCCGGCCTTGGCACTTTGAGGTCCGAACAGTGGATGTGTCGCAATGACCTCGACCGTGTCAGGTAGTAGCCGCGTCATGGCCGAAACGGGCGACATCTTTACCGATCCTACGTCCACGACGATGGCATCAGGAGCGAGGTAAGGAAGAAGGTCCCGAATGACTTTTTCCATGCGCGCAACCGGAACGGCCAAGACGACGATGTCGCACGAGGCCACCGAACGCAAATCCACAACATTGATCCGATTAGTACCTGGAATTTCTTCGGCGGCGATCGCCGGATCATAAACATTGACTTCGAAATACAGGAAAAGATGGTGTGCTATCAACTTCCCGAAGGCTCCGTAGCCAACGATTCCAACAGTCTTAAACGAACGCTGCAGCTTCATCCGAACCGCTCCAGACCGAATGGTGCCGCGTCCATAAAGCTCGGGCGGTTCAGAATAACATCTGTTAGAAGCTGCGCGGAGGCGGCTGCTTGGGTCAAGCCCACGTGCTGGTGGCCAAAGGAGTAGTAAAGATCGGGATGCGTGAATGATCGACCTATTGCAGGCAAGGCGTCGGGCAGAGACGGGCGAATGCCCATCCATGTTGCTTCTCCGTCATTCCTGAGCCCGGGTAGGTAGGGTAACGCCAGCTTATAGAGGTTTGTGGAGCGTCGGAAATCCGGCGGAGCGTCAGCATTTGCAAACTCCACCGTTCCGGCCAACCTCATACCATGTTGCATCGGTGTCGCTGCAAAGAACGGCTCCGCCATGACGACAGGTCGCGTCAACGTTAGGCCAGGCGTTGGCAACATCAAATGGTAACCTCGCTCCGATGCCAGGGGGACTTTCAAACCGAGAGTTGTCAGAAGGCTTCCTGAGCGGTGTCCTGCTGCGACGACGATGCGGCTTGCGAACAGATCTCCGGACGGCGTCGTTATGCGCCAAGTATCGCCTTCGCGGCAGATTCTTCCCACTTCTGCCCTGAAGACCTGCCCGCCGCCGGAAACTATACTTCGTGCAAAACGAAGGCACAATTCGCCAGGATCCAAGCAATGTGCATTCGTCGGAAAATAAAGGCCGCCGGCGAGATCCGAACTCAAGGAAGGCTCTAGCCCGAGTAAGGTATCCCGGTCAATTTCCTCAACCGCTATACCATTTTCACGGTACGTCGGTATCAGAACGGCCTTTCCCGAAAGTGTCGAGCCGTAGCGGCAAACTAACAAACTGCCTTTTTGAACGAGGAGATCCTCCGCCTGTGCGGCAGAAAGAAGGTTGCGGTAGGCCGGTATGGCTTGTCGATTCATTGCGGCCAGCGCCTCGATAATCCGACGGAGCCTTGGCGTACGAAGGGCCAGGAGGAGCCGCAGACCCCACGGCAGGAAATGGGTCACATAGGATGGCCGGATCACCAATGGGCTATCCGGGTCCAAAAGCATTGAGGGCAACTTTTTGAGAAGAGAAAGAGAGGCCGGGGGGAAAATGCTTCCCTGACTAATAAAGCCAGCGTTACCGTAGGATGCTCCCCCTCCAGGCTCACCTGCATCGATGACTGTGACCTTTTGACCTTCGCGCTGCAACTGCACCGCAAGGGAAAGCCCGATGACCCCGGCGCCCACAATGGCAACGGGCATCGTGCCCGAAATATCAGAAGAAGGCCGCATTGAATTAGTGCCTGAGATCGGAGAGGAACTGCTTAGCCCTCGGATGCTGCGGGTTCCCGAAGAATTCCTCAGGTGTGCTATCCTCCAGGATGACGCCACCATCGAGGAACCACACACGATCTGCAACGTCGCGCGCAAAACCCATCTCGTGCGTCACGCACATCATCGTCATGCCGCTATGGGCAAGGCTCTTCATGACTGACAGGACCTCGCCGACCATTTCCGGGTCCAGAGCGCTTGTCGGTTCATCGAATAAGATGATCGGAGGCTCCATAGCAAGCGCACGAGCGATCGCCACACGCTGGCTTTGGCCGCCTGAAAGTTGTGCTGGATAGCTTTCGGCCTTCGATGCGAGCCCGACGCGGTCAAGAAGCTTTTTCGCGTTCTCGATGGCTTCTTCTTTCGAGAGTTTACGGATCTTCCGGGGTGCAAGCGTCAGATTTTCCATCACCGACATGTGCGGAAAAAGATTGAACTGCTGGAAGACGAAACCGATCGACATTCGAAGCTCGTTAACATCGAGTTTCTTCTCATGCACGTCACGACCGTCGACGATGATCTTGCCATTCTGGATTTCCTCCAGTCGGTTTATCGTGCGTATCAGCGTGGTCTTGCCCGAACCGGAAGGTCCGCACAACACCACAACCTGTCCCTTCGGCACGGTGGCCGAGACATTCGTCAGGCACTGATAGTTTCCATACCACTTGTTGACATTCTGGAATTCGATCATGGGGCCGGCTCCGTCGTGAGCGGGTTGATGATGGGGCTGGGGTTTTCCTGAGCAGTTCCCTGCCCCTTGCGGCGCCGTGAGATACGGCGTTCGATGAAACGTGCCGTCTCGGTCAACGAGAAGCAGAGCAAGAAGTATGTGACTGCGAGGATCGAAAAGACCTCCACGGGCTTCGTCAGAAGCGCCGTATTGACTTGCGCGGCCGCGAAGGTGAATTCGTTCACGCTGATCACGTAACCGAGTGAGGTTTCCTTGATTAATGAAACAAACTGGCTGAGAAGGCTGGGCAGAGAGTTATAGATTGCTTGTGGGAGAATGATGTAGATCATCGCCCGCCAGTAACCCAGACCGAGAGAACGCGCCGCCTCCGTCTGCCCTCTAGGGAGGGCAAGAATCCCAGCACGGATAACCTCTGCCAGATAGGCGGCCTCGTATATAACCAAGGCGCCCACTAAGGTCCAGAAGCCGCTAATTGGTCTACCTATGAGCCACGGTAGCGCGAAATAGCTCCAGAAGATCACCATGATGAAGGGGGTGCCACGTAGCGTCTGAACTATGGCGCTCGCAGCTAGGCGGACGCTTCGATATGGGCTGATCCGGCCGAGTACTAGCAACATCGCGCAGGGGAGAGCGAGAAGCAGGCCTGTTATTGCGATCAGCAGGGTCGCTACGAGCCCGCCCAGCGGGCCATTGGGGTACTGGCCGATCAAAAAAAGCAGCCAATTGTCACGAATTACGTCAATCATGGCTGTTCCTCACCGCGTTGGTACGAACTGACGGCGCTCGTAAGCTGCGCCAGCCATCATGATCAGGAACGAAATGGCCAGATAGATAACCGTCACCACTGCAAATGTTTCGAATGTACGAAAGGTATCATTCTCGATCTGCCGGCTCTGGTACGTGAGTTCGTGGACGCCGATCGCCATCGCTATGCTGGTATTCTTGAATAGAAGCAGCGAATAGTTGAGCAACGGCGGAATAGCGTGCTTGATCGCCTGCGGCAACACGATATAGCGCATCGTCCGCAGATAACCGAAGCCGAGAACGCGACCTGCCTCGTATTGCGTGTGAGGTATTGCGCGCATCCCGCTGCGGAGCGCCTCCGACATATAGGCAGACATGCAGAACGCCACGGCAAACATTGCCAGGATGAATTCGCTATTGCGCTCATTGATCCAGGTCCGGATCGCCTCAGGGAAAAGTTCCGGCATTGCGAAATACCAGAAAAGGACCTGCACCAGCAGGGGAATGTTCTGGTGAACTTCTACGAATGCGGTAACGAACCATTCTGCGGACTTGAAGGTGGAGTTGCGCAATATCAGCAGCACGACCGCCCAAGCAAATGCCAGCAGCCAACAACAGACCGTCAGTTCAAGCGTCAGGATCAGGCCATCTATTAGCCAATGAAGGTGATCGCCTGATAGAACCGACGAGAAATCGAACGAGTAGGCCATGCAAGCGCTCCTCATCTGAACCGGTTAAGCCCAGATATTATTTAGAATATCCGGGCCAATACAGCGATTGTCGATTACTTGACTTCGGCGAGAACTGAATTTCCAACCGGCTTGTCCAGCGTAAAGGTGCGTTCGAGCTTGAAGGGCGAGTCCTTGCCGATCCACTTATCGAAGATCTTCTGGGCTTCACCGGAAGTCTCTAGATCCTTAAGTGCCTTGTCGACTACGGCAAGCAGCGCCGGCTCACCCTTGCGGACGGTCAGTCCCCAATATTCGATGGCAGCCGGCTCCTTGATGAACTCAAGGCCGTCTCCGGCTTGTGCCTGAAACTTCTTGAGAGCCAGTTCAGACAGAATAAGCGCCTTCACCTTAGACTGTTGGAGAGCGAGGAATGCGCTAGGCGGATCCTGGAAGGTCAGGAGCGTTGCTTCCGGCAGAAGGGCGCGCACATACTTCTCTGAACTCGAGCCCTTGGGGGCGCTGATCTTGTCGGTCTTGAGGTCGGCGATTGTGGTGATTCCGCTGCCTGCTTTCGTCATGAACATTTGGCGGCTAACGAAGGAAGTCAGACTGTAATCGATCTGCTTGGCTCGCTCGTCGGAGTAGCCCATGGCGGCGGAGAGAATGTCAACCCGACCCTGAGTCAATTCGGGAATGCGAGCTTCGACGGCCAGAAGCTTCAGTTCGAGCTTCACGCCGATAGCGTCGGCGACCTTCTGGCAAAGGTCGATTTCATAACCGACGGTTTTGCGGGTTTTCGGGTCCTGGAAGCTGAAGGGCTCGAATGTGCCCATCGTGCCGCAGATGAGTGTACCCTTAGCCTTGATGTCGGCTAGCTGATCAGCTTTCGCCGCAGTCAAGGCGATTACGGAAAGAACGGCAGCGCCGCAAATTGTCTTCAAAGAAATCATGTTCATTCCCTCTGGTTTGGTTTGGGTGAGTGGCTTCTTGGCGAAGCTCTGCTATGTTTTATAGTTTATTGCGCGGCAGTGACGGCCTTGCCGTAGGCCCCCTTGTACTTGCCCTCGTGGATTGATCTGATCATTTCGGCTTCACGTGCTTCCTGCGCCTTCACAGCCTTGAGAAGCTCGGCGGCAATCTGTTGCGGAAACGCCACCACTCCGTCCTCGTCGCCAACGACTATGTCGCCAGGTTGGATAACCATGCCACCGACGGATACCGGGACATTGATCTCACCCGGGCCGTCCTTGTAGGGGCCTTTGTGGATGACGCTGCGGGCAAAGCAAGGCAGACCGAGGCCAGCGATGGCGCCGACATCTCGAATTGCGCCATCGATTACCAGACCAGCCGCCTTCTTCCAGATGGCGATGTTGACCATGATTTCGCCGATTAGGGCGCGGCTCAAGTCACCACCGCCGTCGACAACGATGACATCGCCGGGACGAACATGTTCCAAGGCTTCGTGAATGGCGAGGTTGTCGCCGGGGCGCGTTTTGACGGTAAAGGCCGTGCCCACCATGACACCGCCGTGGCTATGATAGGGCTGCAAGCCGGCAACACCGGGAAGGCGTTGCAGATTATCGCTGATGACCGCAGTCGCTGCAGTACGAAAACCGTCGAGAAGAGCAGGATCGGCCTGCGCAGGGCTGCGGTTTTTCTTGATCTCAACCATTGTAATTGCCTTTAGCTGACTGCGTTCTTGGGAACGTTAATAGTTTTTAAAAGTCCGTAAAGAGATATTATTAGATGCACCATAATCTCTTTAAGGAATGAAAAATCAGCGAAGCTTCGAAACGGCTTCCGTAATCTGGGCACATCCCGCTTCGATCGCCGATAGGGACGTCGCGAATGATAACCGCAGATAGGGCGACAACCCGTAAGCCGCGCCATCGAGCACAGCGACTTTTGCCTCCTCCAAAAGGTAGATCGATACGTCAAGGTCGGTCTGCAAAGTCTTCCCGTCAGGCGTCGTGCGTCCGATCAGTCCGGCGACCGAAGGATAAAGATAGAAAGCGCCCTGTGGCTTTGTGACCGATATACCGGGAATTTCGCCTATAAGTTCCAGCATCCGATCGCGCCGCTTCAGATATTCGGCACAGGAGTTGGTGACGAACGTCTGTTTGCCGTCCAATGCTGCAACAGCTGCCGCTTGTGAGATGGAACTGGCGCAGGTGGTGCTCTGCCCGAGCAGTTTCACGATCGCATTGACCAGATCAACCGGTCCTGCACCGTAACCGACCCGCCATCCGGTCATTGCAAAGCTTTTGGACAATCCGTTCACTACAAGCGTCCGATCAAACAGGTTTGGCGCGCATTGGACGACGTTAACGAACTCGGCGTTATCGAACATAATATGCTCATAGATATCGTCGGTCAGCACCATTACCCGCGGATAACGTGCCAAAACGTCCACCAACGCATTGATTTCATTACTGTTATAGACGGCGCCAGTCGGGTTATTGGGGGAATTAAGTACCAGCCAACGCGTTTTGGGTGTTATAGCCGCTTCGAGCGCTTCGGCGGTCAGCTTGAAACCGTCCTGTTCCGGGCAAGTGACGATCACAGGCTTGCCATCGTAAAGCTTGACCATGTCGGGATACGATACCCAGTAAGGCGCGGGCACGATGACCTCGTCGCCTTCATTCAGCGTTGCCTCGAAAGCAGATAGAATAATTTGTTTAGCACCGCTTCCGACAACAATGTTTTCTGAACCATATTGCAGGCCGTTCTCGCGGCGCAGTTTTCCAACGATTGCAGCGCGAAGGGCCGGTGTGCCGGGGGTCGCCGTATAGTGAGTCTCACCGTGACGCATCGCTTGGATTGCAGCGTCTACGATATGGGCCGGCGTGTCGAGATCGGGTTCGCCAACTGTAAAATCGATGATCTGATGACCTGCCGCCTGAAGTTCCGTTACCTTCTTCTTCGCCGCGATGCTGGCCGAAGGCTTCATTTGGGTTACTCGGTGAGCGAGAGTTGTTGACACAGAGGGGCACCTTTTCGTTGGAGGTCACGTCGTCTTGATCAAATAAATACTAGGGCCTTTCTGTCATGCGAAAAACAGATTAAAAGGAATTCAAGGAAATCGCTATTTGGAATGATGCTGTGACCCTTATCACCCTGAAACAAATGGAAGCCGTCTACTGGATCTCGCAACTCGGGACGTTCGAACGGGCGGCGGCTCGCTTGAACACGACCCAGTCTGCCATTTCGAAGAGAATTCAAGAACTGGAGATGACCGCGGACCTTGCGGTTTTCGATCGGAATCAACGGGGAGCCAGGTTGACGGAAAAAGGTGAGCATCTTCTGGCGCTAGGCCTAGAAATGCTCAAACTACATGACCGAGTCCTTGAATTGAAATCCTCGGAAGAGACCCCGGCGCGTCGGTTAAGAATTGGTATCACCGAGCTTTCCGCTCTCACCTGGTTTCCCCGTTTGGTCTCACGCATTCGCGAAACGCACCCGAACGTAAGTCTCGAGCCCATCGTAGCAACAAGTCGAACGCTTGACGACATGCTCAAAGATAACGATTTGGATCTGATTGTTGTGCCCGAAGTTTTTCCCTCCGAGGACGTTACATATGTACGCCTCGCGGATGTATCGAACGTCTGGATGGCGCGTCCCGGCCTCGTAAAGACCGACGATGCACTGACCCTTGAGCAATTGGCCGAGTATCCTGCGGTCCTGCAGGGAGGGCAATCTGGAACCGGGCTATTTTATAACAGGTGGATGCGGTCGCAGGGCCTAGTATTCAATCAGTCGCTCATTAGCGACAACTTGATGGCTCTACTCGGTCTGACGGTCGCTGGGGTCGGTATCTCTTATCTGCCGCGCCAATGCTTTCGGCCGCTGGTCGACGAAGGAAAACTCGTGGTCATTGCGACGCGGCCTATTCTCCCGCCGATCACCTATAGCGCTGCGTACCGGAATGATGGTCCGTCTGCCTTCGTGTCATCGATAGCAGACCTTATGTGTGATATCTGCGACTTTTCCCGGCAATTGCAGAGTTAAGCTTGTACGGTTTTCCGTTGAGGCACGGCAGCCGTGGCTATTCGCGAAAGTCATAGACCTCCGCCGTAGGCGGAGGTTATCTTCTGTAAAAAAAATGCCCGGCAGTTCTTGCCGGGCGAGGTGGCGGGTTTTGGCTCGCGGGGAAAGTAACAGCGATATGGAACTCGAATCTCAATCAGCTCAATTTTTCACTTTAAGCTTTCAGCGGTTCGTACCCGCATAACGAGTGTCGACGTCGCAAATTTGTTCCTGGAGAGCCGTTAGCTCGATTACTTGGTCAATACTTAAACGTCATAAGCAGATCCTTGGCGTCGATCTGGTCGCCGGCGCGCACCAGCACCTCGGAGATCGTACCATCCTTTTCCGCGTGCAGCGCGGTCTCCATCTTCATAGCCTCGATGGAAACAAGCACGTCGCCGGCCTTGATGGCCTGGCCGGGCGAGACGAAGACCGTGGAGATGACGCCCGGCATCGGCGCGCCGACATGGGCGGCATTACCAGTCTCGGCCTTGCGGCGCACCGCGCTGCCGGAGGCGCCATGGGCGCGATCCGGCACCTTGATGCGGCGCGGCTGGCCGTTGAGTTCGAAGAACACCGTCACCATGCCCTTCTCGTCGGTCGCCGTCATCGCCTGGTTGACGATGACGAGCGTCTTGCCCTTCTCGATCTCGGCAAAGAGCTCATCGCCTTCCTTGAGACCGTAGAAATAGGCCGGCGTCGGCAATACCGAGACAGGTCCGTATGTGTCGGCAGCCAGTGCATAGTCGGTGAAGACTTTTGGATACATCAGGTAGGAGGCGAATTCGAAATCGTCGACCTTGCGCTCCAGCTT